>NZ_JBICXA010000013.1:0-318598 GCF_043200035.1 Streptomyces sp. NPDC048504
GGTGCCACCAGGACCGGCGACAGCACCCCCCGGATCATCAACAACAGGGGCAAAGAGTCCTACCGGACCTGGAGGCCACGAGCCCGAACCGGGCTTTACAAAGAAGGTAATGGGCACCCCCATGTGATCAGCCGATCCGCCCCAGGCCAGCCACCCGCCCCGGAGTTCACGGACCTGAAACGTCGCCCCGGCCGGAACCGCGGCGGCCCTTCAGCTCACCACTTTCAGCAACAGCACAGCCCGCGCCGGCACCGTAATAGCCGCCCCCGCCCGATGAACCACCCCCGGCGCCTCCCTCTGCTCCTCCCGTGACGTGTCGACGACCACCTCGTACCGCTCCGCCCACGGCGGTCCCGGCAGCGCGAAGCTCACCGGGCGGTGGCCCGCGTGCAGGACGGCGAGGAAGCTGTCGTCGACGATGGGGGCGCCGCGTTCGTCGCGGCCGGGGATGTCCCGGCCGGAGAGGTACATGCCGAGGGTGGCGGCGGGCGCGTACCAGTCCCGTTCCGTCATCTCCGTGCCGTGTGCCGTGAACCAGGCCAAGTCCCTTATGCCGTCGGCCGAATGGGCCCGCCCGGAGAAGAACGCCCGGCGACGCAGCACCGGATGGCGGTGGCGCAGGTCGATCAGCCGGGCGGTGAGGTCGGTCAGCGCCGCCCAGCCGGGGTCCTCCCGCAGGCCCCAGTCCACCCAACTGATCTCGTTGTCCTGGCAGTAGGCGTTGTTGCTGCCCCGCTGCGTCCGCCCCAGCTCGTCACCCGCGACCAGCATCGGCACGCCCGTGGAGAGGAGGAGGGTGGTGAGGAGGTTTCTCAACTGCCGTCGCCGCAGCGCTTTTACGCGCTCGTCGTCCGTCTCGCCCTCGACCCCGCAGTTCCAGGACCGGTTGTCGTCGGTGCCGTCCCGATTGCCCTCGCCGTTGGCCTCGTTGTGCTTGCGCTCGTACGACACGAGGTCGCGGAGGGTGTAACCGTCGTGCGCTGTAATGAAGTTGACCGAGGCGTAGGGGCGGCGGCCTCCCCACGCGTACAGGTCGCTGGAGCCGGACAAGCGGTACCCGAGGTCCCGTACGTCCGGCAGCGCGCCGCGCCAGAAGTCCCGGACGGCGTTGCGATAGCGGTCGTTCCACTCCGTCCACAGGGGCGGGAAGGCGCCCACCTGGTAGCCGCCCGAGCCCACGTCCCAGGGCTCGGCGATCAGCTTGACCCGTCGTAGCACCGGGTCCTGGGCGATCACCGCGAGGAACGGGGACAGCATGTCGACGTCGTGCATCGAGCGGGCCAGCGCCGCCGCGAGGTCGAAGCGGAAGCCGTCGACGCCCATCTCGGTGACCCAGTAGCGCAGGGAGTCGGTGATGAGCCGGAGCACGTGCGGCTGGACGACGTGCAGGGTGTTGCCGCAGCCGGTGTAGTCCGTGTAGCGGCGGGCGTCGCTCTGGAGGCGGTAGTAGCCGCGGTTGTCGATGCCCTTCAACGACAGCATCGGGCCCAACTCGCCCGCTTCGGCGGTGTGGTTGTAGACCACGTCGAGGATGACCTCGATACCGGCCTCGTGCAGCGCCCGCACCATCCGCTTGAACTCGCCGACCTGTTGACCCGCGGTGCCCGTCGCCGCGTAGGCCGCGTGCGGGGCGAAGTAGCCGATGGAGTTGTAGCCCCAGTAGTTCCTCAGCCCCTTGCGCAGCAGATGGTCCTCGTGAGCGAACTGGTGGACGGGCAGCAGCTCCACGGCCGTCACGCCCAGCTTCACCAGGTGCTCGATGGCCGCCGGGTGCGCCAACCCGGCGTAGGTGCCCCGGAGTTCCTCGGGTATCCCGGGGTGCAGTTTGGTGAAGCCGCCGACGTGGAGTTCGTAGATGACCGAGTCCGCCCACGGTGTCTTCGGGCGGCGGTCGTCCATCCACTCGTCGTCGGTGGTGTCGTCGTGGACGACGACGCCCTTCGGGACGTGGGGCGCGGAGTCCCGGTCGTCGCGCACGGTGTCCGCGACCTGCTGCTGCGGCCAGTCACGGACATGCGCGTACACCTCGGGCGGCAGCCCGAACTCGCCGTCCACCGCGCGGGCGTAGGGGTCGAGGAGCAGCTTCGCCGGGTTCCAGCGGGCGCCGGTCCACGGGTCCCAGCGGCCGTGCACCCGGAAGCCGTAGCGCTGCCCGGGCAGCACACCCGGCAGGAAGCCGTGCCAGATCTCGTGCGTCAGCTCGGTCAGCGGAGCCCGGGTCTCCACCCCGTCCTCGTCGAAGAGACACAGCTCGACCGCCTCCGCACCCCCCGCCCACAGCGCGAAGTTGGTGCCCGCCACCCCGTCCGGGCCGACCCGGTACCGGGCCCCCAACGGCATCGGTGCCCCCGGCCACACGGGCATCGGCGGTCCGGTGTGCGGGGCGCCGTTCAGCACGGGTGCGGCGCGTGGCGACGGCACGGCCTCCACCGCGTGCTCCATCGGCACGCCGTCGTCGACGTGCCCCTCCTGCACGGCCTCCTGCTCGGCTGCGCTCGACACCGTCCGGCCTCCTGCGGCTCATGGAACGACGAGGTGAAGGGCGCGCGGCGTCCCGGTCGCGTGTGCCTGTCATGTCGTCCTCCCCACTGTTCTGCCCAGAGCTTGCGTCGCACTCACGTTTCCCTGAGGCGGGCCCGCTCGTTGGGCACCCCGTGAGGCATGCACAAGGACGCGCGCGACGCGCGGGGGCCGCACTGGCCGCCGTACTGACATGGGCAGGACTGCTGGCCGGAGCCGCCGGCTGTACTTCGGACGGCTCGGGCGGGGGCGGTATCGACGAGATCTTCGGCAAGGCGCCGTCGCCCGAGGATGTGATCCGGATCTCGCCCGAGGACGCCAGCAAGGGCGTCAAACCGGACCAGCGGCTCGTGGTCCGGGTGCCCAGCGGACGCCTGGAGTCCGTGCAGGTCGTGAAGTCGCAGGACGCCCAGGACAGTCCGGTCCCCGGCCACATCTCCGACGACGGACTGCGCTGGGAACCCGAGGACGGAAAGCTCGCGCTGGCCGCCGAGTACACCGTCGACGCGGTCGCCCTCGACGGCCACGGCCGCCGCTCGGCCCGGCACACCACGTTCACGACCTACGTCCCCGACGAGCGGTTCATCGCCTACGTCACCCCGGAGAACCGCGCCACCGTAGGCACCGGGATGATCGTCTCCCTCGGCTTCAACCAGGAGATCGAGAACCGGGCCGCCGTCGAGCGCGCGGTCCACGTCACCGCGAAACCGGCCGTCGAGATCCGCCCGCACTGGTTCGGCAAGGCCCGCCTGGACTTCCGTCCCGAGAACTACTGGAAACCCGGCGCCCAGGTCACCGTCTCCCTCCGCCTGCGGGACGTGGAGGGCGCGAAGGGCGTCTACGGCCTCCAGTACAAGACGTTCTCCTTCACCGTCGGCCGCAGCCAGATCTCCCTCGTCGACGCCGCCAGACACACCATGGAGGTACGGCGCGACGGCGACCTGCTGGCCACCGTGCCCATCACCGCCGGCGCCCCCGGGAAGACCACGTACAACGGGAAAATGGTGGTCATGGAGATGCTGGAGGTGACCCGGATGAACAGCCGCACGGTCGGCTTCGGCGGCGAGTACGACATCCCCGACGTCCCGCACGCCATGAAGCTCACCGACTCCGGCACCTTCCTGCACGGCAACTACTGGGCGCCGTCCGCCCCCGGACACGTCAACGTCAGCCACGGATGCGTGGGGTTGAGGGACGTCAAGGGCGGCGGCTCGGACACCCCGGCCGGGTGGTTCTTCGACCGCAGCATCGTCGGGGACGTCGTCGAGGTCGTGCACAGCGACGACAAACAGGTCGCTCCGGACAACGGCCTCGGCGGCTGGAACATGGGTTGGAAGGAGTGGACGGCGGGCAGTGCCCTGAGGTGACCGGAGAAGGGGGCCGGGTCCCTGTGTCAGGCGGCAGTTGAAGTTGCGACCGAACGGTGACATTCGCCTGACATGAAGCTCAAATCCTGACGGTTAATATGCGCGGACGTGCACGTCAGATGCGCGAAGGGGTGCGGGCCGGACCGGGCCCGGCGAGGGGAGAAAGTCTTGAACGTGCGACCGATATCGGGGGCGTCGGTTGACGCGCGCGGCCGGAGAAACAAGGGGCTGCTGGCGCTGATCCTCGGCGTGCTGCTGCTCGCCGTGACCGCGTGCGGAGGCGGCGGTGGCTCCAACTCCGGGTCCGGCTCGGGCGACAGCAAGGCCAAGGGGTCGGACACGGCCGAGACCAAGCAGTCGCAGGCCGTCGTCACCATCGCCCCGAAGAACGGCTCGAAGTCCGTGGACACCAGCGGCGCCCTCAAGATCAGCGCCGCGAAGGGCAAGTTGACCGAGGTCGAGGTCAAGGACGCCGACGGCGCCAAGGTCTCCGGCACGATCACCGGCGGCGGCGCGAGCTGGACGCCGGCCACGCATCTCGCGGCCTCCACCAAGTACACCGTGCACGCGGTCGCCAAGGACTCCGACGGCCGGGTCGCCGCCGAGGACTCCAGCTTCACCACGCTGACCCCGAAGAACACGTTCATCGGCGACTTCACCCCGGAGGACGGCTCCACGGTCGGCGTCGGAATGCCGTTCTCGGTCAACTTCACCCGGGGCATCACACACCCCGACGCCGTGAAGAAGGCCTTCACCATCACGACCGTGCCGGCCGTCGACGTCGAGGGCCACTGGTTCGGCAACGACCGCCTCGACTTCCGCCCCGAGAACTACTGGAAGTCCGGCACCAAGGTCACCGTCAAGCTCAACCTCGACGGCGTCGAAGGCCGCCCCGGTGTCTACGGCAAGCAGTCCAAGACGGTCTCCTTCACCATCGGCCGCAACCAGGTCTCCGTGGTCGACGCCAAGAAGCACACCATGAAGGTCACCCAGGACGGCAGGACCATCAAGACCATCCCGGTCACCACCGGCAAGCCCGGCTACGACACCTGGAACGGCCAGATGGTCATGAGCGAGAAGCTCGAAGTGACCCGGATGAACGGTGAAACGGTCGGCTACGGCGGCGAGTACGACATCAAGGACGTCCCGCACGCCATCCGCCTCACCACCTCCGGCACCTTCATCCACGGCAACTACTGGGGCGGCGGCGCCTTCGGCAACTACAACGCCAGCCACGGCTGCGTCGGCCTGAGGGACGTCAAGGGCGGCTACAGCAGCAGCGTTCCGGCCGCCTGGTTCTACAACCACTCGATGATCGGCGACGTCGTGGTCGTCAAGCACTCCAACGACGAGACCGTGGCGCCGGACAACGGGCTCAACGGCTGGAACATGTCGTGGGCGAAGTGGAAGGCGTAAGACGCTAGTTGACCTGCGGGTCCGGTGCTGTGACACACAGCACCGGGCCCGTTGTCGTTAGCGCGCGTTAACCTTCCGGCATGACCGTGAATCTCGAAGTCGCCGAGGGCGTCGGCACCATCCGCCTCGACCGCCCGCCGATGAACGCGCTGGACGTCGCCACCCAGGACCGGCTCAAGGAACTCGCCGAGGAGGCCTCGCGTCGCGACGACGTGCGGGCCGTGGTGATCTATGGCGGGGAGAAGGTGTTCGCTGCGGGTGCGGACATCAAGGAGATGCAGCGGATGGACCATGCGGGGATGGTCGTACGGTCGCGGGCGTTGCAGGAGTCGTTCACGGCGGTGGCCCGTATCCCGAAGCCGGTGGTCGCTGCCATTACGGGTTATGCGTTGGGCGGGGGTTGTGAGTTGGCGTTGTGCGCTGACTTCCGGATCGCGGCGGACGACGCGAAGTTGGGGCAGCCGGAGATCCTGCTCGGGTTGATTCCGGGGGCGGGTGGTACGCAGCGGCTGGCGCGGCTGATTGGCCCGTCGAAGGCGAAGGACCTGATCTTCACGGGTCGGATGGTCAAGGCTGATGAGGCGCTCGCGCTGGGGCTCGTCGATCGACTGGCGCCCGCCGCCGAGGTGTTCAGCGAGGCGCATGCGTGGGCGGCGAAGTTGGCGCAGGGGCCGGCGATCGCGTTGCGTGCCGCGAAGGAAGCGATCGACACCGGGTTGGAGACGGACATCGAGACCGGGCTGGCGGTCGAACGCACTTGGTTCGCGGGGCTGTTCGCGACCGAGGACCGTGAGCGGGGGATGCGGAGCTTCGTCGAAGAGGGGCCCGGCAAGGCGAAGTTCCAGTGAATCGGATCATCGAAGTTCCAGTGAACCGGACCGTCAAATACCGCTCAACCACTTGCAATTGACGTGATGTCTCATACAGGTCCCTCGATGGGGCGGTTTATGGGAACCTTAACGTGACCTTAAGCCTGCCTTGTCGAGGGAGCCTGTCGATTGCCTCCAACAGAGCCTTCACCGCAGGTCGGAGGGGCTGTCGCGAGCCCTGAAATGCCACTGGCACATGCCAATCAGATGTCGCGGAACGGGGGCTTCCGGGGGGCGTATTCCTCCGGAACAGCCCCGGAGCCCGTTCGGGGCGGCCATGATGGACGCATGGCGGGGCTGGAAGGTATCGGACAGCCGCGGGGACAAGGCCGTGCGACCGCGGCGCGCTGGTCGCCTGCGGTCGAGGACGAGCGGGCACTGAAGGCGATCGAGTTGTTCGGCAATCCGACGGAGGCGGAAGTTCCGCTCCCGTCCCGGCCGGAGTCCGCGGCGGCGGCCCGTCGGCTCACCCAGATTGTCGTTCTGCGGCACTGGGGGCTCAGCCCGAAGCTGACCGAGGATGCGGTCTTACTTGTCTCGGAGCTTGTCGGCAACGCCGTACGGCACACCGGTGCGCGGGTGTTCGGGCTGCGGATGAAGCGGCGGCGGGGGTGGATTCGGGTCGAGGTGCGTGATCCCTCGCGTGGGTTGCCTTGTCTGATGCCGGTTCAGGAGATGGATCTGAGCGGGCGGGGGTTGTTCCTCGTCGACCAGCTTTCCGATCGGTGGGGCGTGGATCTGTTGCCGCGTGGGAAGACGACGTGGTTCGAGATGCGCGTTTCTGATCGCTGAACCCGCGAAAGACCGTTGTTTTCTGCGGGTCCGCTGTGGCTGGTCGCGCCCACGCGGCGGAGCCGCACATCGATACAGCCCCGCGCCCCTTTGGGGCGCGACCCGTGCAGGTCCCCCGAACGGGTTAATGCCCCGGTTTCTTACTTGGCGCCCCTTAAATGGGGCGGGTGACCACGACCGACCGCCGTACGGCGTTGCGTGCGGGTGCCGGGCTCGTCGCCGGGGGCGCTCTCGCCGCCGGATGTGCCACGACCGGCTCCACCGCATCCCCCGCCGCCCCCGCCAGCGGACCGGCGCCCGCCGCCAGGGCGACGCCGCCCACCGCTCCCGCCCCCCGCGCCTTCCCCCAGCAGCCCGCGCAGATCACCCACGGACCCCGCGACCACCCCAGGATCGCGCTCACCTTTCACGGCCAGGGCGACCCCAAGATCGCCACCGCCCTGCTCACCGAGGCGGAGAAACACGGCGCCCACGTCACCGTCCTCGCCGTCGGGACCTGGCTCGACACCCACCCCGGGATGGCCCGCCGCATCCTCGACGGCGGCCACGACCTGGGCAATCACACCCAGCGGCACATCGCCGTCAACACCCTGTCCGAGGCCGACGCGCTGGCCGAGATCACCGGCTGCGCCGACCGCCTCAAGCGGCTCACCGGCTCGATCGGCACCTGGTTCCGGCCCTCGCGCGCCCCGGCCGCGTCCCCGCTCGTCCAGCGCCTGGCCCACCGCGTGGGCTACCCGCACGTGCTGTCCTACGACGTCGACTCCCTCGACTTCACCGCGCCCGGCGCCCCCGCCGTCACCCGCAAGGTGCTCGCCGAGGTCCGCAACGGCTCGGTCGTCAGCATGCATTTCGGGTACGCCGACACGGTCGCCGCGCTCCCCGCCGTACTGGAAGAACTCCACCGCCGCGGACTGCGCGCGGTGACGACCACGGAGCTGCTGAGCTGATGCGACACATCCCCCTCACCCGCGCCCTCGTCGCCGGGATCGCCCTCGCCGCCCTCGCCGGCTGCGGCTCGCAGGACCACGCCGACGAGGCCCTCGGTACCAAGGCCGCGCTCCAGCCGCAGCAGCAGAAGAAGCCGCAGGTCGCGCGGGCGCTGCCCGGTATGCCGCCGGTGCTCGACCCGGCAGACGTGTACGCGGCCGACCGCCCCAATCAACTCTCCCCGGTCGTACGGGACTTCCCGTCGCGGGTCTACGTCCCCAACACCAACTCCAACACGGTCTCGGTGATCGACCCGAAGACGTACAAGGTCGTCGAGACCATCCCGGTCGGTGTCCAGCCCCAACACGTCGTCCCCTCCTGGGACTTGAAGACGCTGTGGGTCAACAACGACCGGGGCAACACCCTCACCCCGATCGACCCGCGAACGGGCAGGGCGGGCAAGCCCGTTGACGTGCACGACCCGTACAACCTGTACTTCACGCCCAACGGCAAGTACGCGATCGTGATGGCCTCGCTGGACCGGCAGCTGGTGTTCCGGGACGCGCACACGATGAAGACCGTGAAGGCCGTCCCGGTCAGCTGCTACGGCGTCAACCACGCCGACTTCTCCCCGGACGGGCGGTACTTCATCGTCTCCTGCGAGTTCAGCGGCGAACTGCTGAAGGTCGACACCGAGAAGATGAAGGTCATCGGGCAGCAGAAACTGCCGTTCCACGGTTCGATGCCGCAGGATGTCAAGATCTCGCCGGACGGCAAGAAGTTCTACATCGCCGACATGATGGCCAACGGCATGTGGGTCCTGAACGGCGACACCTTCGCCAAGCCGGACTTCCTGCCCACCGGCAAGGGCTGCCACGGTCTGTACATCAGCCGGGACTCGCGCGAGATGTACATCTCCAACCGCGGCGAAGGCACCATCTCCATCTTCGACTTCACCAAGAACAAGCTGACGAAGAAGTGGCACCTCCCGGGCGGCGGCAGCCCCGACATGGGCGGCGTCTCGGCCGACGGCAAGGTCCTGTGGCTGTCCGGCCGCTACAACTCCGAGGTCTACGCCATCGACACCCGCACCGGCACCCAGCTCGCCCGCATCAAGGTCGGCGGCGGCCCGCACGGCCTCGCGGTGTACCCGCAGCCGGGCCGCTACTCGCTGGGCCACACGGGCATCTTCCGCTGAGGCCTGTATGCAGGAGTCCGCTGTATTCCGGCTGAAATCCGGTCAGTTGGACACGCCCCCGTACGGGTGAAGATCCGCGACTCGTCGCCGCAGAACCGGGATCGTGCTCCGCATGATCACGATTCACCTGCGGCGACGAGCCGTTGCCGCCGCCCTGTCGCTCGCGGCCGTCTTCGCCACCACGGCCGCCACCGTTCCCACCCACACGACCCACGCCCCGGCCCGTGCCGCCGCGCCCGCCTGCCCCGTCGTCGCCGACCCCGCGATGGCCGCCGTCGACCAGCGCGTGGACATCAGCCGCATCACCCCCGACCCGGTCTGGCGCACCACCTGCGGCACCCTCTACCGCAGCGACAGCCGCGGCCCCGCGATCGTCTTCGACCAGGGCTTCGCCCCCAAGGACGTCGTCGACGGCCAGTACGACATCGAGAAGTACGTCCTCGTCAACCAGCCCTCGCCGTACGTGTCGACGACGTACGACCACGACCTGTACAAGACCTGGTACAAGTCGGGCTACAACTACTACATCGACGCCCCGGGCGGTGTGGACGTCAACAAGACCATCGGCGACACCCACAAGTGGGCCGACCAGGTCGAGGTCGCGTTCCCCGGCGGGATCGCGCGGCAGTACGTCATCGGCGTCTGCCCGGTCGACAAGAAGACCAAGGTCGAGATCATGAGCGACTGCGAGAGCAACCCGAACTACCGCCCGTGGCACTGACGTTCAGCGCGTACTGACGTCTACCGCGCGCTGAGCAGCACCGCCTCCGAACCCACCGGACGGTAACCCGCCGCCAGGAACGCCCGCAGGCTGCGGGCGTTCCCCGGCGCGACCTGGGCCCACAGCGGCTCTGCGGCGAGGTGGCGGGCGGCGGTCACCAGGGCCCGCCCCAGCCCCCGGTGCCGTACGTCCTCGTCGATCTCGACGGAGACCTCAAGGCGGCCCCCGACCCCGCGGCCCAGCACCGCCACACCGCCCTCCGTCGTCCATGCGCGCACGTCGTCGCGCCGACCGCGGGCGTACACGATCCGCGGATGGTCGCCGTCCGTGATCTCCGTGAGGGTGAGCGGCGGTTCGCCCGCCAGCGGGGACCCCACGAGCATCGCGTCGATCGTCTCCGCCCTGCGGCCCGTCCGCTCCAGCAGGGCCATCAGGAAATACGGGTTCATCGGCGCCGCGAGCGCGTCGCACGGTACGGCAGCAAGGGTCTCGTGGACCCACTGCGGATCCTCGTCGATGAAGACGACGGCGTGCGCGGTGAAGGCGAGGATCCCCGCGTCCCGTTCGGACATCTGCGGTACGACGGTGACGCGACCGTCCGCCGGCGGGAGGTCGTCCCGGGCCACCGCATCGAGAATGTCCCGAAGAGTCTCCATCACCAAGCTCCTTGCGCCGCTTGAGTCTCCACCCACTGGAAGGCCCACACTCACAGACATGATCGACGACGGCACCGGACTCCTCACCATCGGGGAACTGGCCAGGTCCACCGGACTGACCGTGCGCACCATCCGCTACTGGTCCGACGAGGGCGTCCTCACCCCGGTCACCCGCTCCGCGGGCGGCTATCGGCTCTACGACGCCGAGTGCGTCGCCCGCCTCGAACTGATCCGTACCCTGCGCGAGTTGGGCCTCGGCCTGGACGCCGTGCGCAAGGTGCTGGCCGGTGAGACGACGGTCGCGGAGGTGGCCGCCGCGCATGTGGTGGCGCTGGACGCGCAGATCCGTTCGCTGCGGGTGACCCGGGCGGTGCTGTCGACCGTCGCGAGACGCGGTTCGACCGCGGAGGAGATGACGCTCATGAACAAGCTGGCACGGCTGTCGGCGGCCGAACGCAGGCGGATCATGGAGGAGTTCGTGGAGGAACTGTTCCACGACCTCGATGCTGTCGATCCGTGCATCAAGGAGCGGATGCGCTCCATCGCAGTGGACCTGCCGGACGATCCGACCCCCGAACAGGTCGACGCCTGGGTGGAGTTGGCGGAGATGGTGCAGGACCCGGAGTTCCGGGCGCAGATGCGCAAGGCCGTCGAGTTCAACGCCTCGGACCAGGAGCGTGCCGCTGTCCGCGGCCGGTCCACCTGGTTTCCCATGCGGCTGGTGCAGCTGGGCGCGGAGGCCAGGGAGCGGGGGATCGACCCCGGGTCGCCGGAGGCCGAGGCGATCCTGCGGGAGGTGCTCGGCGACGGCGGCGACCCGGCCGTCGTACTCGAACGGATGGAGTCGGCGTCCAACGAACGGCTCGCCCGGTACCGGGAGTTGCTGGCGACGGTGAAGGGCGGCGGCCCCGCGGCGGCGCACCGGCCGGAGTTCGCGTGGGTGGTCGCCGCACTGCGGGCGCGTGCGGCCGGTTAGTCTGACGTCCGTCAACAGGCAGTAAAGCGTTACGAAGGGGCGGATCCGGTGGCGGACATCGAGGAAGCACGCAAGCATTTCCAGCGGATCGACACGGACGGTGACGGCTTCATCACCTCGGCCGAGTTCAAGACCGCCCTGGCCCAGGGAGGCGACTGGAACGTCACCGAGACGGTCGCCGAGGCCATCATCAAGAGCCGGGACCTCAACGGGGACAAGGTCCTGTCGTTCGACGAGTTCTGGGCCCACCTGAACAAGTGACCTGATCGGTCGGAAGGGGCGCCCGTCCTGCGGTGGACGGGCGCCCCTTCCGCCATGTCCGGCGGTGAGTCAGGGCCGGCTGCTCCTGATCCGTACGCTCCAGCGGTCCTCGCGCCGCTCCAGGACCAGCGGCAGATGGAAGCATTTGCCGACCTGGTCACTGGTGAGGACGTCGGCCGCCGGGCCCTGCTCGAGGGGGCGGCCGTCGCGCGGGAGCCGCCCGTGCCGCTAGATCCCGTCCGTCCCCGTCCCCTCGTCGAACAGGCCGCCGAGCGGCTGCGGGCGCAGATCACCGCCGGTGAGTGGCCGGTCGGCAGCAAGCTGCCCGGTGAGACCACGCTGGCCGCAGAGCTGGGCGTGGGCCGCTCGACGGTCCGCGAGGCGTTGCGGGCGCTCGCCGGGGCGGGGCTGGTCCGGCCGCGGTGACCGACGTCTACGAGGTGCGGATGGGCGTCGAGGCCCGGGCGGCACGGCTGGCGGCGAGCCGTCGTACGCCCGAGGGCGTGACAGTGATGGAGCGCGCGCTGGAGGCCCGCCGGGGCGCCTCCGGGGCGGACGACATCGCGTTCGTCGACGCCGACATAGCGTTGCACGCGGCCGTGGTCGCCGCGGCCCGCACCCCCGTACTCGCCGATATCTTCGGCCAGTTCACGCCGGTGATCCGAACACCGGGGACGAGGCGCTGGTGCGGGCGGTCGCGGAGGGGGACGCGGAGACGGCGGCGGAGGTGCTGCGGGCGGAGCTGGAGGATCCGTTCGGGGAGTAGGTGCCGCGAGCGCGGTGTCACTCGTACGGGGGAGGGGCCGGAATAGGCGGCGGACACCCGGGGTTGCAGCCGCCAGAAGCATGCGCGTGCATGGATTCCGGATCGGCGAAGGGTCTGTCATGAAGATCGGCATCATCGGCGCGGGCAACATCGGCGGCAACCTCACCCGGCGGCTCACGGCCCTCGGTCACGACGTCTCCGTCGCCAACTCGCGCGGCCCGCAGACGCTCACCGCACTGGCCGAGGAGACGGGCGCGACCCCCGTACCGGCCGCGGAGGCGGCGAACGGGGCCGAAGTCGTCGTGGTCACCGTCCCGTTGAAGGCGGTCCCGGACCTGCCCAAGGGCTTCCTGGACGGCGCGGCCGAGAACGTCGCGGTCATCGACACCAACAACTACTACCCCGGGCGCGACGGCCGGATCGCCGCGATCCTCGACGACGGCGTCACGGAGAGCCGCTGGGTCGCGCAGCAGATCGGCCACACCGTGATCAAGGCCTTCAACGGCACCTACGCCCAGGACATCCTGGACCGCCCCCGCCCGTCCGGCGCCCCCGACCGCCTCGCCCTCCCAGTGTCCGGCGACGACGAGGCGGCGAAGCGCGTGGTCCGGGCCCTGATCGACGACCTCGGCTTCGACACGGTCGACGCCGGCACCCTCGACGAGTCCTGGCGGCAGCAGCCGGGGACGCCGGTGTACGGGCTGCGGGAGGGCGTCGACGGGATCGTGAAGGGGCTGGCGGGGGCTTCGCGGGAGCGGAAGGGGGACTTCAAGGGCTGAACGGCCCGCTCACGTGACCGTCAGGCGTCCTTCGCCCACGTCTGCAACGCCGCCTTGGACGTGAAGTCGGCGACGTCCTTGTCGTGGGGGTCCGAGGTGTACTGGTGGAACTTCCAGTCCGCCTTGATGCGCGGCTTGCCGGCTGTGGTGTAGTCGGCGATCCACAGGCCGTCGCCCGCGTAGGAGGTCTTGTCGATGGTCAGCCAGAAGGTGCGGTTGCAGTAGAGGACGACCCGGTTGTTCGGGCGGAGGGACTTCACCTTGCGGATGAAGCTGTCCTTCTCCGCGTTCGTGGCGTGGGTGCCGTCGCCCGTGGTTTCCCAGTCGACGGCCAGCAAGTCGCCTGCCTTTTCGGGGGCCTTGCTCACGAAGTACTCCGCCTGGGCTGTGATGTTGCCCGGCCAGAGGAAGTGGTAGAAGCCGACGACCAGTCCCGCGTCACGGCCCGTCTTCGTCTGGGCGGTGAGTCTGGGGTTGACGTACGAATGGCCCTCCGTCGCCTTGATGAAGACGAAGGAGGAGCCGTCCGTGTCGTACGCGGTGGACTGGAACGCGCTTACGTCGATGCCATGCAACATGGGGGACTTGTGCCCCGTCCCCGCTATCCGGAACCTCAGGTTCTGGTGGCCACCGACGACAGGACCGACGCCGACTTCGACGACCAGTCAGAAGTGATCACGCTTGCGTGGTCCGCTGCCAGTAGTGCCAGTTTGGCGGCGACTTCCGCGTCCGTGGGGGCAGTTGAGGAGATCGCCGGGGCCACCGCGTACGCGTCCGTCATGATCAGGATGTAGTGGTTCGTGGAGTAGAACGACGTGTCGTAGCCGTTGTTGACGTATGTCGCCGCGTCACCGTCGAAGAAGATGAACCACGGGCGGATCGAGGTGTCGGAGGTCCAACGGCTCGCCCGGGGATCGCCGTTGGCCGCGCCCAGCACCGCCGGGAAGGCCTGCGCCTGCGCGATCGTGCCGGCCGCGTACAGGTCGCGGAGATGGTCGCCGTACTCCTGGTCGGTCCAGTAGTGGTCGAAGGGGTTGGCCTGCTCGACCGTGCCGGGGATCAGTTCGAAGATGAACTTGCCCTTGAGGTCGTCGCGTGAGGGCCACGCGTTCGCCTGGGCCGCCGCGTCGAGCGTGGAGTAGGAGGAGCCGAGCAGGTCGGACGGCTTGTAGACGCTGCTGCCGAGCTTCTGCGAGACCAGGGTGTCGAACGCGGTCGGGCCGAGACCGATGGTCTGGTTGAAGCCCACCTTCATCTCCACCTTGATGATGATGGGCGCGTGGTCCGGGTGCAGGGTGTTCCAGGCGGCCATGTTGTCCAGGCAGCTGCCGAGGTCCTGGTTGCGGTCCTTGCTGTACAGGTCGGCGGGGGTGCTCGCGTACTCGCAGTTGTTGTCGTTGGAGAACAGGTCGCTGTGGCTGACCCGCCACCGCTTGCTCAAGCTGTCGACGTAGACGTCGAGTTCGAGCAGCGAGGCCCCGGAGTCCAACGCCTGCGCCCAGTACGTGTACTTGTCCTTCTCGTACGCGTTGTGCGTCCCGATCGTCGTCGTATCGGAGAACTTCGCCGCCGCCGCGTGGGCGTTGCCCGCGGCCCCCGTCAGCAGCAGCGCCGTGGCGCCGAGCAGCGCCGCCAGCCGTCTTATCGCCTTCATGGGTGTCAAGTCCCCTTCACCGTGGCCTAGTTGGCGCGTTGTTGGCGGCAGCAGCGTAGGGCGAAGGGGTTACTGCTCGGTAGAGGCTGGGGGAACATCACCTTCCGCTGGGTTGGTAAAGGTTGTTCCTGCTCGTGGATATTGCGTTCTCCATACCGAGGAATCATATTCTCGAACGATGACTGGTTCTGGCGTGGCGTTCGCTCTTCGATTCGACTTCCGCAACCCGGAGTCGGCACAGTTCGCCGGACGGCTATCTGCCAAGCCCGGTCCAGATGCTCGCGGCGATGGCCGCCTGTACGAAGCAAGTCCGGTTCCTCGTCGCCGCGTTGATCGCGCCCTTCCACGATCCGCTGCGCCTCGCGAGGAGTTGGCGGTCCTCGACAACATCAGCCGGGGGCGTGTCGATGTGATCGTCGCGGGCGGGTATGTGCGCGAGGAGTTCGCCATGTTCGACGTGCCGATGAAGGAGCGGGCGAAGCGGGTGACCGAGGTGGTCACCACCCTCAAGTCGGCTTTTGCGGGGGAGCGGTTCGGCTATCGGGGCCGTACGGTGCGTGTCACGCCGGCGCCGTACCGGCCGGGCGGCCCCGCCGTTCTGCTCGGCGGCAGCAGTGAACCTGCGGCGCGCCGGGCCGCCCGGATCGCCGACGGGTTCGTCCCCTCCGTGCCCGGGGTGTGGGAGTACTACCGCGACGAGGTGGGGAAGTTGGGGCGCCCCGACCCCGGGCCCAGTCCGATCGGGCCCAACCAGGTGGTGGCCCTCGCCGAGGATCCCGACGACGGGTGGGAGCGGATGGCGCCGTTCTTCCTGCACGAGACCAACGCCTAAGGCGAGTGGCAGGCCCAGGACGACGTGGCCGCGCCCTTCCGCACGGCCGACGGCCTGGCGGAACTGCGGCGCGGCGACCAGTACCGGGTCCTCACGCCCGAGCGGTTCGTGACCGAACTCAAGGCCGCGCCAACGCCGTTCACCCAGTTCCATCCGCTGTGCGGGGGCATGCCGATGGATCTGGCGTGGTCGAGCCTGCGGCTGTTCGAGCGGGAGGTGCTGCCCGCCTTCGGATAGCGGATAGCGGAGAGCCGCCAGTGGGTCGCGCGGCAGGGCGGTTCTGGGAACTTCCTGGGAACGGGACCGGACACATCGGCCGTACCGCCCCCGTGACCTGCGTCCCGCTCGACCGACTCTCAGAAACCTCCCAGAACCTCTCCGGAACCCGGCAATCGCGTACGCCACCTTGTGCGGGACGACGTCCCCGAAAGCCCCGGAGGGTTCCCGCGATGCCTGCTTCGACGACGACGGCCACGACCAGTACAAGGTCCCGTCCCGTTGCCTCCTTCCCCAGTCCGGACGGTCCGGGAGCCAGCGCCGTCGAAGGAGCGGCGGCCGCGCTGTGCGGGCTCGTCGCGATGGCCGGTGTCGCGTGGCTCGCGCTGTGGTTGCTGGGGGCGGGTTCGGTGGGATCGCGCTGAACGGGATGCTCGCCCAGGTGGAGACCGCGTTCGCCGCGCGCGCGGAGTCCGAGGCGCGGATGACCCGTTTCGTCGCCGACGCCAGTCATGAGCTGCGTACCCCGCTGGCCGGTATCAAGGGCCTCACGGATCTGCACCGCATGGGCGCGGTCTCCGACCGGGAGGACATCGACGCGACGATGGCCCGTATCGCCCGGGAGTCGGACCGTCTCGCCCGGCTGGTGGAGGACATGCTGCTGCTGGCGCGCTTCGACGAGCACAGCCTGGGCGCCACCGGCGACTCCGGTCCGGCCCTCGAACTGGCCCCCACGGACCTGCGCACCCTCGCCGCCGACGCCCTGCACGACATACGGGCCCTGGACGCGACCCGCCCGGTCGCCCTCACCGGCCCGGAAGGCGTCGGCGCCCCCGCCTCGGCTCCCGCCCTGGCCGACGAGGCCCGCCTGCGCCAGGTCGTGACCAACCTCGTCGGCAACGCGGTCGCCCACACCCCGCCCGGCACCGCGATCCGCATCGGGGTGGGCACGGTCGGCGAGGACGCGGTCCTGGAGGTGGCGGACGAGGGGCCTGGGCTCACCCCGGCCCAGACCGCGCACATCTTCGACCGCTTCTACCGCGCCGACACGTCCCGTACGCGCGCCACCGGTGGCGCCGGGCTGGGGCTGGCCGTCGTCGACTCCCTGGTCGGTGCGCACGCGGGGCGGGTGGAGGTCGACTCGGCGCCCGGGCGGGGGGCGACCTTCAGGGTCCGGCTCCCGCTTCATTCCGAACTACGGGCGCCGGCCGGTCTGTTGGGGTGACTCGCGGGTGCTGCGTGCTGAGTGCTGCGTGCTCGGTGAGGACCTCGGTGAGCTGGCGGGTGGTCTGTCGGGCGATGCGGGGTTCGGTGGCCGCGTAACTCGTGTACGCGTTCAGCGCGGTGGTCAGGGCCCAGCCCATGCCGCGCGTCCAGGTGGCGTCGTCCACGCCGAGCGCGGCGCGGAAGAGCGGGCGGGTCGTGGCCGACAGCAAGGTGTACGCGACGACCAGATCGCAGGCGGGGTCGCCCATGCCCAGGCCGCCGAAGTCGATGACGGCGGAGATACGGCCGTCGACGGTGAGCAGGTTCCCCGTGTGGAAGTCCCCGTGACACCAGACCGGTTCGCGGTTCCAGGCGGGGGCGTCGAGCGCGTTGTCCCAGATCTCGGTCAGGGCGGCCGTGTCGAAGACTCCGTCCACGGCCTCGATCGCCGCCCGGGTCGACTGGTCGCGGGTGGCCAGCGAGGGGCGGGTCAGTTCGGGGTGGGGGCCGGGGAGCAGGGTGTCGGCGGCGGGGATGCGCTGCAACGTCCGTAGGAACTCGGCTAGTTGAGCGGCCGCCAGGTCGGGATCGGCGAGGCCGTCCACGGTCGCCGTCGTCCCGTCGAGCCAGCGGGTGACGGACCAGTGCCACGCGTAACCGCGGCCCGGCGCGCCGAGCGCGAGCGGTTCCGGTACGGCCAGGGGCAGTTGGGGTGCCAGGAGGGGGAGCCAGGTGTGTTCCTTGGCGGCCTCGCCGTCCGCCCAGTCGCTCCGGGGCAGTCGTACGGACATGGTGTCGCCGAGGCGGTAGATGACGTGATCCGAACCGGCGGGATCGACGTGTTTCAGGGGCAGTTGGGACCACTGGGGGAACTGCGCGGCGAGCAGTGCGCGGACGAGTGCGGGATCGCTGGCGGGGGCGATGGTCATCTCTCCCTTTCGTGTCCTCCTGGGCGAGGACGACGCCGACCGGCCCACCGGGCGGGTAATGCGACCACGTTACCGGGCCAACCGATCAACTACCTCTGCAATAAACCGCGTTCGCCCCGCCCACGGCCGAAGGCTCACCGGCCGACGGGTTGCCGTCGCCCGTCCCCGCCCCGGGAGATCGTGCCGGCTCCGGCCCGCCTACCCCGTTGTGCGGCTGCATCGGGTGGCCGTCCGCGCCGCCCGGTCGTATGGCTGTCCACTCCGGCTGGCTCCCTGTCGTATGGCCTTCCGCTTCCGGGTGGCTGCGTCGGGTGGCCATCCCGTTCCGGCCGCCCCGCTCGCAAGCCGCCGCCCCCGATCACTGTCTGCGTCCCGTGCCGAGGACTACGCTGGTTGAACCGGCCCTGGTCCCTGTCTTGGCTCAGGTCTTGGCCCTGGCCTTCGCCCCGCAATGACGCGCCCCCCGCCCCTGCAATGACGAGCCCCCGCCCCGCAATGACGCTCTGGACCCCGCTGTTGGACGAGTTGTCCGAAGGAGAAGGTCATGATTCACGCAGCCGATGTTCGGGAGTGGCGGGAGCGTGACGTCGTGGATGTGGAGGCGCACAAGATCGGGGTGTTGGAGGCCGTGTATGTGGATACCGCGAGCGATGAGCCGGCCATGGCGACGGTTCGGGTCGGGTTGCCCACGCGGCATCGGCTGATCTTTGTGCCGTTGGACGACGCGATCGTGGGGCCGGACTATGTGAAAGTCGGGTATCCCAAGGCCCTGGTGAAGCAGGCTCCTTCGATCGGTACGGACGACGTGCTGCCCGCCGAGCACGAGGAAGGGATCTTCAAGCACTACGGCCTGCCGTACCAGCCGGGTGCCGGCGGCGAGCGCCAACTGGCCCGCCGTTGACGGCACCGGACGCCGAGAGGTTTCAACCCGGCGTTCCGGGCCACCCGTTGAACATGTCCACACGCTACGGCGGAAGCCCCGCGGGGACGGTCATCTCCGTCATCGCGGACATCGCGGCACTGATCCTGATCCTGTGGATCGCCCTCTATCTGTTCAACGCCAACAGCGCGAACAGCTCGGTCGACTGGGTCCACGACGCGGCCAACTGGCTCTCGGGCTGGTCGCACAACCTGTTCACCATCCACTCGGCGGACTGGCGCACCGTGGTCAACTACGGCCTGCCCGCCCTCGTCTATCTCTTCATCGGCCACGCGGTGGCCACCGGGGTCAACCGGAGCTAGACCCCGGGGCGGGACCTCCGCTAGACCGCCACCGGACCACCAACCGCCTTGCCGTCAGGCTGCCTTGCCTCATGGCCTTCAGGCCGTTGCGCCTCGGGGCGGTGCGGGTAGGCGGCCGACCGGTGCTGGAAGGAGAGGATCTTCGGGTTCTGGACGACACCGTCCCGGATCTCGATGGCCTTCCGGACGGTGACGTCGTCGTCCCAGGTGGCCGGTCCGCTCATGACCGTACGCAGATACGGCAGGAGCGCCTCGCTGATCTCCCACGTCGCGGAGTTCCACAGGTGGGACGGGCTGTGGTCCACGGCGTAGTAGTGGCAGCCCGGTCCGACCGTGGACATCGGGTCGCCGAAGCCGCTCGGCCGGGCCCAGGCGAAGCCCATGCCCTCGTCGCAGGCCACGTCGATGAAGAAGGTCCCCGGCTGGAACAGCGCGAGTTCCTCGTTGTTGACGAACATCAGCGGCGCGTCAGTGTCCTGCAGAACGCAGTTGACGACGATGTCGAACCCGGCCAGATACTGCGCGAGCGGCACGGGCCCGAGCCCGGTGACCGCCTGGAGGCGCGTCGGGTCGTCCTCCTGCTCCTCGAAGTGCCCCATCACGACCGACGGCATCGGCGACGCCACGGCCGCCGCCGCGCGCTGCGTGAGCACCGTGACGTCGGAGACACCCATGGCACCCAGGCCCGTGACCGCGCCGCGCGCCGTGGCGCCGAAGCTTATGACCACGGCACGCAGCCGGCGGCCGTAGCTCCCGGTCAGCCCGCCGAGCTGGAGGGCGTGCAGCACCGAGCAGTAACCGGCCAGCTCGTTGTTCTTGTGGAACACATGGACGCTGAAGGCGCCCGTGGAGGTCCAGTGGTTCATGGCCTCCCAGGCGATCAGGGTCAGCCGGCGGTCGATACCGATCTGCGTCGTCTTCTCGTCCTGCACACAGTGCGGCCAGCCCCACAGCACCTGACCCTCGCGCAGCTCGGCGAGGTCCTCGTGCATGGGCTTGGGCAGCAGCATGATGTCGCACTCGGCGACCAGTCGCTCACGCGAACGGAGGCCGGCGACGAGGGGGCGCAGCGCGTGGTCGGCGATGCCGAACCGTTCGCCGTAGCCCTCTTCGAGGAAGATCCGCGCTCGTAGGTCCGGATCGATCCGGTCGAGGTGGCGGGGGTGCAGCGGCAGACGGAACTCGTTCTCCTTGCGGGAGGAGTGCGGTACTCCGAGACTCATGAGACTCATGTGGGGCGGCTCATTTCCGGC
Source organism: Streptomyces sp. NPDC048504 (assembly GCF_043200035.1). Classification (NCBI taxonomy): domain Bacteria; kingdom Bacillati; phylum Actinomycetota; class Actinomycetes; order Kitasatosporales; family Streptomycetaceae; genus Streptomyces; species Streptomyces sp. NPDC048504. The sequence goes on from NZ_JBICXA010000013.1 coordinate 20,584, forward strand.
CGGGCACGAAGCGCTCCGGCGTTGCCGTTCCCCGAGGGCGACGCCGAAACGGCTGACGGCGTGCGAGGTGCGCTCGGTAATGCCACGGTACTCCAGTCCTCGAAGGGCTGGATTCCACCGGTTCAGGCCGCGAGCACCCCCGCCGACCCCACCCCGCGCAACGCCATCCGCTCCACCCGGCGGGCCTGGTCCAGGCCGCCGCCGTCGGTGTAGGTGAAGGGGGTCGGTGTGCACAGGTCCAGGAAGGTCCGTTTCGCCTCCAGGTCGTCGGAGATCACGTGGATGTCGGGGACGGACGGGTCGGCGGTGCCGGTGAACGTCTCCCACCAGACGCTCTTGAAAGCGCCGACCAGCCGGGCCTCCGGGAACGCGGCGGCCAGGTCCGTGGTGCCGCCGGTCGCCCAGGGGCCCACGAAGTCGACGTGGCCGCCGGTGAACGGGTTGGTGATGTCCACCAGGATCTTTCCGCGCAGCCCGGCGCGCCAGGGGCGGAGCTGCTGCACCGCTCCTGGCACGCCGAGGGCGGCGGGGATCACGATCGAGGACTCCGCCACGACGTCTTCGTGGCGCCCGTCGAGCCGTACCTCGTGCCCGGCACGGGCGAACATCGTCGCGAGTGCGACGGCGATGCCGCCCGTGCCCAGTACGCCGATCGTCGGCGTCACGTTCCTCTGCTCCTGCTCCTGCTGCTCGCTCATGGTGTCCGTTTCAGGACCAGGCTGACGTTGTGGCCGCCGAAGCCGAAGGAGTTGGCGAGGGCCGCGTCCCAACTGCCCTTGCGGTTCTCGCCGTTGACCACGTCCAGGTGGATCTGCGGGTCGAGTGTGTCGAGGTTGCGGGTGGCCGGGACGACACCGTGCTGGAGGGAGAGGAGGGCGGACATCGCGCCGAACGCCCCCGACGCGCCCAGCATGTGGCCCGTCATCGACTTGGTCGCGGTCACCACCGGGTGCGTACCCAGCGCCTTCGCCACCGCGTCGGCCTCCGCGAGGTCGCCGCCGGAAGTGGAGGTGGCGTGGGCGTGCACATGGCCGATGTCGGACGGTCCCAACTCCGCGTCCCGCAGGGCGGTTCGGATCGCGCGGACCTGCCCCTCGGTGTCGGACGCCGAGATGTGCCGGGCACTGGAGGTGACGGCCGCGCCGGCCACCGCGCCGTAGACGCGGGCACCCCGGGCCCGAGCGAACTCGGCGCGTTCCAGGACCAGTACGGCCGCGCCCTCGGCGATCACGAACCCGGAGCGGCCGGCGTCGAACGGCCGGGACACGGCGGCCGGGTCGCCCTCCTGCCGCGAGAGCGCCTTCATCTGCGCGAACGCGGCGACCATCAGCGGATGCAGACTCGCCTCGGTGCCCCCGGCCACCACGACATCGGCCCGGCCGAGACGGATCAAGTCCAGTGCCAGGGCGATGGATTCGGCACCCGAGGCACACGCGCTGACCGGGGAGCGGGCGCCCGCGCGGGCGCCGAGGTCGATACTGACCCAGGCCGCCGGGCCGTTCGGCATCAGCATCGGGACGGCGTACGAGGACAACTTCCGCATGCCCGACCGCTCGTAGACGTCGTTCTGGCCGAGCGTGCTCAGGACGCCGCCGATGCCGGTGCCGACGACCACGGCGAGTCGTTCGGGTTCGACCGGTGGGCGGCCCGCGTCCTCGAAGGCCTCCCGGGCCGCCGCTACAGCCAGTTGCTCACCCCTGTCCAGCTTCCGGGCCTGCACCCGGCCGAGGATCTCGACCGGGTCCGCGGACACCGAGCCCGCGATCCGCACCGGTAACTCCTCGGGCCAGGAGCCGTGTTCGTCATGCAGGGTGCGCACGCCGGAGCGTCCGTCGAGGAGCCCCTGCCATGATTCGGGTGCCGTCGCGCCGAGCGGGGTGATGGCACCCAGGCCGGTCACGAGCACGTCCACATCTCCGAGTCGGTTCATGCGAAGACGATCGTGTGGTTGCCGTGCCGGAGCACGCGGTCCTCGCCGTGCCACTGCACTGCCCGGGTGAGTACCGCCCGTTCGACGTCCGCGCCGCGTCGTTGCAGGTCGGCGGCGGTGTCCGCGTGGCTGACCCGGACCACGTCCTGCTCGATGATGGGGCCCTCGTCGAGGTTCTCGGTGACGTAGTGGGCCGTGGCGCCGACGAGTTTCACGCCGCGTTCCTTGGCCTTGGCGTAGGGGCCCGCGCCGATGAACGCCGGCAGGAAGGAGTGGTGGATGTTGATGATCGGCACGTCCAGTCGCTCGATGAAGTCCGCCGACAGGATCTGCATGTAGCGGGCCAGCACGACGAAGTCGACGTTGCCCCGCAGCAGCCTCAACTGCTCGGCCTCCGCAGCCGACTTGTCAGCGCCTGCCGACGGCACGTGGAAGAACGGGATCCCGAACGACCGGACCTCCTCCGCCGTGTCCGGGTGGTTGGAGATCACCATCGCGACGGTGACGGGGAGTTGACCGCGCCGGTGCCGCCAGAGCAGGTCCAGCAGACAGTGGTCGGACTTCGAGGCGAAGATCGCCACCCGCTTCGGCACCGACAGGTCCCGCAGGGTGAACTCCAACTCGAAGTCCCCGGCGAGCCGTTGCCGCAGCCCGTCCTCGATCGCGGGCAGCGCCGCCCCGAGGTGGTCCAGGCCGAACACCGTCCGCTGGAAGAACGCGCCGCCCTGCGGATTGTCCGAGTACTGGTCGAGGGAGACGATGTTCGCGCCGTGCTCACCGAGCACCGCGCCGACCGCCGCGACGATGCCGGGCCGGTCCTTGCCCCGGACGGTGAGGGAGGCGTGCCGGTGCCCGGTGCGAGCGGCCGGGGCGGGGGCCGTCGCAGCACCAACGGCCTTTGCGGCCTCCAGAGTTGACGTCACGTCACTTGCCCTTCTGGGCGCGGAAGGTGAGGGCCACGTTGTGGCCGCCGAACCCGGCCGAGTTCTTCACCGCGACGATCTGCTCGGGGCCCAGCTTGAGCGGGCTGCCGTGCACGATGTCGACGGAGAGTCCCTCGTCGAGGCGGGTGAAGTTGCGGGTCGGCGGTACCAGGCCGTGGTGGAGGGCGAGGACGGTGGTGATCGACTCGATCGCGCCGGCCGCGCCGAGGCTGTGCCCGGTCATCGACTTGTTCGCGGACACAGCCGGACCCTGGGTGGCGTCTGCGTTGCCGAACACCGTCATCACCGCGCGTGCTTCGGCCGCGTCGCCGGGTGCCGTCGCGGTGCCGTTGGCGTTGAAGTGGGCTACGTCCGCCGGGGTTACGCCCGCGTCGGCGAGGGAGGCGCGGACGGCCGCGGCGGTGCCGGTGCCGTTCGGCTCGGGCTGGACCATGTGGTAGGCGTCCGAGGTGATGCCAACTCCCGCCAGTTCGGCGTAGATCCGGGCGCCGCGCTCGCGCGCGTGCCGTTCCGATTCGAGTACGAGGATGCCGGCGCCCTCACCGAGGACCATGCCGTCGCGGTCCGCGTCGTAGGGGCGGCAGGCGGACGCGGGGTCGTCGAAGCGCTGCGAGAGCGCGCGCATGGCCGCGAACGAGGACAGGACCATGGGGTGCAGCGGCGCCTCCGCGCCACCCGCCACCACGACGTCCGCCTCGCCGCGCCGGATCAACTCGGCCGCTGTGACCAGGGCCTGGGTGCCGGAGGAGCAGGCGTTGACGGTGGCGTGCACGCCGAGGCGCGCGTTCACCAGCAGCGCTACGGCCGCCGCCGAGCCGTTGCCCATGGACATCGGGACGGTCATGGGCGGGACGCGCCGCCAGCCCCGTGTCTTCAGGATCTCCCAGCCGTCGATGATCGAGGTCATGTCGCCCAGCGCGGCCGAGACGGCCACGGCCACCCGGCTCGGGATCGCGGTGTCGTCGTCGAGGCCGGCATCGGCCCAGGCCTCCGCCGCCGCCGTCACCGCGAACTGGGCGGAACGGCTGAGGCGTCGGCGCTGCTGGTGCTCAAGTCCCGTACCGGGGTCGACCTTCGCCCGTCCGCCGAGCAGCGGCGGCAGGTCCTTGGCCCACGACTCGTCCTCCAGCAGATTCAGTCCGCTCTCGCCGCGCAGCATCGCGTCCCAGGTGGTGGCGACGGTCCCACCGAGCGGGGTGGTCTCGCCGAGGCCGGTGACGACGACCTTGTTGTTCTCTTCCTGGCGTGTCTTCATCGGTTGCGCGCTCCCTGTCCGAGCTGTGCGGCGAGCTTTCCGGAGTCCTTCTTGACCGAGTTGACGAGCACCTTGCGCAGCAGGGACTTCGGCATGATCCCGAAGTAGTCCCCGGGGTCCACCTCGAACGTCCAGTGCACGGTGGTGGTGCCGTCCTCGCGTGCGACGAACTCGTAGGTGCCGACGTAGCCGAACGGCCCCTGAAGGGTGTGGAACCTGGAGCGTCGGCCGGGCTCGAACTCGCTGATCTCCACGGTGAACTGCATCCGCTTGCCGATCAGCTGGAACGTGATCTCGTACTGGCCGCCGGGCCGTGCCGGGCCGTTCAGCAGCGTCACGTCCACGCAGGCCGCCTGCCAGACCGGGTCCTGGACGGGGTCGGAGATCAGGGCGAACGCCTCGTCGGGCGACACCGGGAGGTGGAACGCGTACTCGGCTGTGACCTGCTCAGTCTTGGTCATCGTCGGTGGGTCCTTCCATGTGGGGAGCGATCGCGCGGGCCGCCAGCTCCGCGTACGGCGGGTACATCACCGAGTTGTGGTCCCCGGCGACGTCGATGACGTGCAACTCGCCCTTGATCAGCGCCTCCCAGCCCAACTTCGGTCCGTAGTCGGTCTGTTCGTCGGCTGCGCGCAGCAACACCAGGTCCAGGTCGGCCGGTTCGGGGAGGTAGGTCTGCAGGGCGATGCCGTTGGCGAGGTAGGCCTCGAAGTAGCGCAGGATCGTCGCGCGGTCCGCGTCCTCGGCCAAGACGCCGATCGCGGCGGCCTGTTGGAGGATGTGGTCGAAGGCCGCGTCGCCGCCGAGGGCGCGCAGTTCGTCCGCCGGGATGTCCAGTGTCTTTCCGGCGGGTACGGCGAGGTCGCGGGCGAACCAGGACAGGATCGTCGAGTCGTCCGCGGACTCCGGGATGTTCTCCTCGACCGGCGCCCGGCTGTCGATGCCGACGACGAACTCGATCTCCTCGCCGAGCGCGCGCAGTTGACCGGCGACCTCGTAGGAGATGACCCCGCCGAAGCACCAACCGCCCAGCGCGTACGGCCCGTTGGGCTGCACCTCCCTCAGGAGGTCGATGTAGCGGGTGGCCATGGCCTCCACGCTGATCTCGGCCTCGCCCTCGTTCTGGATGCCGGGCGCCTCGACCGCCAACACCGGCCTGCCGGGCGGGAGATGGCGGGTCAGCTCGACGTAGCAGAAGACGGTGCCGCCGAAGGGGTGGAACAGGAAGACCGGGCGCAGGGCCGGGTCGCCCTCGCGCAGGACGACGAGCGGGCCGCGTGCGGTCTCCTGGCCGCCGGACCGGACGATCGCGGCGAGTTCGGCGACGGTGCCCTGCCGGCCGAGCATGACCGAGATCGGGATCTCCACGTCCCACTCGGCACGGATCGCCGAACTGAGCCGGACGGCGAGCAGCGAGTGGCCGCCCACATCGAAGAAGTGGTCGTGGACGCCGACTTGGGACACCCCCAGGATCTCCGTCCACATCCGCGCGAGGGTGATCTCGGTGGCGTCACGCGGCTTCTCGAACCCCGCGTCCGAGGAGACCACGGGCTCCGGCAGCCGATTGCGGTCGATCTTCTTGTTCGCCGTCAGCGGCAGCTCGTCCAGCACCATCACGATGCCGGGCACCATGTACGGCGGCAGGGACACCCCGGCCGCCGAGCGGACGTCGGACGGCCTCAACTCGGCGCCGTTCTCCGCGAGCAGATACGCGACAAGCCTGTCGTCGCGGACCACGACCACGGCCGTGGAAACGCCCTCGACCGCCTCCAGAACCGTCTCGACCTCGGAGAGTTCGATGCGGTAGCCGCGCAGCTTGACCTGGTTGTCCAGACGCCCGTGGTGCAGCAGCCGCCCCTCGCTGCTCCAGCGCGCCCGGTCACCGGTGCGGTACAGCCGCCGCTCCGGCGCGGCCGGCAGCCCGGTCACGAACCGCTCCTCGGTCAACTCCGGCCGGTCCCAGTACCCGACGGCCAGACCCTCCCCGCCGATCCACAACTCACCCGGGAAACTCGGCTCCACGGCACGGCCCTGCGGATCGAGGACGTACAGCTGTGTGTTGTCGAGGGGCGCGCCGATGTCGATCCCCGACGCGGGCTCCACCACACCGGCGGTGGACCAGATGGTCGTCTCGGTCGGGCCGTAGACGTTACGCAGACTCGCGACCCGCGAGGACAGGAACTCGGCCAGATCCAGGGGGAGTTCCTCACCACCGCACAACACGTTCAGCTGCGGTGCGCCCGTCCAGCCGGCGTCGCGCAGCATCCGCCACGAGGTCGGCGTCGCCTGCATCCAGGTGGCACCGCACTCCTCGATCCGCACCGCGAGCGCGGCACCGTCGGCAGCCGTGGCGCTGTCGCACACGACGACCCGGCCGCCGGTCAGCAGGGGCAGGTACAGCTCCAGTCCGGCGATGTCGAAGGAGATCGTGGTGACCGCGAGGAGACTGTCCGACGCCCCGAACCCGGTGGTCTCCCGCATCGAGAGCAGCAGGTTCGTCAGCGCGTGGTGGGGGATCGCCACGCCCTTGGGGCGGCCGGTGGAACCCGAGGTGTAGAGGATGTACGCCAGGTCGGAGGGGCCGGCGGCCGGGTCCGCAGGGGGGGAGGCCGTGGTGTTGTCGCTCCCGGCGTCCGCCCCGCCGCCCGTGTCGCCGCGCACCACCCCGGCGCCGAGGTCGTCCTGACCCAGCACCGGAAGCCCCGGCAGCCAGCTCTCCTGCAGGCCGGACTGGCTCAGCAGCAGCCGGGCCCGGGAGTCCTCGGCCATGTAAGTCAGCCGCTCCACCGGCAGGTTGGGATCCAGCGGCACATACGCCGCCCCGGCCTCCAGCACCCCCAGCAGCGCGGCCACCAGCGGCGCGCCGCGGTCCACCATCACCGCGACCCGGTCACCCGGGGCGATCCCGGCCGCCCGCAGCGCCGCCGCGGTCTCCTCGACCGACGTGAGCAGACGGCTGTAGCTCCACTCCTCGGCGCCCGCGACCAGCGCGACCGCGTCCGGTGTCCGCCGCGCCTGCTCGCGGAAGAGTTCCGGCAACCGGGCCGCGGGCAGGGAGCGTTCGGGTCCCGAACCCCACTCCGTGAGCTGCGCCCGCTGCCGTTCGTCGCCGCGCGCCAGCTCGCGCAACGGCTCGTCCGGGCGGCCGGCCAGGGTCTCCACCGTGGTGACGAACGTGGCGGCCAACTCCCGTGCCGTGCCCGCCCCGAAGATGTCGGTGTTGTAGCGCAGCACCCCCGCGAAGGCGCCGTCGCGCTCCGCGCCCATCTCGACCCACAGGTCGGTCTGACCCTCCTGCTGCGGCAGCGGATACGGCCGCAGGGTCGCGCCCGCGATCCCCAACTCGGCGCCCGGGCCCGGCTCCAGGAGGAAGAACGCGTCCATGTCGTTCAGGAACGGCAGCCGGTCCCAGGCGAAACCGGCCTGGTACAACGGCGTCCGGCTCGGGTCGCGCGTCGGCGCCAACTCCCGTACCAGCCAAGGGAAGGGCAGCTCCTGCGCCCGCATCGCCTCCGACACCCGCTCACGCGAGGCCGCCAGCGCCTGACGGTACGTCGACTCCTCGTCCACCTCGCCCCGTACGACCACGGTGTTCACGAAGTTGCCGAGCGCGTCCCGGAACTGCCGGTGCAGCCGCCCCGAGGTCGGGGTGCCGACCACGATCTCGGACTGCCCGCTCAACCGGCTCAGCAGCACGAAGTACGCGGACAGCAGCACGCTGTACGGCGTCGACGAGGTCTCCCGCGCCAGCCGCCGTACCGCCTCCGTCGCGGCGACGGACAGCGCGAACGGCGCCGAACCGCCGTCGTAGGACGGCACCGGCGGACGCGTCCGATCGCCGTACAGATCCAGCGCGGGCGGTATGTCCGCCAGCCGCTTCGCCTCGCCGTCGAGCAGCGTGCGCGCGTTCTCGCCGGCGAGGAAGGCCTGTTGGCGTTCGGCGTACGCGGCGAAGGCGCCGCCGTCGAGCGTGAAACGGTTCGGTGTGCCCTCCAGCCGGCTGCGCACCTCGGACAGCAGCAGGGCCAGCGACCAGAAGTCCGCCGCGATGTGGTGCATCACGACGGTGAACACCCAGGTGCGCTCACCGGTGCGGTACAAGTGCACGCGCCACAGCGGGGGTTGGGACAGGTCGAAGGGGCTGCGGCTGTCGGTGCGGACGAGGTCGCGCAGCGCCTCCGGGCTCAACTCCCGTGTGTCGGTGGGGCGGATGTCCAGCGGTAAGGCGTCCCGCACGAACTGCTCCGGGCCATCCGGGCCGGCGCGGAAACCGATCCGGAGAGCGTCGTGCTCACGGGCCAGGTCGGCGAGTATCTCCCGTACCTGGACGCCGAGTTGAGGATCGGCGGTGACCTCCGCGCCGAACACGATGTGGTAGGCGGAGCACCCGGGATCGGTCTCGTGGATGAACCAGAGGCCGGCCTGCTGGGCGTTCACAGAGTTCACGGAGTTCACGGAAGTCCCGGGATGCACAGTGCTCATCGCTGACCGTCCGCTGCGGCGGTGGCGGCGACGGGCTCGGCGTTCATCAGCTTCCACAGGGCCTCGGCCAGGGTGTCCACCGTGGGGTGGTCCCAGAGGAGGTCGACCGGCGGGTCGGCGAGACCGCACACGTCCTCGATCTCCATGCCCACCGAGAGCGCGGCCATGGAGTCCAGGCCGTAGTCGGTGAAGGGCCGGTCGGTCGCCAACTCCTCGGGAGCGACGCCGGCTTCGGCGGCCACCGCGTCGACGAGGACCTTCTTCACGTCGTCGAACGTCAGGGTGCTGGTGGTGGTGTTCATCGCAGATCGATACCTTCCGGCCGGTATGTGGTCGTGGTCAGGGATGGTGGTCACGCGGCGGTCGTGGACTCGGCGTCGTCCCGGCCCGCCTCGCGCGCTCCGGGCTCGGCCATGCGCACCGGGCGGACGGAGAAGAACTCGTGGTCGGCGCGCTGGGAGTCCATGCGGGTGAACAGCCGCCGGGCGGTGGCCTGTTCGAGATCGCCGACCTCGTACTGGTGGACCTGGCGGCGGGCCAGCGCGGCCCGCAGCCACTCGCCGTCGGCGAAGAAGGCGTCGAGGTGGTCCCGGTTGAACAGCCACACGCCGAGGGCGGCCACCTTCGCGTGCAGGGAGCAGAGTTCCTCCGCCACCCGGATCAGCCGGGGCGCGGTGGACTTGCTGGACGCGGTGGGCTCCGAGGGCAGGCCGGCCGTCGAGCGCCGGATCTCGGTCACCCGGGCGAGCAGCGCGTCCAACTCCAGCCGCAGTTCCTCGGCTTGGCCGCGCAGTGCGGTCAGCCGGTCCTCGTCGCAACCGTCGGACGCCGTCAGTTCGCCGAGGCGGGCGATCAGTGCGGGCAGGCTGGCGAACGTGGCGTCCCTGCCGCGGCCGAAGACGCTCACCCGGTGCGGTTCGAAGGCGGGCAGCTCGGCCCGCAGGTCGTACAGCGGGCGCCAGTCCTCGTCCGCTCCGTGCCCATGTGCCTTGGCCAGCGCGGGGAGTTGGAGCGCGAGAGAGTCCAGGCAGACCGGTTCGCTGCCGTCGAAGACCGAGACGACGGCGCCGTCACGGAGCATCTTCTGGAACGTGCCCACGTGTTCGGCGGCCCGCAGGAAGTACCGGGCGCCCAGCGTGCGGGCCAGCACCTTGCTGTTGGTGTCGACGAGACGGGCCACCTGCACCTTCGCGAGGTTGCCCCAGATGCTGAACTGCTCGGTGTGCAGGTGCAGTCCGCGCATCGCGACGAGACTCTCGCACTCGGCGACCAGCAGGCTCAGGTACGCGTTGGCCAGGGACTCCGTGACGTACGGGATCTCGTTCGCGGGGCCGTCGTAGAGGATGCGGTCGGAGAGGAAGCCGGCCACCGTGCGCAGCATGGTGTCGCCGGTGCCCAGGGAGAGGCCGGTGCAGAAGGTGCGGGTGATCAGCAGGCCGCGCAGGGCGAGTTCGAGGCCCTCGCCCTCGGCGCCGAGCCGGGCCGTGGCGTCCACGCGGGCGTCGTCGAAGGCGACGCCGCTGATGTCGCAGCCGCGCAGACCGTAGGTCGGAACGCGGGGGACGCCGGTCACCTCGCCGGAGATGATCTGCGAGCGGTCCACGAGGAACATGGACTGCTGGCGTTTGGCCGGGGTGTGCTCGTCGCCGGTGGTGCCGAGCAGGACCACGTGGGTGGAGGTGCGGCCCCGGTTGATCGGCCACTTCTCGCCGGACAGGACGTACTGGCCGCCGTCCGGGGCGGCCGTGAAGCGGTTGGCGGCCAGGTCGGCGCCGTGCCCCGGCTCGGAGTAGGCCAGGCACGGGACGACCCCGCCGCGCAGGACCGTCGCCGCGTACTTATCCTGCTGCTCGGCGTCGCCGCCGATCCACGCGAGCATCATCCACACCTGGGTGCTCTCGCTCACCGCGACGTTCATGTCCCGGCGGGCGATCACCCGGGTCAGCATCAGGATGTCCTCGGCGGCCCGGAGATCGCCGCCCAGCCGCTCGGGCACGAAATACCGGTTGAAGCCGAAGGCGCGGACCTGGTCGATACCGGCGGAGGGGAGTTCGTCGCGCTCGTCGAGCGCCAGCGCCCCGGCGAAGGACAAAGCGTTGGATTCCACTTCCGGGTCGCCGAGCCAGCCCTCCAGAGCCTCCGCGAGGGCAGTACTCGACTGCTTATTTGAGCTTTCCATGAGCTTTCCATTCCATGCCTGAGAGGGCAGCGACACAATGACACAGCCGTGCCCGATAGACGGACCTGAAAGCGGACGTGCGAAGGTGGCGCATGAATACACGTCGCGTTGGAGAATGCAGGCGAAAGAAGCACACAGCGCGCTGCTGAAAAAGCGCAGCACTGTGCGAAAGAGTCACTTCACCTGTGTCTGACCAGCGCCGATGGGCGCGGTTTCCTCGTCGTCAGCGTCGTCCGATACAACAGCTGATGGATCTTTGAACCATTTTGAAACCCCCGTTGCGCGAAGCGCGGTTTCGTCCCCGTGTTCTTCCCCGTGTGCGCCGCCCGGTCACAGAGTGCAATGTACTGGCCAGGCGCTTCGAGACAGTAGCAGGCGCGCTACTTGGTGCCACGTGACTCAGGTCACCCGGCGTTTCTCTTTCTCCTGTCGGACGTTTGATCCTGTGATCGATCACCGAGTGGCTGACCTCGATGATCTCCGGAGAATCACCCGTTCCATTTCACGGTATGCGGAGGATCGTATTCCGTTGGATTTTGCGTCGGGATAACCGTCCGAGGGGTTGTCATGGGAGGCGGACTAATGAACTCCGTGTGACCGCGGAGGTGGCGCGGAGGGGTCGGGGTCCGGTGATTTCCCTGGCGGAGGGGGTGTCGTGGCCGTAGAACGTTGTATCTTCGATGGTGGAGATTGCGACGATCGAAGGAGTCGGCTCATGGTGCGCACAGGTGGCACGGAGCAGTACGGGGTGTCCCCCCGGGAGGACTTCCTCATCGCCGAGCGCCCCGGCTATCTGCTCCACAAAGCGGGGTTGGTGCTGGTGGAGGACGTGGAGAAGGCGCTGGGCGCGGTCGGTATGCGCATCCGCTACTTCTTCGTGCTGGCCGCGCTGGCCGGCGGGCCCGAGCTCTCCCAGCAGGACCTGAGCCGGCTGCTCAACCTCGATCCGACCACGGTCGTGACGGTGATCGACGAGATGGAGCGCAATGCGCACGTGGAGCGCCGCCGCAACCCCGCCGACCGGCGCCGCTACAACCTGATCCTCACCGAGACCGGCCGTGAGGCGCTCGCGACGGCGGACCGGGTGGCCACGGAGGTCGAGTCGGCGTTCTTCGGCGCCCTCTCCGAGGACGAGCGCGGGGTGCTGCGCAAGATGCTCGGCACGCTGATGGCCGGCCGCTGGCCCGCGTCGGTCTGCTCGGACTGACATGAGCCGTTCTCGAACTGACCTGGAACAGCCGTGAGTTGACGCAAAATGCTCGCCAACTGACGCGGTGCGTCCGTGAGTTGACGTAGAACATCCTCGAACTCGCCCCAGCCCGTGGTGCCGACAGGTGCCGCGGGCTTTGTCGTGCCCGGCGATTGTCACTCCGGGTGACTTCGCCTGCCGCGCCGACCGTGGCGGCATTGACTCATGACTTTCCAATCATCTAGATTTCCATCATCTATGGATCCCAAGGTCCAAAGTTCCTGTTGATTGGAAGGTCCCCGCATGTCCGCAGAACGCGCACCATCTCCCACTAGGTGGTGGACACTCGGGATCGTCGCGTTGGGCTCGTTCATGCTGATGCTCGACCTGAGCGTGGTCTCCATCGCGCTGCCGCAGATCCACAAGAGCCTGGGCAGCAGCTTCGCCGACCTGCAGTGGGTGTTCGACGCCTACGCCCTCACGCTGGCGATCTTCCTGGTCGCGGCGGGCTCGCTCGCCGACCGGATCGGCCGCAAGAAGGTCTTCCAGGTCGGCTTCGCCATCTTCACCGCCGCGTCCCTGGCCTGCGGACTGGCCGACGGCGCAGGGGAGTTGAGCTGGTTCCGGGCCATCCAGGGAGTCGGCGCGGCCATCATGTTCGCGGTCGGTCCCGCGATGCTCAGCCATGAGTTCCACGGCAAGGAACGGGCCACCGCGTTCACCGCGTTCGGCGCCGCCGTCGGTCTCGCCGTCGCCACCGGTCCGCTCATCGGCGGCTCGCTGATCAACGCGCTGTCCTGGCGCTGGATCTTCTACATCAACGTGCCGGTCGGCGTGCTCGCCATCCTCATCGGCGCGCTGCGCGTCCGCGAATCCCTCAACACCCGGGCCCACCCCACCGACTGGGCCGGCCTCGGCACCTTCAGCGTCGCGCTCGGCGCCCTCGTCTACGCCACCATCCGTGGCCCGGTGGAGGGTTGGACCAGCGCCAACACACTCGGCCTCTACGCGGCGAGCGTCCTCTTCCTGGTCGTCTTCGTCGCCATCGAGCGCCGCCTCGGTGAACGCGCCCTGATCGACCCGGCGTTCTTCCGCAGCCCCACCTTCGTCGGCATCTCCCTCGTCGCGATGATCGGCAACGCGGGTGCCCTGCCCTCGGTGTTCTTCGAGACCAGCTACCTGGAGAACATGCTGCACGTCGACGCGTGGGGGACAGGTCTGCGGTTCCTGCCGCTGACCGGTGCGATGTTCGTGGCCGGTGCCCTCGGCGGCGGCCTGATCGGCAAGGTCCCCTTCCGGATCCTGCTGGGCGGTTCGACTCTGGTCATGGCCATCGGCATCCTGTGCCTGAACCTCACCGAGGCCGACTCGTCCTGGACCGTGCTCGTCCCGGCGCTGGTCATCTCCGGCTTCGGCATGGGCGCCTTCAACCCGGCCCGCGCCGCCCTGGCCATCGGGGTCGCCGAGCCGGCCAAGTCCGGTGTCGCGTCCGGGATCAACGAGACGTTCCAGCAGGTCGGCATCGCCGTCGGCATCGCCGGCATCGGCGCCTACTTCCAGCACACCGTGTCCCAGGACTTCACCTCCTCGGCCGTCGGCAAGCAGCTCGGCGCCGACACCGCGGAGACCGCCGCCCACGGCATCAGCGCCGGTGGCCTCGACGCCGTGGTCCAGGCCGTCCCGGGCGCACTGCGCGAGAAGGTACTGGCCGCCGGACAGGACGCGTTCATGAACGCCTTCCACGGAGCGATGACCCTCAGCGCGATCCTCGGCTTCGTCGCCGCCATCATCGGCTTCACGATGCTCCGCACGAAGGACCTGCACGCCAGCGCCCTGTCGACGATCCCCCCGGACATCGACGAGGACGGCGAGGTGCGCCCCGACGACGCGTCGGACCTCCCGGTCGGCGCCCCGGCCTGACCGCCCCGCGAGGCTGAGGAGCCCGCCCGATGCACCGTCCCGGTGGCCAATCCCCCGCGCCACCGGGACGGTTCAGTGCTGTCCGGCAATCCCTCGATCAGGTGACGGCTCCCGGTACGGCCGATCGAACACCGGATCGTGACCACGCCTCCCAGCGGCCCCTAGGGCGGCACCCGCATCCTCGAACTTTCGTCCGACGGTTCGCCCGTCCGCACCCGTGACGGCATCGTGATCAGGCACGTTCTTCTGGCACCAAGTCACCGCACCGACCGCAGGAGGTTGCCATGAATCCCGTGCCCGTCCCCGCCCTCGTCCCCCTCGCGTTCGAACATCGCACCCCATCGGCCCCGGTTCTGCTCCCGCCCGCGATGCACGAGGTTGACGCCACGGCCGCCGCCGACGCGGATACGTCACGACGCGCACCGAGGTGGGGGGCATGACCGGAGCGACCACACTGCCGGACCCCGTCCGGGCCTGGGCCGAATCCGTCATCGGCCCCCTCACCTGCCTCAACGAGACCTCCGCCGCCCACTCCTCACGCGTATGGGAGGTGACGACACGACCGGAGAGCGGCAGCGGTCAACGCTTCTGCGTGAAACTCGCCCCCTCCCCCCTCGCCTTCACCCGCGAGACCTTCGCCCACCGGCACGCCGTGTCCTACCTCGGCCCCGGCCGCGCACCCCGCCTCACCGCGACCTCGGCCCAGCACCTCGCCCTGCTCATGACCGCCCTCCCCGGCACCCCGCTGAACGACCTCAGGACGACGGGTCCCGCGCTGGAGACCGTCCACCGCAGAGCCGGCGCCCTCGTCGCCCAACTGCACCAGGCCGGAAAACTGACCCCCGCGGCACGCGAGGAAGCGGCACAGGCACTGCGCCGCACCGCAGACAACGCCGAGCGGAGCGTCCACACGGCGGGCGACCAAATGCCCACCGCGGAACGGGAGTTCGTGCTGGCCCGCGCCGCCGAACTGCGCACCGTGGGGCGGGTCCCGCTCGGCTACATCCACGGCCACGTCGACGAGCACACCCTGCGGTGGTCCGGCACCCGGGAACCCCTCGCCCTGATCGCCTTCGAGCGCGCCCGGTTCGCCCCCGTCGTCCAGGACTTCGTCCCCCTGGCCTGCGGACCCTGGGCCGAACAACCCCGCCTGAGAACCGCCTTCTTCACCGGCTACGGCCGCCGCCTCATCCCGGAGGAGAAGCGCGCCCTGTTCTGCCTGACCGCGCTGCACCGGGTCGCCGCTCGGGCGGCTAGTGCGGGAGCTGTCGGGGGAGGCTGCCGTATGACTCAGCTTGAACACCGTCTGCCCGAACGGCAGTTGACGTCCCGCCGCGCCGAGATCACGGCCCGATGAGCGCCGGGACGACCGGCCCGGCACCGCTGCCCGGGACCGCCTCGCGTGTGCCGCCACCCCAGCCCGCCGAGATCCGCTACGAGGGCCGGCATGCCCAGAACCCGTTGGCCGAGGCCGAGTTCGGGAAGCTGTGCGCGCGCCTGCCCTCCGTACTCGCGCAGACCGCGCGGATGGCGTGGGCCATCGACCGGTCCGCCGTGCTGCTGCTGGCCGGCTGCCAACTGGCCGTCGGCGCAAGTGCCGTAGTGCTGCTGCTGTCCACCGCGCGGGCGATGCGCTCGGTGCTGGCCGCCGGGCCCGTAAGCGACCGGCTGCATCAGGCGTTGCCCGCGCTGCTGGTCATCGCCGTCGCGGCGGCGGTCGGCCGGGTCGCGAGCGCGTTGTCCTCGTACGCGGACGGCCGGATCACCCCGCGGCTGACCACGGCGGCGGACAGTTCCCTCGTCGAGGCGGTGTGCCGGGTGGAGGCCGCCGCGCGTGCGGAGGACGGTTTCGCGGACCGGCAGGAGGCCGCCGAGATGGGGGTGATCCGGGGCCATGTGATGGTGCAGGACGCCACGCGTTTCACCGCCGCCGTGGTCAGGATGGTCAGCGCGAGCGGCGTGCTGTCCGTGCTGCACCCGTTGATGCTGCCCCTGTTGCTGCTCGCGGTCGTGCCCGCGGGCGTGGGCGCGATCCTGCACGCGAAGGTCCAGTACGAGACGCACTACGCCAACATCGGCGACCGCAACGTCCGCCAGAACATGCGGGGTTGGGTGACCAGCCCGAAGTTCTCCGACGAGATCCGCGCCAACGGCATGGTCCCCTACCTCGGGTTCTGGCACCGTACGATCTCCGAACGCATCGACCGCCGGGTCCTGGACGTGGCGCCGCGCATGCTGCGGATCGTGCTGGCCAGTTCGGCGATCGGCGGTGTCTTCCTCATCGCGACCTGGGCCGCGCTCGCCTGGCTCGCCGCCACCGGACGCGTCGAACCCGCCATCGCCGCCACAGCGGTCGTCGCCGTCCAGACCACCCTCGCCGCGCTCGGCCAGCTCGTCATCTACGGCGCCGCGATGTTCCACACCGCCCTCTACCTCGCCGACCTGGAGGGCTTCCTCGCCTTCGCCGCCGAACGCGCCCCGAGGCGAGGGGAGTCGGGGCCGGGTGAGCCGGTAGAGGAGATCCGGCTCGACGAGGCCGTCTACTGCTACCCGGGCAAGGAGATCCCCGCGGTGGCCGGGGTCTCGCTGACCGTGCGACGCGGGGAGATCCTCGCCGTGGTCGGTGAGAACGGTTCCGGGAAGTCCACGCTGACCCGGCTCCTCGCGGGCATCTTCCTCGCCGACAAGGGCACGGTCAGCTGGAACGGGCACGACCTCGCCGGTCTCGCCCCGGACAGGCTGTGGGAGCTGTCGGGACTGGTGCCGCAGAATTTCGCCCAGTGGCCCCTCAACGTCCGCGACAACGTCACCCTCGGCCAGCCCCGCACCGGGGACGACCTGCTGGTGTGGGAGGCGCTGGACGCCGTAGGGCTGCGGGAGGCGGTGGAGGAACTCCCGTACGGGCTCGACACGTTGCTCGCCCGGGAGCTGTGGGGCGGTACCGAACTGTCCGGCGGCCAGTGGCAGCGGCTGGCGTGTGCGCGGGCCCTGTACCGGCAGCCGGACCTGCTGATCCTGGACGAGCCGACCAGCCAGATGGACGCCCGCGGCGAACACGCCATCCTCGAACGGATCAAGGCGATCGCCGCCCGCCGCATGACGATCGTCGTCACCCACCAACTGGTCAACACGAAGATCGCCGACCGGGTCGTGGTCATGCGGCACGGCCGCATCGCCGAACAGGGTACGTACGACGAACTCGCCCATGGCGGCGGCCTGTTCGCCGAACTCCTGGCCCTGTCGAACGACCGCTGACCGATCACCACCCCGCAGGGAGAACCCCGTGACCGACGCATGGGACGCGCACTACGCCGACGGCAACACCTTCAGCCCGCTCCGTGACTCCGAACGCGCGCTGCTCGCCGAGCACGCACCGGCCCCCGAGGGCGGCGGACACGCCCTGGACATCGGCTGCGGGCTGGGTGAACTCGCCCGCCATCTGGCCGAGTCGGGGTACGAGGTCGACGCCGTCGACTTCGCGCCCGCCGCTCTCGCCCGCGCCGAGGCCCAGCCCGCCGCCGCCAACTCGGCGGTGAAATACCGCCTGTTGGACATCGAGCACGACAGCCTCGACGCGCTTCCGCATCCCGCCTACGACCTGATCACCTTCCGCCTCAGCTGGGCCTTCGTCCACGACCGAACCCGCGTGATGAACCGGCTCCGCGAGCGGCTGCACCCGGGGGGTGTCGTCTGCGTCATCACACCCGTCGCGGAGGAGACAGCGGACAGCAGGCGCTCCATCGCCCTCGACGACGAGGAGATCCGCGCGCTGTGCGGGAGTTGGGCGGCGGCCGAGCGCTACGACGCCGACGGCCTCGCGTTCGTCGTCCTGCGTGGACCCGCCCCCGCCACCGTCACCTGCGCGGGCAAGAAGCGGCCGTCACCGCACGCCCTCACCGGTGCCGGAGTCGTCGTCACCGACTCGGCGGGGCGGATCCTGCTGGGCTGGTCGGTGCGCGGGGTCTGGGAGCTGCCCGGCGGCAAGATCGACGCCGGCGAGGGATTTCTGGAGGCGGGTGCAAGGGAGTTGGAGGAGGAGACCGGGCTGAAGGCCGACCCGGGAGGGGCGCGGCTGCTGGCCCTCCTGATGGACTCCACGCACGACATGCCCCGGCTGACGGGCGCCGTCCGCGTCACCGCCTGGAGCGGTCAACCGGCCGTCACCGAACCGCAGTTGATCCACCGCTGGGAGTGGCACGAGGTTGCCGACCTGCCCACTCTGGCGCAGCCGCTGTTCACGCCGAGCGCGCATGTCATCGACACGGTCTGGCCGGGGTTGCTGCCCGGCCTGCCACCTGTCCACCGGTACCCGGTCACTCGGGCCGCGGCTCCCGCGTAGGGCACTGTTCCGTTTTGCCCCTGTCTGCTCTAGGCTCCTGGGAGGGAAGAACGGCACCGCGACCATGTATGTCGTACGTCCGGTACCGGCGAATCTCCCCGCCCAGGCTCCCAGCCCCCGAGCCGGAATCCAGACCGGCCGGAGCCGCATCGCCGGAGTGCGCGGCTCCCGCTCCGTTCTCCCGGCAGTTCCGACGGGGTGCTCCCACCAGACCCGCCGCCGTGGAGGACACGCGCGAGGAAACGGTGGAGGGGGGCCTCTCATCCTCGTGGCCACGGCCGCCGTCGCCTCACAGCGGCGGCGGCCGTCCGGACCGTGGAGCAACAGGGCCCCAGCCGCACCCGTCTCACGCCCTCAGACCCGGCAGCGGCTCGGAGTCGTACACGAAGGCGCGCTCCATGTCGATGCCGAGGGGTTCGGCGAGCTTGCCCTTGGCCCGGGGGCGGCCCGGAAGGGGTTGAGGGCGCCGACGACCTCGTCCCGCAGCCGCATCGGCAGCGCCTGCACGGCGGTGAATCCGCTGCGGTGGGCCGTCGTGACGAAGCGCGGCCGGCGCTCGGCCTCCCGGGTCAGATCGGGGACGATCACGGCGGTGCCGGAGCGGAAGCACTCCAGGCAGGGGCCCTCGTCGTTCTGTTGGCGCTGCTCACGGTGATCCGTCGAACGCCTCGCGGAGTTGTTCAGCCGCTGGGAGGCGAGCCTCGCCGGTCTGGTCGCACGTGCGCGTGACGAGGGCCGGGTGCGCGCGGACGCGGATCCCGAGGGCGCGGGGCGCCTGTCCGCGGAGGGTCAGACCAGGCCCGCATGGTGCACGGTCAAGGCGATCTGGACCCGGTTGGTGAGTTCCAGCTTGGTGAGGATGTGGGAGACGTGGGCCTTGACGGTGGCCACGCTCATGTACAGCTCGGCCGCGATCTCCGCGTTGGTCCTGCCCTGGCCGACGGCCACGGCGACCTCGCGTTCCCGGTCGCCCAGCCGGTCGAGACGGATGCGGGCCTCGGCGGTCTCCGGCCGGCGCGGGACCGTGCCGTCGCCGCCCCGGGTGACCCGGGCGATGAGCTGCTCGGTCACCGCGGGGGAGAGCACCGGCTCGCCCGCCTTCACCCGGCGTACCGCCGCGACGATCTCGGCGGGCGGGGTGTGTTTGAGCAGAAAACCGGCCGCGCCCGCGCGCAGCGTACCGAGGACCTGCTCGTCGTCCTTGAAGGTCGTCAGCATCACGACGGCCGGTGCGCCGGGCCGGGCCCGCAGCAGCTCG
Source organism: Streptomyces sp. NPDC048504 (assembly GCF_043200035.1). Taxonomy (NCBI): domain Bacteria; kingdom Bacillati; phylum Actinomycetota; class Actinomycetes; order Kitasatosporales; family Streptomycetaceae; genus Streptomyces; species Streptomyces sp. NPDC048504. Next base: position 40,080 of record NZ_JBICXA010000013.1, read on the forward strand.
GTCGCTTTCAGCCCGTCCACGCCGGGCATCCGGATGTCCATGAGCACCAGGTCGGGGGCGTGCTCGTCGACCAGGGCGGGCACCTCGCCGCCGTCCGCCGCCTCGGCCACGACCTCGATGTCGTCGGCGCCGCTGAGCATCAGCCGGAGTCCTGAACGGACCAGCGGGTCGTCGTCGACGAGCAGCACACGGATCATGCGGGCCAGGGTAGCCAGGCCCGAAGCGCGTACTCCGCTCCGTCCTCGCCATGACTGAACCGGCCGCCCGCCAGCGCGACGCGCTCCGCGAGGCCGATCAACCCCTGCCCGGCGCCCGGTACGCCGTCGCGCGGGCCACCTCGTCCGGCCGGATCGGCCGGATTGGTCAGCTCCAGGGTGAGCCCGTCGCCGGGGCCGCCCGCCACCGTGATCCTGACCGGCGCACCCGGGGCGTGTTTCCGGGCGTTCGTCAGCCCTTCCTGCACGAACCGGTAGGCGGCGAGCCCGGCGATCCCCGTCGGACCGCCACCACTACCGGACCCGGTGCCGCCCATGTCGAGGTCGACCGCCATACCGGCCGCCCGCGACTCCCTGACCAGCTCGGGCACCTCGCCGAGCCCGGTCCGCGCGGGCCCCGTCGCGGTGCTGCCGTCAGCAGCGGGCCTCCCCGCCGGCGACCGCAGCACCCGCAGCACCACCTGAAGATCCTCCAGCGCCTGATGCGAGCTCTCCCGGATCACGGCGGCGGCCCGGGTGGTCTCCCGCGCGGACGCCCCGGCGTTGAACTCCAGCGCCCCCGCGTGGACGCTCAGCAGCGACAGCCGGTGGGCCAGCACATCGTGCATCTCCCGCGCGATGTCCTCCCGCGCCTCGCGCTGAGCGCGCTGGGCACGCAACACCGCCTCCGCCTCGGCCCGTTCGGTGCGTTCGCTCAGGGCACGGACGAACAGGCCCCAGCCGACCGCGGCGGCGATCAGGACACCCAGGATCACCGCGTTGGCGATCGGCACCCCGGAGACGTAGGGACTGCTCAGAAAGTGGACGGGGATCGGCAGCAGTGCCAGCAGGCCGACGGTCAGGATCGTGCGCGCCGGCCTGAGGACGGCGACGGTGAACAGCGCGATGATCAGGGGCACCACGGCCGGCGTGACGGTCGCGGCGACGACCGCCACGACAGCGACGGCGGTCGGCCACCGCCTGCGCCACCACAGCGCCCCTACGGCGACCAGGGAGACCGGGTTCACCGCCCAGGTGAACCCGAGCAGCGGCGGCGACGAGAAGACCAGCCGGTCGAACGGCCAGGTACCGGACCCCAGTCCCGGACTCAGCGCCAGATCCCCCCTGACCTGCACCAACGAGAGGGCGGCCGACAGCACCAGGGCCAGCACCACCATGCCCAGGTCGATGGTCTTCTCACGCCGGTAACCGCTCACAAGCGACAAATGTAGAGCGGCCGCCGCCGGACACCGTACAGACTTTGGTCTAGAGACTTTGGTCGTACGACGGGGCCGGAGCACCGACTTTGAGCCGAAGCCGCCCGCGGACCGCCGCTCCTAGCGTTCCGGGAGTCACACATCGCCTCGACGGAAGGCTCGGCCTTGAAGAAGAACCTCCTCCTGCTGTCCGGAGCCCTGCTCGCACTCTGCGGCGGAGTACCGCTGGCCCAGCGGCTCTACGACCGCCTCACGCTCTGGGGTTTCGGCGTACCCGGCTACGGCTCGTCGCTGGTCAAGCTGGCCCTGGTGCTCGCCGGGGCCGCGATCCTGGTCCGCGCCGCACGTGGGCGGCAGCACAATGACTGATCCGGGAGAGCGCCCGGCGCTGGAGGCGGTCGGCCTCGGCAGACGCCACCGGCGCGGCTGGGCGCTGCGGGACTGCTCGTTCCGGCTGCCGGCCGGCCGTGTCTGCGCGCTGGTCGGCCCGAACGGCGCCGGCAAGACGACCCTGCTCTCGCTGGCCGCCGGTCTGCTGGAACCGAGCACCGGCACCATCCGGCTCGGCGGACACGCGGCCCGGTCCGCCGAGGCCCGGCAGCACACCGCGTTCCTCAGCCAGGAGAAGGCGCTCTACCCGCGCTTCCGGGTCTCCGACACGCTGCGGATCGGCCGCGAGCTGAACCCGGCCTGGCACCAGGAGACCGCCGAACGGATCATCGCCGCCGGCGACATCCCGATGGACGCCCGGGTCGGCACCCTGTCCGGCGGCCAGCGCACCCGCGTGGCCTTCGCGCTGGCGCTGGGCAGGCGGCCCCGGCTGCTCCTGCTCGACGAACCGATGGCCGACCTGGACCCGCTGGTCCGGCGGCAGATGACGGACCTGCTCATGTCCGAGGCCGCCCAGCACGGTTCGACCGTGGTGATGTCCTCCCACCTGGTCTCCGAACTGGAGGGCTCCTGCGACTTCCTGGTCCTGATCGACCACGGCACGGTCAGACTCGCCGGCGACGTGGCCGAACTCATCGCCGCCCACCGCACCCGCCCGCAGGGGCCTCTCCCGGCGGACAACGGCCAGGCACTCCCGAGCCTGGAGGACATGCTCCTGGCCCACCTGCGAACAGCCGACGCACCCCCGCTGATCACGTCCACCGCACGCGCCGGAGCGCATCGCGAGGTGACGGCATGAGCGGCTCCGTGACCACCGACCACCCTTCACCCGCGCCCAGTTCGGCACTCCGAATGCGACGACGGCTACGGCTGCGAGGCCTGACCTGGCTGGTCTGGCGGCAGAACCGGCTGTCCTTCTGGATCGGCATCGCCGCCGCGACCGCCGTAGCAGCGTACGCGATCGTGCGCCACCAGGAGATGACGACCGCCATCGCCGACGGCCACCTCAATGCCTGCCGGGGCACCACCGTCCCGGCGGGCGACTGCTCCCACAAGCTCAACTCCTTTACGCGGACGTACCAGTTCCCGATGCGCAGACCCCTCCAGGCCATGCTCGCGCTGCCGTTGGTCTTCGGCGTCTTCCTCGGCGGCCCCCAGCTGGCACAGGAGCTGGAGTCCGGCACGTACCGCACCGTGTGCACCCAGTCGGTCACACAACTGCGCTGGTTCGCGGCCAAGTTGCTCGTCCCCGTCGTCCTGACGATTCTGGTCAGCGGGACGATCGCCGCCGCGATGACCTGGTGGTGGCGGCCGGCGGGGTCCCTGCTGGGCGGCTGGTTCCCCTGGTGGCAGTGGTATCCGTACGACGGCATCGGCCCCGTCGTGGTCGGCCTGTCGGTCCTCTCCCTGCTCATCGGCGTGACCGCGGGCCTGATCCTGCGCCGCACGGTCCTGGCGATGGGCGCGACGGTGGTTCTGGGCGCGGTGACGATGTACGTACTCGAATCCGTCCGCGGCCACCTGCTGCCCACCACTCTGGCCACGGTCCAGCACCCGACCGGGACGGCGGCCCCGTCGAACGCGTGGGTCCTCTCGGAGGGCGCGGTCGACGCGACCGGCCGCCACGTGCCGGACCTGCCGAGCTGCTACGCGACCGACGACTACGCCAACTGCCTTGCCCGGCACGGCAGGACGGGCCGCTGGGCGGAGTTCCATCCGTCGTCCGACCTGTGGCCGTCGCAGTGGGCGGAGACGGGCCTGTGCCTGCTGCTGGCGGCGGGGCTCGCGGGGCTGTGCGTGTGGTGGATCCGCCACCGCCCGGCCTGACCCGTCACCCGCACACCCGACACCGGTTCCCTCGTTCAGCCCGACCGGTACGTCATCAGCGTTGGCGTTGAAGCAGTGGTCGATCCGCCGCAGACGCCTTCGCGCACCGGCGACCGCCCACGTGGCCGAGACCACGGCCAGACAGAGCGTCCCGGAGACGAACAGCGCGCCGCGTGTGCCCGCCCGGTCGGCGAGCCGGCTCGTCAGCAGTGCGCCGAAGGGCGTCGTTCCCTGGAAGAGAACGGTGTAGAGGGCCATGAGGGCGGGGCTGTAGGTCGCGCCGCCGACGCACGGACCGAGGATGACGCTGATCTGCGGGATGGCCCCGGAGGCCTTGGTGTTGCGCTGGAAGATGCCGCCGTAGCCGACGAGGGCACTGACGCCCTCCCGAAGTGGCGGAGCGTTTCCGTGCTGCGAAGAACTACTTACCGAAGAGCAAATGTTCACCCGTGATGCAGGGATGCGAGGCCAGTCGTGCAAGAGCACCGAGACCAGCCGAGATCGTTCTGTGGGGTTTTCACGGACCCGAAACAGATGTCAGCGCCGGAACGGTCGCGCCATTCCATGTACGAGTGCCTACATGCCAGGTTACGTGGCATAGGTGAGGCCTATCAGGAAAGTGAGGAAGAACTGGCTCCGCTCGGGGGACACCCACTGGAGAGGGTCAGCGGCACCCGTTCGGTGGGCGTACGGCTCGACGAGAAGGTGCTCTCGCTGCGCTCGGAGATCGTCGACCTGCTGTCCTCCTGGGCGGGACTCGTCGTGGCGGAGCGCCGATCGGTGACCGCTCCCTGCGAGGGAGTTCCCGGACTGCTCCGGTTCCTGCACAACCAGATCCACTGGCTGGCCGAGCACCCGGCGGGCCCGGATCTGGCCGCCGAGCTGTCCGCGCTCCTGGACCGCTCTCGCACGGTCCTCGGCCCGCGAGTGCACAGGGTGTCCCTGGGCGTGTGCTGTCACCCCGGCTGCACCGCCCAGCTCCGTGCGGTGCTGTCGAACACCGGACGTGGTCTCCTCCCAGGTGGCCTGCGACACAGGTCACACGGTGCCGCCCCGGGAGTGGCTGTTGTTGTCGGGACGGGTGCGGGTGGCGATGGACAGCGGTCGGCCGGGAGCCGCGGGGTGACGCGGCGCGGCAGGCGACGTACGGTACCGACCGAACTCGCCGCGCTGGCGGCGGGCGTCAGTCCGGCGACCATCCGCAAGCGGGCGAGCCGGGGAAAGATCACCCGTTACGGCAGCCCGCAGCGTGCCGAATACGATCTGGACGAGTTGTTCGACCTCGTCTCCAGCGCCCAGGAGACAGAGCTCGGCCCCTCCTCCACAGTTCGGCGCGCTCACGGTCTTCGCCGCGCGGGGCCACATCCTGTGGAGCCTGGGTGCGGGGAGGGCCTCCTGGTCGTCACCGGGCTGGTGATCGAACTCGCCGTGGACCACGATCGCGTGTCGCGAGTGCAGGCTTCACCAGTAGAGAACCCATCCGTCAACGTCGCGGATGCCGTGCCCCTGCAGAGTGATGCGCCTGTCTCCGGGATGGCGGGCGGGAACCGCGGCGATGCGATGCAGGATCGGTGTGAGCTGCACAGCCATCCTGCCGACGCGGTATTCGTGGCGCCGCACGGCCTGGGTCGCGCCGATCGTCCCGGACGTTTCGCCCGTGCGCTCCAGCCGTAGCATGTCCGCCTCGGTGACGTCCCAGACATCCATGGCTCCACCGCAGTACGGCAGGGCGATGGGCAGCGTGAATGACACGGACTGTTCGACCGGAGCGATCCGGAACGGCCAGGGCATCAAACGGTGCTGGAGGTCGAAATGCTGACTGGGCCTCGGGTCGACCGCGATACCCCCGTCCTCGAACACGTGGAAGCCGGGCAGCGCCACCCTTTCGTCGTACCGGGTGGGCATGTCCAGCAGTACGGCGAGGACGTCGGCGACCCGGTCCTGGAGATCGCCGAAGTGGTCACGGAGGATGTGGTTGGAGCGGGCGAGCCGCCCGAAGTACGTCTCCTGAGGATTGTCGGAGGCCGCTACGTCGAGGTAGGTCGCCAGGCCGAGGGTGAAGTAGCCGGTACCCCTGGTGAGCCAATGGGGGCGCAGAGACTCCAGCCGTTCGCTCACATCGGCGCACCCTGACTCGTCCAGTACGTCGACATCGACGACGGGCGATTCCACTGGCTGAGGGTTCACTCGTCTCCTTCAGAGAAGTGGCTGGGTCAAGAGGCGTGGTCCGGGAGCGCCGCGTACGCGTCTGCGGTCGTGAGGGCCCATGACGCCACCGCACGCGCCCTCTCGTCCTCATCGCGCTCCGCGCGTTCACGCAGGAAACCGGTGGTGGCGGGGGACCGCGGCCAGCCGAAGGCCAGCACGCGGAGTGCGGTGATACGAACCCTGGGAGAGGCGTCGGCGAGGGCCACCGACCGGACGGTCTCCTGCGTGTCCGGCGCCGCCTCCCCCAGCCAGGCCGCCCAGTTCAGGGCGTTACGTCTGTTGGTGGACGAGGGATCAGCGGTCATGCGGTCCAGGGTCAGCAGGCGTACGTCCTCGCGTTCGGGCCAGTAACGGGCCAGGAGCTGCGTGGCCAGCCACCGCGGACCCGGGTGCGCGTCGGCTACGGCCCGTTCGAGCAGCAGGTGCAGCCGTGCCGCCAGCTCGGGCTCTCCAGGGCAGACAACCGTGTACCAGCGTTCCGCGAATTCCTCGATCTGGCTCATCGTCAGGTCCTGGATCATGTAATGCCGGAAGCCTGCCTTGTCCAGGACGGGCCGCCGGTAGCCGATGACCCGGGAGGTCACCACGATGCGCACGTCCGGGTACCGCCCGGCGAAGGCGGCGATCCGCCGCTCCGTCTCGGCCCGCACGCGCGGGTCGAACAGTTCGTCCAGACCGTCGAATACGACGATCGCCCGGCCCTCGCGCAGCAGGACGTCCTGCACACCGCGCGGCACCGACATCCGCTCCAGGGTGCTCAGCTCGTCCAGGTAGTCCTCGAAGGACCGGTCACGGCGGCGCTCGTCCGCGTATCGGCGCAGTTCCACGATCACCGGCACCCGGCCGGCCAGCCCGGCCAGTGGCTCCGGTACGGCCTCGGAGGTGAGCGCCAGGGCGAGGTAGCGGGCGAGGGTGGACTTGCCGGCCCCGGGATCGCCCAGGAGCACTACCCGCGACTGCTGCGGATCGGTCAGGACCTCCAGCGATTCCACCGGCCGCCGCTCCCGGTAGGCCCGTCGCACCTGCTCCAGCGACTCCTCGTCGAGCCCCGGAGGAAACTCCCCCGGAGGCAGCATCCCGCTGCGGCTCTCCAGCCGCTTGCGCAGTTCCCTCGGCAGCTCCACCGGCGGTGGGTCGGCCCGCAACCGCGGGGGGACGAAGACCGCCAGGAGCTCCACCTCCGAGTGCTCCCCGTTCTGAGAAGGGTCTGGCGCCTTCAGTCCCAAGGGTCCGTGGGACTGGAGCACCTGCTCCGCGTAGGCGGCCACCTCCTGTGCGATCAGCGCGTCGTCGGGAGGCGGCTCGGTGTCGGAGCTCCGGAGATCGTTCACCGCGAGCACCAGCCCGACCAGCCCCGTAGCCGCCCCGGCCACGCTCGCCAGCCGCTCGGCGGTGCCGAGATCGACCAGCGCCGCCACCAGTACCAGAGCCAGTACGCCCAGCGCGCAGAGCCACGCCACCACCGCGACCGCGGCCCTCGCCGCCCCCGAGACTCCCCCCATGACCGGGGCCCCCTCCCGCTCCCGGGGACCACGAGGTGGTGCCGCCCCCCGAACCAGGATGGCCGCGGCCGCATCGTGTGTCGAGGGAGTCCGAGTCCGAATCCGTCCTCTGCACTCCCCTTTGCCCAAGTACCGCCCCCTGTACCCATTGTGACGCCTCGTGGCTTGCTGTAATTTCGGTTCGGGGTCCGGGCTCGCCCACGGGGGGACGCTATGAAGGTCGGCCTGGTTATGCCTCTCGCGGAGTATCCGTGGGGGCAGCCGTCGTACGGCGAGATCAGAGCGCTCGCGCTGCGGGCCGAGGACTCGGGCTTCGACTCGCTGTGGGTCTTCGACCATCTCCTGTTCCGCGAGGCCGGCGGACCGACCGAGGGCATCTGGGAGTCCTGGACGGTACTGACGGCTCTCGCCGAGGCGACCGACCGGGTCGAACTCGGCACCCTCGTGCTGTGCACCGCCTTCCGCAACCCCGCGGTACTGGCGAAGATGGCGGTGACCCTCGACGAGGTCAGCCGCGGCCGGCTCGTCCTCGGTCTGGGCAGCGGGTGGCACGCCCCCGAGTTCGAGGCCTTCGGCATCCCCTTCGACCACCGGGTGGACCGCTTCGAGGAGGCCCTGCAGATCATTCTCGCGCTGTTGCGGACGGGCCGCGCCGACTTCTCGGGCCGTCACCACCGGCTCCACGAGGGCGAGTTGCGCCCCCGCGGCGTGCGACCCGGCGGTCCGCCGGTCCTGGTGGGGGCGCACGGGCCCCGGATGACCGCGCTGGCGGCGCGGTACGCGGACCTGTGGAACGCCTGCTGGTTCGGATCCCCGGCGGGCAGCGTGGAGACCCTGGACCGGGTGCGGGAGACCTGTCTGCGGGAGAAACGCGATCCGAAGGCTCTCGGCATCACCCTCGGCGTCAACGTCAGGGTGGATCCGGAGGAGGGCGCACCGGCCGATCCCGGCCCGGGGGCGGCGCCGGACGCCGACATCCTCACCGGCTCACCGCAGGACGTGGCGCACGGCCTGGGGGCGTACGCGGCACTCGGTGTGGACCACCTGATTCTCAACCTCAACCCGCACCACCGGGATGCCCAGCGGCGCCTGGCCGCGGCACTGCGGCTGTATCGCGCGGCATCCCCTCCACGACAGGAGAGGTGAACGCATGACGTGGACCATCGACGGGTCACGGGTACGGCCGTTTCTCTCGGCCGCCGAACGACGCGACGTCACGGCGATGCTGTGGAACGCCCCGCCCGGCCGGATCTTCTCCGAGCCGGAGGACGGCGATGTGCCGCCCGCCGACGGCCGCCCGCCGACGGCCGGGAAACGGATGAAGGAATTCAAGGACTTCAAGGACGGCAAGGACGGCAAGGACGGGAAAGAGGGAAAGGAGGTCAAGGAGTTCAAGGACACGAAAGACACGAAGGATTTCAAAGACACCAAAGACACGAAGGACAGCAAGGACAGCAAGGACTCGAAGGACTTCAAGGACGGCAAGGACTCCGACGGGGCGATGGCGGCGTTCGGCCCCGCCGCCTTCGTACGGCAGCCGGCCGAGCCGCGCGATCCCGGCTCGGCCGGGACGGATGAGGGATTCGAGGCCCCGGCCGAGTCCCCCGCGGGCGGGCAGGACGACGCGGAGACGCTGCGCGGCTCCCGCATCAACCGCCTGCTGAGGAGGCGCGGTGTCGTCATCTGAGGTGCCCGGCCGCGATCCCTCCGGGCTGGTCGTCGTCGCCGACCCCGAGGACCCGGTGGCCGTCGAGGTCCGGGACTTCGTGCGGGACAGTGGTCACGCGGCGACGATCCTCGATGTGTTCGACGCCGCGCAGCTGTTCACCCTCACCGTCGACGGCCCGGCCGCGGTGGTCGAGCCCGCGCTGCCGATGTTCGTCCGACTGCCCGCCCCGCCGTTGCCGCGGGTCAGCTTCGACGCCGAGTTCCAGCTCAACGAGTGCCTGGCCCACCTGTGGGCCGTCGCCGCCCTGACCCCGGCACCGGTGATCAACCGCCCGCTACCCGGTGGCCCGGGCACCCGGGTGTCCCCGTCCGCGGCGCTCACGGAACTCAGGGCAGGTCTGCCCGTCGGCTCGCCGGAGATCTTCTCCTCCCGGCCCCCTGAGCCGGCCGGCGAACCCTCCGGCGACCAGGGGACGCAGTGGTGGGTCCAGGACCTCGGTTCCTGGCGCACCCGCCGCTGGCCCGATCTCCCGGACGGCGGTCACGCCCCCTCGGCCGACGGCGACGGTCCCTACCGGGCCAGGTGGTCGGACCCCGCTCCCCTCTTCGAGAGCGTCGTGGTCCTCGGCAGCCAGGGATGGCGCAGCAGCCCGGTCGATCTGGACCGGCTCGGCCTGGAGGAGCGCAGTACGGAGATCGCCGCTCGACTCGGGCTCGACCTCGCAGCCGTGCTCTGGCGGGTGTCACCCGACCTCACCCAGGCATGGCCGGTCGCGGTGGAGCCGTTCCCCGACGTGGAGCAACTTCGCATGGTCTGGCTCGGCCTGGGCCCTCAACTCGTGAAGGTCCTCTTCCCATGATCTACGCAGTCGGTCTCGTCTCCGAGAGCACGTTCGCGCACTTCATCGCCGAGGCCGAGGCCCGGGCCGTACCGGTCCAGGCCATCGACCTGCGGAAGGTCGTCGAGTCGGGCGACTGGCGGCTGACCGTGGGCGGGGACCGGTCGGCGAGGCTGGGCGGCCATGTGCTCGACTCCGAGGGGTCCTACTACTGCCGTATCGCCGATCTGGCGGCCCTTCAACAGGACCGCGCGTCGGCCCGGCACTGGCGCTGGCTCACGACGGCGCTCACCGCGTGGCTTGACCACATCCCCGGCCTGGTGGTCAACCGGCCCTCGATCCACTCCGACAACGGCTCCAAACCGCTTCACGAACAGTCGCTGGCCCGGGCCGGGTTCCGGGTGCCCGCGAGCATCACCGGCTCGTCGCCGCAGCGTCTGCGGGCCTTCACGGCGGCCGGACCGACCCTCGTCAAAGCGGTCTCCGGCGTGCGGGCCACCAGCAGGCTCGTCGACGCGGCCGACCTGGCCGACTTCGAGCCCGGTCAGGGTCCGGTACATCTCCAGCGTTACGTTCCGGGCCGGGACGTGCGCGCACATGTTGTCGGGGACCGGGTGCACGCGGAGGAGATCGCGTCCGGCGCGGTGGACTACCGGACCGACGGGGACGCGGAGTTCACCCCCTGCGAACTCCCCGAAAAACTCGCCGAGCAGGTGGTCCGTCACACCGCCGACCTCGGAATGTCCTTCGCGGGCTGGGACTTCAAGCTCACCGACGACGGCACCTACTGGTGCCTGGAAGTCAATCCCATGCCCGCGTACGACTGGTACGACCGGCGCCTCGGCGGAACCATCACCACATCGCTCCTCGCACTGCTCCGAGGGACGCCGTCGTGATCGACTCGCTGGAAGTGCTGACCGCGGCGAGCAGCGCCGAACTCCGTGATGCCGTGCACGGCCTCCGCCGGCACTGGACACCTCGCGGCCCGGAACCCGTCGCCTTCTTCACCCTGGGCGCACCCAGCTACCTCGACCTCGCACCCGACCCGGACTCGGCCCTCTACCAGCGGCGTGCCCAGGCCTCGCGGCCGCTGCTCCGGGACTCCTTCGACTGGCTGTACACACGCCTCTCCAAGCTGCTCGGCGAACATCTGGGCGCCCCCGTCACCTATGCCGAACACCTGGGACTGCCCGGCTTCCACGTCTGGCTGTCCGCGGCGGTGTTCACCAAACCGGTCGCGCCCCTGCACTTCGACCTGCAGTACCAGTCGATCTCCTGGCCCCCCGGGACGGATCTGACCCGGCACATCTCCTTCACCCTGGCGATCCGGCTACCCGCAGCGGGCGGCGGCCTGAATGTCTGGGACGTGAGCCATGAACAGTTCCGGCATGCGCTGAGGAAGGGGTGGGTCGAGTCCGTCGCCGACCTGAAGCGTTTCCACACCATGGAGTACGTCCCCTACACCCCTGGCCGGTTGGTGATCCACTCCGGCCACACCCTGCACCAGGTCGCCCCCAGCGCCCGCGTGCAACCCGACGACGAGCGGCTCACCTTCCAAGGGCACGGCGTGTGGTGCGACGGGCGGTGGCTCCTGTACTGGTGACCGTCCTCGTACTTCACGTTCATGAGGGAAAAACGGCGGCTGGGCCTGCTCCAGCCACGAGTTCATGGCCGTCAGCCCGCGTCGACCGGCACCCGGCATGAAGTGAGCGTAGTGGTCGAGCGTGATCTTCGGTGAGGCGTGCCCGAGCCACACGGACAGGCTCACGACCGACTCGGCGGCCGCCGGGTGCCGGGGCCCCGGGTCCATGATCTCGTTGTGGGAAAGGATTCTTCGGCAGCGTGTCGATCGGTGGGTCTCCCGTTCGACGCTTGGGCAGAGGCGCGACCCGCGGAGCGGAATCCGGACCGGCCGCGGCTCTGTGATCAGCAAGTGCTGTCTGTTCGCCGACCAGTGGTTCGGTTTGCCGGCCGCATAGCCGGCCTCCGGACGTCCCGAGGAGAAATCATGCAGATCCGCGCCCGTATGAGCATGAGTGCCGATGGCTACGTGACCACACCGAACGGGTGGCCCGCCCTGACTGCCGACCCCGCGTTCGTCTCCGGTGAGAGCCACGGTATCCGGGACTTCCTCGACGACTGCGAGGCGGCGCTGATGGGCCGCACCACCTTCGAGCCCGCGCTGACCAACGACCGCTGGCCGTGGCCGGACCTCGATGTGTTCGTGCTCGGCTCACACCGTCCGGACGGCACCCCCGATCACGTCACCACCGACAGTGATCCGGTGAGGCTGCTGGAGAAGCTCCGCTCGGCCAACCGGGGCGGCGACGTCCACCTCATCGGGGGCCCGCAGACGATCGGGACGTTCCACTCCCTCGGCGCACTCGACACCCTCGAACTGGTCGTACTGCCGCTGCTGTTCGGCGGTGGGATGCAACTGACACCCATGCTCAGTCCCGACACCGGTCTGACCTTCCAGCGCGAGCGTGCCCTCCCCGGTGGTTCGGTGGAGATCGTCTACGCCTGCCGGGGCAGCCGCACTGAACTTCCAGGCAAGCCTGCCAGCCAACGCTGATCTCGGCCAAGAGACAGATCGCACAGGTGGGAGATGCCGAGTCCACGGCCGCTGTGGACCGCGGAACCGCCTACCAGCGGTGCCAGGAAACGGCCCTCCTGTAAGCGGGAGACGGTTGCCGCCCAGCCTCGTACGCGCATCTGTCGGTGCCGGGCCTGAACCTGGAACAGGTGGCGGGCCTGACTGAACCGCGGCGCCGTGCCTGACCCGGATGCACGGTCAGCCATGAGGGCGGTGGCGGTGGAACTCGGTGGCCGTCCGGGCCGGCGCGCGCCGCGGATTCCGGGCATCGACGAGTTCGCGTTCCGCAAGGGACGGACCTATGGAACGATCCGTGTCGACATCGAGACCTCCAGGCCGGTGGACGTGCTGCCTGACAGGTAGAGCGCCACGGTCGCCGACTGGCTCCGTGGACACCCCGGGGCCGAGATCGTCTGTCGTGACCAGCTCATGGCTTTCACCAAGGCCATCAGGCAGGCGGCCCCCGACGCGCTGGAAGTGGCAGATCGCTGACGCCTTCTCCAGAATCTGTCCGGCCCGTGGCCAAAGCGTCCTCGATCCGTTCATCGACCACGTGCAGCAACTCTTCGACACAGGCCGGACAAGTTCGATGCAGCTGTATGGCGAGTTGCTTACGATCAAGAGGCAGTCGTAGGTGTCACGGAAGCGCGGTCACAACCCCCACTGGCCATTCTGCGTATCACGGTTGCCCACAACTCGTGAGTGTGTCACCCGGGCGATCGCGTTGTGCTCGACGGGAGACTGCTGAACACTCGGCAGGGTGGATACGGAGCGCAACAAGGCGGTCGTGCGCGAGTTGGACGAGCTGGGCAACGGTGGCGGCGATCTTGGTCGGCTCGATGCACTGTGCACGCCTGACATGGTCAACCATGCACTGGCACCCGGCATGCCGACCGGGATCGAGGGCACGCGACAGTTCCTGCTGCGGGCCCGCCGTGACCGGCATCCGGCCCGTTGGGTGGAGTCGCACATCGTCGCGGAGGGCGACCTGGTCGTCCAGTTCGGCGTGCGGGAGCATGAGTGGCCCGGAGGAACGTTCCGAGGCTTCGACGTGCCGAGCGGGACCTACCGGAGAGAAGTCGCCTTCGCCTATCGACTGGCCGATGGACGGATTGCCGAACGCTGGGCGGTACGCGACGACTTGGCGATGCTGCTACAACTCGGCGCGCTGAAGCCTCCGCCGCACTGAGCGCCGGCCGACGCCCCGTCAGGTCCTGCAGCAGCAGAGCACCATCGCGGCATCTGAAGCACTCGATGGCCAACCAGCCCAGCACCCTCGCGTGCCTGCGCGCGCCTCAGGTGGCCACTCCGAGCGTGGCAGTTGGCCACGGGACAGCTTCGAAGACCGCCGGTCAACCGCCCGTCGCGAAGCCGTAGAGCTCGCGAAGCCGAGCCGCGATGGCCCTCGTCGCGGCTTGGCCGGCTTCGAAGAACTCACGGCAATGACTCGGATCGCTTCCGGACGCGCGAGTCCAGTACATCGGGTAGGCGGCGGTTATCAGACGTTCCACCGCCTCGATCACCGCAGGATGCAGCAGCAGAGCGGACTCATGACTGCACCTCACGGTCGCGTGCATGGCCGCCGCCTTCAACTCCTGCCCCTCAACGCTCTCGCGCCAGTCCAGACCCACCGCTTCGGCCTTCGCCAGGTGTATGGCGATCGCGTTCACCCTGCTCAGAAGGTCGTGAATGGCCGTGTGGACAGCACGGAGCCCGTCACGTTCAAACGCCACTCGCTCCAGGCGGGCGACCTGTTGACGTTCAGCGTCGCGAACGTCCTGCACGTTCCGCGCCGTCCAACGGTTGCGGAAGAGCTCACCATCCCCGACCTGCCACGAGGTGTCCACGGTCGATCAGAGCCAACACGGAGGTGGACCCCGCGACGCCAAGGAACAAGCTGAGCGCCGGAGCGGCCAACTGAAGTGCGCAGTGGCCAAGTGAGGCGCTTAGGCACAAGGCGGCCCGTGCGCGGTCTCCAGCGCGCGTCCTGACGGCTGTCGGTGCCTTGGGCGAAGCGGAGCAGTGATCGAAGTTGTCACGAATCCCCAGGCCAGACGCCTGTCCCAGGGAGTTTCCAGGGACTTTCCGCCGCGTAAGCAAGGAAGGCCCTGACAGCACTGAAAGAAACGAACGCGCTGGTCAGGTCCTATGTCCTCAGCATTCGATGATGTTCACCGCGAGGCCCCCGCGCGCCGTCTCCTTGTACTTCACGCTCATGTCCGCCCCCGTCTCCTTCATCGTCTTGATGACCTTGTCGAGGGACACCTTGTGCGACCCGTCCCCCCGCATGGCCATCCGTGCGGCGGTGACCGCCTTCACCGCGGCCATGCCGTTGCGTTCGATGCAGGGGATCTGGACGAGGCCGCCGACGGGGTCGCAGGTGAGGCCGAGGTTGTGTTCCATGCCGATCTCGGCGGCGTTCTCGACCTGCTCGGGGGAACCGCCGAGGACCTCGGCCAACGCGCCCGCCGCCATCGAGCAGGCGGAGCCGACCTCGCCCTGGCAGCCGACCTCGGCGCCGGAGATGGAGGCGTTCTCCTTGAAGAGCATGCCGATGGCGCCGGCCGAGAGCATGAAGCGGACCACGCCCTCCTCGTCGGCGCCCGGCACGAAGTTGATGTAGTAGTGCAGGACGGCCGGGATGATGCCGGCGGCGCCGTTCGTGGGGGCGGTGACCACGCGGCCGCCCGCCGCGTTCTCCTCGTTCACGGCCATCGCGTAGAGCGTGATCCACTCCATCGCGTGCGCCAACGGGTCACCCTCCGCCCGGAGTTGGCGTGCCGACATGGCGGCCCTGCGGCGGACCCGGAGGCCGCCCGGCAGGATGCCCTCCCGCGACATGCCCCGCGAGACGCACGCCTGCATCACGCGCCAGATCTCCAGCAGCCCGGCCCGGATCTCCTCCTCCGTGCGCCAGGCGCGCTCGTTCTCCAGCATCAGCGCGGAGATCGACAGACCCGTCTCCTGAGTGAGGCGCAGCAGCTCGTCGCCCGTGCGGAAGGGGTACTTGAGGACCGTGTCGTCCAGCTTGATGCGGTCGGCGCCGACCGCCTCCTCGTCGACGACGAAACCGCCGCCCACCGAGTAGTACGTCTTGGACAGCAGCTCGGTGCCCGCCGCGTCGTACGCCCACAGCGTCATGCCGTTCGCGTGGTACGGCAGGGTTTTGCGGCGGTGCAGCTTCAGGTCGGAGTCGTAGGAGAACGGGATCTCGTGCTCGCCGAGGAGGCGGATGCGGCCCGACTCCTTGATCTGCTCGACCCGTTCGTCCGCGCCCTCCACGTCCACCGTGCGCGGCGACTCGCCCTCCAGGCCGAGCAGCACCGCCTTCGGAGTGCCGTGCCCGTGGCCGGTCGCGCCGAGGGAGCCGTACAGCTCGGTGCGGACGGAGGCGACGGAGTCCAGCAGGTCCTCGTTGCGCAGCCGGCGCGCGAACATGCGGGCCGCCCGCATCGGGCCGACCGTGTGGGAGCTGGACGGGCCGATGCCGATCGAGAACAGGTCGAAGACCGAGATGGCCACGGTGACTCCTCAGAACGCGGGACGAGCAAGGTGGTGCAAGGGGGTGGGACACCGCGCACACCTTCCAGTGTGCGCGGCGCCCCGGCGGGCGACTACAGCCCGGGATACAGCGGGTACTTCTCCGCCAGCGCGGTCACACGGGCCTTCAGACCCTCCACGTCGGCCTCCCCGAAGGGACTGGGCGCCTTGAGCGTCTCGGCGATGACGTCCGCGACCTCGGCGAAGTCCTCGGCCGTGAAACCGCGGGTCGCCAGCGCCGGCGTGCCGATGCGCAGGCCGGACGTGACCATCGGGGGCCGCGGGTCGTTCGGGACGGCGTTGCGGTTGACCGTGATGCCGACCTCGTGGAGCCGGTCCTCGGCCTGCTGACCGTCGAGTTCGGAGTTCCGCAGGTCGACCAGGACGAGGTGCACGTCCGTGCCGCCCGACAGGACGTCGACCCCTACGGCCTTCACGTCGTCCCGCACCAGGCGCTCGGCCAGCAGCCGCGCACCCTCCACGGTACGCCGCTGCCGCTCCTTGAAGTCCTCGCTCGCCGCGACCTTGAAGGAGACCGCCTTCGCGGCGATCACATGCTCCAGCGGACCGCCCTGGAAGCCCGGGAAGACGGAGGAGCTCAGCTTCTTCGCGAACTCCTTCTTCGCCAGGATGATGCCGCCGCGCGGGCCGCCCAGCGTCTTGTGGGTCGTGGACGTGACGACATCGGCGTACGGCACCGGGTTCGGGTGCAGACCCGCGGCCACCAGGCCTGCGAAGTGCGCCATGTCGACCCACAGGAAGGCCTCGACCTCGTCCGCGATCCGGCGGAACTCCGCGAAGTCCAGCTGGCGCGGGTACGCCGACCAGCCCGCGATGATCACCTTCGGCCGGTGCTCCTTGGCGAGCTTCTCCAGCTCGGCCATGTCGACCAGGCCGGTCGTCGGGTCCACGTGGTAGGCGACCACGTCGAACTGCTTGCCGGAGAAGTTCAGCCGCATTCCGTGGGTCAGGTGACCCCCGTGCGCCAGGTCCAGGCCGAGGATCGTGTCGCCGGGCTTGGCCAGCGCGAACAGGGCGGCCTGGTTCGCGGAGGCGCCCGAGTGGGGCTGCACATTGGCGTACTCGGCGCCGAACAGCTCCTTGACCCGGTCGATCGCGATCTGCTCGGCCACGTCGACGTACTCGCAGCCGCCGTAGTAACGACGGCCCGGGTACCCCTCCGCGTACTTGTTGGTGAGGACCGAGCCCTGCGCCTCCATCACCGCGACCGGAGCGAAGTTCTCCGAGGCGATCATCTCCAGCGTGGACTGCTGCCGGCGCAGCTCGGCGTCGACCGCGGCGGCGATGTCCGGGTCGAGCTCGTGCAGGGGCGTGTTCAGAACAGACATCAGGTGTACGACTCCTCAGCCGGCGGAAAACGCGGTGTACTCGTCGGCGGAGAGGAGGTCGCCCGGCTCCTCCGCGACGCGCACCTTGAACAGCCAGCCGCCCTCGAAGGGGGCCGAGTTCACCAGTGACGGGTCGTTCACCACGTCCTCGTTGATCTCGGTGACCTCGCCGCCGACGGGCGAGTACAGGTCGGACACCGACTTCGTCGACTCCAGCTCACCGCAGGACTCGCCCGCGGTCACCGTGGAGCCGACATCGGGGAGCTGGGCGTAGACGACATCGCCGAGCGCGTTGGCCGCGAACTCGGTGATGCCGACCGTCGAGACGCCGTCCTCGGCGACCGACAGCCACTCGTGCTCCTTGCTGTAGCGCAGCTGCTGGGGGTTGCTCATGGCCTGAATTCTCCTGTACGCGGGGGAGTGCTGATGAATGGGGGACAACGGAGGACATCGGCAGGCAGGGGCGATCCGCCCGGGGTCACAGACGTGACGCTACGACGACTGTCACTTCTCGCGCTTGTAGAACGGCAGCGCCACGACCTCGTACGGCTCGTGACTGCCCCGGATGTCCACGCCGACACCGGCCGTGCCCGGCGCCGAGTGCGCGGCGTCGACGTAGGCCATGGCGATCGGCTTGCCCAGCGTGGGGGAGGGGGCGCCGGAGGTGACCTCGCCGATGACCTGGCCGTCGGCGACCACGGAGTACCCGGCGCGCGGGACCCGGCGGCCCTCGGCGACGAGCCCGACGAGGACGCGCGGCGGCTGTGAGGCGGCGCGCTCGGCGGCGGCCTCCAGGGCGCTGCGCCCGACGAAGTCGCCGTCCTTCTCGAACTTCACGACCCGGCCGAGCCCGGCGTCGAAGGGGGTCAGCTCCGTGCTCAGCTCGTGCCCGTACAGCGGCATGCCCGCCTCCAGTCGCAGCGTGTCCCGGCAGGACAGTCCGCAGGGGACCAGCCCGACGCCCTCGCCGGCCTCGGTCAGCGCCTGCCACAGCTCGACGGCGTGCTCCGGCTTCACGAACAGCTCGAAGCCGTCCTCGCCGGTGTACCCGGTGCGGGCGATCAGCGCGGGGACGCCCGCGACCGTGCCGGGCAGACCGGCGTAGTACTTCAGGCCGTCGAGGTCGGCGTCGGTGAGCGACTTGAGGATGCCGGGGGACTCGGGCCCCTGGACGGCGAGCAGGGCGTACGCGTCACGGTCGTCACGGACCACGGCGTCGAAGCCGTCGCTCCGCTCGGTGAGCGCGTCCAGCACCACCTGCGCGTTGGAGGCGTTGGCCACGACCATGTAGTCAGAAGACGCAGCCTCGGTCTCGGCGAGCCGGTAGACGATCAGGTCGTCCAGGATGCCGCCGTCGGCCCGGCAGATCATGGTGTAGCGGGCGCGGCCGGGGCCCACGGAGGCGATGTTGCCGACGAGGGCGTAGTTGAGGAGACGGGCCGCGTCCGGGCCCGTGACGGTGATCTCGCCCATGTGGGAGAGGTCGAAGAGGCCGGCCTTCGTGCGGACAGCGAGGTGCTCGTCGCGCTCGGAGCCGTAGCGCAGCGGCATGTCCCAGCCGGCGAAGTCGGTCATCGTCGCACCGAGCGAGCGGTGCAGCGCGTCGAGCGCGGTGCGGCGCTTCTCAGGGGTGGCGGTACTGCTCATCGGTCGGTCTCCCAAGGCATGACGGCGAGGTCGTTCCTCCCCATCTGTCATCGGGACCTGAGAGGTTCGCCATGACCGCACGGGCCATGGGTTGCACCTTGGGTGGGACCACCGTCACCGGCGGTCCGCTTTTCAGATGTGCCTCGCCCGCGCGGTAACGGGGCCTGAGAGATTCAAGGGAGGGACTTGCTCCTTCGGCGCCCCAGGTGATGTACGACTGGGGACTCTCCCGCGCGGATTCAAGCGGCCGGTATGCAGTTAGGCGGGCACATCATCGCACAGGCTTTGTAACAGGCCTGTGGCTGGACGCGAACGGAACCGCGAGACACCGTGCATTACCTTCTCTTTACGTTCAGTGGGGAGAACCTTTCCTGACCCCGCAGGGAGGACGATCACGGTGACAAGGACCACGGTGTACGCCACGACCTCGGCCGTAGCGCTGCCCAAGCAGCCCTCGGCCCCGGCCAGGGAGGCATGCCCGGCCCGCCCGGTACCGACGGTCCGCGATCTCCGCGAGCGCGCCGGCCACAGCCCGCACGGACTCCGCTTCGGCCCCCGCGACCTGGTCGTGGTCACCGGCCTGCCCGGCAGCGGCAAGTCCACACTGATGCGGCGAGCGGTGGCGGGCGGCGACGGCGTCCGAGTCGACAGCCAGGACACCCGCGACCGCTGGGACGCCCGCATGTCCGGCTTCCTCCCCTATGCGATCTACCGCCCCCTGGTCCGCCTCGCCCACTACGCCGGACTGCGCCGCGCGCTGCGTTCCGCGTCCGGAGCCGTCGTGCACGACTGCGGTACGCAGACCTGGGTGCGCGGCTGGCTGGCCCGCGCCGCCGGGCGCCGGGGCGGCACACTGCACCTGGTGTTCCTCGACGTCACCCCGGACACCGCGCTCGACGGCCAGCGCGAGCGGGGCCGCGGAGTCTCGCGGTACGCGTTCCTGCGCCACCGCAGGGCCGCCGCTCGCCTGTTGCGCGCGGTGGAGCGCGGCGACCTGCCGCACGGAGTGGGTTCGGCGGTCCTCCTGGACCGGGACGCGGCGGACGTGCTGCGCCGGATCGACTTCGCGGACTGAGCCGCTAGCCTTTTCAGCCACAGCAGGGTTACAGCAGGCGGTTTCACCAGCAGGCGGTAGGTAGATGGACTTCCCGGCGGACTTCCCCGGTCAGGCGTACCCCCACCCCCATCCGCACGGCGGTTGGCCGGGCAACGAGCTGGAGGAGGTGCTCTCGGCGTCCCTCGGCATGCCCACGGCCGGCGGCCGGATCGTCGAGGTGCTCGGCCGCAGCTTCGTCTGGGTCCCGCTCCCCAGCGGCGGCGGCCCGCAGACCGGTCCCCTGGACCTGCCGACGCTGGACATCGAGGGGCAGGCGTACGTCCCGGTCTTCAGCTCCGAGGAGCAGTTCCGCCAGGTCGTCGGCTCGCATCTGTCGTTCACGATCGCGCCCGCGGTGGAGTTCGCCCGCGGGCTGCCCCCGCAGGTCGGCATCGCGGTGAACCCGGGCGGCATGGTCGGCGTCCCGCTGCCGCCCCTCGCGGTGGCCGAGCTGTGCCGCATCGGCCGCACCGCCCTCGACGGTCCCACCAGTGGCGGCCGCGTCCGCCTCTTCGAACCCGACTGGCAGGACGACCCGGTCGACTTCCTCGCCGCCGCCTCCGCCGAGTTCGCCGCGATCGGCGTCGTCGGCTCGGCCCGCCGCTGCCTGGCCTCGATCGAGACGGCCGCCCCGGTCATGTTCGTAGGCGTAGAACTCACCAACTGGGACGGCGACTTGAGAGCGGCCCCGATGGAAGCGCTTGCCCGAGCCCTGGGCCAGGTAACGGTCCAGTGGCAGGTCAACCTGGTCCTCCTGGACGTAACCCAGGACCCGGTGGCGGACTGGATGCGCCAGACGGTACGTCCTTTCTATACACAGGGTCACTAGCAAGCTCGCAAGGGGCAACCAACCCAGGGGCGCGGGGCTGTGTCGATTTGCGGCTCCGCCGCGTGGGCGCGCCCAGCCACGAACGACCCGCACTCGCCAACGCACACAAGGCCCCCACCCTTTGGGCGCTTAAGCTGTTTCCCAACGCAGGCCAACTACCAGAAGGGGCGGTACACGTGAGCGCCAGCGGCACCGCGACCGGCCAGGTCGAGCACATGCTGCGCCAGGTGACGCCCGGGCGCTACGACGCCTACGAGGCGCTCCTCCGCGCCCTCGCGACCCCCCACTCCGGTCAGATCTGGATGCTCCTGTGGCACGGCCAGTCCGGCTCCCCGGACGCCCAGTACGGAAACATGCAGGTCGACAAGTACGGCTACGCCCCCTGCGTCACCTCCGCCCAGGAACTCTCGGCGAGCGGCTGGAACCGCTCCTACGAGGTGGTCGACGGCCTCGACGTGGCCCGCACCCTCTACCCCGACCACTTCGGGCTCTGGCTCAACCCGCACGCGCCGGGCGGCGGCGTCGGCATTCCCTGGCTCGACCTCCGCCGGATCGCCACCGGCCTGGAACGCCAGCCGGCCGGCCCCCTGCGCCTGTCGGAACCGGGCATCGAGATCCCGCAGTTCTACGCCCTGCTCACACAGAACGCCCACCGCACCCCGGCGGTCCGCGCGCTGCGCCGCGCCTGGGTGCAGCCCGCGCTCGGAGCGCCGTATCTCGCGATCGGGCTGGACGTCTACGACACCAGCCCGCCCGCCGTCGACTCGGTGCGCGGCATGATGCAGCAGTCGATCGGCGCGGTCCCGGACGGGCTGCCGGTGTCGACCGTGGCGATGTCCGACGACTACGACCCGGTCGCGCTCTGGCTGCGGGCGAACGCCCGCCCGTTCTACGACCGTGAGGCGCACGCGGCGCCCGCCCAGGCGGGTGGGTACGGATACCCACCCGTCCGTGGTGGATACTGAACCCGCGAGTCCTCTTCCCAGCTTCTCCGCAGGATTTACGTCTACGACACATTTCTTCGCGCGTAGACGGCGGTGTGGTGCCCCGAAAGACGCCGAATCTCCATTCTGTCCCATCTGTCCGGCGTCCGAGGGGCGTTACCCACTGTTCGGATAACGGAATCCCTAGTTAAGCATCACGGTTGCGCATACTTTCGCCGTCAGGCCTGGCGGGTGATCGCAGCCACGCTGAAGACTCGCGACTCAGACACAGGGTCCGGGGACCCATGTCCACTGCAAGTCGACAAAGCCGCTAATCCGCGGCAGGCGTAAGCCGGTAACCACCGGCGAGAGGGGTCGGGTCACAGTGACCGCACCGATCGAGACCACGGGGGCGGAAGCCGGGGCGCAGCCGGAGGCTGTGCTCGCCGGCGCCGAGAAGGGGCAGATCGAGGGCCGTTCCCTTGGACAGATCGCCTGGACCCGGTTCAAGAAGGACAGAGTCGCCGTCGCCGGCGGCGTCATCGTCGTCCTGCTGATCCTGGTCGCGGCACTCTCCCGTCCGATCCAGTCGGTGTTCGGGCTGGATCCCGACGCCTTCCACCAGAACCTGATCGACGCCAACACCTCGCTGCCCAAGGGCGGTTGGGGCGGCATGAGCTGGGACCACCCGCTCGGCGTGGACCCGCAGTTCGGCCGGGACGTCGCCACCCGCATCCTCGAAGGCTCCTGGGTGTCGCTGGTGGTCGCCTTCGGCGCCACGATCCTGTCGAACGTGATCGGCACGATCCTCGGCGTCGTCGCCGGGTACTACGGCGGCCGGGTCGACTCGATCATCAGCCGGCTGATGGACACCTTCCTCGCCTTCCCCCTGCTGCTCTTCGCGATCGCCATCTCGGCGACCCTGCAGGGCGGTGCCTTCGGCCTCAACGGCCTGCCGCTGCACCTGAGCGTGCTGATCTTCGTCATCGGCTTCTTCAACTGGCCCTACCTGGGCCGGATCGTCCGCGGCCAGACCCTCGCCCTGCGCGAGCGGGAGTTCGTGGACGCCTCCCGGGGCATGGGCGCCAAGGCGCCGTACATCCTCTTCCGGGAGCTGCTGCCCAACCTGGTCGGCCCGATCATCGTCTACTCGACGCTGCTCATCCCGACGAACATCCTCTTCGAGGCGTCCCTCAGCTTCCTCGGGGTCGGTATCCAGCCCCCGCAGGCATCCTGGGGCGGCATGTTGCGGGACGCGGTCACCTATTACGAGGTCGACCCCGCGTACATGATCGTTCCCGGCCTCGCCATCTTCGTGACCGTCCTGGCGTTCAACCTGCTGGGCGACGGTCTCCGCGACGCTCTCGACCCCCGCAGCCGCTAGGGCCCGCACCCGAGAGTCCACCAAGTTTCCGACAATGGAGGAAGCAGACCATCATGCGAAGGTCAGCGCTGGCCGCAGTTGCGGCCATCGGCTCCGCGACACTGCTCATGGCAGGTTGCAGCAAGGCCGATGACAGTAAGAGTGACAACGGTACGAAGGCGGCTGGGGCCAACGCAGCGACCAAGGACGTCGTCAACGCCTCTACGCACAAGGGCGGGACGGTCACCTACGAACTGTCCGACGTTCCGGACTCGTTCGACCCGGGCAACACGTACTACGCGTACATGTACAACTTCAGCCGGCTGTACGCCCGTCCGCTGATGACGTTCGAGCCCGGCCCCGGTTCCAAGGGCAACACCCTGGTCCCGGACCTCGCCGCGAGCAAGGGTGTCTCCAGCGACGGCGGCAAGACCTGGACGTACAAGCTGCGTTCGGGCCTGAAGTACCAGGACGGCACGGCGATCACGTCCAAGGACGTCAAGTACGCCGTGGAGCGTTCGAACTTCGCGCGTGACGTGCTCTCCCTCGGCCCGAACTACTTCCAGCAGTTCCTGGTCGGCGGCAAGGACTACAAGGGCCCGTACAAGGACAAGAGCGCCGAGGGCCTCAAGTCCATCGCGACCCCGGACGACACCACGATCGTCTTCCACCTGAACACGGCCTTCCAGGAGTTCGACTACCTGGTCGCGGCGCCGCAGACGGCTCCGGTGCCGCAGGCGAAGGACACCGGCGTCGACTACGTCAAGAACATCGTGTCCTCCGGCTCGTACCAGTTCCAGAGCTACCAGGACGGCAAGCAGGCCGTCCTCGTGCGCAACAAGAACTGGAACGCGGCGACGGACCCGCTGCGCAAGCAGTACCCGGACAAGATCGTCGTGAACCTGAAGGTCAACGCCGACACGATCGACAAGGACGTCCTCGCGGGCAACGCGATCGACATGGGCGGTACGGGTGTCCAGGCCGCGACCCAGGCGCAGCTGCTGACCTCCGCCGACAAGAAGGCGGGCACGGACAACACCTTCGGTGGCCGTCTCGTCTACATGGCGATCAACACCAAGGTGAAGCCGTTCGACAACGTGGCCTGCCGCAAGGCCGTCGAGTACGCCATCGACAAGGTCTCCGTGCAGACCGCCGAGGGCGGCCCGATCCGCGGTGAGATCGCCAGCACCGTCCTGCCGCCGGACATCACCGGCTACGAGAAGGCCGACCAGTACGCCACCACCGGCAACAAGGGTGACGTCGCCAAGGCCAAGGCGCAGCTGCAGGCCTGCGGCAAGACGTCGATCTCGACGAACCTCTCGGCCCGCAGCGACCGCCCGCAGGAGATCTCCGCGGCCACCGCGATCATCAACTCGCTGAAGGCCGTCGGCATCAACGCCAGCCTGAAGCAGTACCCGTCGGGCAAGTACTTCACCGACTACGCGGGTGTCCCGAAGTTCACCGAGCAGCAGAACATCGGCCTGATCATGATGCAGTGGGGTGCCGACTGGCCCTCCGGCTACGGCTTCGAGCAGCAGATCCTGAACGGTGAGGCGATCGGCGCGTCGGGTAACACCAACCTGTCGCAGTACGACAACAAGTCGGTCAACGCCCTCCTCGCCAAGGCCATCGGCACCGAGGACGTGGCCACCCGCAACAGCATGTACGCCCAGATCGACAAGCAGACCATGAGCGACGCGGCCCTCGTTCCGCTGACCTACTTCAAGGTCCTGCTCGCCCGTCCGGCGAACTACAGCAACCTGGTGTCGACGGCGGCCTTCAGCGGCCAGTACGACTACCTCAACATCGGCACCACGAAGTAGTCGTAGCCCCGGAAGGCAGGTGAAGGCATTGGTGCCCGCGGGCTTTGCGGCCCGCGGGCACCAGCGCCGATCCCCGTGATCTCGTACATTCTCCGTCGGACGGTCGCAGCGGTGATCCTGCTGCTGGTCGTCTCCGCGGTCACCTTCGGCATCTTCTTCCTGCTGCCACGGCTCGCCGGCCAGACCGCGGACCAGCTGGCCCAGCAGTACATCGGGAAGAGCCCGTCGGCGGCGGACATCGCCGCGGTCAAGCACAACCTCGGTCTGGACCAGCCCCTTTACCTGCAGTACTGGCACTTCATCAAGGGGATCGTGGCGGGCGCCACCTACAACCTCGGCCCCACCACGGTGCACTGCGACGCGCCCTGCTTCGGCTACTCCTTCAAGGACCACGTCGAGGTCTGGCCGCAGCTCACCTCCCGCCTTCCGGTCACCATCTCGCTGGCCTCCGGCGCCGCCGTGCTCTGGCTGCTGTCCGGTGTCACGGTCGGTGTGATCTCCGCGCTCAAGCCGCGGTCGTTCTTCGACCGCGCCTTCATGGGCGTGGCGCTCGCGGGTGTCTCGCTGCCCATGTTCTTCACGGGCAACCTGGCCATCCTGCTCTTCACGTACCAGTGGCCGATCTTCGGCCGCACCTACGTCCCGTTCACCGAGAACCCCGCGCAGTGGGCCAACACGCTGTTCCCGGCGTGGTGTTCGCTCGCGCTCCTCTACTCCGCCATCTACGCGCGGCTCACCCGCTCGGGCATGCTGGAGACGATGAACGAGGACTTCATCCGCACGGCCCGAGCCAAGGGCCTGCGGGAACGCAACGTTGTTGTCAAGCACGGTCTGCGGGCCGCCCTGACGCCGATCATCACCGTCTTCGGCATGGACCTCGGTCTGCTGCTCGGCGGTGCGCTGATCACCGAGTCGGTGTTCTCCCTGCACGGCATCGGCCAGTACGCGGTGCAGTCGATCGAGAGCAACGACCTGCCCCCGATCCTCGGCGTGACCCTGCTCGCAGCGTTCTTCGTAGTGATCGCAAATCTCCTGGTGGACCTGTTGTACGCCGCCGCCGACCCGCGGGTGAGGCTCTCGTGACCGACCTTGATCCTTCCTCTGCGACTGACGCCGCAGTGGGCGAGCCCGTCAACTCGCCGTCGGCCGCCCCGAGTTCGTTCCTCGAAGTCCGCGACCTCAAGGTGCACTTCCCGACCGACGACGGCGTGGTCAAGTCCGTCGACGGGCTCAGCTTCTCGCTGGAGAAGGGCAAGACCCTCTCCATCGTGGGCGAGTCCGGCTCCGGCAAGTCCGTCACCTCGCTGGCGATCATGGGTCTGCACCGGCTCGGCCCGCGCGGCAAGAACGTGCGGATGACCGGCGAGATCTGGCTCGACGGCCAGGAACTCGTGGGCGCCCAGCCGGACGAGGTGCGCAAGCTCCGCGGCCAGCAGATGTCCATGATCTTCCAGGACCCGCTGTCCGCGATGCACCCGTACTACAAGATCGGCGACCAGATCGTCGAGGCGTACCGGGTCCACCACGACGTCAGCAAGAAGGCCGCCCGCACGCGCGCCATCGAGATGCTCGACCGGGTCGGCATCCCCGAGCCCGCCAAGCGTGTCGACGGCTATCCGCACGAGTTCTCCGGCGGTATGCGCCAGCGCGCGATGATCGCGATGGCCCTGGTCAACAACCCCGAACTGCTCATCGCGGACGAGCCGACGACCGCCCTGGACGTGACCGTCCAGGCGCAGATCCTCGACCTGATCCGGGACCTGCAGAAGGAGTTCGGCTCCGCGGTCGTCCTGATCACCCACGACCTCGGTGTCGTCGCCGAGATCGCCGACGACGTCCTGGTCATGTACGGCGGCCGGTGCGTGGAGCGCGGTCCCGTCGACGAGATCTTCGAGAAGCCGCAACACCCGTACACCTGGGGCCTGTTGGGCTCGATGCCGCGCATCGACCGGGAGACCTCGGAGCGGCTCATCCCGGTCAAGGGCCAGCCGCCGAGCCTCATCAACGTCCCCTCGGGCTGCGCCTTCCACCCGCGCTGCCCGTACGCGGACATCCCCAAGGGCGACGTCACGCGAACCGTGCGCCCCGAGCTGGAGCTGGTCGACGGCGGGCACTGGTCCGCCTGCCACCTCCCGGCTGCGGACCGTACGCGGATCTGGACCGAAGAGATTGCGCCGAAGCTGTGAGCGATACGAACAAACAGGCCGCCACCGCGGTCGTACCGGAGCAGGCGGCCTCCTCGGAGGACCGTGAGGTGCTGCTCAAGGTCGAGGGCCTGAAGAAGCACTTCCCCATCAAGAAGGGGATCCTGCAGCGTCAGGTCGCCGCGGTGAAGGCCGTCGACGGCATCGACTTCGAGGTGCGCAAGGGCGAGACCCTGGGCGTCGTCGGTGAGTCGGGCTGCGGCAAGTCGACCATGGGCCGGGTCATCACCCGGCTCCAGGACCCGACGGGCGGCTCGATCCACTTCGAGGGCCAGGACATCACGACCCTGAACGCGGCCGGGATGCGCCCGCTGCGCCGGGACATCCAGATGATCTTCCAGGACCCGTACGGCTCCCTGAACCCCCGGCACACCATCGGCTCGATCGTCTCGGCGCCGTTCCGGCTCCAGGGCGTGGAGCCCGAGGGCGGGGTGCGCAAGGAGGTCCAGCGCCTTCTGGAGCTGGTCGGTCTGAGCCCCGAGCACTTCAACCGCTACCCGCACGAGTTCTCCGGCGGTCAGCGCCAGCGCATCGGCATCGCCCGCGCGCTCGCCCTCAAGCCCAAGCTCGTGGTGGCGGACGAGCCGGTCTCGGCGCTCGACGTGTCGATCCAGGCGCAGGTCGTCAACCTCATGGACGACCTCCAGACGGAGCTCGGCCTGACGTACGTGATCATCGCGCACGACCTCTCCGTCGTACGCCACGTCTCGGACCGGGTCGCGGTGATGTACCTCGGCAAGATCGTCGAACTCGCCGACAGCACCAAGCTGTACGAGTCACCGATGCACCCGTACACCAAGGCCCTGATGTCGGCCGTGCCGGTGCCGGACCCCAAGCGCCGGGGTGCCAAGAGCGAGCGCATCCTGCTCAAGGGCGACGTCCCCTCGCCGATCTCCCCGCCCAGCGGCTGCCGTTTCCACACGCGCTGCTGGAAGGCCACGGAGATCTGCCGCACGAAGGAACCCCAGCTGGTCGAGCTCCGGCCCGGCCAGCAGGTCGCCTGCCACCACCCGGAGAACTTCGCGGACCAGGCCCCGCAGGACACCGTCCTGCTGAGCGCCGCGAAGGAAGCGGTGGAGCTGGTGGGCGCCGCGGTCCTGGAGAAGCCGGCGGAGACCGAGCCCGAGGCGGAAGCCGGGGCAGAGGCGGAGGAGGCCGCGGCTGAGAAGCCCGCGACCGCCGAAGCCCAGGCCACCTCCGAGGAGACCCCCGAAACCCCGGCCCCCGCTTCCCCCGAAGCGGAATCCGGCGACCAGGAGTCAACTGCCAAGTAGGGCATGACAAGTTGGTAAAGTCATGACCATGACGAAACGGGAGAGTGCAGAGTCGAGCGTGTCCGACTGATCGGAAACGCACCCGAAGGGACGACTCATGGCACTCTCCCGTTCGGCACGTTTAGGGGCCCTCGCTACCGCGGCGGCCTCTTTTCTTGTCATAGCCGCCTCCTCCGCCCCCACCCCCGGCGCCGACGGCATCGGTGACTCCTACTTCCCGCAACTCGGCAACGGCGGCTTCGACGCCCGGCACTACGCCCTCGACGTCGCCTACAACCCCGACACCGACCGCCTCGACGGCCGTACGACACTCACGGCACGCGCCACCCAGAACCTCTCCTCCTTCGACCTCGACCTGCAGAAGCTGGAGGTCACCAAGGTCCAAGTGAACGGAAGACAGGCCCAGTTCACCCGCACCGGCGACGAACTGCGCATCACCCCGAGGGACTCGCTCCGCAAGGGCAGGGACTTCACGGTCACCGTCACCTACGGCGGGGTGCCCGAACCCCTCAACGGACCCATCGTGTTCGGCTCCGACTACGGCTGGATGAAGACCACCGACGGAGTGTTCGTCGCGTGCGAACCCAACGCCGCCTCCACCTGGTTCCCGTCCAGCGACCACCCCTCCGACAAGGCCACCTACGACATCCGCATCAAGGCCCCCAAGGGCCTCACCGGAGTCTCCAACGGCCGGCTCGTCTCGACGTACGACAAGGGCGACTCGACGTACACCCACTGGCGCGAGAGCAAGCCCATGGCGACCTACCTCGCGACCGCCACCATCGGGAAGTTCGACGTGAAGACGGGTACGACCCCCGGCGGCACCCCGATCTACGTCGCCATCGACCCGGTCCTCGCCAACAGCAACAGCGTCGACGTGTACGCCGTGACCGCCGCCGCCACCGACTACTGGTCGCAGGTCTTCGGGCCGTACCCCTTCGAGGAGACCGGCGCGATCGTCGACGACATGCCGGAGGCCGGGTTCTCGCTGGAGGTGCAGAGCAAGCCCGCCTACTCGGCCGTGCGCAACGAGACGACGATCGTGCACGAGCTGGCCCACCAGTGGTTCGGCGACTCCGTGTCGGTCGCGCACTGGAAGGACATCTGGCTCAACGAGGGCTTCGCGACCTACGCCCAGTGGCTGTGGGCCGAGCACCAGGGCACCCGCACCGCGCACGACTCGTTCCTGGCCGGCTACAACTCCCGCCCCGCCGACAGCGCCTTCTGGCAGACCGTCGTAGCGGACCCGCAGCGGGACACCATGTTCGCGTCGGCCGTCTACCAGCGCGGCGCGATGACCCTCCAGATGCTCCGCGAACGCATCGGCGACACCGCGTTCTTCAAGCTGCTGCCCACCTGGACGAAGCTTCACCGCTACGGCAACGCGAGCACCGCCGAGTTCATCAAGCTCGCCGAGAAGATCAGCGGCCGGCAGCTCGACGACCTGTTCCAGACCTGGCTGTTCACGCCAGGGAAACCGACCCTGTAACCCTTGCTTTGAAAGGGAGGCACCCTTCCGCAGGTAAGAATGTGGGGTGCTTCAGCAACTGTTCAGCCCCTCCGTCCAGCACACGCTCGACCTCGTCGGCATCTTCGTGTTCGCCATCTCCGGCGCGCTGCTGGCCGTCCGCAAGAACTTCGACGTGTTCGGCATCGCCGTGCTCGCCGAGGTCACCGCGCTGGGCGGAGGGGTCTTCCGGGACCTCATCATCGGGGCCGTACCCCCGGCCGCCTTCACGGACCTGGGCTACTTCAGCACCCCGCTCGTCGCCGCGCTCCTCGTGTTCTTCCTCCATCCGCACGTGGAGCGCATCCAGGCCGGCGTCAACGTCTTCGACGCGGCCGGCCTCGGCCTGTTCTGTGTCACCGGCACGGTGAAGGCGTACGACTACGGGCTCGGCCTGACCGCCTCGGTGGCCCTCGGCCTCGGGTCCGCCGTCGGCGGCGGCGTGCTGCGGGACGTCCTGGCCAACGAGACTCCGTCCCTGCTCCGCTGGGACCGCGACCTGTACGCGGTCCCGGCGATCGTCGGCGCCACCATGGTCGCCGTCTGCATCCGCTACGACGCGCTGGGCCCGTTCACCAGCGGGCTCGCGGTCGTCACCGCTTTCGTGCTGCGCCTGCTCGCGATGCGGTTCCACTGGCGAGCTCCGCGTGCGTGGAACCGGAGGTCGACCGTCCGTGAGGAGTAGTCGTCCCGGTCTTCGCGTGCGGGTGGTTCTTGCCCATCTCCAGCGTCAGCCAGCGGAAGACCGCCTTCACCTGCGGCCGCCACAGCGCCATCGTGTGGCCGCCGTCACTGCGTGGCAGGAACACCACGTGCACGGTCGTCGGCGCCTCGGCGACGGAGGCCAGAGCGGTGCCCGCCTGGTAGCCGTCGCCGGACTCGCCGGAGATGTACAGGGCGATCGGCGGCGGGGTCTTCTTCGCCTTGAGCAGCAGGTACGGGTTGTTCGCGGCGCGCAGGGCCGGGCTCGCGGCGGCGAGTGAATTGCGTTCGGCGATCGGGTCGTTGTAGCCGGACATGCCCACGGCCGCGCGGTAGCGGTCCGGGTGGGCGACGGCGAGCTTGACCGCGCAGTGCGCCCCGGCCGAGTAGCCGGCCACCGCCCAGCCCGAAGGGGCGGGCTCGGCGCGGAAGTTGTCCATGACCATCTTCGGTACGTCGACGCTCAGCCAGGTGTCGGCGTTGACCGTGCCGGTGATGTTGGCGCAGCCGGTGTCGACGCCGGCCAGCAGGTTGGTGCGCGGCGCGACCAGGATGAAGGGCGCGACCCGCCCGCTCCTCATCAGCGGCAGCAGCTGCTCGTTCGCGTGCAGCGACCCGAACCAGGCCTTCGCCGAGCCGGGATAGCCCGGCAGCAGTTCGACGACCGGGAACCTGTGGTGCCGGTAGGCGGGTTCCTTGTACTGCGGCGGCAGCCACACGTACACCTCGGCGTTGACCCCGGAGACCTGGCCCTTGAGCTGGGTGACCTCGACCCCGCCGGCCGCGCGCATGCCGGGACCCTCGGCGGGGGAGAAGGCCTGCTTCACCTTGGGCAACCGCTTCAGCGAGATGTTTCCGGTGCCGTTCTTGCCCAGGTCGGCGGCCTGCTGGACGTGATTGCCGGTGCCGAGGAGGTCGGCCCAGTTGTCGTAGAGGTTGTTCTGGTTGTTGACCATGACGAAGACCAGGGTGACGGCCGTCGCCTGGGCGAACAGCAGCATCAGGGCCCGTGCCGCCACGCGTACGGCCTTGGGGCCGCGCGTCCGCGACCACAGCACGAGCGGCAGTATGAGGGCGACGATCGTCAGCACGACGGCGGTGTAGAGGAACGGAGTCCCGGTGAGGCTCATGTCCCCAAAGAGGGGGATCACGGGCCGCGCGTCACGGACGAGTTCGGACACTTACCAAGAAATTGCCGGTTCCTCACCCGCCCGGCCGATGGTCTGGCGGTGGTTTCATATGCCCGCAACAACAAAGCTACCGCTTAGTAATGTCATGTTGTACGGTTCATCCATGCGAGAAGCAGCATCCGCCCCGGCGCCCACGCGGGCCACGATCGGCGACAGCGAGTTCGACCGCGACACCGCGGTCACCCGTCGCGCCCCGGGCGTCTACGACATCGACCTCTCGGCCGGCTGGACGATCATCAGCGCTGTCAACGGCGGCTACCTCCTCGCCGTCCTGGGCCGAGCCCTGGCGGACGCGCTGCCCCACAACGACCCGTTCACGATCTCGGCGCACTACCTGACCGCGTCCCAGCCCGGCCCGGCGGTCATCCGCACGGACACCGTCCGCACCGGCCGCACCCTCTCCACCGGCCAGGCCTCCCTCTTCCAGTACGACGAAGAGGGCGGAGAGGTCGAGCGCATCCGGGTCCTGGCCTCCTACGGCGACCTGGACACCCTCCCGGACGACGTCCGCACGACGGCGAAGCCGCCCTCTTTCCCGCCCATGGACCAGTGCTTCGGCCCGGAAGACGGCCCCACTCCCGTCTCCGGCAGCTCGGCCATCGCCGACCGCCTGATGCTCAAGCTCGACCCGTCCACCCTCGGCTGGGCCCTGGGCGCCCCCTCCGGCAAGGGCGAGATGCGCTCCTGGTTCGGTCTGGCGGACGGCCGGGACGCGGACCCCTTGTCCCTCCTCCTCGCGGTGGACGCCCTCCCCCCGACCGCCTTCGAGATCGGCCTGAAGGGCTGGGTCCCCACGGTGGAACTCACCGTCCACGTCCGCGCCCGCCCCGCACCGGGACCGTTGAGGGTGTCGATCACCACCCGCAACCTGGCCGGCGGTTTCCTGGAGGAGGACGCGGAGGTCTGGGACAGCGAGGACCGACTGGTCGCCCAGTCGCGGCAGTTGGCACGCGCCCGCCTCAGCTGACCGGCTTCCGCCCCAGCCAGGCGGCCAACTGCCCGTACGCGTCGGCCCCTTCGGCCACCGGCACGGCCGTGTCGAAGGGTGTGCCGGCGTCCCGCTGCTCGTCCGGGAGGACCCGGCGGGCGATCGCGAGGGCGAACTCCGCCAGTTCCGGGTCGAGTTGGAGAGGGTGGCCCAGGGCCTCGGAGAGGTCCCAGGTGTGCGTGACGCCCTCCATGAGGTAGCCAGAGAGGGCGATATGGCCCGGGGCCTTGCCCCACGGGACCTGGACCAGGGCCTCCAGCCGCGTGTCGTCCGCCCATGCCTCCCGGACCCGGACGCGGGCCTCCTCGTACGCGGCCGGCCAGCTCTCGTCGGTCACACCGTCCACGAAGGGGTGTACGGCCATGCCGTCGCCGCCCTCGCCGATCGTCGCGATGCGGTGGGTGCCGCCGACGAGGTGGCTCAGCAGGGTCCGGACATCGAACTCCGTGCACGGGGTCGGGCCGGCCAGCTGTTCCGGTCGTACCGTCCCGATCAGGGCGGCGGCCTGCTCGGTGGCTCGGGTGTACAGGGGACGGGGGTCGTTCGCGTTGGGGTTCATGGCAGGGATGGTGGATCCATAACCTGACAGATTCCGTCAGCATTTGCCGGAGGGTTTCCGGCCGTGGATCCTGGGGGTGTGAAGGCCGACCGACTGCTCTCGATCCTGTTGCTTCTGCAGACCCGTGGCCGCGTCCCCGCGCGTGAACTCGCCGACCGGCTTGAGGTGTCGGTGCGGACCATCTACCGGGACGTCGAGGCGTTGTCCGCCTCCGGGGTGCCGGTGTACGCCGAGCGCGGGCGGCACGGCGGGATCGAGCTGCTCGCCGGGTTCCGTACGGACGTGACGGGACTGACCGCCGACGAATCGCGCGCCCTGTTCATCCTGGCCGCGCAGGGCGCCCACGCCGCACTCGGCCTCGACGCCGCGCTCGGTTCCGCGCTGCGCAAGGTGATGGCCGCGCTGCCGGCGCCGTACCGGCCGGCCGCCGAGGTGACCTCGCGGCGCATCCTCGTCGATGCCACGCGGTGGAAGGGCGGGCCCCAACCCGCCGTGGATCTGGACGTGTTGCAGGACGCGGTCTTCGCCGACCGGCGGTTGCGACTGCGCTATCGACACAGCGGGGCGAAGGAGCCGAGCACCTACACCGTCGACCCGTACGGCCTCGTCTCCAAGGCCGGTGTCTGGTATCTCGTCGCCGACCGCCGTGCGCGCCCCCGCCTCTTCCGCGCCGACCGCGTGCACTCGGCCACCCTCCTCCCCGACCCGGTGAAGCGCCGCCCGGGCGTCGAACTCGCCGACGCCTGGGAGGAGTTGCGCCGCCAGGTCGAGGAACGCCCCGGCGGACTCGACGTCACCGTCCGCGTCCGCCGCTCCCGCCTCGACATGTTCCTGCGCCTCAACGCCTCCTCGCTCACCGAACTCCCCGAGGACGAGGGCGAGAACGAGTGGGTGACGGTCCGGCTGTCGTACGGCGTCGTCCGCGAGGCACGCCAACTGCTCCAGTTCGCCGACGCGTTGGAGGTCGTATCGCCGCCGGAGGTGCGCGCCGAGGTGGCTGCGGCGGCCGCTTCTGTCACGGAGCTGTACCAGCGAGTAGGCGCGGCCCGGCCGTGAAGTCGCAGGTCAGGGTGGTCTCTTGGGCTGCCCTTTACTCCGCGCACAGGGTGAGGACAGGGCTCGGACAACGAAGCCCTAAGCGGCGTTGGTTGAGTTCCCGTCACAAGACATCCTCATCGTTTTTGGAGTTGTTTCTCATGAAGCGTGCGCGTCTCATCCCCGCAGTGGCCCTGCTGGCGCTCTCGCCCCTGGCCCTGGCGGCCTGCGGGTCGAGCGACTCGTCGTCGTCCTCCGGCAGCGGCAACTCCGGTTCCACGCAGTCCTGTTCCGCCTCCGGCATGCCCACCGGCAACGCCACGGCACGGCCCAGCGGCGCCCCCTCGGGCGCGCCCACGGGCGCCGCGGCCTCGGGCAAGCCGACGGGCATGCCGACCGGCAACGCCTCCGGCATGCCGACCGGTGGCCCCGGCGGGGGCGGCGGACAGGGCGGCCAGGGCGGCGGCCCCGGCGGCGGGTGCGGCGGCGGCCCGGGCGGCGGCCAGATGAGCGGGGCCCCGCAGCAGGGCTGACCGCGGCTCCCGCACAACAGGGGCGGCACACTCGCACACCGGGCGTGCCGCCCCTGTCGCATGCCCGCCGTCCGCACGGAACTCCCGGCCGCAGGTGCGGAGTTGCTACCGGCGTGGAACTTCCGGCCGCTGGTGTGGAGTTGCTACCGGCGTGGAACTTCCCGCCGCTCGTGTGGAGTGGCGACCGGCAGGGAATTCCCGGCCGCTGGTGTGGAGTGGTGACCGGCGCGGAACTTCCGGCCGCTGGTGTGGAGTGGTGACCGGCGCGGAACTTCCGGCCGCTGGTGTGGAGTGGTGACCGGCGCGGAATTCCCGGCGCCGGTGCGGACTTGCTACCGGCAAGGAACTCCCAGCCCCCGGTGCCTAGTTGCTACCGGCGCGGAATTCCCGGCCGCCGGTGCGGACTTGCTACCGGCACGGAGCTGTCGGTCGGCGATGGAGAATTGCCCGGCGGCACCGCACCGCACCTCAGCCCAGCCAGTGCCTCCGGCCCACGCTGATCAACCGCATCTGCTGCTGGGCGAGTTGGGCCACGCGCTCGCGCTCCTCGGGCGACGCCTCCAGTGCCTCCAGGAAGAGTGAGGCCGTGATGAGCATCTGGTCCACATAGAGGTGGGCCAGCATCAGCAGGTCGTCGTCGCGCCAGCCCCGTGACTCGGGGTCTTTGGCCAGCTCGGCCTTCACCTCCTCGGCGAACCGGGCTAGTTGGTCCCGGATGGCCTCCCGCACCGGCTGCACCCCGCCGTGCCGCTCGCGCGCGATGAAGCGGACGTGTGCCGGGTGCGAATCCACGTGATGGGCGATCAACTCGACGGCCCGCGTGATGCGTTGGCCGCTGTCCGCCGGGGCCACCGTCTGCCGGATCATCGGATGCAGACTGCCCAGTGCCTCCTCGACGAGCGCGACCCCGAGGTCGGCCGTGGAGCGGAAGTGCCGGTAGAACGCGGTCGGGGCGACGCCCACGGCCCGGGTGACCTCGCGCAGGCCCAGACTGCTCAGGCTCTGCTCCTCCAGCAGCCCCAACGCGGCGTCCAGCAACGCCTGTCGGGTCTTCTGCTTCTGTACCTGCCGGATGCCGAGGGTGTGACTCATGTCATCCAGTTAACAACTGTTCTCCGTAATTGGAAAGTCGCCGGACGCGCTAGACTCAAGTTCAGTGAACAAGTGTTACTACAACCGTTCACCGAAACGTAACGAGAGCCGTCCGGACGTCCCGGTCGGCTCGGAGGGGGATTCATCCCATGCTGTTCCTCGTCGTAGCGCTCCTGCTGTTCGGCGTCGTGGTGGGCACCGTGGCCCACGCGCCGCTCGCCTTCACCGCCGTCGCCGCCACCGTCATCGCCGTATGGCTGGGCATCTTCGCGCTCCGCGAGCGGCACGGCCGCCGCAGCCGTACGACCGCCAACTGACCGTCCGCGGCTGCCAGTCGACCGCCCGACCCACCACCCGCCCGATCATCGGGAGCTGAACCCACATGCAACTCACCGCACCGGCAACCAGCAGCACCACCAACGACAACGCCGACGTGAAGCCCACCGGCCGTCGTGACGCCGACGGCATGGCCGTCGCGTCCTTCATCCTCGGCCTCGTCGGTCTGCTCGTGCTCAACGTGTTCCTCGGCCCGATCGCCATCGCCCTGGCCGGCGCGGCGCTGTGGCGCGGCACCGCCCGTCGCGGCCGTGCCTTCCTCGGCCTCGGACTCGGCATCGCCGATCTGCTGGTCCTCGTCGCCTTCATGCAGCTGGACAGCACGGTCTCCTGGAGCTTCTAGGAGACCCGCCGGATCCCGCCAGGCGTGCCCGCCCCTCCGGGGTGCGCACCGGGGCCCGTAGAATCGGCGTCACCATGGCATACCTCGACCACGCCGCGACCACCCCGATGCTTCCCGAGGCAGTCGAGGCGATGACGGCCCACCTGAGCATCACGGGCAACGCCTCCTCCCTCCACGCTTCCGGCCGCAAGGCCCGCCGTACGGTCGAAGAGGCCCGGGAGACCCTCGCCGAAGCGCTCGGCGCCCGCCCCAGCGAGGTCGTGTTCACCTCCGGCGGCACCGAGGCCGACAACCTCGCGGTGAAGGGCCTGTACTGGTCCCGCCGCGACGCCGACCCGGCCCGCACCCGGGTCCTGGCCAGCCCCGTCGAGCACCACGCCGTCCTGGACGCCGTCCACTGGCTGGGCGAGCACGAGGGCGCCACCGTCGAGTACCTCCCCGTCGACTCCTACGGCCGGGTCCGCCCCGAGGTGCTGCGCGAGGCGATCGCCCGCAACCCCGACGACGTCGCCCTGGCGACCGTGATGTGGGCCAACAACGAGATCGGCACGGTCCTGCCGGTCCGTGAACTCGCCGATGTGGCGGGGGAGTTCGGCATCCCGCTGCACGCCGACGCGGTGCAGGCCTTCGGTCAGGTTCCGGTCGACTTCGCCGCCTCCGGGCTCGCCGCGGCGACCGTCTCCGGGCACAAGATCGGCGGACCGTACGGCATCGGCGCCCTGCTGCTGGGCCGCGAGTACACCCCCGTACCCGTTCTGCACGGCGGCGGCCAGGAACGCCATGTCCGCTCCGGCACCCTCGACGTCCCCGCGATCGCCTCCTTCGCGGTCGCCGGCCGGCTCGCCGCCGAACAGCGCGAGTGGTTCGCCCGCGAGATCGGCGCCCTGCGCGACGAGCTGGTCTCCGCCGTCCGTACGGCGGTCCCGGACGCGATCCTCGGCGGCGACCCGGTGGACCGCCTCCCGGCCAACGCCCACTTCACGTTCCCCGGCTGCGAGGGCGACTCCCTGCTGCTCCTGCTGGACGCCCAGGGCATCGAGTGCTCCACCGGCTCGGCCTGCACGGCGGGCGTCGCCCAGCCCAGCCACGTCCTCCTGGCCACCGGCACCGATCCGGACCTGGCCCGCGGCACCCTGCGCTTCTCTCTCGGCCACACCTCCACGGAGGCCGATGTGGATGCCGTCGCGAAGGCGATCGGCCCGGCGGTGGACCGTGCTCGCGCCGCCGGGCTGACCTGACCGTCGCTGCCTAACTGTCCGTCACCATGAGGGCGGCCATCATGCCCTCGTCCTCGTGTTGGAGGAGATGGCAGTGGAGCATGTACATATACGTGTCGTCGGAGAAGTCCGTGAACTCCATGGCGATCTCGATCGAGCCGCCACCGACCACTTCGTAGGTGTCGTACCAGCCGAGTTCGACGCCTGTCGGTGTCTCGCCGTTGATCGATATGAGCTGGTACGGCACGTCGTGCAGATGGAACGAGTGTTCCAGCTGGGTGCTGTTCTTGATCGTCCAGATCTCCTTGGACCCCAGCGTGGTGCTGATCATCGCCATGGAGGACATGCTGGTGCCGGCCGAGCCGTTGATCAGCATGGTCGTGCCGCTCTGGCCGAGCGTGATGGTGCGGGCCGTGAAGTCGCTGGTGTCGTAGCGGTCGATCGTGTTGAGGGTGCTGGGGAGGTCGTCCGGGGTGTCGGTGCCGCTCGCGGTGATGGCGAGGACGTCGTAGGTGCCGCTGCCGCCGCGGACCCAGCCGGTGGTGATGACGGCCTGGAGCGTCGCGTCCGCGCTCAGGTCCATCACGAACTCGGCGCGGGCGCCGGCCACCAGCCGGATCGACGTGACGTCGGTCGCCTCGGTCAGATAGCCCTGGTCGGTGGCGATCTGGCTGAGCGTGCCGCCGTCGCTGCGCTGGACGGTGATGATGTCGGAGGGCGAGGCGTTCAGCACGCGGAAGCGGGTGCGGGTCTTGGTGGCCGTGAAGCCGAGCGTGGTGGAGTCGACGTTCGTGCCGTTCAGCAGCAGCGGGTAGCTGAGACCGCTGCTGAGGTAGCCCGCCAGGTCGTACTTGATGTCCCCGGCGCTGTCGGTGGCCAGGCACTGGAAGATCAGCGGGATGTCGTCGACGCCGTAGTCGCTGGGCAGGTCCGACGAGGTGGTCGAGTCGTCCTCGACGATGATCATCCCGGCCAGCCCGTGCACCGCCTGCTTGGCCGTGGTGCCCAGCGCGTGCGGGT
Organism: Streptomyces sp. NPDC048504; assembly: GCF_043200035.1. Taxonomy (NCBI): domain Bacteria; kingdom Bacillati; phylum Actinomycetota; class Actinomycetes; order Kitasatosporales; family Streptomycetaceae; genus Streptomyces; species Streptomyces sp. NPDC048504. Next base: position 79,091 of record NZ_JBICXA010000013.1, read on the forward strand.
GGTACCAGAGGGTCTTAGCGTCGTCGTCGACCGTGAACGTCGGCGACCAGGTGGTCCCGTCGGAGAACGCGACCTGCGGGCCGCCGTCCATCTTGGCCGGGACGTGGGCGCCGTGGAAGTGGACAGTGGTGTCCGCGCCCAGGCTGTTGGTGATGTTCAGCAGCACTGTGTCGCCGTTGGTCCACTTCATGGTGGGACCGAGGAACGACTGGTTGTAGCCCATGGTGCTGCTGGTGACGCCGCTCAGCACCTCGGCGGTGCCGGTCTTGGCCTCCAGGGTGAAGGTCGTGGTGCTGTCGCTGGTCGTGCCCTCCAGGAGGTCCGGGATGACCAGGGTGCTGTCCGCCGCGGACGCCTTGTTCTTCGCCGCGTCGTTCAGCAGTGAGAAGGCGCCTCCCGCCGCGGCGACCGCCGCGATGCCGGCCCCGGCCATACCGCCGAGGAACTTGCGCCGGTGCAGACCCTTGCCCCGGGCCGCGATGTCCTTGCCGTGCTCGCGCTTCTCGGCCGTGGACTTGCGGTGGTAGCCCTTCGCGTCTCTGTTCTCTCCGGACGCGGGCTCGCTGGTGTGTGTCATGGGGTCAGAGATTTGACCTAAGGACTGTGTAAAGACTGGGGAGTTGTTAGTAGTCAGCCGGGCAATCTGTGAAAGGTAAGCGTGCGCGGTCGCTCCCCAACTCCCCTTGAATCAAAGCGGAGTTGGCGTGCCCCAGGTCACATCCGGAGCGGGGGACGCATCGGACACCGCCGTGACTGAAACGACTCATAGCCAAACCGCCATGTGACGCGAGTCACGCTTGTGTCCGGTGTGCCCGCCTTACGAGTGCCATGTACCGGTCCCAGTCCCAGTACCGCCCCGGGTCCGTGTGATCGGTCCCCGGCACCTCCACGTGCCCGATGACATGCTTCCGGTCCACAGGGATTCCGTAGCGCCGGCATATCTCCGCCGTCAGCCGCGCGGAGTTCGTGTACATCACGTCCGTGAACGACGACTTCCGCTCCACGAAGCCCTCGTGCTCGATGCCGACACTGCGTTCGTTGTACTCGCGGTTCCCCGCGTGGAAGGCCACGTCCAGCTCGCGGATCATCTGCGTGATGTCCCCGCGCTGCCGGACGATGTAGTGCGCGGCCGCCTGGTGCGAGGGGTCCTCGAAGGCCTTCACCGCGCTCTCGTAACTGCCCTGTGTGACATGGATGACCACCCGGTCTATCGCGTAGTCGTCCGGCCGGTCGGCCCGCCGGTAGTTCGCCGAGGACGCCGCCACCCACGTGGCCCCCCGGAAATCGACGGCCCCCGGAGTCCGCGGCTTCTCCACCCCCGGCGTCCGCCACCACAACCGCGCCAACTCGTCCCGAGCCACCACAGCGGTCCCTACGGCGGCCACGACCCCGCCGATGAGCAGCGCACGCCGCCCGGGCCGCCGGCCGGCGGGACCCGGTGAGGTGTCCGCGGGACCCGGCGGCTTCCCCGCCCGATCGCCCGGATCGCCCTGACTGTCCTGACGACTTTGATGGTTCTGATCGCTCTGTGTCTCCCCCATGTGATCGTCAACGGATACTCGCGGGCCCCGGTTCCCGAGGACCCGTACCCTGGAAGGGTTATGACTGAGACCTCGCAGCGCCCCCGCCCCCTTCGCGTACTCGCCGCCATGTCGGGCGGCGTCGACTCCGCCGTCGCCGCCGCCCGCGCCGCCGAAGCCGGCCACGACGTGACCGGCGTCCACCTCGCGCTCTCCGCGAACCCGCAATCGTTCCGCACGGGCGCGCGTGGCTGTTGCACGATCGAGGACTCACGGGACGCCCGCCGCGCCGCCGACGTCATCGGCATCCCGTTCTACGTCTGGGACCTTGCCGACCGATTCCGTGAGGACGTCGTCGAGGACTTCGTCGCCGAGTACGAGGCCGGCCGCACCCCGAACCCGTGCCTGCGCTGCAACGAGAAGATCAAGTTCGCCGCGCTCCTCGACAAGGCCCTCGCCCTCGGCTTCGACGCGGTCTGCACCGGCCACTACGCCCAGGTGATCGTGAACGAGGACGGCACCCGCGAACTGCACCGCGCCTCCGACATGGCCAAGGACCAGTCGTACGTCCTCGGTGTCCTGGACGAGCGGCAGCTCGCACACGCGCTGTTCCCGCTCGGCGACACCGTGACGACGAAGGACGAGATCCGCGCGGAGGCCGAGCGCCGTGGCCTCGCGGTCGCCAAGAAGCCCGACTCGCACGACATCTGCTTCATCGCCGACGGCGACACCCAGGGCTTCCTGGCCAACCGCCTCGGCAAGGCCGAGGGCGACATCGTCGACGAGTCCGGCTCCGTCATCGGCTCGCACGAGGGCGCGTACGGCTTCACCATCGGCCAGCGCAAGGGCCTGCGGATCGGCACCCCGGCCGCCGACGGCAAGCCGCGCTACGTCCTGGACATCTCCCCGGTCGACAACACGGTGACGGTCGGCCCGGCCGCCTCCCTGGACGTCAGCGGCCTCACCGCCGTCAAGCCCCGCTGGTGCGGCACGGCCCCCTCCGGCCCCGGCACCTACACCGCCCAGCTCCGCGCCCACGGCGGCGAGACCGAGGTCACCGCCGAACTCGTCGACGGCACCCTGGAGGTGTCGTTCACCGAGCCCGTGCGGGGCGTGGCCCCCGGGCAGGCGATCGTGCTGTACGACGACACGCGCGTGGTGGGGTCGGCGACGATCGCGACGACCACGCGCGCGGCGACGGCGATGGCCTGAGACCACATACTGAGATCAGGGCGCCTGAGGTCGGTCTTGCGATCAGGGCCTGAGACCGGGGTCAAGTCGTCGGGCGGCCGGGTCAGTTCGAGTCCGCGAAGAACTCGGCGAGCACGGGCGCGAGGACGGTCGGGTCCACCATGTGGGTCTGACCGTCCAGGGTGCGATACGTCCCGTCCGGCGCCGCGTCGGCCACGGCCCGCGCGGCCTCCCGCATCCACTCGGCGCTCGCGCCGCCCGCGATGGTGAGCACCGGGACGGACAAGGACGCCAGCCGGTCCGTCGGCACCAATCCGTCCCCCATGGCCGCGTCGTCGTAGGCGAGGGTCGGGGCGATGGCCTCCATGCCGGGCCACACGGGGGAGTGGCGGGCGCCGTCGATCATCTCCGGGGGCGCGCCGGTGAGTGCCATGAAGAGCGCGACGGCGTCGCCGTGGCGGCCCTCGGCGAGGAGTTCCGTGAGGCGCTCGGTGTACTCGGCGCGCTCCTTGGCGCCGGTCGCGTCGAGGGCGAACGGCGGCTCGTACAGGGCGACTTGGGTGACGGGGAGGCCGCTCGCCGCCGCGTGCAGGACGAGGGCGGCGCCGGACGAGTGCCCGTAGAGGGACGCGCTGCCGCCGACGGCGTCGATCAGCGCCGCGAGGTCCTCGACCTCCCGGGCCACCGCGAACGGGGCCGTGTCGCCGCTCGCGCCCCGGCCCCGGCGGTCGTACGGGACGGCCGCGAACCGGTGCGCGAGCTGCGCGGCGAGCGGCAGCAGGCCGTCGCCCGTCGTCATCGCGCCCCCGACCAGGACGACGGGCGGACCCGCACCGATGCGTTCGTACGCGATGGCGGTGCCGTCGCGCGAAACAGTCTTCTTCTCCATGTCGGTGAAGACTGCCGAAGGAACGCCGATTAATCGGTCACGACACTTCTCAATCGGTCACGACACTTCTACTTCGTAGAAGCAGAGGTGGTCCTTGATCTGTGCGACGTCGGGCTTGGGGTCGGGGTACGCCCACACCAGGTCGGGGGCGTCCGGCAGGGACCAGTAGGACGCGTCGCCCTTGAAGGGGCAGTGCGTGTGGGTCTCGGAGGGGGTCAGGAGGTCGAGGCGTACATCCTCCGGAGGGAGGTAGTACCGCACCGGAGAACCGGTCTCCTTCAGGACGAGGGGGCGGTCGCTCTCCGCCAGCACCTGGTCGCCGTGGACGACGCGGACGTGCCGGTCGCCCTGCTCGATCGTGATCGTGTGTCCTTGGGCCATACCGGAAAAGCACTCGCGGGCCCCTGGTTCTTCCCGCGTACGGTGACGACATGAAGATCTGTGTGTTTCTCTCCGCGGCCGACCTGGACGAGCGCTACACGCGCCCCGCGCGGGAGTTCGCGGAACTGCTAGGCAAGGGCGGGCACACGCTTGTGTGGGGCGGTTCGGAGGCCGGGCTGATGAAGGTGGTCGCCGACGGCGTACAGGCGGCCGGCGGGCGGCTGGTGGGCGTCTCGGTGACCTTCCTGGCGGCCTCGGCACGGGCGGACGCGGACGAGATGGTGATCGCCGGCGACCTCGCCGAACGCAAGAAACTGCTCCTGGAGAAGTCCGACGCCGTGGTCATCATGGTGGGCGGCACCGGGACGCTGGACGAGGCCACGGAGATCCTGGAGCTGAAGAAGCACGGCCACACCGACAAGCCGGTGGTACTGCTGAACACCGCGGGCTTCTACGACGGCCTGAAGACCCAGTTCCGGCGCATGGAGGACGAGGGGTTCCTGCCCGTCCCGCTCACCGACCTGGTGTTCTTCGCGGAGGAGCCGGTGGGGGCGCTGGCCTACCTGGAGGAGTCTCTGGGCATCCACTGATGCGAGCATGGCGGACATGGCTACACATGTGATCACCGGAGCCGGTTCCGGCATCGGCGCGGCCGTCGCCCGCCGGCTGCACGCGCGCGGGGACCGACTCGTGCTCCACGCGCGCGACGCGGGCCGCGCGAAGGAACTGGCGGCGGAGCACCCGGGGGCGAGCACCCTGGTGGGCGACTTGGCGGACCCGGACAAGCTCAGCTGGGCGTTCTCGCACCAGAGCCTGCCCGACCGCGTGGACACGCTCCTGCACATCGCCGGGGTGGTCGACCTCGGCCCGGTGGGAGAGCTGACCCCGAAGACCTGGCGCCACCAGCTCAACGTCAACCTGATCGCCCCCGCCGAACTGACCCGCCACTTCCTGCCCCAACTCCGGCTGTCCGGCGGCCACGTCCTCTTCGTGAACTCCGGCGCGGGCCTCCGGGCGAGCGCCGACTGGTCCGCGTACGCCGCCTCCAAGCACGGCCTGAAGGCCCTCGCGGACTCCCTGCGCCACGAGGAACACGCCAACGGCGTCCGCGTCACCTCGGTCTACCCCGGCCGCACCGCCAGCCCCATGCAGGCCAAGGTCCACCAACAGGAGGGCAAGCAGTACGACCCCTCCCAGTGGATCGACCCCGAGTCGGTCGCGACGACGATCCTGATGGCGATCGACCTGCCGGGGGACGCGGAGGTCAACGACCTGACGGTGCGGCCGGGGCGGTGAGGTTGCCCCGGTGAGGTTGCCCCCTAGGGCTCCGCTCAGACCCCGCCAAGGGGCGCAGCCCCCGGGGGCGTCACCCCTGCCCCAGGGTTCCGTAGGCTGCCGGGGTGAGCAACAAACCTACGTTCAGCTTCGGCGCAGCCACCGGCATCGGCTCCCTCCCCGGCACCGATGCCCGGGAAGCCGCGAAGACCGCGACCGGTGCCTTCGAGGACTTCCCGTTCCTGCCCGAGCTGCCCGCCCGGGGACCCGGCGCGGACATGATCGGCCGGACCGCCGGGCTGCTCGTCGAGGTGTACGCGCGTGTGGAGCCCAGCGGCTGGCGGATCGGGGACCGGCCGGGGCGGGACACGAAGCGGGCGTGGGCGTGGCTGGGGGAGGACCTCGACGCGTTCGAGGAGTTCACCCAGGGGTACGAGGGCCCGCTCAAGGTGCAGGCCGTGGGGCCCTGGACCCTCGCCGCCGGCCTGGAGTTGAGGAACGGCGAGGCCGTCCTTTCCGACCCCGGCGCCTGCCGGGACCTCGCGGGCTCGCTCGCCGAGGGCCTGCGCAACCACCTCGCCGACGTACAACGCCGCGTCCCCGGCGCCCAGATCGTGCTGCAACTCGACGAGCCGTCCCTGATCGGCGTACTGCGCGGACACGTCAGGTCCGCCAGCGGCTACCGCACCTACCGCGCCGTAGACCGCCAACTCGTCGAGAGCACCCTCCGCGAGGTGGTCGGGGTGCACGCGAGCGGCCCGGTCGTCGTCCACTCCTGCGCACCGGACGTGCCGTTCGCCCTGCTGCGCCGGGCGGGCGCGGCAGGGGTGTCCTTCGACTTCTCGCTCCTCACCGAGCGTGACGACGACGTGATCGGCGAGGCGGTCGAGGCCGGCACCCGGCTCTTCGCCGGTGTCGTGCCGGGCACGGACACCGCGTTGTCAGACCCTGCCGGTAGCGTCATGGGTGTCAGGACGCTGTGGCGCAGGCTGGGGCTGCGACCGGGACTTCTCGCGGAGGCGGTCACGATCACCCCGTCGTGCGGACTCGCGGGGGCTTCTCCCGAGTACGCGCGCCAAGCCCTCGCCCACTGCGTCCGGGCGGCGAGATCCCTCGCGGACAACCCTGAGTGACGGAAGGACAACACGGTGGCCGGCGACAGGCAAGCGGAGACGACGGTGCCCGCAGAGGCACGGGAGAAGCACGCGCAGCTCGCTGAGCAGATCGAGGAGCACCGCTTCCGGTACTACGTGAACGACGCCCCGGTCGTCAGCGACGCGGACTTCGACAAGCTCCTGCGCTCCCTGGAGGCGCTGGAGGAGGAGTACCCGGAGCTGCGGACGCCGGACTCGCCGACCCAGAAGGTCGCGGGGGCGTACGAGACGGAGTTCACCTCCGTCGTCCACCGCTCCCGCATGCTCTCCCTGGACAACGCGTTCGACGACCTGGAGCTGGCGGCCTGGGCCGAGCGCGTCCAGAAGGACGTCGGCACCTCCGACTACCACTTCCTGTGCGAGCTGAAGGTCGACGGCCTCGCCGTCAACCTGACGTATGAGCACGGCCGTCTCACGCGCGCGGCGACCCGCGGCGACGGCCGGACGGGCGAGGACATCACGCCCAACGTCCGTACGATCGCGGAGATCCCGGACCGGCTGACCGGCGACCGTGTGCCCGACCTCGTGGAGATCCGAGGCGAGGTCTACTTCCCGATGGAGAAGTTCGAGGAGCTCAACGCCCGCCTGGTCGAGGCCGGCGACAAGCCCTTCGCCAACCCCCGTAACGCGGCGGCGGGTTCACTGCGCCAGAAGGACCCCCGCGTCACCGCCACCCGCCCCCTGCACATGGTCGTGCACGGCATCGGCGCCCTGGAGGGCTTCGACCCCCTCACCCGCCTCTCCGAGGCGTACGCCCTACTGAAGACCTGGGGCCTGCCCACCTCCCCGCACAACAAGGTGGTCGACGACCTCGACGGCGTACGCGAGTTCATCCGGTACTACGGCGAGAACCGCCACTCCGTGGCGCACGAGATCGACGGCGTCGTCGTCAAGCTCGACGAGATCCCCCTCCAGGGACGGCTCGGTTCCACCTCCCGTGCCCCGCGCTGGGCGATCGCGTGGAAGTACGCGCCCGAGGAGGTCAACACCAAGCTCGTCAACATCCGCGTGGGCGTGGGCCGTACGGGCCGGGTCACGCCGTACGCCCAGGTCGAGCCGGTGACGGTGGCCGGCTCGGAGGTCGAGTTCGCGACGCTGCACAACCAGGAGGTCGTCAAGGCCAAGGGCGTCCTCATCGGAGACACGGTGGTGCTGCGCAAGGCCGGCGATGTCATCCCGGAGATCCTCGGCCCGGTCGCCGACCTGCGCGACGGCAGCGAGCGGGAGTTCGTGATGCCGGCCGAGTGCCCCGAGTGCGGCACGCCGCTGCGGCCGATGAAGGAGGGCGACATCGACCTCCGCTGCCCGAACGCCCGTGCCTGTCCTGCCCAGTTGAGGGAGCGCCTCTTCTACCTCGCGGGCCGCAAGGCGCTCGACATCGACCACTTCGGTTACGTCTCGGCGGCCGCCCTCACCAAGCCGCTGGAGCCCGCGGACCCGCCGCTGCGCGACGAGGGAGACCTGTTCGGGCTCACCATCGAGCAGTTGCTGCCCATCAAGGCGTACGTCCTCGACCAGGACAGCGGGCTGCCCAAGCGCGACCCGAAGACCGGCGAGGAGAAGATCGCCACGGTCTTCGCCAACCAGCAGGGCGAGCCCAAGAAGAACGCGCTGGCGATGCTGGAGACCATCGCCGCGGCCAAGGACCGCCCGCTGGCCCGCATCCTCACCGGCCTGTCGATCCGTCATGTCGGCCCGGTCGCCGCCGAGGCGCTGGCCCGCGAGTTCCGTTCGATCGAGCGGATCGAGCAGGCCACCGAGGAGGAGCTGGCGAACACCGACGGCGTCGGCGCGATCATCGCCGCCTCGCTCAAGGAGTGGTTCGCCGAGGACTGGCACCAGGAGATCCTGCGCAAGTGGCGGGCCGCCGGGGTCCGCATGGAGGAGGAGGGTTCCGCCGAGGACGAGGGCCCGCGCCCGCTCGAAGGACTGACGGTCGTCGTGACCGGCACACTTGAGCACTTCACGCGGGACGGGGCGAAGGACGCCCTGCAGAGCAGGGGAGCGAAAGTGACCGGTTCTGTTTCGAAGAAGACCTCTTTCGTTGTCGTAGGTGACAATCCTGGTTCGAAGTACGACAAGGCAATGCAGGTCAAAGTGCCTGTTCTGAACGAGGACGGCTTCACCGTCCTGTTGGAACAGGGACCCGAGGCGGCCGCCGAAGTCGCGCTTCCGGTCGAGGAGTAGCGAGGAGCAGCGGTTGAAGGCCACCCGATCGGCGCATACCAGATGCATACGGGTGGCCGGGTCGCATTCGGGCAACCGTCTACGACCGCTGCCCGTGGAAGCCTTCTGCGGCCTACTGTTGAGGTGTGCACCTGCCGTGCCCAGCTGCGGTTGGGGCAACCCCCTGCTCTTGGTGAGCAGGGGGAGGGGTTTTCCAAACGCGGTGCCGTTGACGGAAGTCGGGCATCGGACCGCGTGGCGTGGGCACCGCCGGCTGTGAGAGGGACGGGAATGGAACCGACCGAGAGCGCCCCCCCGGACTCACTGCTGCGCCGGCTCACCGGCGCCTGGCGGGAGAGTCGTTGGGGAGCGCGACCCGTGGAGCGTCCGGGCGCCCAGCCGCGCGCCACCGGACAGTACTCCACACCTGATGCCCGCTACTCCGCGCCACTCTCCGCCGACCCAGGCTCCGACGGCGAACGTCATCTGACCTGGCCCGCGCTGCCCACGGCTGTCGTGGTCGCGGCCGGGTTCGTCCTCGGCGCCGGCTTCTTCCGGGCGTTCACCGGCGGCCACGCGCTCTTCCCGTCCGGCACGGTCGGCTGGTCGCTCGCCGTCCTGACCGGCATCATCGTCGGCCACCTCGTCGCCCTCGGCCGCGCCCGCTGGTGGGGCGGCACCGGCTCGGGCGCCGCCCTCACCCTCGGCGTCCTGCTGCTCTACGGCTGGGTCGCCGCCGGCATGGTCAGCCTCACCGTCGTCGTCCTGGTCGGCATAGCCCGCCGCAACCGCTGGCGCCAGGGCATCCTGCACGGCGCGGTGGACATCCTCGGCATCGCCGCCGGCGCACTCGTGCTGGGCGCCTTCGGCCGGGTGCCGTCCGTCGAGACGCCCTGGAACCCCGACACCTGGACGGTCTACACCGCCCCCGAAGTGGTCCTGGTCGCCGTCGCCTATCTCGCCGTGACCCGCACCCTGCTCTGGTATCTGCACGCCCCGCGCCACGGCGGACTGCCCACCGTCGCCCGCACCGCCCTGCTCAGACAGGGCCTGGTCGCCGTAGCCCTGCTCGGCATCGCGCCACTCATCTGCGTGGTCGCCGTAGCCCAGCCGATCCTGCTGCCCCTGTTCTCGATCCCGCTCATCGCCCTCGACTCCACCCTGTGGATGGCCCGGGCCAGGGCCGAGGAGCAGCTGCGCGACCCGCTGACCGGGCTGCCCAACCGGCAGTGGCTCCTGGAGCGCATCTGGACCGCCCTGGACGACGCCGAGCGCATCGGCGCCAAGGCCGCGCTCATGCTGATCGACCTCGACCGGTTCCGGTCGGTCAACGACACCCTGGGCCATCTCGCCGGTGACCGGCTGCTGTTGCAGATAGCCGACCGGCTGCGGGTGGCGCTGCCGCGCGGGGCGGAGGCCGCGCGGCTCGGCGGCGACGAGTTCGCCGTCCTGCTGCCCGTAGCCGACTCCACGACGTCCGCGACCCGGGTCGCCCGCAACCTCGTCGCCGCGCTCAGCTCCCCGCTCGACCTCGACGGGCTCACCCTCGTCCTGGAGGCCAGCGCGGGTGTCGCCGTCTTCCCCGACCACGCCCTCGATGCCGAGGGGCTGCTGCGCCGGGCCGACGTCGCGATGTACCAGGCGAAGCGGGACCGTACGGGCGTCGAGGTCTACGAGTCCAAGCGGGACTCCAACACCCCGGACCGGCTCGGCCTGCTGGGCGATCTGCGCCGCGCCCTCGACGCGCACGAGGTGCAGCTGCACTACCAGCCCAAGGTCCGCTTCGACGGCCAGGTCGCCGGCCTGGAGGCGTTGGTGCGGTGGGTGCACCCGGAGCGCGGGAAGGTGCCGCCGGACGAGTTCATAGCGATCGCCGAGTCGTCCGGGCTGATGCCCCACCTGACGGAGTACGTGCTCGACACGGCCCTCGCCCAGGTCGCCAGATGGCGCGCCCAGGGCCTGTTCGTACCGGTCGCGGTGAACGTCTCCCCGCGCGACGTCCACACCCCCGGCTTCGCCGGCTCGGTCGCCGCGCGCCTCGCCCGGCACGGTGTCCCGCCGGGCTCCCTCCAGCTGGAGATCACGGAACACGTCCTCCTGGAGGACCCCCAGCGCGCCGCCGACACCCTCAACGGGCTGACCGGGCACGGCGTGAAGATGTCCCTCGACGACTTCGGCACGGGGTATTCGTCCCTGGTGCATCTACGGCGGCTGCCGGTCAGCGAGTTGAAGATCGACCGGTCGTTCGTGGCCCGGCTCGCGGTGGACACGGAGGACGCGGAGATCGTGCGGTGCACCGTTGATCTCGCGCATTCCCTGGGGTTGCTCGTCGTGGCTGAGGGGGTTGAGGACGACGAGACGTGGGAGCGGTTGCGGGATCTGGGGTGTGACGCCGTGCAGGGGTGGCTTGTCGCTGCGGCGATGCCTCCGGAGGACATGACGGCGTGGTTGCGGGCGCGGGGTTCGCGCGGTTGGCAGCGGCCTCGCGCCGCGTTGCCTGCGGCTGCGGCGGATGATCCGGGGCGGATCGGCTGAGGTCGCTGCGCCTATTGGGGTGGGGGCTTCTAATCGTTTGCGGCTGCGGGGCCGTCGTGGCTTGTCGCGCAGTTCCCCGCGCCCCTGAGGGGTCAGCTCACGCCTGTTGTGAAGTGGGCGATCAGTAGCGCCAGCCGCTGCTCGTGGGCCTTCTCGGGTAGGCGGCCGCTGCGCATCAGCGTGACCAGGCCATGGAGGCCCGCCCAGTACGTCTCCGTCAGCAGGCCGGGGTCGTCGCCCTCGGCCGCGATGGGCTCGACGGCCTGGAAGATCTCGCCGAAGGCCGCCTGCAAGGGCGCCGGTGCCTCCGGGGTGGCGAACGGCAGGTCGACCATGTGCGTGAACATCGCGTCGTAGAGGGCCGGGCGGCGGCGCGCGAACGATGTGTACGTCTCGCCGACCGCGCTCAGCGCCCCGCGCGTGCCCTTCGCCGCTGTGCGCGCCGTGTGCAACTCGGCGGCCAGTACGGCGCAGCCCTCCACCGCCACCGCCGCCATGATCGCGCCCTTGTCCTTGAAGTGGCTGTAGAGGACGGGCTGGCTGTACTCGATCTCGGCTGCCAGGCGCCGTGTTGTCACCGCGTCCCAGCCCTCCGTCTCGGCCAGTTCCCGTGCGGCCGAGACGATCAGTTGCTCCCGCTCCGCCCGCTCGCGCTCCCGGCGCGTCTGAATCGTCATGACCCGGATTCTAGCATCGCTAGCGTTCCTGTCGACGCTCTGCTAGCTTCGCTCCAAGAGCTAGCGCTGCTAGAAAACACTCGTGAGGAGAAACGACGTGACCGTCACCGCCTACACCCTGGCGATCGTGCTCGACCTGTTCTGCCTGTTCCTGGGCTACCGGTTCCTGTTCCAGCCGGGCCCTGCCGCCGCCGGTTACGGAGTCCCGGCCGATCCCGCGGGTGACGCCGGCGCCTACCTCACGATCAAGGGCCTCAGGGACGGCACGCTGGGTCTGGTGGGCCTTGCGGTGCTGGCCTTCGCCGGGGCGCATGCCGAGGCCTGGTTCATGCTCTGCGTCGCGGTCGTGCCGTTCGGCGACACCCTGATAGTGCTGCGCCACGGCGGAGCGAAAGCCGTGGCCTTCGGGATCCACTTCGCCACGGCGATCGTTGTACTGATCAGTGCCGTGCTGCTGTTCCTTGCCTGAGCCGTCCGAGCCGCACTCCTCTTCCTCATCCGAACGGGGTCCCGAAATGTCGTTGCTCGTACCGAAGTTCGACGAGTCCGTGATCGTGCGCGATGCCGAGGCCGAGGTGGTGGGCCGGGCGCCGACCACCGTGAAGCTGCTCGCGGACAGCAGCGCGACCGGCGGTGCGCTGTCCACCCAGCGCGTCACCCTCAGCGGGGGAGCGGACGGCGCGAAACCGCACTGGCACGACAACTCCGCCGAGATGTTCTTCTTGCTCGACGGCGCCGCCGAGATCCTCTCCGGCGACCAGGTCGTCACCGCTGGACCCGGTGACCTGGTCGTCGTCCCGCCGGGCCTGCCCCACGCCTTCGCCGCCGCACCCGGCACCGACGCCGACCTCCTCATCGTCATCACACCCGGCGTCGAGCGCTTCGAGTACTTCCGTCACCTGCAGCGCATCTCCCTCGGAGAGGTCGGCCCGGAGAGCCTCCTGGAGGTGCAGGAGCTCTACGACAACCACTTCACGAAGAGCCCGGTGTGGGACGCGCGAGGCCGGTGACCGGGGCTCCGGAGAAACCGTTTAACGGCTGAGGGCCCCCGCCCCATAGGATTGGCGCCAAACCACACACACTCACCCCAGAGGAACGCTGCATGCCTGGCATCACGCGCGAGGAGGTCGCCCACCTCGCCCGGCTGGCGCGTCTGGAGCTGAAGCCCGAAGAGCTCGAACACTTCGCGGGACAGCTGGACGACATCATCGGCGCGGTCGCCCGCGTCAGCGAGGTCGCCGACCAAGACGTACCGCCGACCTCTCACCCGCTGCCGCTGACGAACGTCATGCGCGCGGACGAGGTCCGTCCCTCGCTCACCCCCGAGCAGGCGCTCTCCGGCGCCCCGGCCCAGGAGCAGCAGCGTTTCAAGGTGCCGCAGATCCTGGGGGAGGACTAACCACCATGACGGACCACAGCAGCATCATCCGGCTCACCGCCGCCGAGATCGCCGCGAACATCGCGTCCGGCGTGCTCACGGCCGTCGAGGTCACCGAGGCCCACCTCGCCCGTATCGAGGAAGTCGACGCGAAGGTGCACGCCTTCCTGCACGTCGATCGCGAGGGCGCCCTCGCGCAGGCCCGCGCCGTCGACGAGAAGCGGGCCCGGGGCGAGCAGCTCGGCCCGCTGGCCGGCGTCCCGCTCGCGCTCAAGGACATCTTCACCACCGAGGGCATCCCGACCACGGTCGGCTCCAAGATCCTCGAAGGCTGGATCCCGCCGTACGACGCGACCGTCACCAAGCGGCTGAAGGCCGCCGACGTGGTCATCCTCGGCAAGACCAACATGGACGAGTTCGCCATGGGGTCGAGCACGGAGAACAGTGCTTACGGGCCCACCGGCAACCCCTGGGACCTCACCAAGATCCCCGGCGGCTCCGGTGGCGGTTCCTCCGCCGCGCTCGCCTCCTTCCAGTCGCCGCTCGCGATCGGCACCGACACCGGCGGTTCCATCCGCCAGCCGGCCGCCGTCACCGGCACGGTCGGCGTCAAGCCGACGTACGGCGCAGTCTCCCGCTACGGCATGGTCGCCTTCTCGTCCTCCCTCGACCAGGGCGGGCCCTGCGCCCGTACGGTCCTGGACGCGGCGCTGCTGCACGAGGCCATCGCCGGACACGACCCGCTGGACTCCACGTCGATCGACGCCCCGGTCCCGCCGGTCGTCGAGGCCGCCCGCAACGGCAGCGTGCAGGGCATGCGCGTAGGCGTCGTCAAGCAGTTCCGCGGCGAGGGCTACCAGGCGGGTGTCATCCAGCGCTTCGACGAGGCCGTCGCGGTGCTGAAGGAACTGGGCGCGGAGATCGTCGAGCTGGACTGCCCGTCCTTCGACCTCGCCCTGTCGGCGTACTACCTGATCGCGCCCTCCGAGTGTTCGTCGAACCTGGCCCGTTTCGACGGCCTCCGCTACGGCCTCCGCGTCGGCGACGACGGCACCCACTCGGCCGAAGAGGTCACCTCGATCACCCGTGAGGCGGGCTTCGGCCCCGAGGTGAAGCGCCGCATCATGCTCGGGACGTACGCGCTGAGCTCCGGCTACTACGACGCGTACTACGGCAGCGCCCAGAAGGTCCGTACGCTCATCACCCGCGACTTCGAGAAGTCGTTCGAGAGCGTCGACGTGATCGTGTCGCCGACGACGCCGACCACCGCCTTCCCGATCGGCGAGCGTGCCGACGACCCGATGGCGATGTACCTCGCGGACCTGTGCACCATCCCGACCAACCTGGCGGGCAACTCGGCCATGTCGCTGCCCTGCGGTCTCGCTCCGGAGGACGGTCTCCCGGTCGGGCTCCAGATCATCGCCCCGGCGCTGAAGGACGACCGCCTTTACAAGGTCGGCGCCGCCGTCGAGGCCGCCTTCGTGGAAAAGTGGGGCCACCCGCTGCTTGAGGAGGCACCGTCGCTGTGAGCAACGCACTGTCGAAGGCCAAGGGCTTCAAGAAGTCCAAGTCCGGCACCTATGTGTCCATCGCCACCACCGCGTTCGGCGCGCTGGGCGTCGCCAAGCAGATCAAGAAGGCGCGCACCGAGCACGACACGCTCCGTCTGATCGACGCCACGGTGTCCGCCGTCGCGATCGTCACCGGCCTCGCCATCCTGTACCGCGAGCTGAAGCGGCTGGGCGACGACGACGTCCTGCTGGGCTGAGAGGGAAAGTTCACCGTGACCACCACGACCGACCTGGAGTCGTACGAGGGCGCTCTCGCGTCGTACGACCCCGTCATGGGCCTTGAGGTCCATGTCGAACTCGGCACCAAGACCAAGATGTTCTGCGGCTGTTCGACCGAACTGGGCGCCGAACCGAACTCGCAGACCTGCCCGACCTGCCTCGGCATGCCCGGCGCGCTCCCGGTCGTCAACGCGATCGGCGTCGAGTCCGCGATCAGGATCGGCCTCGCGCTGAACTGCGAGATCGCCGAGTGGTGCCGCTTCGCCCGGAAGAACTACTTCTATCCGGACATGCCGAAGAACTTCCAGACCTCCCAGTACGACGAGCCGATCGCCTTCAACGGCTATCTGGACGTCCAGTTGGAGGACGGCGAGACCTTCCGGGTGCAGATCGAGCGCGCCCACATGGAGGAGGACACCGGCAAGTCGCTGCACGTCGGCGGCGCGACGGGCCGTATCCACGGCGCCTCGCACTCGCTGCTCGACTACAACCGGGCCGGCATTCCGCTCATCGAGATCGTCACCAAGCCGATCGAGGGCGCCGGTGAGCGTGCACCCGAGGTCGCCAAGGCGTACGTCGCCGAGCTGCGCGAGCTGATCCGGGCGCTCGGTGTGTCGGAAGCCCGCATGGAGCAGGGCCAGATGCGCTGCGACGTGAACCTGTCGCTGCGCCCGCACGGCCGCGAGAAGTTCGGCACCCGGAGCGAGACGAAGAACGTCAACTCGCTGCGTTCCGTGGAGCGTGCCGCCCGCTACGAGATCCAGCGCCACGCCGCGGTGCTGAACTCCGGCGGCACGATCATCCAGGAGACCCGCCACTTCCACGAGGACACCGGGTCGACGACCTCGGGCCGCGTGAAGGAGGAGGCGGAGGACTACCGGTACTTCCCGGAGCCGGACCTGGTGCCGGTGGCCCCCTCGCGCGCGTGGGTCGAGGAGATCCGCGCCGGACTGCCCGAGCAGCCGCTGGCCCGCCGCAACCGGCTGAGCGAGGAGTGGGGGATCACCGCGTTCGACATGCAGTCGATCCTCAACGCCGGTGCCATCGACCCGATCGTCGCCACGATCGACGCCGGTGCCGACGCGGCCTCCGCGCGCAAATGGTGGATGGGTGAACTCGCCCGCAGCGCCAACGAGTCCGGCAAGGCGCTCGACGAGCTGCCCATCACGCCGGAGCAGGTCGCCCGGGTCACCGCGCTGGTCACCGCAGGCGACCTGAACGACAAGCTCGCCCGCCAGGTCATCGAGGGCGTCCTCGCCGGCGAGGGCACCCCGGACGAGGTCGTCGAGAAGCGCGGCCTGAAGGTCGTCTCGGACGAAGGCGCTCTCACCACAGCCGTCCAGGAGGCCATCGCCGGCAACCCGGGCATCGCCGACAAGATCCGCGGCGGCAAGGTGGCGGCGGCCGGCGCACTGGTCGGCGCGGTCATGAAGGCCACCCGAGGCCAGGCCGACGCGGCCCGTGTCAAGGAGCTCATCCTGGAGCAACTGGGCGTCAGCGAAGGCTGAGCCAGTACACCGTGCACGGCCCCGGGGACCTGATCTCCGGGGCCGTTCCGGTTATACCCGGCGGCCCACGACCCGCGCGAAGCCGAGGGTGCGTCCTTCATCGGCGCGCACCAACTCCACCGACTCCCGGGCCATGTCCGCCATCCACGCGTACGGACTCTCCTCGGCGCACACCTCGCTCCACAGCAGCCAGTCCTTCCAGCCGTCGGGCTGCCAGTCGGCGGTCTCGACCTCCACGGTGCCGCCGCGGGTCCAGTGGCGGCGCCACCAGGCGGGGGAGTGGAACGCCCAGAAACCGGGGTCCCAGAAGGGCTTCAGGTGCTCCGGTGGTTCGTCGCCCGCCAGTTCCTCCCGGAGGGCGGGGACGACGATCCCGATCCGGCCGCCCGGCTTCAACAGCCTTGTCAGAGTGGGCAGGTAGAGGTCGGCGGTACCGAAGTACTGGTAGGCGTCGACCGACACGATCGCGTCGAACGTGCCGTCCCCGAAGGGGAGATCGTGCGCCTCCACATGCAGGGGGAGCACCCGGTCGGCGACACCCGCCTCGGCGATCCGCACGGCGTTCTCCTCCGGCTTCACCCACAGGTCGGCGGCGGTGACCTGGAGGTCGTACTCCTTGGCGAGGAAGACGGAGGTCATGGCGCGCCCGCAGCCCAGGTCCAGGACACGGGCGCCCGGGCACAGGGTGTCCAGGCCGAGCGCCGGGGCCAGCCATTCCAGCAGCCACAGGGCGTGCGGGCCCATCTGGTTCTCGATGGTCCAGCGGGCGTCGTAGCCGTTGCTGCGTGGATGGCGGGGATGGGTCAGGCGGGCGGACAGGTCGGTGTCGGGCATCGGTGAACGGTGTCCTCCGGTTCTGCGTAGGTTCCAATGAGGAAGCAACGAGATTGTGGAGGACGTCGGTTGGCCGCGCACCAGGTTTCTCAGGCGGAGGCGCTACGCTCGCCCGCCATGGACGGACGCGGAGATTCCGAGATACCGGACTTCGGGGACACGGCGCTGGACGCGCGGCGGGCCCGTTGGACGGCCGCGCTGACCGGTGCCGTACTGGCTCTCGCGGGGGTGGCCGCCGCGGTGCTGCGGGCGAGTGGGGCCGCGCCGGTGCTCGTTCCGGCCGCCTATGCGGTGGGCGCGGCGGTCTGTGCGCTCGCGTCCGTGCTCGGGTCCAGGGGCCGCACCAGGCGGGCGCTTTGGCTGCTGGTCGTCGGGGCGATGGTGATGGCCCTGGGGGACCAGTTCGACTGAGGCGACGGTCAAGGCGGCAGTCCGGGCTACAGAGTTGCCGTTACTGTCCTGTGATCTGGCTCCCACTCCCGTGATTCGGCGCACGAACGTCATGAACGATCATTTTCTGCTGCAAGAGTGGGCTCCGTATTGCTCATGCGTTCTTTGCGGGCTGTTCATCCCTTGAACCAGGATTCCCGGTCAAAGATCCACAATTCGCCATCCCCGGGAGCACGTTCGTGGCAGCCCTTGCCCGCTGGTGTGTTCGGCACCGCCTTGTCGCCGTCCTGTTGTGGCTCGTCGCGTTCGGCGGGGTCACCGCGGCCGCCGCCGTCACCGGCTCGGCGTACTCGAACGACTACGAGGCCCACGGCACCGAGTCAGGTCGTGCGACTCAGCTGCTCAAGGAGGGGTTTCCGGATCTCGGCGGCGACAGCGACACCGTCGTCTGGCGCACCTCACCCGGCTCCGTCCGCGCGGCCGCCGTCGAACAGACCATGAGCGACGCCCTGGACAGGATCACCGACCTGCCCGGAGTCGCCTCCGTCGTCAGTCCGTACGACGGACAGGGCACGGGCCGGATCAGCGCCGACGGACGCACCGCCTACGCGACCGTCACCTTCGCGCACCAGGCCGAGGACATCGACAAGTCCGAGGCACAGGCCGTGGTGAGCGCCGCCAAGGCCGCCCAGACCGACGGACTCCAGGTCGAGTTGGGCGGCAGCGCCATCGCGCTCACCGAGGCGTCGAGCGGGCACACCGCCGAGATCGTCGGGGTCGCCGTCGCCGCCCTCGTGCTGTTCCTCGCCTTCGGCTCGCTCGCCGCCTCGCTACTGCCCATCGGCACCGCCCTGGTGAGCGTCGGCACCGCGTACGCGGCGATCGTGCTGCTCGGGCACGCCCTGACCGTCGCCGACTTCGCGCCCATGCTCGGCATGCTGATCGGGCTCGGCGTCGGCATCGACTACGCGCTGTTCATCGTGACCCGGCACCGGCGCGGGCTGAAACGCGGGCTGTCCGTCACCGAGGCGGTCACCAACGCGGTCGTCACCACCGGACGCGCGGTCGTCTTCGCGGGCGCCACGGTGTGCATCGCCCTCCTGGGGATGCTGATCCTGCGGCTCGGCTTCCTCAACGGGGTCGCGATCGCCGCCTCGTTGACCGTGGTGCTCACCGTCGCGGCCTCCGTGACGCTTCTCCCGGCCCTGCTGTCCTTCATCGGCCCCCGCGCCCTCAGCCGCCGCGAACGGCGCCGACTGGCCGAGCACGGGCCCCAGCCGGAGCTCCCCACCGGCCTCGCCGCCCGCTGG
Organism: Streptomyces sp. NPDC048504; assembly: GCF_043200035.1. Taxonomy (NCBI): domain Bacteria; kingdom Bacillati; phylum Actinomycetota; class Actinomycetes; order Kitasatosporales; family Streptomycetaceae; genus Streptomyces; species Streptomyces sp. NPDC048504. The sequence goes on from NZ_JBICXA010000013.1 coordinate 98,089, forward strand.
TCCGCGTTCGTCGAGCGCCGGCCCAAACTGCTCGGCACCCTCGCCCTGATCGTCATGGCCGTCCTCGCGCTGCCCACCCTCGCCCTCCACCTGGGCACCTCCGACCAGGGCAACGACCCCAAGGCGTCGACCACCCGCCAGGCCTACGACCTCCTCGCGGCCGGCTTCGGGCCCGGCGTCAACGGCCCCCTCACCCTCGTCACGAAGATCGACGGCGCCGAGGACAAGCTCACCCTCGACAACCTCGACGCCACCCTGCGCACCACCGAGGGCGTCGCCTCCGTGACCCCGGTGACCTACGACGCCGGCGGCTCCACCGGGTACTTCAGCGTCCTACCGGACTCGGCACCGCAGTCGCAGCGGACCAGCGACCTCGTCGACCGGCTGCGCACCGAGGTGCTGCCGCGGGCCGAGACGGGCACCTCGCTCGACATCCACGTCGGCGGGGTGACGGCGAGCTACGACGACTTCGCCGACGTGATCGTCGGCAAGCTCCCGCTGTTCGTCGGGGTCGTCATCTCGCTCGGCTGTGTCCTGCTCCTGCTCGCCTTCCGGTCGATCGGCATCCCGCTCAAGGCCGCCGCGATGAACGTCGCCGCCGTGGCCGCCGCCTTCGGGGTCGTCGTCGCGATCTTCCAGTGGGGCTGGGGGAGCGAGTTCCTCGGCCTGGGACGCGCCGGACCGATCGAACCCTTCCTCCCCGTGATCATGGTGTCGGTCCTCTTCGGGCTCTCCATGGACTACCAGGTCTTCCTGGTGAGCCGGATGTACGAGGAATGGCTGGAAACCGGCGACAACCGCCGCGCCGTCCGCGTCGGCCTCGCCGAGACCAGCCGGGTGATCAACTCGGCCGCCGTCATCATGATCTCGGTCTTCCTCGCCTTCGTGCTCAGCGGGGACCGCGTGATCGCCATGTTCGGCATCGCGCTCGCCTCCGCCGTCGCCCTGGACGCCTTCGTCCTGCGCACCCTCCTGGTGCCGGCCCTCATGCACCTGCTCGGCGGCGCCAACTGGTGGCTTCCCCGCGGCCTCGACCGCGTCCTGCCCCGCATCAGCATCGAGCCCCCCGAGTGCCGCGCCGCCCATGAGAGGCTGGCCGCCGCGACGGACGCCGAGGTGGCGGACGTCCTGGCGAAGGAGCAGGAGCAGGATGTACGCGATATCCCTGGGTGACGACGGAGCCGAACTACGTCCCCTGGAGCCGTGGCACGCCGAGGAGTTCCTCGCGCACCTGGACCGCGGCCGCGAGTTCATCGGCCAGTTCATCACCTTCGGCTCCAAGGCGACGGACGTCGACTCCGCGCGGGCCATGCTCCAGCGCTACGCCGACCTCCGCGCCGCCGACGAAGCGTCCCTGCACGGCATCTGGCTCGACGGCAAACTCGTCGGCGGGGTCCTCTTCCTGAACTTCCACGCCGACCAGGGCAACTGCGAGGTCGGCTGCTGGCTGGAACCCTCCGCTGCCGGGCACGGGCTGATCACCCGGGCGATACGGATTCTCATCGACTTCGCGATCGAGCGGCGCGGCATCCACCGCGTCGAATGGCACGCGGCCGCAGGCAATGAGAAGAGCCTGAATGTTGCCCGCCGCATGGGCATGACCAGGGACGCGATCCTGCGCGAGTCACACCCCCACGGGGGTCTAAGGCACGACATAGAGGTGTGGTCCGTGCTCGCCCCCGAGTGGCGCGAGGCACGCGCGCGTGCGCAACACAGCGATCTTTAAGGAACTTCTCAGACTTCACCCCTACCGTGCGCATCATGGGTACCAAGACTGTTGACGAGGCCGCGAACGAGGCCACCGAGGTGAAGAGCGACGCGGAGACCGTCGATGTCACCAAGACCGACGAGGAAGTGACCGAGCCGGAAACCGCGAACACCGAGGCCGAAGCCGCCGAGGACGAGGACGACCTCTCCGAGGAGGAGTACGCGGCCGAGCTCGCGAAGCTCCAGCTGGAGCACCCCGAGGAGGGCCCCTCCGGCGTCGGCCAGGGCGCGGCCGCGGTCGTCTCCGCCGCGCTCGGCTTCATCTCGCTCTCCGGCGGCTGGGTCGGCACCGTCGCCGCCGCCCGCGAGACCCTCGTGGGCCAGCTCCACACCGCCTCCACCGCGAGCGTGTCCACCCAGATCAAGGAGGTCTACGGCGACGCCTGGCACACCACCGCGCTGTGGGCCGGCATCTTCGCCCTGGTCGGCGCGCTCGTCGGGGTCGCGGCTCTCGTCCGGCCCGCGTTCGGCACCCCGGGCAAGCCGCAGGCCACCTGGATCAAGTCGGTCGCCTGGGCGGGCGTCGCGCTCGGTGTCGTAGGACTGCTCCTGGCCGTCCTGAAGTACACCGACGTCCTGCTCAGCCTGCCGTCGGCCACCTGACCGTCGGCTCGCGCCACCGCACGTAACCAGGGGTCTTAGGGCCTCCGTAAGCACCTTACGGAGGCCCTAAGACCCCTTACGCATGTCTAAGGCCCGCCCGGCCCGGCAAGATGCGGAACTCTCCCGATGTGGCGGACCCCCCTTGGAGACGAAGGTTGAGGCATCGCAACAAGCGAAGCCGAAAAACCGCCTCCACCAAGGGACTTGAGATGTACGAGTACGAACTCCACCAGATCCGTTCCGCCGAACTGCGCCGGCAGGCCGCCAACGAGCGGCTGGCCCGCGAGGCCGTGCGCGGGGCCCGTGCCGCCCGTCGCGAGCAGGCCCGCCGGGCCGCCGAGGGGGAGGTGCATACCCAACGCCCCCGTCGGCACCTGTTCGCCCGCGTCTCGTGACCGTCCGGGCCCGGGAGGACGGCCGTACGGCGCCCGCCCGGCAGGTTCGCGGGGCGCTCCTCCCCGCGGCCGCCCTCCCGAAAACCGGTGCCGCGTTGTCAGACCCGCGTGACATGCTCGCAGGCGTGGAGACCAGGTCCGTCAGTCCGGTCTTCGTCGGCCGCGCCGACGAACTGGACACGCTGAACGATGCGCTCGCCCGCGCCGCCGCGGGCGAGCCGCAGGCGTTGCTGCTGGGCGGCGAGGCGGGCGTCGGCAAGACCCGGCTCGTCGAGGAGTTCGCCACCGCCGCCTGCCGCCGGGGTGCCGTCGTCGCGCTCGGCGGCTGTGTCGAGATCGGCGCGGACGGGCTGCCCTTCGCCCCGTTCTCCACGGCCCTGCGCGCGCTGCGCCGCGAACTGCCCGACGAGCTGTCCGCCGCGGCAGCCGGCCAGGAGGAGGAACTCGCCCGGCTGCTCCCGGAGTTGGCGGAGACGGCCACCTTCCAGCGGGCCGGCCGGCACGACGAGGAGGGCATGGCCCGCCTCTTCGAACTCACCGCGCGTCTCCTGGAGCGCGTCGCCGCCGAGCGCACGGTCGTCGTCGCCCTGGAGGACCTGCACTGGGCCGACGCCTCCACCCGCCACCTCCTCGCCTACCTCTTCCGCACCCTGCGCACCGGCCGCCTCGTCGTCCTCGCCACCTACCGCGCTGACGACATCCACCGCCGCCACCCGCTGCGCCCCCTGCTCGCCGAACTCGACCGGCTCCGCACGGTCCGCCGGATCGAACTGGGCCGCTTCAACCGGCAGGAGGTGGGCCGTCAGATCGCCGGCATCCACGCCGCCGAACCCGACCCCGCCCAGGTCGACGAGATCTTCGAACGCTCCGACGGCAACGCCTTCTTCGTCGAGGAACTCGCCGTCGCCGCCCACGACGGCTGCCGCAGCAACCTCACCGACTCCCTGCGCGACCTGCTCCTCGTCCGGGTCGAGTCGCTGCCCGAGAGTGCCCAGCGGGTCGCCCGGATCGTCGCCGAGGGCGGCTCCACCGTCGAGTACCGGCTGCTCGCCGCCGTCGCCCGGCTCGCCGAGGACGACCTCATCGAGGCGCTACGGGCGGCCGTCGGCGCCAACATCCTCCAGGTGGCCCCCGGTGACGACGGCTACCGCTTCCGCCACTCCCTGGTCCGCGAGGCCGTCGGCGACGACCTGCTGCCCGGCGAGCGCTCCCGCATCAACCGCCGCTACGCCGAGGTCCTGGAGGCCGACCCGACGCTCGTCCCGGCCGACCAGCGCGTCATGCGGCTGGCGAGCTACTGGTACCACGCCCACGACGCCGCCAAGGCCCTCCCCGCCGTCCTGGACGCCTCCGTGGCGGCCCGGGGCCGGCACGCCCACTCCGAGCAACTCCGGCTCCTGGAGCGGGCGATGGAGCTGTGGGACACCGTCCCCGACGCCGTACGCGCGGGGCTGCGCCCCGTCGACTACACCGAGGTGTACCCGCCCTGCGGCTGCGACCCGGAGACCACACCGTTGCGCTACCTCGACCTGATGGCGGAGGCCGCCGTCGCCGGGCGGCTGAGCGGGGAGCGCGAGCGCGCCCTGAAGATCACCAAGCGGGCCCTGCACCTCCTGGAGGACGAGGGCGACCCGCTGCGCGCCGCCTGGTTCTGGGTGCAGCGCTCCGTCCTGGTCCGGTCCCAGGCCCGCGGAGACGGCTGGCCGGAACTCGCCGCCGCGCAGGAGCTGGTCCGCGGACTGCCGCCCTCCGAGGTGCACGCGGAGGTCCTCGCCAAGGTCGCCGGCTGGTCCATGGTCCATGTCCCGGGACCCGACGCCTACGTGGCCGCAGAGCGCGCGGTCGAGTACGCGCGCATGGTCGGCGCCCGCGAGATCGAGATGGACGCCCGCCTCACCCTGGCCGGCCTCATGGTCGCCTCCGGAGACGTCGAGGGAGGCCTCGCCGAACTGGTCGAGGTGAACGAACGGACGGTCGCCGAGGGCATCTCCGCCGTCGCCGGCCGCAGCTATGTGAACCTTCCCTCCTTCCTCGAAACGGTCGGCCGCTCCCGCGAGGCCGTGCCCATCCTGGAGACGGGGCTCGCCTTCGCCAGGAAGTTCGGCCAGTTCGACAAAGAGGCATGGATCTGGGGGAACCTCGCCGAATCCCTGGTCAGCCTGGGCCGCTGGGACGAGGCCGCCGAGGCTGCGACCAAAGCGGAGCGCGTGGACCAGAGCGCCAAACCCCGCGGCTTCCACGCTCGGATCCGCGCCGAACTCGCGCTCGCCCGAGGCGATGTGGCAGAGGCCCGCCGCCAACTGGCCGCCGCCCGCGAGCACTTCGGCACCCACGACGCCGCCCCCCAGCACCATCTGCCACTGGAGCGGATCGAACTCCAGATCGCCACCGCCGAAGGCCGCCTCCTCGACGCCCGCGCCACCCTCGGACTCGTCCTGGACTCCGGTTTCCTCCCCGGCACGTATTTCGAGGTCTGGCCCCTCCTGGTCACCGCGGCCGCCGCCGAGACCCAGGCCGTCGGCCTGCCCGTCGCCGACCCCGGCCGCGCCAAGATCCTCGAACGCATCCGGGAGGCCGCCAAGCCGGTCCCCACCAACGTCCCCGTCTGGCAGGCCCACGAACGCTGGCTCCGCGCCGAACTCCTGCACGCCGAGGGCCGCTCCACCCCGGACGACTGGTCCGAGGCGGTCGCCGCCTTCGAATGCCTCGACCGCCCCTACGACCTCGCCCGCGTCCGGCACCGCCTCGCCGAAGCGCTGCTGTCCGACCCCGACGGGGGTGACGACGAGCGGGACCGCGCCACGGAACTGCTCCGCCTGTCCGCCGCCGTCGCCGACCACCTCGGCGCCCGCCCGCTCGCCGACTCCGTCGCGCTGCTCGCCCAGCGGGCCCGGCTGACGCTCACAAAGGTCCCGGCGCGTAGAGCTGCCCCCGCCGACCCCGTCGAGGCGCTCGGCCTCACCAGCCGTGAGCGGGACGTCCTGCGGCTGGTCTCCGCAGGCCGCACGAACAGACAGATCGCCGAGGAACTCTTCATCTCCCCGAAGACCGCGAGCGTCCACGTCTCGAACATCCTCGGCAAGCTCGGCGTCTCGGGCCGGGGAGAGGCGGCCGCCGTCGCCCACCGCCTTGAGCTGTTCCCGCCCGACCCGCTCACCGCGCGCTCCGCACGATGAGTCGTACGCTGTAGGGGACCGGCACAGGGGAGGCGCCGTGTTCAACATGTTCGAGGAGTTGTTCTCACCGGGCCGCAAACACACCCAGGACGAGGCCAACCGGCTTGAGCTGACCGGGGTCGACGTCGCGGACGGAGACCCCGGGCGTGGGCCGATAGACCTGGAGTCCGGCAGGGTCGTGGTGCGGTTGCGGGAATCCGGGGCGGAAGCCGAGTCCGGTGCCGCGTCCGATCCGGGCGCCGATGCCGGTTCCGAAACCGATCCCGGTTCTGAAGCCGGTTCCAGCGCCGGGCCCGATTCCGGCCCCCTTCCCGCTGCCGAAGCCGATTCCCGCACCGAGACCGGTTCTGGTACCGCGCCCGACTCCCGGTCCCGTCCTGACGCGACCCCAGAGCCCGATCCCGATCCCGAGTCCGCTTCCGGGTCCGCTCCGGAGTCCGAGCCCGAGGCCGCTTCCGATCCGGAGTCAGCTTCCGCTCCCGATCCCGGCCCGGAGTCGGATCCCTAGGCCTCTCCCGACCCTGAGTCCGACCGGGAGTTCGCTTCCGATCCGGAGTCCGCTCCGCCGCCCGGGACCGTGTCGCCCCGGTCCGCTCCCGCGTCCGGACCTGCCTCGCCCGGGTCTGTGTCACCTGGACTTACGTCACCTGGACCTACGTCACCTGGATCTCCAGAATCCGGTCGTCGCCCGATTTGGGTGTGCCCCGGCCGTCCGTGTTGCTGGTGATGAGCCACAGCTTGTCGTCGCCGGCCGAGACGACCGTGCGCAGGCGGCCGTACTCGCCGGTGAGGAAGGCTTGCGGGGCGGCGGATGCCTTCGTGCCGTTCAGGGGGATGCGCCACAGGCGCTGGCCCTTGAGGCCCGCCATCCATATGGAGCCCTCGGCATAGGCGATGCCGCTGGGGGAGGCGTCGTCCGTGTGCCACTGGGTGATCGGGTTGTGGTACTCGGGGTTGTTGCCCTTGCCTTCCGCGTTCGGCCAGCCGTAGTCGTCGCCCGGTGTGATCGCGTTCAGCTCGTCCCAGGTGTCCTGGCCGAACTCCGAGGCGAACAGGCGCTGTTTGGAGTCCCAGGCGAGGCCCTGCACATTGCGGTGGCCGTAGGTGTACACCGGCGAGTTCGGGAACGGGTTGCCCGGCGCCGGGTCGCCCTCCGGGGTCAGCCGAAGGATCTTGCCGCCGAGGGACTTCTTGTCCTGCGCGAGACCCCGCTGACCGCTCTCGCCCGTGCCCGCGTAGAGCATGCCGTCCGGGCCGAAGGCGATGCGCCCGCCGTTGTGGATATAGCCCTTCGGGATGCCCTTGAAGATGGTGTCCGGCGCGCCCAGCTGCTCACCGGCCGGCTTCTTCTCGTCGTACAGGACGCGGACGATGCGGTTGTCCGAGGCCGAGGTGAAGTACGCGTAGATCATGTGGTCCGAGGCGTAGTCCGGGGAGAGCGCGATGCCGAGGAGGCCGCCCTCGCCGGCCGGGGAGACCCCGGACACCTTCCCCAACTCGGTCTTCTTGCTGGTCTTCTCGTCGATCCGGGTGATCGTGCCGTCGTCGCGCGAGGACACGAGCAGGTTCCCGTCGGGCAGCGGGGCGAGGCCCCAGGGCGTCTTCAGGCCCTCGGTGACGGTGCGCAGCACCTTCACGGTGCCCTTGGCGGGCGGGGTCTGCTCGGCGGCCTGCTGGGAGGGGGAGGCGCCCGTAGCCGTACCACCGGACGACGTACCGGAGGGCGCACTCGTGCCGTCGCCCGGAGAACCGCCCCCGTCGGAGGAACAGCCGGCCGTCAGCAGGAGCGCGGACACGGCCAGGGCGGCCGACACGACTCGACGTTGCACGATCAGGTCCTTTCGACGGGCGGGTTCTACTTTTCATACACCGCTCGCGCCGCCCGGGTTCCCGATCACCGAGCACCGACGCACGATCGAGCCGTCGGGCCCGGAGAGCGGGGGCCCCGGTCGGTCCCAGGCGCTCCGGAACCGGTACGGCTGTCAGCCACGAAGCCGGAGAAGCCCCCGCCCCCTCAGTCCCAAGACCCCAACGCCCCCGGCAACTCCGCCACCTCCGCGAGATCCTCCGGCGTCAACCGCAGCCCCGCCGCCCCCGCGTTCTCCGTGACCCACCGCTCCCGCTTCGTGCCCGGCACCGCCACCACATGCGCCCCCTGCGCCAGCACCCACGCCAGGGCCACCTGCGCCGGGGTCACCTCCGGACCGTGGCGGCGGGCCACCCGGCGCAGGCCGGCGACGATCGGCTGGTTCGCGGCGGTCATCTCGGCGGTGAAGCGGGGGTGGCGGGCGCGTACGTCGTCCGGTTCGAAGCCCTCGCCCGGGGTCAGGGTGCCGGTCAGGAAGCCGTTGCCCAGGGGCATCGCCGCGAGGAAGCCGACACCGCGGGCCGCGCACCACGGCAGGAGCGCGTCCAGGGCCTCCGGGGACCACACCGACAGTTCGGCCTGTACCGCCGTGACCGGGAACACCTGTTGTACGCGCTGGAGTTGGCGGATCGTTCCGTCATGGAGGCGTGCCCCGGGGCGGCGGGCGGAGCGGGCGCCGACCGCGCACATGCCCAGCGCCCGTACTTTTCCGGCCTGTACGAGGTCCGCCATCGCGCCCCAGGTCTCCTCGACCGGGACCTCGGGGTCGGCGCGGTGCAGTTGGTAGAGGTCGATCACGTCCGTCTGGAGGCGGCGCAGCGACGCGTCGCACGCGCGTTTCACGTAGCCGGGGCGGCCGTTGGCCACGATGTGCTGTTCGCCGACCAGCAGGCCGACCTTGGTCGACACGAACGCGTCCGCGCGCCGCTCCTTCAACACCCGCCCCAGCAACAGCTCGTTGGTGAACGGGCCGTACATGTCGGCGGTGTCCAGCAGCGTCACCCCCAGATCGAGCGCCCGGTGCACGGCCCTGACCGACTCGTCGCCCCGTCGCCGCGACCCGCTGTAGGCCCAGTGCATCGGCATGCAGCCGAGTCCGACGGCCCCCATCGCGAGCGCCCCCGCGCCGATCGTCCTGCGCTCCACCTGCTCGTGACCTTCCTTCTTCTCGCACCCCAACCTAACCTCTACGCGCGCGTGGCCCTGACATAGCCTCCTGACCATGACTGTTGACGTGTGGCTGCCCATCCCGCCGGAGGAGATCGAAGGGCTCCCCGAGGGACCCAACTACCTGTTCTGGGACGGGGGGGAGGACGGCGGTCAGGCGTTCCCCGGTGATCCCGCCGACTGCGTCCTCTACGTAGTGCCGTACATGAAGCGTCAGCCCGTGAAGACGCGGCCGCTGGAGCGGATGCGGAATCTGCAGGTCATCCAGACGCTCACCGCCGGAATCGACGACATGACCGCGAGCCTCTCGTCGATCGCCCCCGGGGTGCGGCTGTGCAACGCGCGCGGAGTGCACGAGGCGAGCACCGCCGAGCTCGCGCTGGCCCTGACACTCGCCTCGTTGCGCGGTATCCCGGGGTTCGTGCGGGCGCAGCAACAGGAGCACTGGCAGGGGGACTTCCACCCGGCGCTCGCCGACCGGTCCGTCCTCATCGTCGGCTACGGGGCGATCGGTTCCGCCATCGAGGACCGGCTCACTCCCTTCGAGCTCGCGCGGGTGGCGCGGGTGGCGCGCTCCGCGCGCGCCACCGCGCGCGGGCCGGTGCATCCACTCGCCGAACTGCCCGCCCTCCTCCCGGAAGCGGACGTCGTCATCCTCTCCACGCCCCTGAACGAGAGCACCCGTCACCTCGTCGACGCCGAGTTCCTGGCCCGGATGAAGGACGGGGCGCTGCTGGTCAACGTGGCGCGCGGTCCCGTCGTCGACACCAAGGCGCTGCTCGCGGAGCTGGAAACCGGCCGTATCACCGCGGCGTTGGACGTGACGGATCCCGAACCGCTGCCCCAGGGGCACCCGTTGTGGCACGCGCCCGGCGTGCTGATCAGTCCCCATGTCGGCGGGCCCACCTCGGCGTTCCTGCCGCGTGCGAAGCGTCTGGTTGTCGACCAGTTGGGACGATTCGTGAACCGGCAGCCGCTGCGCAACGTGATCCTTACGACAGGCGAAGCGGGGAACTAGCCACAGCAGGGCGGTAATCCGCTTCCGGCACCCTCCGCAACCTTTCGGAAGCGGGGTGTGTACACATCTCCGCTGGTCGTTACGGAGCGTAGAGGAACTATGTCCCTGAGTGACGAGACTGGTGTATCGTCCCGGCAGGGGCTGCGCCGCGCACCGTTCGGCGCCGGGGATGGACATTTCAGACTGTGAGGGGGGCGACGGGCGATGCACGGCCTATGGACGAGCGATCCGACGCGGCGGGGCCGCCGACGGCGACCCTGGCGCACCGCCGCGCGCAGCCGCGGCCATCACGCCGAGCACTGCGGTCGCGGCGGCCATGGCGGCCGCGGCGGACATCACGGCAGCCACAGCCATCACCACCGCAGGCCCAACAGCCGCCGCAGGCACGCTCATCCGGCGCACCGGGGCCCGCGGGACCCGGGAGCGACGCGGACCGGGAGGGCCCGGTGAGTTCGCCACCGTCTCCGACGACCACCCTCAACGGGGCGCTCCGGGACCGGACTTCACCCGGGGCGCGGCAGCCACGACCGCCGGCGACCGGCGGCACGTGGAGCCTGGTCCAGCAACTCGTCCTCGCCCTGGTGTGCGCGGGATACGCCGTCGGTTCCGCGCTCGACTGGGGTTCCCGCCAAGTCGCCCTGATCATGGGTGACTTCGGGCTCAGCGCTGCGGCCGGTGCCGCTGCCGTCTCGTGCTTCCTCTACGCGCGAAACCGCCGTATCCGCTTTCGGCCCGCCTGGCTGCTGTTCTCGCTCTCCTCGGCGATGGCGGCACTGGGCAACGGAGTCTGGGGGTGGTACGAGGTCGTGCTCGAACGGACCGTGCCCAGCCCCAGCTTCGCCGACCTGTTCTTCCTGTGCTTCGCGCCGCCCGCCATCGTCGGACTCCTCGTGCTCGCCAAAAGGCCCGTCACCAAAGCGGGTTGGATCTGTCTGGCGCTGGACGCCTGGCTGATCGGGGGCTCGCTGCTCACGCTGTCCTGGAGCCTCGCGCTGGCCCAGGCCGCCAAGTTCGACGGGCCGAGCGTGGCCCACACCGCGCTGTCGCTGGCGTACCCGCTGCTCGACATCGCGCTGGTCAGCATGGTGCTCGCGCTGCACTTCCGGCGCTCCTCGGTCAACCGCACCGCCGTGAACACCGCGATCGGCGCCCTGGCCCTGACCGTGATGTGCGACGCCCTGTTCACCTCGCCGCTGCTCCACAACAACTACCACTCGGGTCAGTTGCTCGACGCGGGCTGGTTCGCCGGCTCGCTGCTCCTCGCCTACGCCCCCTGGGCCGCACCCCGGCACATCCAGGCCGAGGACGACGGGCACACGCGCGTGGTGCACGAACACCGGCCAGGACAGCGCACCGGCATCCCGCCGCAGGCCTCCGCGCCCGGCGCCGACCAGGGGCGGTATCCGGCCACCCGGCCCATCGCGGGTTCGCTGGCCGCGCTCACCCCGTATCTCGCCGCCGCCGTCTGCACATTGGGGATTCTCTACAACGTCCTCAACGGCCGCAGCCCCGACCGCGTGGTGCTCATCACCGCGGGCTGCGTGGTCCTCGCCCTCGTGGTGCGCCAGGGCATCATGCTCATCGACAACATCACCCTCACCCAGGAGCTGGCGCAGAAGGAGAACCACTTCCGCTCCCTGGTGCAGGGCTCCAGCGACGTCATCATGATCGCCGCCCCGAACGGCATCCTCCGCTACGTCTCCCCGGCCGCCGCCGGTGTCTACGGCAAGGCCGCGGAGGAGCTGGTGGGGACCGAACTGGCCTCGCTCATCCACCCGGAGGACCTCGGCTGCGTGGTGCACGAGGTGCGCCGCTTCCTCACCGCGAACCCCTACGAGGAGTCCACGACCCGCATCGAGTGCCGCTTCCGCTCCGGCGACGACGGCTGGCTGAACGTCGAGTCCACCGTCAACCGCCACCACGGTGGCCTCATCTTCAACAGCCGCGACGTGACCGAACGGGTGCGCCTCCAGGCGCAGTTGCAGCACAACGCCGAGCACGACCCGCTCACCGACCTGCCCAACCGCGCGCTGTTCACCAAGCGCGTCCAGCAGGCCCTGTCCGGCCGCCGCTCCACCGACCGCGGCACGGCCGTCCTCTTCATCGACCTCGACGGCTTCAAGGCCGTCAACGACACCATCGGCCACCAGGCCGGGGACGAACTCCTCATCCAGGCCGCCCGCAGACTCGACGGCGCGGTCCGGCACGGCGACACCGCGTCCCGGCTCGGCGGCGACGAGTTCGCGGCCCTGATCGTCGGCGACGGCACCCGGGACCGCACCGCCCGCGAGCGGCACATCATGGAGCTCGCCGACCGCCTGAGAATCACCCTGTCCCAGCCGTACCTCATCGACGGCAACGATGTCCGGGTCGCCGCCTCCATCGGCGTCGCCTTCGCCGAACCGGGCCTGGGCGCGGGGGAGTTGCTGCGCAACGCGGACCTCGCGATGTACCGCGCCAAGGGCGCAGGCAAGGGCCGCGTCGAGCTGTACGCACCGCAGATGCAGCAGGACGTCGTACGGAAGGCGGAGCTGGCCACGCGGCTGCGGGCGGCGCTGCACGACGGCGAGTTCGCGCTGCTGCACCAGCCCGTGGTGTCGCTGGTGGACGGCCGGATCGCGTCGGTCTCCACACAGGCGCGCTGGCGGTCCTCGCAGGGCGTGCTGTTCACGCCGGCCGAGTTCCTGCGGGTGGCCGAGGACAGCGACAAGACCGCCGAGCTGGGGCGCTGGATGCTGGAGGAGGCCGTAGAACAGGCTGCCGAGCGCACGGCGACCGGGCTCGCCGTGTCCGTCGCCGTGCGGATAAGTGCCCGGCGGCTGCTGGACAAGTCGATGCCGCTCGGCTCGATCGAGGCCCTGCTGACCCGGCACGGGCTGCCGTCCGGTTCGCTGGTGATCGAGCTGTCCGACACCGACCCGAGGATCTCCCTGGACGAACTGGAGCGCCGTCTGACCGCGCTGCGGCGGCTCGGCGTCCGGATCGCCCTCGACGGCTTCGGCAGCGGCTACGCGGCCATCACGACGCTACGGCGGCTCCCCGTCGACGTACTGAAACTGGACCGCAGTCTGGTCGAGGGCGTCGTCGAGTCCGCGCGGCTGCACAAGATCACCAGCGGGCTGCTGCGGATCGCCTGCGATCTCGGACTGCAGTCCGTCGCCGACGGCGTCGATCTGCCGGAACAGGTCGTCGCCCTGCGCGCGATGGGCTGCACGCACGGACAGGGCATGGCCTTCTCCGCGCCGCTGGACGAGTACCGGCTGCGCCGGGCCCTGTCGCGCGGCCACTATCCGGTGCCGCACGGCCCGGCGGAGCCCGCGTTCGCGGGTGGCGCGCTGGGGGTGTACACCAGTGGTGTGCCCGCGGTTTTCGGTGGCGGAACGGCCCTCCGCTCACATAATGAGACTCCCGTCCCACCCACTTGACAGTGGATGCGTGCCGGGGGGAGGGTCAATGCCATGCGCACCCGAATTCTCGTACTTGGAAAGCGCGTCGGCTGAAGCTGGTGACGTCCGGACGGACCCGGAACTCCCAGCGACCGCACCCGGCGCGCTCCCCTCGCTTGCCTCACGGCACGAGGGGTTTTTTGTTGCACAGGATCCAGTCGTGCAGCAGCTAAACCCCGCACAAACCTCGCAAAAACCCTCAGCATCGAGAAGAGAATGACGATGACCGAGCAGGCCACCGGGGCCCATCCGCAGCCGCGGCCCCGATCCGGAGGACAGCAGTCCGCCCCCGAGCACGTCACGGGCGCGCAGTCCCTCATCCGCTCTCTCGAGGAAGTCGGGGCCGACACGGTATTCGGCATCCCCGGCGGTGCGATCCTTCCGGCGTACGACCCGCTGATGGACTCGACGCGGGTGCGTCACGTCCTGGTCCGGCACGAGCAGGGCGCGGGTCACGCGGCCACCGGCTACGCGCAGGCCACCGGCAAGGTCGGTGTCTGCATGGCGACCTCGGGCCCCGGCGCCACCAACCTGGTGACCCCGATCGCCGACGCGCACATGGACTCGGTGCCGCTCGTGGCGATCACCGGGCAGGTCGCGTCGAAGGCGATCGGCACGGACGCCTTCCAGGAGGCGGACATCGTCGGCATCACGATGCCGGTCACCAAGCACAACTTCCTGGTCACCAAGGCCGAGGACATCCCGCGCGTCATCGCGCAGGCCTTCCACATCGCCTCCACCGGCCGCCCGGGCCCGGTGCTGGTCGACATCGCGAAGGACGCCCTCCAGGCGAAGACCACCTTCTCCTGGCCGCCGGTCATGGACCTGCCCGGCTACCGCCCGGTGACCAAGCCGCACGCCAAGCAGATCCGCGAGGCCGCCAAGCTGATCACCACCGCGAAGCGGCCCGTCCTCTACGTCGGCGGCGGTGTCCTCAAGGCACACGCCACCGCCGAGCTGAAGGTCCTCGCAGAACTCACCGGAGCGCCCGTCACCACCACCCTGATGGCGCTCGGCGCATTCCCCGACAGTCACGAGCTGCACGTGGGAATGCCGGGCATGCACGGTGCGGTCACCGCCGTCACCGCGCTGCAGAAGGCCGACCTGATCGTCGCCCTCGGAGCCCGCTTCGACGACCGCGTCACCGGCAAGCTGGACAGCTTCGCCCCGTACGCCAAGATCGTCCACGCCGACATCGACCCGGCGGAGATCGGCAAGAACCGCGCCGCCGACGTGCCGATCGTCGGGGACGCCCGCGAGGTCATCGCCGACCTCGTCCAGGCCGTCCAGAAGGAGCACAGCGAGGGCCACACCGGCGACTACAGCGCCTGGTGGAAGGACCTCAACCGCTGGCGCGAGACGTACCCGCTCGGCTACGAGCAGCCCGACAACGGCTCGCTCTCCCCGCAGCAGGTCATCGAGCGCATCGGCCAACTCGCCCCGGAGAACACCATCTTCGCGGCGGGCGTCGGCCAGCACCAGATGTGGGCCGCGCACTACATCCAGTACGAGAAGCCCGCGACCTGGCTCAACTCCGGCGGCGCCGGGACGATGGGCTACGCGGTCCCGGCCGCGATGGGCGCCAAGGCCGGAGCGCCGGACCAGACGGTCTGGGCGATCGACGGCGACGGCTGCTTCCAGATGACCAACCAGGAACTCACCACCTGCGCCCTGAACAACATCCCGATCAAGGTCGCCATCATCAACAACGGCGCCCTTGGCATGGTCCGCCAGTGGCAGACCCTGTTCTACAACCAGCGCTACTCCAACACCGTGCTGCACAGTGGCCCGGAGGCCGACGGCAAGCAGCCGAGCGCCGGCACGCGCATCCCCGACTTCGTCAAGTTGTCGGAGGCGATGGGCTGTTACGCGATCCGCTGCGAGTCCCCCGACGACCTGGACAAGGTCATCGAGGAGGCGAACTCGATCAACGACCGCCCCGTCGTGATCGACTTCATCGTCCACGAGGACGCCATGGTCTGGCCGATGGTCGCCGCCGGCACCTCGAACGACGAGGTCATGTTCGCCCGGGACGTCCGCCCCGACTTCGGCGACAACGAAGACGACTGAGCGAGAGAGACCACAGAGAAATGTCCAAGCACACGCTCTCCGTCCTGGTGGAGAACAAGCCAGGTGTCCTCGCCCGGATCACCGCCCTGTTCTCCCGGCGCGGCTTCAACATCGACTCCCTCGCCGTCGGTGTCACCGAACACCCCGACATCTCCCGCATCACGATCGTGGTGAACGTGATCGAGGCACTCCCGCTCGAACAGGTCACCAAGCAGCTCAACAAGCTCGTCAACGTGCTGAAGATCGTCGAGCTGGAGGCCGGATCGGCCGTTCAGCGCGAACTCGTTCTGGTGAAGGTGCGCGCCGACAACGAGACGCGCTCCCAGATCGTCGAGATCGTCCAGCTGTTCCGCGCCAAGACGGTCGACGTCTCCCCGGAGGCCGTCACCATCGAGGCCACCGGCAGCAGCGACAAGCTGTCCGCCATGCTCAAGATGCTGGAGCCGTACGGCATCAAGGAGCTGGTCCAGTCCGGCACGATCGCCATCGGCCGCGGCGCCCGCTCCATCACCGACCGCTCGCTGCGCGCGCTCGACCGGTCCGCGTAACCCTCGTAGAAGATTCATCTACGACCGGAAACGGGCGGCCGACAGCAGCCGGCCGCCCGCATTCCGAGACCCGGAGACTTCCCCTCCCGCCGCCGTCATACGGTGGGACGCAACACCTGCACACCAAGGAGAGAACCCAAAGTGGCCGAGCTGTTCTACGACGCCGACGCCGACCTGTCCATCATCCAGGGCCGCAAGGTCGCGGTCATCGGCTACGGCAGCCAGGGCCACGCCCACGCGCTGTCGCTCCGTGACTCCGGCGTCGACGTGCGCGTCGGTCTGCACGAGGGCTCCAAGTCCAAGGCGAAGGCCGAGGAGCAGGGCCTGCGCGTGGTGACCCCGTCCGAGGCCGCCGCCGAGGCCGACGTCATCATGATCCTCGTGCCGGACCCGATCCAGGCCCAGGTCTACGAGGAGTCCATCAAGGACAACCTCAAGGACGGCGACGCGCTGTTCTTCGGCCACGGCCTGAACATCCGCTTCGACTTCATCAAGCCCCCGGCCGGTGTCGACGTCTGCATGGTCGCCCCCAAGGGCCCGGGTCACCTCGTGCGCCGCCAGTACGAGGAGGGCCGCGGCGTTCCGTGTATCGCGGCCGTCGAGCAGGACGCGACCGGCAACGGCTTCGCGCTCGCGCTGTCGTACGCGAAGGGCATCGGCGGCACCCGCGCCGGCGTCATCAAGACGACCTTCACCGAGGAGACCGAGACCGACCTGTTCGGTGAGCAGGCCGTGCTCTGCGGTGGTACGGCCGCGCTGGTCAAGGCCGGTTTCGAGACGCTGACCGAGGCCGGTTACCAGCCCGAGATCGCGTACTTCGAGTGCCTGCACGAGCTGAAGCTCATCGTCGACCTCATGTACGAGGGCGGCCTGGAGAAGATGCGCTGGTCGATCTCCGAGACCGCGGAGTGGGGCGACTACGTCACCGGCCCGCGCATCATCACGGACGAGACCAAGGCCACGATGAAGCAGGTCCTCGCCGAGATCCAGGACGGCACCTTCGCCCGTGAGTGGATGGCCGAGTACCACGGTGGCCTGAAGAAGTACAACGAGTACAAGCAGAAGGACGCCGACTCCCTGCTGGAGAGCACCGGCAAGCAGCTCCGCAAGCTGATGAGCTGGGTCGACGAAGAGGCGTAAGCCTTGAGGCCGAGGGGCCGGAGCAACAGCTCCGGCCCCTTTGTCCAACCCGTCCAGCCTCGGACGGGTGATCCTTCCGCAGAGGCGCAGGACGACTGTCGGAGCGCCACTACACTGCCGTACTAATACGCGTCAGGCCCACAGCGTCGTGCGTCTCCACGCGGCCCCATAGCGACACCGAGGAATGTCAGGCACACCCCCGCGCCGCCCGGCACGCACTCTCGCCGCACCGGCCGAAGGCCCTAGTAGCTCCGCTACGAGAACCTTCGTCCGGCACGCCGAGAGCACGCACCGAACGACGCGGGAGCCCACCTGACATTCCCCGGCGCCGCTGCCTCCACCGCCTGCGGCCGTCGGGACGGCCGTCCGCACGCAATGGACTTGTGAGGACTCACGTGAGCTCGAAACCTGTCGTACTCATCGCTGAAGAGCTGTCGCCCGCGACGGTGGACGCCCTCGGCCCGGACTTCGAGATCCGGCACTGCAACGGCGCCGACCGGGGCGAGCTGCTCCCCGCGATCGCCGACGTGGACGCGATCCTGATCCGCTCGGCCACCAAGGTCGACGCCGAAGCGGTCGCCGCAGCACGGAAGTTGAAGGTCGTCGCACGAGCCGGCGTCGGCCTCGACAACGTGGACGTCTCCGCCGCCACCAAGGCCGGCGTGATGGTCGTCAACGCCCCCACCTCGAACATCGTCACCGCCGCCGAGCTGGCCTGCGGTCTGCTGCTGGCGACCGCACGCCACATCCCGCAGGCCAACGCCGCACTGAAGAACGGCGAGTGGAAGCGCAGCAAGTACACGGGCGTCGAGCTCGCCGAGAAGACCCTCGGTGTCGTGGGTCTGGGACGTATCGGCGCCCTCGTGGCGCAGCGCATGTCCGCGTTCGGCATGAAGGTCGTCGCCTACGACCCCTACATCCAGCCCGCGCGGGCCGCCCAGATGGGCGTCAAGATCCTGTCGCTGGACGAGCTGCTCGAAGTCTCCGACTTCATCACCGTGCACCTGCCCAAGACCCCCGAGACGGTCGGTCTGATCGGCGACGAGGCGCTGCGCAAGGTCAAGCCGACCGTCCGCATCGTCAACGCCGCGCGCGGCGGGATCGTCGACGAGGAGGCGCTGTACTCCGCGCTCAAGGAGGGCCGCGTCGCCGGCGCCGGGCTCGACGTGTACGCGAAGGAGCCCTGCACGGACTCCCCGCTCTTCGAGTTCGACCAGGTCGTCTCCACCCCGCACCTCGGCGCCTCCACGGACGAGGCGCAGGAGAAGGCCGGCGTCTCTGTCGCCAAGTCGGTACGCCTCGCCCTCGCCGGTGAACTCGTCCCCGACGCGGTGAACGTCCAGGGCGGCGTCATCGCCGAGGACGTCAAGCCGGGCCTGCCCCTCGCCGAGAAGCTCGGCCGCATCTTCACCGCACTCGCGGGCGAGGTCGCGGTCCGCCTCGACGTCGAGGTCTACGGCGAGATCACCCAGCACGACGTCAAGGTGCTCGAACTCTCCGCGCTCAAGGGCGTGTTCGAGGACGTCGTCGCCGAGACCGTGTCGTACGTCAACGCTCCGCTGTTCGCGCAGGAGCGGGGGGTCGAGGTGCGGCTGACGACCAGCTCCGAGTCCGCCGACCACCGCAACGTCGTCACCGTGCGGGGCACGCTGGGCAGCGGCGAGGAGGTCTCGGTCTCCGGGACCCTCGCCGGTCCGAAGAACCTGCAGAAGATCGTCGCGGTCGGGGAGTACGACGTCGACCTCGCGCTCGCCGACCACATGGTGGTGCTGCGGTACGAGGACCGTCCCGGGGTTGTCGGCACGGTCGGCCGTGTCTTCGGTGAGGCCGGGATCAACATCGCGGGGATGCAGGTGTCGCGGTCGGTGGCCGGGGGCGAGGCGTTGGCCGTGCTGACGGTCGACGACACGGTTGCCGCGAATGTGCTGGCGGAGGTTGCCGAGGAGATCGGGGCGACGTCCGCCCGCTCGGTGAACCTGGTCTGAGGCTGAGGTGGTGCTGGGGGCTCCGCCCCCAGACCCCCATCGGCCCTGAAGGGGCCTCGTCCTCAAACGCCGGACGGGCTGGACAACCAGCCCGTCCGGCGTTTTCTGTGCCCGTGGGTCCTCTCAAGCCGAGACCTTCTCCTGTTCCGGTACCGCCAGGCCCCGCAGGGTCCGTGCCGCCGCGAACGCCGCCCCCAGGAGCAGCACCGCACCGGCGATCGCCGCGCCGTGCATGCCGTCGGTGAAGGCCTCGCGGGCAGTTGCGATCAGGGCGTCTCCCGTGCGCCCCGGCAGCTGGTGGGCGACGGCCAGGGCGCCGCCGAGGGTCTCGTGGGCCGGGGCGGGGGCCGAGGCCGGGATGCCGTGGCGGTAGATCGCCGTACCGATGGAGCCGAGGACGGCCATGCCGAGGGCGCCGCCGAACTCCGCGCCCGTTTCCATCAGGGAGGACGCTACGCCCGCCTTCTCGACCGGGGCGCTGCCCATCGCGAGGTCCATGATCTGGGACATCACCATCACGATCCCGGAGGCCAGGACACCGGCGGCGGCCAGGGCCGGCCAGAGGGAGTCGGTGCCGGTGAGGGCGAGCATGCCGTAGCCGCAGGCGGCGAGCGCGAAACCGGCGGTGACTACGTAGGCGCGGTCAACTCCCTTCTGGACCAGGGTGGTTGCGAGCGGGGCCGCCATGCCGATCGGTACCGAGGGGAGCAGGGCCCACAAGGCCGCCTCCATCGCGCTCTTGCCGAGCACCGACTGCAGGTACTGCGTGGTGAAGAAGGCCGAGCCCAGCATCCCGAAGGCGGAGAGGAGGTTGAGGACCACGGAGGGGGTGAAGCCCCGGGCGCGGAAGAGGGTGGGGTCGATCATCGGGGAGGCGGTGGTGCGCTGGCGGTGGACGAACAGGGCCGCGAAGAGCAGGCCTACGGTGATCGAGACGACGTACTGCGCGTGCCAGCCCTCGGAGGGGATCTCCTTGAGGCCGTAGATCACGGGCAGGACGCCGGCCATCGACAGGGGGACGCTCGGCCAGTCGAAGCGGCCGGGGGCGGGGTTCTTCGACTCGGGGAGCAGGAACGGGCCGATCAGGAGCAGCAGTGCCATCGCGGGGAGGTTGACCAGGAAGACCGAGCCCCACCAGAAGTACTGGACCAGGACACCGCTCATCACCGAGCCGAGAGCTACGCCCGCGGTCATCACGCCGGACCACAGACCGATCGCCTTCGCGCGCTGGCCGGGGTCGGTGAACATCGTGCGCAGCAGCGCCATCGTCGAGGGCATCAGGGTCGCGCCGCCGATGCCGAGGACCGCGCGGGCGGCGATGAGGGTCTCGGCGCTGGTCGCGTAGGCCGCGATGACCGAGGCGGTACCGAAGGCGGCGGCGCCGATCAGGAGGAGCCGGCGGCGGCCGATGCGGTCGCCGACCGAGCCCATCGTCATCAGCAGGCCGGCCAGGACGAAGGCGTAGATGTCGAAGATCCACAGCTGCTGGGTGCCGCTGGGCGCCAGGTCCGCGCTGATCGCCGGGATGGCGAAGTAGAGGACGGAGACGTCCATCGAGACCAGCAGGAGCGGCAGCATCAGGACGCCGAGTGCGGTCCATTCGCGGCGTCCCGCAAGGGAGTTGGGGGCGCTCGGGGCGTTCGGTGAGTGCGTCGAGTTCGTCATGGCAGTGAATGTACGCGCGTCTTAAACGCTTGTCTAGAACGCTTGTATAGGTCAGGCGTCTAGGACGGTTGTATGGAATCGGCGGTACGGTGTGGGGCATGGGACACCGTGAGGATCTGCTCGAAGGCGCGAAGCGCTGCCTGCTGGAGAAGGGGTTCGCGCGGACCACTGCGCGCGACATCGTCAAGGAGTCGGGGACCAACCTCGCGTCCATCGGCTACCACTACGGCTCGAAGGACGCGCTGCTCGCCCAGGCGTACGTGTCGCTCGTCGAGAACACGTCCGACGCCTTCGAGGGGGGCGACGGCGATGCCGCCGCCGGGATCGAGGGGGAGCCCGGTTCGCTGGAGCGCTTCCGCTGGGTGTGGTCGAACATCGTCGCCACCATGCGGGAACCCGGCTCCGTCTGGCGGCTCAGCATGGAGGTCATCACCAGCGAACTCCCAGAAGTGCGCGAGCACTTGGCCGCCGCGCAGCGCGAGGGCGGACGCGGGCTGGTGGCCCTGCTGACGGGAGTGCCGGAGGAGGAGGTGACCGACGAGAGCGCGGACACGCTCGGCCGGTTCTATCTGACGCTGATGACCGGGCTGATCGCCCAGTGGACGTTCGATCCGAAGACGGCGCCGGACGGGGAGGCGCTCACCGAGGGGTTGCGGCAGGTGGTGGAAGGGATACGGAAGGCGGGGTGACCCGGCGGCCTACGCCGACGGCTCCGCCACCGCCCGCCAGATCGCGACGGCCAGGTCCGGCATGCCGGCCTCCTGCACCGTTTCGGCCAGCTTCCGCAGCCGGTCCAGTGCGCCCGGGGTGCCCGCGCGGATGTCGAGGAGACCGCGCAGGGCCTCCAGACGGACCCGGTCGCGGTACGACAAGAGCGCGGAGCCTTCCTCGGCGCGGGCGCAGAGCCGCTCGGCGCCGGTCAAGTCGCCCCTGAAGTACTGGAGTTGGGCGTGCAGGAAATGGAACTCATGACGGTGCAGCGGGGAGCCGACCAGATCGAGGGCGGACTGCACCGCGTCGAGCCATGAGGCGGCCTCGTCGATGCGCGGCGGCGTGGTCTGCAGCGCGAGTGATGCCGCCGCGAGCCGCAGTCGCAGCCACAGGGTCAGGTCCTCGTGGCTGTCCAGTGCGGCGACCGCCCGCCCGAGCAGCTCGGACGCCTGGGTGTACCGGCCCAGCCGGGTGTGGACGGTAGCGGCGACCCAGAAGGACTCCGCGGCGAGCGTGCCCTCGGTCCGGGGCAGCGTGTCGCACACCTCTCCGGCCAGCCGGGCGGCCTCCGCGAGGTTGCCCAGCTCGGCCTCGGTGGAGGCGAGCAGCAGCTTGCTGCGGGACACGTCGGCGGAGGGCACGTGCAGCCGGTGCTGTTCGCTCAGCCGCAGCGCCTCCCCGACGAGGTGGCGCGCGGTCTCGGGCTCGCCCAGGTTGCGCGCGGAGCGGGCGAGCCGGATCAGGGCGTGCACCTTCAGGGCCGGGCGCGCCAACTCGTCGCTCAGGCGCCGCAGTTCCTCCAGGGCGGCGCGCTCCTCCTGGTGGTTGCCGAGTACCCCGTGCAGTCGCGCGAGGTGGGCGAGTGCCTGCCAGCGCGTCTGCGGGTCGGCGCTGCCGGGCTCCGCGAGGGCATCCTGGAGCATCTCCCGGATCTCGGAGTCCCGCTCGCTTCCGGAGAGCGTGAACAGGGTCGCGAGTACATCGCTGAGGTCCGTTCCCGGCGGTTGTTCGAACGATTCAGTGGAGAGGCCGAGTCGCTCCGCGAGAAACGTGACGGCCCGGGGCGTGGGAGGTCGGGCGCCGGATTCCAGGCGGGACAGATAGGTGGGGGACATGCCCGGGCCCGTGAGATCCGCCTGGGACTTTCCCTGCTGCCGGCGCAGTTGTCGCAGACGCCTGCCGAACTGCGGCTGTTCCAGCATCCACCGTCACCACCCGAAGAAAACGTTGTCGAACGGACCTGGCCACCGGAGCCCGCCGCCTTGGCAAGGATTGCCTAAAAGAGGCAACCACTCTACAGGCCTGACGGGCCACCGATGGCCACGAGGCTATGGCCAGTCGATGTCGGAGTAGGTCGACACCGCGCCGCTCGCCACCGTGCTCCCGGTGGGGGCTCCGCCGCTGAACGACAGGACGGTCAGCGACAGGACGGTGGACAGGGCGAAACCGGTCATCATCCGTAGTGCGGTCTTCATCGGTTGATCTTTCCGTGGTGTTTCCGCGTGACACCGTCCCCGTCGTGTCGGACCGGGACGCCCCCCTTGGGCCAGTGGATGCGAGGGAACCGTAACCACAGGTCAGCCGCTTGGCAATGGTTGACAAACTTGGCAAGGTCTCCGTAACTTCGCTGAGTCGAGCCGAGACCGACGGTATGCGGTCGGCGCCGGGCCGTGACGAAAGGGCAACGATGACCAGCCAGTTGGACCGTTCCGCAGCGATCGGGGACCCGGTCTTCGCGTACCACCGGGGCGGCAAGCTCGCGGTGCGCGCGACGGCACCGCTCCAGGACGCCGACGACCTCTCTCTCGCCTACACACCCGGTGTGGCCCGGGTCTGCACGGAGATCGCACGGCGCCCGGAGGCGGTCTACGACTACACCTGGAAGTCATCCTCGGTGGCCGTCGTCAGCGACGGCACCGCGGTGCTCGGTCTCGGCGACATCGGCCCCGAAGCCTCCCTGCCCGTGATGGAGGGCAAGGCGATCCTGTTCAGGCAGCTGGCCGGAGTCAACGCGGTCCCGCTGGTGCTGGACTGCACCGACACCGACGAGATCATCGAGACCGTGGTGCGGCTCGCCCCGGCCTTCGGCGGGATCAACCTGGAGGACATCTCGGCGCCCCGCTGCTTCGAGATCGAACGCCGGCTCCAGGAGCGGCTGGACATCCCCGTCTTCCACGATGACCAGCACGGCACGGCCGTCGTCACCCTTGCCGCCCTGTGGAACGCGGCCCGGGTGACGGGCCGTCGACTGGGCGAGCTGCGCGCCGTGATGGCCGGCGCGGGCGCCTCCGGTGTGGCGGTCGCCCGGATCCTGCTGGACGCGGGCATCGGCGACATCGTGGTCTGCGACAGCAAGGGCATCGTCCACGAGGGACGCGAGGACCTGAACGACGAGAAGCGCAAGCTCGCCGCCGCCACCAACCGGCGCGGCCTCACCGGCACCATCGCCGACGCGATGCGCGGCGCCGACGTGTTCATCGGCCTGTCCGGCAGCCCCATGGCCGAGGAGCCGTTCGCCACCATGGCACCGGACGCCATCGTCCTCGCGCTCTCCAACCCGGACCCCGAGATCATGCCGGACCGGTCCGCCCGTTACGCGGCCGTCGTCGGCACCGGCCGCTCCGACTTCGCCAACCAGGTCAACAACGTCCTGGCGTTCCCCGGCATCTTCGCCGGAGCGCTTCAGACACGGGCCCCGCGCATCAGCGAGGGCATGAAGCTGGCGGCGGCCCGCGCCCTGGCCGACGTGATCGCCGACGAGGCGAGTGCCGACCGTATCCTCCCCGACTCCTTCGACCCGCGCGTGGCCCCCGCCGTCACGGCGGCGGTCGCCGCGGCGGCGCGCGCGGAGGGGCTGGCGCGCGTCTGAGAGCGGGACCGGGACAAGCAACAGACACAGCGACGAGGAACGAGAAGACACGTCATGACGCTGCACGCCGTCGTCGGCATCAACTGGGGCGACGAGGGGAAGGGCCGGATGATCGACTACCTCGCCCGGGACGCGGACCTCGTCGTCCGCTACCAGGGCGGGAACAACGCCGGTCACACGGTCGTCAACGATCTGGGCACCTTCAAGCTCCGGCTCGTCCCCTCCGGCATCTTCCAGCCCGGCACGGTCAACGTGATCGGCCCCGGCACCGCCGTCGACCCCGAGTCCCTGGACGGCGAACTCGCCGAACTGCGCGACCGCGGAATCGACACCGGAGGGCTGCTGGTCTCCGACCGGGCCACCGTGGTCTTTCCCTTCCACCGCGACCAGGACGCCTGGGAGGAGGACCGGCTCGCCGACCGGCCCTTCGGCTCCACCCGGCGCGGTATCGCCCCCGTCTACGGGGACCGCCACCTCAAGCGGGCACTCGTCCTCGGTGAACTGTTCGACGAGGAACTGCTGCGCGCCCGGCTGGCCCCCGTCGTCGAGTGGAAGAACCTCGCCCACACCACGCTCTACCCGGACCGGCCGCCGATCGACCTGGACGACATGGTCAAGTGGGGCCTGGAGTACGGCAGTCGGCTGCGCCCGTACGTCCGCGACGTCACGCCCGCACTCGCGGCGGCCGAGCGGCGCGGCGCGCACATCATGTGCGAGGCCCAGCTGGGCGCCCTGCGCGACGTCCTGTACGGCATCTATCCCTACACGACCTCGGCCAGCACCCTCGCGGGCTACGCCCCGGTCGGCTCCGGGCTGCCCGGCACCCCGCTGTCGCGGGTGACCGGCGTGATGAAGGCGTTCTCCACCTGCGTGGGCGAGGGCCCCTTCGTCACCGAGGAGCACGGCGGGTGGGCGGACGCGCTCCGCCTGGCCTCCGGCGAGTACGGCGTCAACACCGGCCGGCCGCGTCGCATCGGCCACTTCGACGCCGTCGCCTCCCGCTACGGAGTGCTGCTCCAGGGGGCGGACGAGCTGGCACTGACCAAGCTGGACAGCCTCAGCGGGCTGCCCGAACTGCGGATCTGCACCGGATACGAGCTCGACGGCCGCACCACCGGAGACTTCCCGCTGCCGCACCTCCTCGACCGGGCCCGTCCGGTGTACGAGACCGTGCCCGGCTGGGACGAGGACCTCACCGGGGTGCGGAACTTCGCGGACCTGCCCCCGGCCGCAGCGGCCTATGTGCTGCGCGTCGAGGAACTGGTCGGTGCCCCGGTCCGGTTCGTCTCCGTCGGCCCCGAGCGCGACCAGCTCGTCGACCGCGGCCCGCGTGGCAGTTGAAGATCCCCGGACACCGCCCCAGTTCCGTTCACCACGAGACGACACGACACGAAAGGCCCCGACTCCACCACCATGTCAGCCGAAAACGGGGAAGTACCGCCGCCCGGAGCGGCGCACAGGTTCGCGGTCGTCGGCATGGGGGCGACCGGGGTCGGCGTCTTCGTCGCCCTCGTCCGCTCCCTGGTGGCGGCCGGGCAGGCGGCCGGGACCGAGCTGCACATCTTCGAGACCAAGGAGCGCCTGGGCGCGGGCGTCGCCTACAGCACGCCGCACGACTGCCATCTGCTGAACATGCGGGCCGCCACGATGAGCGTGCACGCCGACGACCCGGACCACTTCGTGCGCTGGCTGGCCGGCCGCGCGGAGCCCGGTCCGGCGGACGCGGGGGAGTACGTGCCGCGCCGGCTCTTCGCCGAGTACCTTCAGGAGTTCTTCGACGAGGCGCTCACCGAGGCCCGGCGGCACGGCACCAAGGTCGTGACCCACAAGTCGGTGGTGAGCGACTGCCGTGAGGACGCCCACGGGGTGCATCTCATCGCGGCCCTCGACCACTTCGTCTTCGACCGCGTCTTCCTGTGCCTGGGTGACCTTCCCTCCACGGAGTACCTGGAGTTCACCAAGCTCCCCACCTACGTCCACTCCATGTGGCAGGGCGCCGGCCTGGAGGCGGTCGACCCGGACGCCATCATCGGCGTGCTGGGTACCAGCCTGACCGCCGTGGACGCACTGCTCCAACTGCGCGCCGCCGGACACCGGGGAGCGGTCACCTGTTTCTCCCGGCGCCGCTCGCTGCCCAAGGTCCAGGGCCCCCGGGTCCTGCACACCCTGCGGCACGTCACCGAGCGGCGGCTGCGTGAACTCACCGGGGACTTCACCCGGCAGCTGGAGTTCGCGGAGGTCGCCGAGCTGTTCCGGTGCGAGCTGGAGGACGGCCTCGGGATCGCCATCGACTGGAAACGGGTCCTGGCCCGTCCTGAAGAAACGTTCACCCGCACCCTGGCCAAGGACGTCGAACTCGCCGAGAAGGGCCAGACCCTCTGGTACTCGATCCTCGACGCGACCTCCGAGATCGTCCCGCTGGTGTGGCGGACCATGTCGGCAAAGGCCCGCGCCTCCTTCATGACCGAACACCTCTCGATCTGGTCGATGTTCCGCCACTGCATGCCGCTGGACAACGCCCGCCGCCTGCTCGACATGGCCACCGACGGCGCGTTCGGCGTCGCCAGCGAACTCACCGCCGTGTCGTACGTCGAGGGGTCCGGGACGTTCCGGGTCGACGCGGCCGGTCGCACCCATCACGTCGAGTGGCTGGTCAACGCCACCGGCACCGGCTTCGCCCTGGACTGCAGCGACTCCTCGCTGATCCAGAACATGCTGATGCGCGGCGACATCGCCCCGCATCCGCTGGGTGGCATCGACGTCGACTTCGACACCCTGCGCGTGGTGCGCCGCGACCGGTCGCTCTCGGGCCGCGCCCACTACATCGGCCCCCTCACCCGGGGCGTGCACTTCTACACCAACTCCTTCGAGACGAACCTCGCCAACGCGCACAGCGCCGTGGCCGCGGCCCTCGGGCCGTCTTGAGTCCTGTTTCCGCACACCGTCAGGAGATCCCTATGCGGGTTGCGTTCCTCGTCGGCAACGACCTCACGTCCCACCTGATCGTCGGACGGGTCCTCGACGACGTCCTCCGCGCCGGCCACACGCCGTACGTCTGCTACACCCACCAGCCGCCCAATCCCCGGGCCGAGCCCGAACTGCGCGAACTGTTCACCTACGAGCGCACCCTGCTCAACAGCTGTGTGTACCCCTACCTCGACAGCCTCCCGGCGCCCCTGCACGGCGCCCTGCTGTCCCCGGCCGGAATCGCCAAGCTGTACCGCGACAAGGTGGTAGTCCGGGTCGTCGAGGACGTCAACGCCCCCGACTTCATCGACTACTTGGCGGCCGAGAACGTCCGCGTCGGTTTCTCCGTGCGCTGCTACCAGAAGTTCCGGGCACCGCTCATCGACCACTTCCGGCCCGAGCCGGACGCGCCCGCGCTCTTCGCCAACCTGCACCCCGGCATCCTGCCCCGCTATCGCGGAGTGCTGACCTTCGCCCGGTCCATGCTGCACGGCGAGCGCGAGGCCGGGTTCACCCTGCACAGGGTCAACGAGGACTGGGACGCGGGCGGTGTCATCGCCCTGTCCACCGGCCCGCTCGACTACGGCAGTTCGGTGCTGGAGAACATGGCCGGCCAACGCGACCGGGCCGCCGGCCTGCTGCTCGACGCCATCGGCACGGCCGCCGCCGACGGCGACTGGACCGATCTCCCGCAGGACCCCGAGGCGGCGGGCTACTACTCCCACCTTCGCCGCGCCGACCTCGACGCACTGCACCGCGAAGGCGTCGAACTGTTCCGGCACCGCCCGGTGATCGACCTGCTCACCGGCGCCTACACCCCGCCCGGCTCACCCGAGCGCTTCGAACTCGGCGGCATCCTCGCCGGGATCACCAGCCGCCGTCCGCAGACCGCCGCTCTGCCCGGCTGACGCCGACACCCGTCCCCCGACACCGAGTTCAACGAAACGAGAGGAATCGCCATGGCGCAGGACCGCGCAGACATCGTGCAGATCATCAGTGAGATCTGGGAGGAACTCCTCGACGTCGACGTGGAGGAGGACGACGACTTCTTCGACCTCGGCGGCTACTCGCTGCTGATCGTCAACGTCGTCACCGAGGCCCGCAAGCGAGGCCTGGAGCTGTCGTCCAACGACCTCTACACCCACAAGACCCCGGCGGCCCTGGCCGCCGCCCTCGGCACCCCGGCCGGTGCCCGGGAACAGGTCGCCCCCGCCGACCCCGACTTCAGCACCGTGTGGGAGACGGGCCTCGGCCCCCTGGAGACCGAGCCGACCCCGACACTCGTCCCGCTCGCCCCCGAGGGCACCGGCACCCCCGTCTTCACCTTCCACTGGGGCACCGGAAACGTCCGCTTCATGGCCGGCCTCGTCGACTCCTTCCGCGGCGAACGCCCGGCCTACGGACTGGAGATGGTCGGCATGTGGGGCCGCGAGCGGCCCGCGCTGTCCCTCGTCGAGATCGCCACCCGCTACCTGCGCGAGATCCGCACGGTCCAGCCCGAGGGCCCGTACCTGTTCGTCGGCCCGTGCGCGGGCGGCCGTATCGCCTACGAGATCGCCCGGCAGTTGCGGGACCAGGGACAGGAGGTCGCGGTCCTCGCCGTCGTCAACACCATGCCGCCCGGCAGCACCGAACTCGACCCCGCCTGGGGCCTGCGCGAGCTCTACGACTTCCGTCTCGCCTCGCTCCGCGAGCGCTTCGGGGTACCGGACCTGCTCACCGACCAGGAGAGGCTGATGCGCGGCATGGTCGAGATCGCCTGGCTCGACGAGCACGTCGACCCGGCCGACCTGCACTGGCGCCAGGCCGTGTGGGCCGCGGGCATCTTCGCCCAGGAGCACTACGAGCCGCGTCCCTACGACGGCGAGGTCACCGTCTTCCAGCTGGCCGAGCACGCCGACCGCCCCGCCGCCGACTGGGGCCGGGTGGCCGCCGCCACCGAGACGCACACCCACGAGTCCGCGGGCACCCTGCCGCTGCTGCGCGACCCCGAGTTCGCCCGGGCCCTCGCCAAGAAGCTGGCGTCCCACCCGGCCTGACCGGCACCGCCGCCAACGACCGTACAACCGAGGTGAATTGACAGTGGCAGGCAACAGGGCCGTGAACGCGGTCCGCACCTGGGCCGCCGAGACCGTGCCGGCCCCCGGACCGGCCCGCAGGCTCGCCGTGCTGACCGTGGTGCAGTCCGTCGGCTTCGGCCTCTTCCTCAGCTCCAGCGCCATCTTCTTCCGGCGGTCGGTCGGGCTGACCGCCGCCCAGGTGGGACTCGGGCTCTCCGCGGCCGGCCTCGCCGGACTGCTGTGCACGGTGCCGATCGGCAGGCTCGCCGACCGGTTCGGCGCCCGGCGCCCGCTGATCACCGTGTACGCGGCGCTCGCCGCACTGTTCACCGGGTACTGCGCGGTCGGCGGCTTCGCCGGATTCGTGGCACTGGCCTGCGCGATCTCCGTGTGCGAGACGTCCTCGCACCCCCTGCGGATGACCCTCACCCACGAGGTGTTCGACGCCGGGGCACGGGTGCGGGTCAGCGCCCAGATGCGGTCGCTGTTCAACCTCGGCTTCATGCTGGGCGCGGCCGTGGCCGGCGGTGTGCTCGCCGTCGGCGGCCGGGGCGCGTTCGTCGCGATGATCCTGCTGACGGCGGTGGCCCACGCCTGCTGCGCGGTGCTCACCGGACGCCTGCCGGGCCGTACCGTGGAGGCCGCGCCGGCCGGCCCCGGCGCGCCGAAGCGGCGGTCCGGGCTGCGGGACATCCGCTTCGTGACGCTCTCGCTGCTGTGCGGGGTGCTGGAGCTGTACCAGCCGATCCTCACCGTCGCACTGCCGCTGTGGATCATCGGCCGCACCCGGGCCCCCGGAGCCGTCAACTCCGTGCTGCTGATGCTGGACACGGTCCTCGTGATCGCCTTCCAGGTGGCCGCGAGCCGGGGCGCCGAGACCGCACCCGGGGCGGCCCGGCTGCTGCGCCGCTCCGGAGTCCTGCTCGCCGTGTGCTGCCTGGTCTTCGCGCTCACCCAGGACCGGGGCCCGCTGGTCGCCGTACCGCTGCTGCTGCTCGGCACCGTGCTGCTGGTCGTCGGCGAACTCGGCCAGGCGGCCGGCTCGTGGGGACTGTCCCTGCATCTGCCGCCCCCCGGTCGGCAGGGCGAGTACCAGGGCGTGTTCGCCCTC
Organism: Streptomyces sp. NPDC048504; assembly: GCF_043200035.1. Classification (NCBI taxonomy): domain Bacteria; kingdom Bacillati; phylum Actinomycetota; class Actinomycetes; order Kitasatosporales; family Streptomycetaceae; genus Streptomyces; species Streptomyces sp. NPDC048504. The sequence goes on from NZ_JBICXA010000013.1 coordinate 128,654, forward strand.
GGCCGCGGCCTCCAGCAGACCGTCGGCCCCTACCTGGTCACCGCTCTCGCGGTGGGCGCCGGCCGGCTCGGCTGGGCGCTGCTCGCCGCCCTGCTGCTGCTCGCGGGTCTCGTCTGCCCGCCGCTGGCCGGGGCGGCGCTGAAGACGCGCGAGACGGCCGAGGCACCGCTGCCCGAGCCCGTGGCCAACCCCTGACCCGATCCGCTCCGATCCCTCACCGACGAGAGAGAACGCATGCAACCGTCCCCGCGCTGGAACGACACCGCCCACCCCTACCCCCAGGGGGTCTCGGTCCACGGCATCGTCTCCGCCCACGCGGCGGCGGCCCCGGACGCGGTGTGCCTGGTCGACGGCGACCGGACCGTCTCCTACGGCCTCCTCGACCGTGCCTCCGACGCCTACGCCGTCCGGCTCGCGGCCCTCGGCGTGCGCCCCGGCGATCTGGTGCCGGTCCGGTTGCCGCGCGGTGCGGAACTCGTCGCCGCCGTGCTCGCCGTACTCAAACTCGGTGCGGCCTACGCCCTGGTCGACCTCGCCTGGCCGCCCTCCCGGATCGCGGACGTGCTGGAACAGCTCGACGCGCGGCTCCTGGTGGACTCGCCGGACGCGCACCACGAGGGCGTCGTCCGCTGGTGTCCGCCGCCGGGCTCCCTGGCCGCGGTGGACGGCGAGGGAACCGGCTTCCGGGCCGTGCCGGCCGGCGGCGAGGACCCCTGCTGCGTGTTCTTCACGTCCGGAACCACCGGGCGCCCCAAGGGAGTTCTCACCCCGCACCGGGCGACCGTGCGGCTGTTCAGGCCGGACGCCCAGGTCGCCCGCTTCGCCGCGGACACGGTCCTGCCGCAGGCCGCGCCCGTGCCCTGGGACGGCTACGCGCTGGAGCTGTGGTCGGTGCTCCTCAACGGCGGCACCTCCGTCGTCGTACCCGAGCCGTATCTCACCCCCGAAGCGCTGCGTGCCGGGACCGGGCGGCACGGCGTCGACACCGTGTGGCTGACCGCGAGCCTCTTCAACATGATCGTGGACGAGGACCCGGACGCGTTCCTCGGACTCCGTCAGGTCATGACCGGCGGCGAGCGCCTCTCCGTCCCCCATGTGCGCCGCTTTCTCGACCGCCACCCCGGCATCGCGCTCGTCAACGGCTACGGACCCGTGGAGAGCACGGTGTTCGCGACCACCCACCGCATCCGGCCCGAGGACTGCGACCGGCCCGGCGGCATCCCGATCGGGGGTCCCGTGCCCGACACCCAGGTCCACGTCCTCGACGGCGACCGGGTGTGCGCCGTCGGGGAGACGGGTGAACTGTGCGTCGCGGGCCACGGACTCGCGCTGCGCTACCTCGGCCGCCCCCAGCTGACCGCCGAGAAGTTCACCGAGGTACGCCTCGACGGCACACCCGTCCGCGTGTACCGCACCGGCGACCTCGCCGCCTGGGACGAGGACGGCCTGCTGCACTACCGTGGCCGCGCCGACCGGCAGGTCAAGATACGCGGCCACCGGGTCGAACCGGCCGAGGTGGAACGGCAGATCGAGGCGCTGCTGCCCGCGGTGCGCCGGGCCACGGTGCTCGCCCTGCGCGACCAGGACGGCACCTGCCGGGGTCTGGCCGCGTTCTGCGTGCCGCGCCGGGCGGGCGATCCGCTGGCCGGCGCGCTGGAGACCGTGCGCGCGTCCGTCGTCTCCTACCACCGCCCCGACCAGCTGCTGAGCATCGACGAACTCCCGCTGACCGGCAACGGGAAACTGGACGAACGGGCGCTGCTGGAGCTGTCGGCCGGCTCCGGGGTTCCGGCATCGCTGGGCGGGAGCGAGGCGCGGACGCCGGCCGTGCCCGGAATCCCGGCGCCGGGAACCCCCGCCCCCGGAACCCCGCTCACCGACCTCGTCGCCGCCGTCTTCGCCGAGGTGCTCGGTGTCGCCGCCGTACCCCTGGACGTCGAGTTCACCGCGCTGGGCGGGACCTCGCTGGCCGCCGGGCGGGTGTGTGCCCGGCTCGGGGCGCGGCTCGGGCGACCGGTGCCGCTGGCCACGCTCCTCACCCACCCCACGGCCGCCGCACTCGGTGCCCGGCTGGCGGACCCCACCGACGCGGCCGGCGCGCCCACACCGGACCGGGCGCCGGACGAACTGCCCCTCACCTCAAGCCAGTCGGGCTTCCTGATCCGGCACCTGCTGGAGCCGGACGACCGGTCCGCGCACTGTCTCGCCGCCTGGACACTCGACGGCGATCTGGACCGCACGGCCCTCGGCGCGGCCCTCGCCGACGTCCATCTCCGGCACCACGCGCTGCACACCGTGTACCGCACCGACCGCGCCCGCACGTTCGCCGTCCCGGGCGGGCAGCCGCCGCCCGAGCCCGTCGAACTCCCGGCCACTCACTCCACCGAGGCCGCCCTGGCCGTCGTACGCACGGATCTCACCGCCCCGCTGGACCCGGTGGACGGACCCGTGTGGCGGGCGGTGCTCGTGCCGGTGGCCGGCACCCGGAGCACGGTCCTCGGGTACGCCGTCCACCACATCGCGTTCGACGGCTGGTCGGAGTCCGTGCTCGCCGCCGATCTGGCCGTCGCCTACAACGCCCGGACCGCCGGGGTCGCCCCCGCGTGGCCGTCGGCGCCCACCGCGGCCCAGGTATGGGCGGTGCGCGAACGCCACGCGCTCGCAGCCGACCTGGCGCGGCAGCGGGAACGGCTCACGGACGCGCTCACCGGCGTACCGGAGCTGCGCCTGCCGACCCCGGCGACCCGCGTCGGCGAAATCCCGCGCACCGGGGCCGGGTTGACCACCACCGCCGGGCGGCCGGTCGCCCGGGGCGGCGAAGTCCCGTCGGCCGTCGCCGAGTCCGGTGTCCTCCGGGTCGAAGTCCCCTTGACCGCACCCGAGGCCGCCGGCGTCGACCGGCTCGCCGACCGGGCCGGGCTCACCCGCTTCCCCGTACTGCTCTCGCTCTACGGCCGGGCACTGGCCGATCTCACCGGGCAGGACGACTTCGGCGTGGGCGTGCCCGTCGCCCAGCGGGTGGACCCGCTGCTGGAGACGGCCGTCGGCTGTCACATCGGCATGGTGTGCGTCCGGTTGCGCGGCGAGGCCCTGCACGAGACGGCCGTCCGGCGGGCGGCCGCGACCGGTCACCTGGTCAGAGACGCGTTCGCCTGTCAGGACGTTGGCTTCGCCGAGGCCGTACGGCTCGTCAACCCGCCGCGCTCCACGCGCGGTCCGCTGTTCCAGACCGTGTTCGCGCTCCAGGACAACCGCACCGCCACCCTGCCCCTCGCCGGGCTGCGCACCGCATTCCACCGGCTGCCCTACCCCGGTATCCCCGCCGAGATCCAGACCGAGATCTGGCCGGAGCCCGGCGGAGGCCTGCGTGTGGTCCTCAACTCCCGTGCGGACGCGGTGGATTCACCGTCCGCCGCCGCCCTCGCGAAGACGTTCGCGGACCTGATCCGCACCACCGCCTGACCATTCACTCCACCCGAAGGACGAAGACTCCGTATGACGACGACCTCCGCCGCGCCCCGGCTCGACGCGGCCCGCTCCCTGCCCGCGCTCTTCCGGCTGGTGGCCGCCGAACGGGCCGACGCCACCGCCGTGCGCGACGGCGACCGCACCCTCACCTACACCGAACTCGACCGCGCCTCCGACCGGTTGGCCGCTCGCCTCGCCCACGCCGGCGTCCGCCCGGGCGACCTGGTCGGACTGCTCCTGGAACGCTCCGCGGACATCCCCGTCGGCATCCTCGGCGTGCAGAAGGCGGGCGCCGCCTATGTACCGCTCGACCCGTCCTACCCGGGGGAGCGGCTGCGCTACATGGTCGCGGACGCCGGTGCGGCCATCGTCGTCGGCGACCCCGGACAGGCGGCCGAGCGCGGGCTCGACACGGTCGCGGTACTGCCGCCGTACGACGAATCGGCCCCCGAACTCCCGGTACCGGCACCCGAGTCGACCGGCGACGAGCCGGCCTACGTCATCTACACCTCCGGTTCGACCGGCAACCCGAAGGGCTGTGTCGTCGGGCACCGTCAGGTGCTGGCGCTGCTGCGCGCCGCGCTTCCCCTGTTCGACGTCGACGCGGACGACCGCTGGGCGCTGTTCCACTCGTTCAGCTTCGACGTCTCCGTCTGGGAGCTGTGGGCCTGCCTGGCCACCGGCGCCACCGCCGTGACCGTGCCGCTCGCCGTCGCCCAGAACGCGGCCGACCTCCTCGCCCTGCTCGCCGCCGAACGCGTCACCGTCCTCGGCCAGGTACCGTCCGTCTTCCGCTCCCTCGCGATGGCGTACGAGGAGACCGGGCGGCCCGAACTCGCCCTGCGCCACCTGGTGTTCGCGGGCGAGAGCATCGACCTGGACGTGGTCGCCGCCTTCCTCAAGTCGTACCCGGGCAACGCGCCCACCGCCGTCAACATGTACGGCCCGACCGAGACCACGGTCTACGCCACCCACCGCGTCCTGACCGACGCCGACTTCGACGGCACGGTGCGCTCGCCGATCGGCGCGGGCCTGCCGCACCTGCGGCTGGAGATCCGCGACCAGGACCTCAAGCCGCTGCCCGACGGCGAGAGCGGCGAACTGCTCATCGCCGGACCGGGCGTCGCCGACGGCTACCTCGGCCGCCCCGAGCTCACCGCCGAACGCTTCGTCACCCTGGACGGACCGGCGGGCCCCGACCGCTACTACCGCACCGGCGACCTGGCCCGCCGGCTGCCCGACGGCTCCTTCGAGTACCTGGGCCGCAACGACCAGCAGATCAAGCTGCGCGGCTACCGCATCGAACTCGGCGAGGTCGAGACCGCGTTGCGCGGCCACGACAGCGTCCGGGACGCCGCCGTCACCGTGATCACCACGGCCGCCGGCGCCACCTTCTTCGTCGCCTGCGTCGTCCTCGCCGAGGGCGCGCCCGACAAGCCCGCCGCCGAACTGCGCCGGCACGCGCAGACGGTCCTGCCGCGCTACACGGTCCCCGACCGTTACCAGGTCGTCGACGCCCTGCCGCTGACCGGCTCCGGCAAGCTCGACCGCAAGGCGCTCACCGCCCTGGCCTCGGCCCGTCCGGCGCGCACCCCGAAGGCGGCCCGATGACCACGCGGCACGACCACGGCACGTACGGCCTCGCCGTCATCGGCGCCGGCCCCGCCGGACTGGCCGCCGCGCACCGGCTGTCCGGGACCGGCGTCTCCACCGTACTGATCGACGGTGGCAGACCCGTCGCCGAGCGCGACCGGTACGCCGCCGAGGACCTGACCCGCGGCCACGGCGGCGCGGGACTGTTCTCCGACGGCAAGTTCTCCTTCTTCCCGTCCGCGAGCGAACTGTGGGAGCTGCCGCGCACCGCGGACCTGCGCGCCGCGTACGACTGGACCTGCGCACTGCTCGGCTCGTACGGCCTGGACACCCCGCCCTTCCCCGAGGACCCGACCGCCTACACCGTGGGCGCCGGCGAGTGGGTCCTGAAGGACTACCCCTCCGACTACCTCTCCCTGGACGCCCGGCTCCGCCTCACCGCCGACCTGGTGGCCGGACTCGACGCCACGCTGCTCGACGGGACGGAGGTGACCGGCGCCGCGTACGACTCCGACGCCGACCTGTTCCGGCTGGAGCTGCGTGACGCCAAGGGGCAGGAGACGCGGCTGACGGCGCGCCGGCTGCTGCTGGCCGGCGGACGGTTCGGGCCGCTGGGGCTGCGCGAGATCACCGGCCGGCGATCGTTCAAACGGCTGGAGGTCGGCTTCCGGATCGAGCAGTGCGCCGACCGCGCGTTCTTCCGGGACATGACGCAGCTCGACCCCAAACTGCGGTTCCGGGAGGCCGACGGTGGCCTGGAGTGGCGCACCTTCTGCGCCTGCCGCCAGGGCGAGGCCTCACTCACCGAGACCCAGGGCCTGTGGACGGTCTCCGGCCGCTCCGACTGTCCGCCCACCGGCCGGTCCAACGTCGGCTTCAACACCCGCATCCTCGACGAGTCCGTCGCCGAACGGACCCTGGGCCCCGCCCTCGCCGCGCTGGCCGACGAGGAGAACCACTTCACCGTCGCGCTGACCGACCTGCTCGCCGGGCACCCGGACACCGTGGCCCTCTTCGACCGGGTGTACGGGCCGGAACTCCGGGTCGCGATGACCCTCGGGCTGACCCGGCTGGCGGAGGCGTTCCCCGAGGTCGAGGACGCCGACACCCGGCTCATCGGCCCGACCCTGGAGGGCGTGGGCTGGTATCCGGCAGTCGACGGCGACCTGCGGCTGCCGGACGCCCCGGCCTGGGTGGCCGGTGACGCCTGCGGGCTCTTCCGGGGTATCGTCGCCGCGTTCATCAGCGGCCACTACGCGGCCTCCTCGGCCCTCGGGGACCCGGCGCTCGCGCCGCGCCCGGGGTCGTACGAGGGAGAGGTGCTCCGATGACTCCCGTGGTCGGCGTCGGCGCGCTGCTGACCGGTCCGGACGGGCGGATCCTGATCGGGCACCGCGTCAAGGCGGGCGAGCCACCGACCTGGTGCCTGCCCGGCGGGCATGTGGAACCGGGGGAGAGCTTCGAGCAGGCCGCCGTGCGAGAGGTCGTCGAGGAGACCGGCATCGCGCCCCGGCTCCTCGGCGATGTCCGTGTCTTCGGCATCGCCCTGCGCACCGGGGCCCCGGTCACAGCGGTCACCGCGTTCGTCAGCGCGACGCTTCTGGCACCGGCCGAGACCGTCCTGACCGAACCGGATGTCTTCGCGGAGTGGCGCTGGGTCCGCCCCGAGGAGCCGCCGACCCCACTGTTCCCCGCGAGTGCCGCCCTCCTCGCCACCCGCTACGGCCGCCGGACCCCCGAAGGCTGGACGGTCCACCCGGTGGTCGCGCCATGACCACCCCGGCCGCCTCGCCCACCACCGCTCCGGCACCCCCCGCCACCTTCGACCGGGCCACCTGGCTCCGGCTGCTCGTGCTGTGCACGGCCGTGCTCTTCGAGGGCATGAGCCTGTCCGGGATCAACATCCAACTCGCCGACATACGCCGGGATCTGGCGCTGTCGCCCGACCGGCTGCAACTGGTCTCCAGCGCCTTCCTCGCCGCCTACGCCGGTTTCCTCCCGGCGGGCGGCCGGTTCGCGGACCGCTGGGGCAGACGGCGGATGTTCCGCACCGGCGTGACCCTCTTCGGCGCGGGTTCCCTGGCCGCCGCCCTGGCCCAGGGACCGCTGCTGCTGGTCGCCGCGCGCGCACTGCAGGGCCTCGGTGCGGCGGTGACCGCACCGGCGGCCGTGGCGCTCATCGTCACGGGCTTCCCCGAGGGCACCGCCCGCAACCGCGCGCTCGGCGTGTTCAGCGCGATGGGCGCTGCCGGGTTCTCGCTCGGCGTGGTCCTCGGCGGCCTGCTGACCGACGGCACCGGCTGGCGTGGCGGCTTCCTGGTGTACGTACCGCTCAGCCTGCTCGTGCTGGCACTGGCCCGACGCCTGCCGCCCGACGGGACGGCCGTTCCCGCCGGGCGCATCGGCTGGGCGCAGCCCGCGCTGCTGGTGGCCGGTCTGGTCACCACCGTGTACGCGGTGGGCCGGGCCGGTACCGGTTCACCCACCGCCGTCGGGGCGATCGCCGCCGTCGGCCTTGCCGCGCTCGCGTTGTTCGGGCTGGTCCAGTCCCGCTCGGCCCGGCCGCTGCTGCCCCCGCGGCTGGCCACCGACCGTCGCATGGTGGCCGCGTCACTCTGCCTCGGCGGCGGGTTCGCCGCCATCACCGGGGCGATGTTCCTGGTGGCGACCGACCTCCAGGACGAACGGGGCTGGTCCCCGCTCGACAGCGGGCTCGCGTTCCTGCCCCAGGGTCTGGCCGTCGCCCTGCTCTCGACCGGCGCGGCCCGCCTGGCGGACCGTCGTCCGCCCTCCCGCCTCCTGCTGGCCGGACTCGCGGTGCTCGTCCTCGGCCAACTCGCCTACGTCACCGTGCCGTCCGGCACCTACGCCACCCACCTGCTGCCCGCCGCGCTCCTGGTGGGCGCCGGTATCGCGATCGCCTACCCGGCGGCGGCCCTGCTCGCCTCGGCCGCGGCCCCCGCCGTCGACCAGGGCGCCGCCTCGGGCCTCCTCACCACCTGCCAACAGGCGGGCGGCGCTCTGGGCGTGGCCGCGGTCACCGCCCTGGAGTCCGCGTCCCCGGGCACGGGCCTGTGGGGCTGTTTCGCCTGTACGGCGGTGACCTTCGCGGGGTGCGCCGTTCTGCTGCGCAGGCCTTGAATCCGCCCTACGGCATGCCGCTCACGGGGCCGGCCGACGCGCTGTGACCCCGTCCTCGCGCCGCCGGTCCCGCAACGCCGGCGCCACCGCCCCCAGCATCAGCAACGCGGTCAGCGCGAAGGCCCACGGGTAACCCGTCAGGCCCGCCGCGACGCCGAAGCCCGCCGCGCCTACGCCCATTCCGCCGTCGTAGGCCAGGTTCCACAGGGCGCTGACCGTGCCGTACGAGGCGGCGGAGACGCGGGTGTACATCACGGCCAGCGTGGCATTCTGGGTGATGCCGAAGCCCGCGCCGAACACGGCGGTGCCCGCGATGACCGCTACCGGGTTGGCAGTCGGGGCGATGACCAGGACGCCCGCCGCCGACAGGAGCAGGCCGGGGAGGACGAGCCGCGCGCTGCCGTGCCGGTCGCCGTGGCGGCCCGCGAGCCAGCGCGTCAGGGTCGAGGCCGCGGTCTGCATGAACAGGGCCACCGCGACGACTCCGGCGGACGCCGACGGGAGGGCCAGTGGCAGGAAGGTGACCACGATGCCCGCGGCCGTCGCGGTGGCCGCGAAGACCAGAACCGGCCGTAGAAGTGCGCCTGTTCGCAGTCCCCGTACGACACCCAACGGCTGCTCGCTGCGGTCCGCCCGGTCGGCCCGGTCCGGCAGTCCGAGGACGAAGACGATCGCGGCCAGCGCGGCGAGGCCACCGGTGACGGCGACCGGGCCGTAGCCCACGCGGTCGGCCAGCCACAGTCCCAGCGGCAGCGCGACCAGTGACGGCACCCCGGACACCACACCCACCAACGCGAGCCCCTCGCCCCGGCGTTCGTCCGGGATCAGCGACGCGGTGAGGGCACCGCCCGCGACGATCGTCAGCGCGAAACCGAGCCCCCGTACGAAGCACACCCCGACGATCCACGCGGCCTGCCCCGAGACGGTCAGCACCAACGCCGGTGCCCCGAGCAGGAACAGCCCGGCGATCAGGGTCAGCCGATACCCGAAGCGCGCGACCAGCCGGGGCGTGACCAGTTCCCCGAGCACCGTCGCGAGCATCAGCGAACCCGTCGCGAGCCCCGCCGCGCCCCCGCCACCCCGCTCGGCCGCGTACGCCGGTACGACCGACAACAGCAGGAAGAAACTGAGACTGGCCCCGACCATGCTGACGAAGCGGAGGAGGAGGGGGCGGGTGAGGAGCGGGGGGTGCGTTCCCGAAGTTGCCTCAGGGGCGGGCGAGTTGGGGGAGCCGGAGGTTTTCGGGGTGGGGCAGTCGGGGGACGGGCCGGTCGTCATGACGTCGACACTAGGGTTCTGCCGGGGTGGCGGTCAGCTCCAATTCCGGGCCACTGGACCGGTCGCTCCGTCGAACAGCCTCCAGTGCCCCTCGGACACGACCTCGACACCACCACCGTCGGTCACCTTGATCGCGGTCTGAGCGTCGATGGCGTACGCCGGACCCGTTGTCGCGGCGGCCCATCGTTCTGCCTCGGCCATGGTGTTCTCCGGACAGGCCGGGCTGTCGAGGTGCGGGAAGAGGGAGAAATCGACGACTCCCAGCGCGCTGTCGTCACCGGAGGGCGGCTTCCAGTCGGCGAAGGTCTCACCGATGCGCGGCGTCAGCACCATGCTTCCGGCGCTGAGCCCGACGTAGACCGTGTCGCGCAGGGACGGGAAGAGGTCGGCCAGGCCGGACTCGCGCATCCAGTGGCACAGGTACAGCGCGTCACCGCCGTTCACCAGCAGGGCGTCCGCCCCCCGGACCCAGGAGACCCAGCGTTCCTTGTCGATGCCGGGCAGTGCGGTGAGTTCCAGTACGCCCACCGACTTCCAGCCCAACTCGGTCATGGGGCTGGCGGATTGACCGCTGATGAAACGCCATGGCCCGCCCGGGTCGCCGTACGGGCCGCCGTATCCCGTCGGGATGCAGAGCGCGCTCGCCTCGGCGATCGGTTTGCCCAGGAGGTCGACCAGCGCTGCCAGGATGCTCGCGTTCCTGACACCGGAGTCGGTGAGGAGGAGTTTCATCACGGCCCCACTCTGATCGTGTGAGGGAAACAGTCGGGCGACGTTAGCATCGCCGCGTCCAACTGCCGCTGTTCAGCCGGATGTTCGCCGGGCTCCGACGACGTGATGGAGCGCGGACGCGGCGTCGACGGCGATGTGCGTGGGGCGGAACGTCGGCTCGGTCCAGGGGCGGCCGTTCGACACCCACACGCTGCGTGCGTCGATGCCCGTCGCGCCCCGGATGTCGGCGTGTGCCGAGTCGCCGATGACCCAGGACGAGCGGAGGGACGCTCCGACCGTGGCCGCCGCCGTGTGGAAGATCTCCGGTGCGGGCTTCTTGTGGCCGGCCGCCTCGGAGATCACCCATCCGTGGACGATCGCGTCGAGCCCGGTGTGCCGGATCTTCAACTCCTGCTGCACGACACGGCCGTTGGTGACGATCACGCACGTCCAGCCCGCGGCGACGGCCTCGGCGAGGGCGGCGCGCGTGGGCTCGGGCAGGGTGACGCGGTCGGCGGCGCCCCGGTCGAGAAGGGTCCGGACCGCGTCGCCGGTGACGTTCCCGCCGTAGCGCTCGGTCATGGCCTCGGCGATGGCCCGCCTCGGCGTGTAGCCACTGGCGTCGACCGACATCAGCCAGGCGAGGTCGTCCGGCGGCAGACCGTGCGCGGCCAGGAAGTCGGTGACCGCGTCCCGGAACGCGGCGTCACGGTCGACCAGGGTGTTGTCCAGATCGAGCATCAGCAGGGGCATGCCGGGCAGTAGATCACCGGCCGGCCGTCTCTACAGCCGCGCGCTCTTCAACGCCATGTGCAGCAGGAGCCGGTCCTCCCCGTCGTCCAGGTCCAGCCCCGTCAACTGCTCCACCCGCGACAGCCGGTAGTACAGCGTCTGCCGGTGGATCCCCAACTCGGCCGCCGCGCGCCCCGCTTGGCCCGCGCAGTCGAGGTACACCTCGGCCGTGCGGGCGAGTTCGTGGTGGGTGGGGGAGAGGAGCGGGGCCACCGCGGGGTCGTGGGGGGACTCGGGGGAGAGGGAGGTCAGGAGGCGGTACGGGCCGATGCGGGACCAGTCGGCGACCGGGGCGAAACGGGGTTCCGCGAGGGCCGCGCGGCACGCCGCCGTGGCTTCCTGCCAGGCGGTGCCCAGATCGGTGAGGCCGATGCGGGGGGTGCCGATACCGGCGGCCGGGACGCTCTGCCTCGGCGGCCGTTCAGCTCTGCTCGTGGCGGGAGCGCGTCCGTCCGCCGGTACCCGTGCGGTGGGGCTCCCCGCCGGAGCCCGCACATCCGCCAGCAGTCGTGCGGCAGTGCTCGCCGCCGGAGTCGGTACATCCGTCGTCCGCAGCCGTACCAGCACCGCCAGGCACTGCTGCTCCGCCGCACCCCACGGCACCGTGCACAGCGCCGTCGCGTGCGGCACCGTACGGGCCGACGGGGCGTCGTCCGGGTCGGCGGACGGCCACGGCGCGACGCAGACCACCGCGTGCGGGCCGTCGCCGCGCGGGCCGAGGGCGGTGCGGAGGGCGGCCACCGCCATGTCCCGTTGCCAGCCGCGTTCGGCGGTGAGGACCGCGCGCAACTCACGCGTGAGGTCGGCTCCCGCCTGTGCCTCGTCCGCGAGGAGCGCGCCGATCCGGGCCGTCACCTCCATCGCCGCGTCCAGCTGCTCAGCGGAGGGACCCGGATCGTCGTCCAGGAGCCAGACGTAGCCGAGGACGACACCCCGATGGCGTACGGGGAGGCAGATACGGCCGCGGTAGACGCCCGCCTCGGGGGTCGGCGGGATGCGGACCGGGCCGGTGGCGCGGGTGATGCCGAAGCCCTCGAACCAGGTGCGGATCGCCGCCGTGGAGCGCCGGGTCAGGATCGAACGGGTGCGGACCGGGTCCAGCGCGGACGGGTCCAGGTCGCCCTCACCGTCGTAGGCCCCGAAGGCGATCAGCTCGAAGTCGCGGTTCTCCAGGGTCGCGGGGGCGCCGAGGAGCTCCGAGATCTCGTCCACGAGCTCCTGGTAGTCGCCGCTGGAATCGGATGTCACCCGGGCATTCTCCCGCATTCCCGCCGGGCCTTCATACATCTGTCTGAGATCTGCGGCACGGATGCGTGACAGCTGTCGATGGCCGACGATCGGAGAGATCCCTAGGTTTCACGGTGGTCCTGTCTGCTGGTTCTGTGGAGGTGCCCCGTGCTGGGTCCCGTGATTCTCGCCGCCTCGCGCAGCGATCAGATGCGTCGGCTGATCTCGGCGGCGCCGGTGACCAAGCAGGTCGTCGACCGCTTCATCCCCGGCGAGACCGTGGACGAGATCGTGCCGATCGTCCAGGACCTCACCGCCAAGGGTCTTGAGCTGACGATGGACGTCGTCGGCGAGGACATCACCACCCCCGAGCAGGCCGCCGCCGCCCGCGACGCCTATCTGACCCTCGTCGACCGGCTCAAGGAGCTGGAGCTGGGCACCCGGGCCGAGATGTCCATCAAGCTGTCCATGTTCGGGCAGGCGCTGGACGGCGGTCACGAACTCGCCCTCGCCAACGTCCGGCCCGTCGTCGAGGCCGCCGCCGCCATCGGGACGACCGTCACGCTCGACGCCGAGGACCACACCACCCTCGACTCGATGTTCGCGATCCACGAGGAACTGCGGAAGGACTTCCCGCAGACCGGCTGCGTCATCCAGGCCTACCTCTTCCGCACCGAGTCCGACGCCCGCCGCCTCGCCGAGGCCGGCAGCCGGGTCCGGCTCGTGAAGGGCGCGTACAAGGAGCCCGCCGAGGTCGCGTACCAGCAGAAACACGAGATCGACAAGGCGTACGTCCGGATCCTGCGCATCCTGATGGAGGGCGAGGGATACCCGATGATCGGCTCCCACGACCCGCGCCTCATCTCCATCGGCCAGGAACTCGCCCGCCGCGCGGGCCGCAAACCCGACGAGTACGAGTTCCAGATGCTCTACGGCATCCGCAGCGACGAGCACCTGCGGCTCGCCGCCGAGGGACACCGCATGCGCGTCTACACCGCCTACGGCACCGACTGGTACGGATACTTCATGCGCCGCCTGGCGGAGAAGCCGGCCAACCTCCTCTTCTTCGCACGGTCGACCCTTACCAAGGGCTGACCGAGGCTGACCAGGGATTGACCCCAACACCCGCTCACGTACAAGGAGTTACGGATCTCATGGACGCTGTGACCCAGGTCCCCACCCCCGTCAACGAGCCGGTGCACGGCTACGCGCCCGGCTCTCCCGAGCGCGCCCGTCTTGAGGTCAAGCTCAAGGAGCTGGCCGAGAACCCGATCGACCTGCCGATGACCATCGGCGGCGAGAAGCGGCTGGGCGGCGGCGCGCGCGTGGACGTCGTACAGCCGCACAACCACAAGGCGCGCATCGGCACGTACGCCAACGCGACCCAGGACGACGCCCAGGACGCGATCGACGCCGCCCTCGCCGCCGCGCCCGCCTGGCGCGCGATGTCGTTCGACGACCGCGCGGCGATCATCCTGCGCGCGGCCGAGCTGCTCTCCGGCCCGTGGCGCGAGACCCTCGCGGCCTCCACCATGCTCGGTCAGTCCAAGACCGCCCAGCAGGCCGAGATCGACTGTCCCTGCGAGCTCGTCGACTTCTGGCGCTTCAACGTCAAGTACGCCCGCGACCTGCTCGCCGAGCAGCCCCCGGCGAACTCCCCGGGCGTCTGGAACCGCCTCGACCACCGTCCGCTCGAAGGCTTCGTCTACGCGATCACGCCCTTCAACTTCACCGCGATCGCGGGCAACCTGCCGACGGCCCCGGCTCTCATGGGCAACGTGGTTGTGTGGAAGCCGAGCCCGACGCAGACCCATTCCGCGGTCCTCCTCATGCAGCTGCTGGAGGAGGCGGGTCTCCCCAAGGGCGTCATCAACCTCGTCACCGGCGACGGCATCGAGGTGTCGAAGGTCGCCCTGGAGCACCGCGACCTGGCGGCCATCCACTTCACCGGTTCCACCAAGACCTTCCAGTACCTGTGGAAGACGGTCGGCAACAACATCGAGAAGTACCGCTCGTATCCGCGTCTGGTCGGCGAGACCGGCGGCAAGGACTTCGTCGTCGCCCACCCGAGCGCGGACCGCGCCGTGCTGAAGACGGCGCTGACCCGGGGCTCCTTCGAGTACCAGGGCCAGAAGTGCTCCGCGAGCTCCCGGGCGTACATCCCGGCGTCGATCTGGAACTCCGGGTTCAAGGAGGAATTCGCCGCCGAGGTCGACTACTTGACGATGGGTGACGTCACCGACCTGTCGAACTTCATCGGCGCGGTCATCGACGAGCGCGCGTTCGCCAAGAACAAGGCGGCGATCGACCGCGCGAAGGCGGACCCCGACTGCACGATCGTCGCGGGCGGTTCGTACGACGACTCGGTCGGCTACTTCGTCCGCCCGACGGTCGTGGAGTGCAGCGACCCGACGAACGAGGTCTTCACGACGGAGTACTTCGGCCCGTTCCTCGCCGTGCATGTCTACGAGGACGAGAACTACGACGAGATGCTGACCCAGATGGAGTCGGTGTCGGACTACGCGCTGACGGGCTCGGTCATCGCCAACGACCGTGCGGCGGCGGCCTACACGATGGAGAAGCTCCGCTACGCGGCCGGCAACTTCTACGTCAACGACAAGTCCACCGGCGCGGTAGTCGGCCAACAGCCCTTCGGCGGCGGCCGCTCCTCCGGCACCAACGACAAGGCCGGCGCCCCGCAGAACCTGATGCGCTGGACACTGACCCGCGCCATCAAGGAAACCCTGGTCGCGCCGACGGACTACACGTACCCGCACATGGGCTGACGTTCTTTCGGTTGACTTGAGGGGCCGGGCGATCGCCCGGCCCCTCGGCGTTTCTCCGAATGGGCCGGGCCGGTGAGGCCTCGTCTCCGATACTGACCCCGTGACCATCCGTATGCGCACCGTCCACACGGCCGACCTCACCCCGGCCGACCTCCGCGCCGCCCGCGAACTGCTGGACGCGGCCTTCGGCGGCGATCTCACCGACCAGGACTGGGAGCACGGCCTCGGCGGCGTCCACGCGTTGCTCGCCGACGACACCGGGCTCGTCGCGCACGGGTCGGTCGTCATGCGCCGGGTGCGGTACCGGGGGCGGTGGCTGCGGGTCGGGTACGTGGAGGGGGTCGGGGTGCGGCCCGATGCCCGGCGCAAGGGGTACGGGGGGCTGGTCATGGCCGAGTTGGAACGGATCGTCGATCACGCCTACGACGTCGGGCTGCTCGGCGCCAGCGACGACGGGGCCCGGCTCTACACCGCGCGCGGCTGGCGGCTCTGGGGCGGCAAGATCTCCGCTCTCGGCCCGGACGGGATCGTTCATCTGCCTGAGGAAGAGGACAGTACGTACGTCCGGCCCGCGCTCGCCGGGCCGCTCGACCTCGGCAGCGATCTCCTCTTCGACTGGCGTGACGGGGACGTGCTCTGACGCCTCACCGCGTTTTGTGAAACCGCAGGTCAGCGGCGTGTGACTCGTTTCACCGTCTCAGATAGTAGGAAGTCCGAGTAATTGTGGAGACAGATGCGCGGTCCTGTCCTAGCTTTGTAGGAGCCGAACGTCTCGCTAGACCAAGCGAATGGCGGTCGTGAGCCGGACATCATGCAGGCAACCCCTGCGGTCCGTGACTCCCCGCCCCCTCCGGCGTCTCGTAACCCCCTTCCGCACTCCAGGAATTATCGAAGGAGTCGATTCTCCATGGCCGAGACGACCGCCCGCCGCCGAGTCCGCCACGTGTCCCGCACGAGCGAGTCCGAGCGCAAGAACGCCGCCGCCGCCCTCCAGCGCGCCCTCGACCGCCGGGACAACGGCGGCGAGACCGGCCACTGAGCCGCAGCAACACCCCCCACCAGCAGCAACACCACCCATTAGCCGGGAGCCGCGCCCGCACGGGGTGCGGCGCGGTCTCACCGACCGCGCCGCACCTCGAAGTGGTCGACGCGCTTGCCGTTCTGGTCCAGCGCCGACACCTTCAGCCGGGGCGTGCTGCCGCTCTCCACCTCCACCGAGAGCAGCGAGAAACCCCGGTAGCGCACCCGCGACCACTCCACCGTCTCCGCCTTGGTGTGCTGGCCCTTCTCCCACCGCACGGTGTCGACCGTCCCGTGCCGCGTGACGTGCCCCTCGTAGCTCTCCATGACGCCCGCCGGGAAGCCGTACAGATCACGCCCGCCGCCGCCCGCCGTGACGTAGACGATCCCGTCCCGCGTCGGATCGGTGGACGCGCCGATCGGTACCGCCCGGCCGACCGCGTTGTTCCTGATCGCGTCGGTCCGCTCGTAGACGTGGTTGTGCCCGTTGATCACCAGGTCCACCTGGTGCTTCGCGAACAGCGGCAGCCACGCGCTCCGCACCCCGCCGTCCGAGGCGTGGGCGGAGGTCGAGTAGGCGCAGTGGTGGAAGAAGACCACGAGGAAGTCGACCCCCTTCGCCGCCCGCACTTCGCCCAGCCTGCGGTCCAGCCACTTCGTCTGCTTCCCGCCGGTGTAGCCGAGGTTGGCGGTGATCTCGTACGACACGTCGTTCGCGTCGAGCGCCACGATGCCGACGTTGCCGTAGAGGAAGGAGTACACGCCCGGCGCGTGCGTCGGGTCGAAGCCGTTCTCCGGGAGGGACCAGCGGGCGAGTTGGCCGCCGTAGCCGTCGGGGGAGTACCAGGCCTCCATGTCATGGTTGCCGGTCGTCACCATCCACGGGACCGAGCGTGAGACCGGCTCGTTCTGCTTGAGGAACAGGTTCCAGTACGTCGGGTCGTAGCCGTCCGTCGTCCTGCCCTGGCCGTTGGTGTCGGCGTAGCAGATGTCGCCGGCGTGGAGGTGGAAGGCGGGGTTCTCGCGCAGGACGACGTGGTCGTTGGCGGCGGCGGCGTTGCTCACGCCCTGGTCGCCGAAGGCCGTGAACACGAACTTCTCGGGGTTCGCCGGTGCGGTGCGGAACTCCCCGATGGTCGAGCGGTGTTGCGGCTCGGCCGGGTCGTAGCCCTCGTGGCCTACGCCGT
This sequence comes from Streptomyces sp. NPDC048504, assembly GCF_043200035.1. Classification (NCBI taxonomy): domain Bacteria; kingdom Bacillati; phylum Actinomycetota; class Actinomycetes; order Kitasatosporales; family Streptomycetaceae; genus Streptomyces; species Streptomyces sp. NPDC048504. The sequence continues at coordinate 145,857 of NZ_JBICXA010000013.1, forward strand.
AGTAGTACGTCGTGCCGGGGTGGAGGTTGTCCAGGGCCGCGTGGACGTAGTACTGCTCGACCGCGGGGCGGACGCCGGTCAGCCCGGGGGTGTGCAGGTCGCGTACCTCGGCGGTGATCCGGCGGCTCAGGTCGTCCGGCTTCAACCCCACCCGTACGTACGGCTTCCTGACCGCGAACGGGACCTGCCAGGAGATCCGCATCGCCGTCTTCGGGTCGGCGCCGAAGGCGAGATGGCGGCCGAAGGGGGTGACGACGGCGCCGGGCACCTTCGACGTGGCGGGGGAGGGCGTCGACGCCCTGCTGTCGGTGGTGCCGCTCTTGCCCGCGCATCCGGTCAGCAGGCCGCCCGCCACCATGCCCGCCGTCACCAGCGTGCGGCGCCGGGACAGCTTCGTGCGCAGGTACTCGTACTGCTCGGCCATGCTCATCCGGACCGCGAGGTGTTCCGGGATGCCGACGTCGGGTACGGGGGGTTCGGGGGGTGTCCCCCCGAAAAGCGCAGTCATGTCGATGAAGCTCCCCCACAAGTCCAACGGGCGCCATGCGTAAGGGTGAACGTACGTCGAACGGCCGACGCCGGTGGCCGAGGTGCGTCCGCATCATGGACACCCGGTGTCATCCCATGGGACGCGGAGTACGGTGTCGGGCATGTCTCGCAGCATCGATCTCGCAGTGATCCCCGGTGACGGCATCGGTCAGGAAGTCGTGGCCGAAGGTCTGAAAGTCCTCTCCGCCGTCCTTCCGCAGGATGTGAAGCTGGAGACCAAGGAGTTCGACTTCGGCGCCCGCCGCTACCACGCGACTGGTGAGACCCTCACCGACGCCGACCTGGCCGCGCTGAAGCCGCACGACGCGATCCTGCTGGGCGCTATCGGTGACCCGAGTGTCCCGTCCGGGGTGCTGGAGCGCGGCTTCCTGCTGAAGCTCCGCTTCGCCTTCGACCACCACGTCAACCTGCGGCCGTCGAAGCTGCTCCCGGGAGTGGCGACCCCCCTCGCCGGTGAGCCGGAGATCGACTTCGTGGTGGTCCGCGAGGGCACCGAGGGCCCGTACACCGGCAACGGCGGCACCATCCGCAAGGGCACCGAGCACGAGGTCGCCACAGAGGTCTCCGTCAACACGGCCTTCGGTGTCGAGCGCGTCGTCCGGGACGCCTTCGCCCGCGCCCAGGCCCGTCCGCGCAAGAAGCTCACGCTGGTCCACAAGAACAACGTGCTGACCTTCGCGGGCCACCTGTGGACGAACGTCTTCAACAAGGTCGCGGCCGAGTTCCCCGAGGTCACCACCGACTACATCCACGTGGACGCGGCGACGATCTACCTCGTCACCGACCCGGCCCGCTTCGACGTGATCGTCACCGACAACCTCTTCGGCGACATCATCACCGACCTCGCCGCGGCGGTCTCCGGCGGCATCGGCGTCGCCGCGAGCGGGAACATCAACCCGTCCGGCGAGTTCCCCTCGATGTTCGAGCCCGTGCACGGCTCCGCGCCCGACATCGCGGGCCAGGGCAAGGCCGACCCCACCGCCACGGTCCTGTCCGTCGCCCTCCTGCTGCGCCACCTCGGCTACGAGTCCGAGGCCGTCCGCATCGAGGACGCCGTCTCCGCCGACCTCGCGGACCGCACCGGCAAGCCCGCGCGCAGCACCACCGAGATCGGCGACGCGCTCGCCGTACGAGTAGCCGGCTGACCCCGCCGCCACTCGAAAAACTCACGCAGTATTTCGAAGCCGCCGGGTCGCAACCGCACCCGGCGGCTTTTCTTACGTCCCCGCCGGGTGCCACCATCATCCCTGGGTCGCATTCACGCCGTTTTCGTCCACGGTCCACCTCGCGCGATAATCGAACGCGGAGCCGCGGAATGAGGCAATGCTCGGACGTCCTAACACTGGCCACTGGCAGTCGAGGGCGTGAGCGCGGCCCGTCACACACAACCGGTGAAGGACAACCACTCATGACGACGCCCACGATCGAGCTCAAGCCCTCGGCCTCGCCACTTTCCGCCGCCGAGCGCGACGCCATTCTGACGAACCCCGGGTTCGGCCGCCACTTCACCGACCACATGGTGACGATCAAGTGGACCGAGGGCCGCGGCTGGCACGACGGCCAGCTCGTGCCGTACGGCCCGCTCTCCCTCGACCCCGCGAACATGACCCTGCACTACGCGCAGGAGATCTTCGAGGGCCTCAAGGCCTACCGGCAGGCCGACGGCTCCGTCGCCACCTTCCGCCCCGAGAAGAACGCCCGCCGCTTCCAGACCTCCGCCCGCCGCCTCGGCATGCCCGAGCTGCCGGTCGAGACGTTCATCGAGGCCTGTGACGTGCTGGTCCAGCAGGACCGCGACTGGGTCCCGGCGCACGGCGGCGAGGAGTCCCTCTACCTGCGCCCGTTCATGATCGCGACCGAGGTCGGCCTGGGCGTGAAGCCCGCCAACGAGTACCTCTTCCTCGTCATCGCCTCCCCGGCCGGCGCCTACTTCCCCGGTGGCGTGAAGCCCGTCTCCATCTGGGTCTCCGAGGACCACGTCCGCGCCGTCCCCGGCGGCATGGGCGACGCCAAGACCGGCGGCAACTACGCCGCCTCCCTCCTCGCCCAGGCCGAGGCCGCCGAGCAGGGCTGCGCCCAGGTCTGCTACCTCGACGCGGTCGAGCGCAAGTGGGTCGAGGAACTCGGCGGCATGAACCTGTACTTCGTGTACGGCGCCGAGTCCAACGAAAAGCCGGTGATCGTCACCCCCACCCTCACCGGCTCCATCCTGGAGGGCGTCACCCGCGACTCCCTCCTCACCCTCGCCCGCGACCTCGGCTACGAGCCGCAGGAGGGCCGGGTCTCCATCGAGCAGTGGCAGCGCGACTCCGAGAACGGCACGCTGACGGAGGTCTTCGCCTGCGGTACGGCCGCGGTCATCACCCCGGTCGGCACGGTCAAGCGCACCGGCGCGGAGTGGACGCAGTCGGGCGGCGAGCCCGGCGAGGTCACGCTGAAGCTCCGCGCGGCACTCCTCGACATCCAGCGCGGCGACAGCGTCGACAAGCACGGGTGGATGCACCGGCTGGGCTGAGCCCGACTCCCGGTCGAGCGCCGGAAGTCGGTTCGACGCGTAGCTCCTCCCCCGTACGGGTATCTCCTGAATCCACGGGGGAGGGAGCACGGGTGAACGGACGGTCGCCGCTGGCGAGGCCGAGCTGGCTGCTCCGCGCGTTACGCACCCCACGCCGCCCGCAGAGCCTCACGGTGCTCCTCCTGCTCGCCGCCTGCGCCGGGTTGCTGCTCTGGTTCGCCAAGCGCATGGGCAACTACGGCGAGAATCTCGCCCTCAACCTCGGCACCGACATCGTCGGCGTCGTCATCACCGTCTTCGTGATCGGCCCGCTGATCTCCCGCGCCCAGGAGGGCCGGGTCCGCGAACACACCCGGCTCGACTACGAGTGGTTCAGCGCCCAGGTCTACGGCTCGACGTCGAACGTGAAGGTGCTGGACACCTTCTCCAACCTGTTCGGGCCGCAGTACTCCGACCGCCTCTTCCGCGGCATCCGGTCGGCCACCGCGCACGGTGCCCGGGTGCAGATCCTGCTCCTCGACCCCGACTCCCTCGCCGTGATCCTGCGCGGCCGTGAACTGGGCGAGCAGAGCGCCGACATACGTCGCGACATCTTGCGCAACCTGCGTACGCTCAGCCAGTTCGTGCGCCGACTCGACGACACCTCTGGCCAGTTCCTCGAAGTACGGCTCTGCTCGACCTCGCCCGGTGTGACTCTCTACCGCTGGGACGAGCGCTCCCTCGTCTCCTTCCTGACGGTCGGCCGGCTCTCCGGCGAGGGCGTCCAGCTGGAGGTCGCCGTCCGCTCGCCGCTCGGCGCCTTCGTGGAGCAGCGTTTCGACGAGCTGTGGCAACAGAGCAAGCCGATGGACCGGTTCACCCATCTGCCGGTGACCCTCGTCGACGCGACCGACGGCCGACGCGAGTTCACCTGCCGCTTCGTCCACGTCGACGACAGCCTGTACGTCGCCGGGCACGACCTGGTCTCGTACATGGCACGCCACCGCCTCGATCAACTCTCCGCGTACAGCGAGGCCTTGAACGTGTCAGGCGCCCACGAGCTGTTCGTCGTCGACGACGAGAGCGAGCTGCACGAGCTGCTGAGGCAGCACTTCGCGGAGAAGTACGATGCGTCGGCGACCGCATTCGTCGAATTGCGGCCGGCGGTCCTGGTCACGGAATAGAGGCACTGGCACAGATGAGTTCAGCGCTCCACCTCGCTCCACACACGAGCCCCCGTTTTCGCGCCTTCACACCCCGTGACCTGGACGGACTGCTACAGCGCGTGTCCCTCCCGGCCACCGAACGGCTGGCCATCCGAGCCGTCTCAACGGTGCTGCCGTTCCGCACGAACACGTATGTCGTCGACGAGTTGATCGACTGGTCGGCGGTGCCCGACGACCCGATCTTCCGGCTGACGTTCCCGCAGGCCGGGATGTTGCCGGAGCCCGATCTCAAGCAGATGGCGGACCTCCTCTCCCAGGAGGCGCCGAAGGCCGAAGTCCTGCGCGCGGCCCACGAGATCCGGATGAAGCTGAACCCGCACCCCTCGGGCCAGCTCGACGCCAACGTGCCCGTGCACGAGGGGGAACGACTGGAAGGGCTCCAGCACAAGTACCCCGAGACGGTGCTGATCTTCCCGCGCCAGGGCCAGACCTGCCATGCCTACTGCACGTACTGCTTCCGCTGGCCCCAGTTCGTCGGCGAGTCCGAACTCCGCATCGCCACCGACGACATCGGCACCACCAGCGCGTACCTCAAGGCCCACCCCGAGGTCACGAGCGCGCTGATCACGGGCGGCGACCCGCTGGTGATGAGCACCGAGGTCCTTCGCCGCTACGTCGATCCCCTCCTGGAGATCGACACGATCCGCTCGATCCGCATCGGCACCAAGTCCCTCGCCTTCTGGCCGTACCGTTTCACCACCGACCGCGACGCCGACGACCTGCTGCGCCTCTTCGAGAAGGTGGTGGCGAGCGGCCGTCACCTGGCCCTGATGGCCCACTTCACCCACCCGCAGGAGCTGCGCCCGCCGGTCGTACGGGACGCGATGCGCCGGGTGCGGGGCACGGGCGCCGTGATCCGCTGCCAGGGCCCGCTGGTGGCCGGCATCAACGACAGTGCCGAGGCCTGGGCCGAGCTGTGGGACGAGACGACCACGCTCGGCGCGGTGCCGTACTACCAGTTCGTGGAGCGCGACACCGGCCCCCAGGGCTACTTCGGCGTCCCCCTGGCCCGCGGCCACCAGATCTTCCGCGACGCCTACGCCCGCGTCTCCGGCCTCGCCCGTACGGTCCGCGGCCCGGTCATGTCCGCGATGCCGGGCAAGGTCTGCGTCGACGGCATCGCGGAGATCGCCGGCGAGAAGGTCTTCGTCCTCCACCTGATCCAGGCCCGCGACCCGTCCCTCGTCGACCGCCCGTTCTTCGCGGCCTACGACGAGAACGCGACCTGGTTCAGCGACCTGAAGCCCGCTTTCGGCGCGAGCCGATTCCTGCCGGGCCTTGAGGCCGGCTGAGGCGAGGGCCGCCTTCGCTTTTTCCCAACGGTAGGGCGTGCCTGTCCGCCGATGTCTGTTCACCCGTACAGAGAGGTCGACTTGTCATGCCCACAAACGCTCAGCTCCTCTTGGCCTGGGGTTGTGTGGTGTTGCTGGCCAGTCTGCTGGTCGGAGCCTGCGCCGCGCTGCTCGCGCTGAAGGAGGAGAAGCCCTGGCCGGAAGTGGTTCGGGCGGCGGCCGTCGCGGCGGGAGCCGCACTTGCCCTCGCGCTCTCTATCCTCAATGCCTTGGGGCCGTAGCGCCCCCGCGCTACGGACCGGGGCGAGATGCCCGGGCCTGTGGTTGCCCACGGCGTGAGCAGCAGGTACAGCAGCCCGCCCACCACGCCCGACAGCACGAAACTGCAGTCCACCCCGCCGGTCAGCGACAGCAACGGCCCCTCGTACGACGGCAGCGACACCGCGAGCAGACCGATCCCCGCGCCCACCGCCCAGGAGATCGCCGCCTGGATGTTCCAGCCCGCGCGGTACCAGTAAATCCCGCCCCGCGAGCGGCGGTTGAAGACCTGGAGGGCATCGGCGTCGTACACCCCCCGGCACCGCACGAAACCGATGAGCGTGATGACCGCCCACGGTGTGCCGATCGCCGTCAGGAGCAGGACGAAGGACGTCATCGCGGACTGGGCGTTCCAGGCGTAGTGGCCGACGAAGACGCAGACCATGGCGACGACCGCGACCGCGCACGTGGCCCGGGCCCGGGACGCGCGGGGCAGGATCGCGTCCAGGTCGAGGCCCATGGAGTAGAGCATCAGCCCGGCGTTGCCGACCGACCCCGCGGAGGCGGCGAGCAGTAGCGGGACCAGGTACCAGCCGGGCGACGCCGACACCAGCGGGCCCGCGTAGTCGAGAGCCGCCCGTGCCCCGAACGCCGTGAACGTGCCGAAGAGTTGGGGGACGAGGAGACCGGCGATCAGCCCGAGCCAGGTCGCGTGCAGGACCCGGCGTGAGGTGTGACGGGCCGGGGAGATGTACCGCGTGTAGTCGCCGAGGAGGGTGATGAACGCGATCGGCCCGGACAGTCCCGCCGCCACCGTCGCCAGACACCACGTCGGCCAGAACCCGCCCAGCAGATAGCCGCCCGCCTCCGGCAGCGCCCCGGTCGTGAAGTGCGGGGCGTACGCGATCACGCCGAGGACCAGCAGCGCCGTCATGCCGACGGACAGGACCCGGGACATGGCCAGCAGCACCCGGTAGCCGTACACCGCGCCCGCCACGGTCGCCGCCGCGAGCAGCGCGTACACGACGGCGTACGACGCCCCGTCCGCCGGCAGCCCGAACAGCCGCCCCAGTACACCCACCATCACATCGCCGCCGATCCACACGGTCAGCGCGGTGTAGCCGAGGGCGAGGAGCAGGCCGACCACCGAGCCGACCAGCCGGCCCCGCACCCCGAACTGGGCGCCGGACGACGTCGACAGGTTGGTCGCGGTGCGCAGGGAGACCAGCGCAAGCGGTGCCGTGAACAGTGTGCCGACCACCGTGCCCGCGACGATCGAGAAGACCGAGGCCCACCAGCCCAGCCCGAACGACGGCGGCAGCCAGCCGAAGATGATCACGCCGAGGCAGAGGTTGGAGCCGAGCAGGATCGACACGAGATCGCGCGGGCCGCTGGTGCGTTCCGCGTCCGGGACGGTGTCGACTCCGCGCTGTTCTATCGGCATGGTGGGCCACCTCTTTCTTAGAGTGACGTTCAATGTGAACCGAGTGAAGGGCGCGCGTCAAGCATTCCGTATATGGCTTTTACCATTTAGAGTGATGCTCTAAAGGAGGGATACGGGATGAGGCTCACCCCCACGGAACGCGACCGTCTGCTGCTGTTCTCGGCCGCCGAACTGGCCCGCGCCCGCAAGGCGCGCGGCCTCAGACTCAACGTGCCGGAGGCCACCGCGCTCATCGCGGACACGGTGTGCGAGGCGGCCCGGGACGGTGCCCGGCTTGCCTTCGCGATCGAGCGCGCGCGGTCCGTCCTCGGTCCCGACGACGTTCTCCCAGGCGTCGCCGACGTCGTCACCGAGGTGCACGTCGAGGCCGTCTTCGACGACGGTTCGAGGCTCGCGGTGGTCTCCGACCCGATCGGCGGGGGGCTGGCCGGGGACGCCCCGGGCGCCCTGCTCCCGGGCCCGCCGCACGCCGAACCCGAGGCCGTCGTCCGCGTCACGGTCACCAACACCGCGACCGTCCCCGTCTCCGTGACCTCCCACTTCCACTTCTTCGAGGCCAACCCACGCCTCGACTTCCCCCGCGCCGAGGCCTACGGCATGCGGCTCGCCGTACCCGCCGGATCCTCCGTCCGCTTCGGCCCGGGCGAGAGTGCCGAGGTCGGCCTGCTGCCCATCGGTGGCGAGCGCGTCGCGATCGGTTTCGCGGGCCTCGTCGACGGCCCGCTGGACGCGCCGGGCGCGAAGGAAGAGGCCCTGCGCCGGGCAACTGCCTGCGGCTACCTGGGAGTTGAGCAGTGAACCCGTACGAGTACGCTGCCACCCACGGCCCCCGCGCCGGCGACCGTGTCCGCCTCGGCGACTCGGGGCTGACGATCCGCGTGGAGTCCGACTCGCAGCGCTACGGCGACGAGTTCCTCGCCGGGTTCGGCAAGACGGCCCGCGACGGACTGCACCTGAAGGCCGCCGCCGTACGCGAGACGTGTGACGTCGTGATCAGCAACGTCGTCGTGATCGACGCGGCGCAGGGCATCCGCAAGGTGTCCATCGGGATTCGGGAAGGGCGGATCTGCTCGATCGGGCGGGCCGGCAACCCCGACACCCTCGACGGCGTGGACGTCGTCGTCGGCACCGGTACCTCCATCGTGTCCGGCGAGGGGCTCATCGCCACCGCGGGCGCAGTCGACACCCATGTGCACCTCCTCTCGCCGCGCATCATGGAGGCCTCGCTGGCGTCCGGGGTGACCACGATCATCGGGCAGGAGTTCGGCCCGGTGTGGGGCGTCGGCGTCAACTCGCCCTGGGCGCTGCGCCACGCGTTCAACGCCTTCGACGCCTGGCCGGTCAACATCGGCTTCCTGGGCCGGGGTTCGTCGTCCGACGCGGCTCCGCTGGTGGAGGCCCTCGCCGAGGGAGGCGCGTCCGGCTTCAAGGTGCACGAGGACATGGGCGCCCACACCCGCGCGCTGGACACCGCGTTGCGGGTCGCCGAGGAGCACGACGTCCAAGTCGCCCTGCACAGCGACGGGTTGAACGAGTGCCTGTCCGTCGAGGACACCCTGCGGGTCCTGGAGGGCCGGACGATCCACGCCTTCCACATCGAGGGCTGCGGCGGCGGACACGTGCCGAATGTCTTGAAAATGGCGGGAGTCGCGAACGTCATCGGCTCCTCCACCAACCCCACCCTGCCCTTCGGCAGGGACGCGGTCGCCGAGCACTACGGCATGATCGTCTCCGTCCACGACCTGAAGACCGACCTGCCCGGCGACGCCGCGATGGCCCGCGACCGTATCCGCGCCGGGACGATGGGCGCCGAGGACGTGCTGCACGACCTGGGCGCGATTGGCATCACCTCGTCCGACGCGCAGGGCATGGGCCGGGCCGGCGAGACCGTGCGCCGTACGTTCGCGATGGCCGGGAAGATGAAGGCCGAGTTCGGCGCGCTCGGCGGTTCTCCGGAGACGGACCACGACAACGAACGCGTCCTGCGGTACATCGCCAAGCTGACCATCAACCCCGCGATCGCGCACGGACTTTCGCACGAGGTCGGCTCCATCGAGGTCGGCAAGCTGGCGGACATCGTGCTGTGGCGGCCGGAGTACTTCGGCGCGAAACCGCAGCTCGTCCTGAAGTCCGGGTTCCCGGCGTACGGCGTGGTCGGCGACCCCAACGCGGCGACCGACACCTGTGAACCCCTCGTCCTGGGACCGCAGTTCGGCGCGCACGGCTCGACGCCCGCCGACATCTCCGTGGCCTTCGTCGCGCAGGCCGCCCTGGACCAGGGCAACGACTCGATGCCAACTCGCCGCCGACGCGTGGCAGTTCGCGGCACGCGGGGTATCGGGCCCGCCGACCTGCGGCTCAACTCCCGTACCGGAGCGGTCGATGTGGACCAGCGGACCGGCCTGGTCACCCTGGACGGCGAACCGCTGCGCTCGGAGCCCGCCGACTCGGTCGCCCTCAACCGCCTCTACTTCCTTTAGCACCAAGAGACTTGGGACTTCTGATGAGCTTCCGTATGCCGCCCGAGTGGGCCCCGCACGAGCGCACCTGGATGGCCTGGCCCGGCCCCAACCCGACCTTCACCAACGCCGAGGAACTGGCGGAGGCCCGCGCCGCCTGGGCGTCCGTGGCCCTCGCCGTGCGCCGGTTCGAACCGGTGACGATGGTGCACGGGCCGGGTCAGGGCGAGTCGGCGCGCGAACTCCTCGGCCTGGACGTCGAGTTGGTCGAGCGCGAGCTGGACGACGCGTGGATGCGTGACATCGGCCCGACGTTCGTCACCGATGGCCGTGAACTGGCCGCCGTGGACTGGACGTTCAACGGGTGGGGCGGCCAGGACTGGGCCCGCTGGGAGCACGACTCCAAGATCGCCCGCCATGTCGCCGACCTGGCCGGAGTCCCCGCACTCAGCAGCACGCTCGTCAACGAGGGCGGCGCGATCCACGTCGACGGCGAGGGCACGGTGCTGCTCACGGAGACGGTCCAGCTCGGCGCCGGCCGCAACCCCGGCTGGACGCGCGAGCAGGTCGAGGCGGAGATCCACGCCAGGCTCGGCACCACCAAGGCGATCTGGCTCCCGCACGGCCTCACCGGCGACTACGGCGTCTACGGCACCCAGGGCCACGTCGACATCGTCGCGGCCTTCGCCGCGCCCGGCACCGTACTGGTCCACAGCCAGCGCGACCCGGCCCACCCGGACCACGCCCGCTCGCAGGAGTACCTCGCCCTCCTCCGCGCGGAGACCGACGCGAAGGGCCGGCGCCTGGAGGTCGTAGAGGTTCCCGCGCCGACCGTGCTCCAAGACGAGGCCGGCGACTGGGTCGACTACTCCTACATCAACCACTACCTCTGCAACGGCGGGGTCGTGCTCTGCGCCTTCGACGACCCGGGCGACGAGGACGCGGCCGGCGTCTTCCGCCGTCTCTTCCCCGAGCGGGCGGTCACGCTGGTGGACGCCCGTACGATCTTCGCGGGCGGTGGAGGCATCCACTGCATCACCCAGCAACAGCCGAAGGTCTAGGACCCGGCGGGAGGGAGTCGGACGATGGCCGGTGCGCGGAAGAACGCGCCGCCGCGCGAGGACGTCCTCGCCGCGGCCATGGGCATGATCGCCGAACGTGGCCTGGAGCAGCTCACCATGGCGGCGCTCGGCCGCGAGGTCGGCATGAGCAGCGGCCATCTCCTCTACTACTTCCACTCCAAGGACGAACTCCTGCTCCAGGCCCTGGAATGGAGCGAGGGCAGACTGGGCGCCGAGCGCGGCCGCCTGCTCACCCGCACGGGAGCCACGGCCCGCGAGCGCCTGGACGCGTACGTCGACCTGTACGTCCCCGAAGGCCACCGCGACCCGCACTGGACGCTGTGGCTGGAGGTCTGGAACCGCTCGCAGAGCGCTGCCGCCGACGCTGTCGCCCGCGACCGGCAGGCCGCCATCGAGGGCGTCTGGCACCGCGACCTGGTCGCACTGATCGCGGAGGGCGTCTCCCGGGGCGAGTTCCGGGCCGTCGACCCGGACCGGTTCGCCGCCCGGCTGCGCGCTCTCCTCGACGGTTTCTCCATCCACGTGGCGATCGGGCTGCGGGGCACGGACCGGGCGCAAGTTCTCGGCCACGTACGGGAGTTCATCGACGAGGGGCTCCTCGCGGACGCGTGACCTTCCGTCCCGGTTGTACGCAAGACGGCCGATTGACCCTGTGGAGCCCGGTGCGTTTGCATCCCTGTGGGTTCCCGGTGAGGGACCGGGGGACGACGAGGTTTCGGGGGAAGCCATGTTGATGTCCAGACGTACCTCCACCATGTCCTTGGGCGCCGCGCTGCTCCTCGCGCTGGGTGCCACCGCCGTCCCGGCCGACGCGGCACCGCACCGGCCGCCCGGTGCGGAACGGGTCAGCACCGCCGCCGACGGCACCCAGGCCGACGGTTCGTCCGCCGAGGCGGCGATCAGCGCCGACGGCCGTTCCGTGGCGTTCACGTCGACCGCGCCGAGCTTCGGCTGCGCACGCTCCTTCTCGTGCCTGCGGGTGAAGAACCTGACGACCGGCGGGGTGACCGCGATCGACCTCGGTCCCGGATACGCGTACAGCGCACCGGTGTTGAGCGCGGACGGGGGCCGGGTCGCGTACTCCGCGGGCACCCGCTTCACAGCCCCGTACCTGTACGACCGCACCACCGGCAGTTCGACGAAGCTGTGGCCCGAAAACCCGCCCGGATCGAACGAGTTGGGCCGCGTGGAGTCGCTCAGCCCGGACGGCGCACACGTCGCGTACACCCTCGGCAACCGCAACGGTCCGGACGCCACCCGGCTCCTGTATGTCCGCGACACGGCCACCGGCACCGACGAACTCGTCTCACCGGCCGAGGAGGGCGACAAGAACGGCGCCTCGGTGAGCGGCGACGGAAAGCGGGTCGCGTACGGCGTCCGCACCGGCTCCGAGGACGACCCGGCCGACGTCTACGTCAAGGACCGGGCGACGGGCGAGCGAACCCAGGTCGACACGGGTCTCGGAGCCGCCTACCTGGTCCGCGTCACCGCGGACGGCCGCCGCGTCCTCCTCGATGCCGAGGGCGGCCTGTACGTCCATGACCTGCGCACGGGGGAGTCCCGGCGCGTGGCCGATGGGCGTCCGGAGTCGGTCACGGCGGACGGCCGGTACGCCGTCGTCTCGGGCGAGGACGGCACCCGGGTGCGCGACCTGCGGACCGGGCGAAAGGGCGCGGCGTTCCCGCGCGACACCCAGGTCGGACCGGACGCGCTGACCGCCAACGGCCGCACGGTGACGTTCAGTTCGGCGGCGTCGTACCTGGTGCCGGACGACACCAACGGGGAGTCGGACGTGTTCGTCTACTCGGGCGAACTCGCCATGCGCCCGGCCCCGATGCCGTACGTCACCGAACGGATCAGTCTCACGCGGGACGGGCAGCAGCGCACCACCGCGTCCCACGACCCGGTGATCGCGGACGACCGCAACCTCTCCTTCACGTCGGACGGCAGTGTCTTCGTCAACGCGCCCGGAGGTGTCTCCCAGGTCAACGACGCCACCCAGAAACCCTCGGCCGAAGGCACGCCCTGCACCAGCGGACGCATGGTCGGCTACGTGGCGCCGCACGCGACCGACGGTGCCCCGGAGGTCTTCATCCGCAACCGCTCGGTCGGCAAGCTGACCGGCCTGGCCTCCTACCAGGGCGTCCGCTTCACCTGGATGGGACAGCCCGCGATGGAACCCGGCTGCCGGTGGATCACCTACGCCGCGACCCTGCCCGCCACCACCACCGACCCCGCACCCCGGCCCCGGATCTACCGCTTCACGTTCAACGGCGGCGCCACCGACGTGGTCAGCGCCCCCACCGGCCAGGCGGCGACCAACCCGTCCATCAGCTACGACGGCCGGTACATCGCCTTCGAGCAGGGCGGCGCCGTCCACGTCCGCGACCTGGACACCGGCACCCTGGAGAAGGCCGCCGCCAAGGCATCGGCACCCTCCATCAGCGATGACGGCCGCAAGGTCGCCTTCCAGCACGGCCGTGACGTCTACGTCCGTGACCTCGACGCCGGGACCACGGTCCGGGTCGGCAGGGGCGCGGAGCCCTCGCTCTCCGGGGACGGAGCACGGGTCGCGTACGCCTCGGGGGGTTCCGTGTACCTGCTCGAACTCGCCACCGGCAAGCGGCAGTTGATGAGCGCCGACCGCTGGGGCGGCCGTAGCGACCTCCCGGCGCTGCACCCGTCCGTCAACGACGACGGCATGGTCGTCGCGTTCGAGTCGGCGTCGCCCGACCTGGTGCCGGGGGACACCAACGGGGTCTCGGACGTGTTCGTACGCCAGGCGAGTTGATCAACCGACTGTTCGCATCATGAGACGGACGGTGAGCACGGGCGCGGGTGTGCCAGACTGCGTCCGTGTTCTCGTTCGCCACGATTATTGGCAGCAGGCGCGCCGGTCCGCAGTGACCGCCTCGTACGACCACGTACGGGCGGCCACCGTCGTCACTCGACCCGCGCGCAGACCTCTCGCACCCGCGAGGGGTTTTTCGCTTTTCTGGCCCACCCGCAGCCGGGAAAGCAGTGCGAGGGATCATTGAGGGACGGTGGAGCCGGTCATTCCGGTACAGACCGAGATTCAGATCCTCAGGAGCCAGACACCATGACGGAAACCAGCGAACTCGACGATTCGTTCCACGTCTTCGACACGACCCTGCGTGACGGCGCGCAGCGGGAGGGCATCAACCTCACCGTCGCGGACAAGCTGGCCATCGCACGGCACCTGGACGACTTCGGCGTCGGCTTCATCGAGGGCGGCTGGCCCGGCGCCAACCCGCGGGACACCGAGTTCTTCGCCCGCGCCCGGCAGGAGATCGACTTCAAGCACGCCCAGCTGGTCGCGTTCGGCGCCACCCGGCGGGCGGGCGCGAAGGCGGCCGAGGACCCGCAGGTCAAGGCGCTCCTGGACTCCGGCGCGGACGTCATCACCCTGGTCGCGAAGTCCCACGACCGGCATGTCGAGCTGGCCCTGCGCACGACCCTCGACGAGAACCTGGCGATGGTCCGCGACACCGTCTCCCACCTGGTCGCCCAGGGCCGCCGCGTTTTCGTCGACTGCGAGCACTTCTTCGACGGCTACCGCGCCAACCCCGAGTACGCGAAGGCGGTCGTACGGTCCGCCGCCGAGGCCGGCGCGTCCGTCGTCATCCTCTGTGACACCAACGGCGGGATGCTTCCGGCGCAGATCCAGGCGGTCGTCTCCACGGTCCTCTCCGACACCGGCGCCCGGCTCGGCATCCACACCCAGGACGACACGGGCTGCGCGGTCGCCAACACCCTCGCCGCCGTCGACGCCGGCGCGACCCACGTCCAGTGCACGGCGAACGGCTACGGCGAGCGCGTAGGCAACGCCAACCTCTTCCCGGTGGTCGCCGCCCTTGAGCTGAAGTACGGCAAGAAGGTCCTCCCCGACGGCAAGCTCCGCGAGATGACCCGCATCTCGCACGCGATCGCCGAGGTGGTGAATCTGACCCCCTCGACGCACCAGCCGTACGTCGGTGTCTCCGCCTTCGCCCACAAGGCGGGCCTGCACGCCTCCGCGATCAAGGTCGACCCGGACCTGTACCAGCACATCGACCCCGAGCAGGTCGGCAACACCATGCGGATGCTGGTCTCCGACATGGCGGGCCGTGCGTCGATCGAACTCAAGGGCAAGGAACTCGGCGTAGACATCAGCGGCGACCGCGAGCTGGTCGGCCGGGTGGTGGAGCGCGTGAAGGAACGCGAACTCAAGGGCTACACATACGAGGCGGCGGACGCGAGCTTCGAGTTGTTGCTCCGCGCGGAGGCGGAGGGCAAGGCCCGCTCCTACTTCGAGGTCGAGTCCTGGCGCGCCATCGTCGAGGACCGCCCCGACGGCACCCACGCCAACGAGGCCACGGTCAAACTCTTCGCCAAGGGCGAGCGCATCGTCGCCACCGCCGAGGGCAACGGCCCGGTCCACGCCCTCGACCGCGCCCTCCGCGTAGCCCTCGAAAAGATCTACCCCCAGCTCGCCAAACTGGAGCTCGTCGACTACAAGGTCCGCATCCTGGAGGGCAAGCACGGCACGTCCTCCACGACCCGCGTCCTGATCGCCACGTCGGACGGTTCGGCGGAGTGGTCGACGGTGGGCGTCGCGGAGAACGTCATCGCCGCGTCCTGGCAGGCACTGGCGGACGCGTACACGTACGGCTTGCTGCGCGCGGGAGTTGAGCCGGCGGAGTAGGGGAGCCAAACGCCGGAGGGGCTAAAAATCAGCCCCTCCGGCGTTTGAGGAGCGGGGGTCCAGGGGGCAGAGCCCCCTGGCGGGGTCTGGGGCGGAGCCCCAGAAGGATGGGACGGGCAGGGGCGGCGGGGGCGAAAACCTACTGCAGATGCCACTTCTGGTTGGCAGCCCCCGTGCACGTCCAGATCTGCGCCCGGGTCCCGTTCGTCGACGTGTTGCCCGTGACGTCCAGGCACTTGTTGGCCGCAGTATTCACCACATCACCGGTACTCGCGTTGTACGACCACTGTTGCGCGGCGGTTCCATTGCAGTCGTACAACTGGACCTTCGCCCCGTCCGCGGTCGAAGCCGACGTCACGTCAAGGCACTTGCCGAGCGCGCGGACCGTGCCGTCGGTGCCCACGGTCCACTGCTGGGCGGTCGAGGAGTTGCAGTCGTAGAGCTGGACGGCCGTGCCGTTGGTGGTCGAACCCCCGGCCACGTCGAGGCACTTGCTCGCGAGGCCGACGAACGCGCCGGTCTGGCTGCCGCCGCCGGCCTGCGTCCCCGTCCAGGTGAAGGTGGCGGACGTCTTGCCGGGGAGGGAGTAAGTCGCGTGCTGGCCACCCCAGTTGATGGTGACGGTCTTCGCGGTGGACGCGTCGTTGTACGCGATCAGCGCCTTCGAACCGTCCGGGTTGCGCCACGCCACGTTCGGCACGTTCGTGGACGCCGTAGAAGCGATCCGCTGGGCACCAGGCCGTACGAACTTGGTCAGTTGGCCCATCGTGTAGTACTCGACGGTGTAGTCGACGGTCCCGCTCGCGCCGTCGCCGTTGTGCACGGTGATCAGGCCGGTGCAGGTGCCGCAACCGCCGTTGTGCGGGCCCATGTTCTGGTCCACGGCGAGGGACCACTTGGTCACCGACTTCGCCCAGTTGCGGGTGTAGTCGATGATGTTGTTCATGTCCTCGCGCTGCT
Organism: Streptomyces sp. NPDC048504; assembly: GCF_043200035.1. Classification (NCBI taxonomy): domain Bacteria; kingdom Bacillati; phylum Actinomycetota; class Actinomycetes; order Kitasatosporales; family Streptomycetaceae; genus Streptomyces; species Streptomyces sp. NPDC048504. The sequence goes on from NZ_JBICXA010000013.1 coordinate 162,326, forward strand.
GGTTGGCGATCCAGGTGCCGCCGGAGTGCTCGGTGCCGAAGGCGTCGAGGGTGGGGTACTGGTTGTGGACGGTGGTCTGCTTGGTGACGTCACCGCCGTAGCCGTGCCAGGCGATGCCGCCGAAGTTGGGGTTCGAGCGGACGGCCGCGTCGTCCACCGTCGAGGCGGCGTACGAGTCGTATACGTCCCAGTTCCAGTCGTGCGCCAGCACCTTCGTGGTCAGGCCGGACGCGTTGAGCTTCGGGAGCAGCTCGCTCTTCGTGAAGTAGGCGAGCCCGGACGCGTTCCAGCTCATCGACGGGTACCCGGAGCAACACGTCGGCTCGTTCTGGACGGTCACGTACGAGACCGGAACGCCCTGGTCCTTGTACGCCTGGAGGTACTTGACGAAGTAGTTGGCGTAGGCGCCGTAGTCCTCGGACTTCAGCCAGCCCCCGTTGAGCGAACCGCTGTCCTTCATCCACGCCGGTGCCGTCCATGGCGAGGCCATGACAGTCAGCGACGGGTTCAGCGAGAGCGCCTGCTTGGTGAGCGGCACGACATCGGCCAGGTCGTGCGCGATCGAGAAGGAGTTGAGGTTCGGGTCGGTCTGGCCGGCTGCCACGTCGTCGTACGAGTAGCCGTAGCGGGCCAGGTCGGAGGCGCCCATCGGGTTGCGCAGGAACGACAGCCCGATCCCGTCGGTAGGCGAGAACAGCTTCGTCATGGTCGCGTTGCGGGTCGCCGCCGACAGCGCGCCGCTGCTGTTCATCAGCCAGGCAGCGGTGTCCGTGAAGGACGCGCCGCCACCGGTGAAGGTCTGGTAGCGGGTGTTCTCGTCGACGGTGATGTTCTCGCCGCTGCCGCCCGTCCCGGACGAGAAGGCGAACGGCGTCTGGGCCTGGAGGCCGCGGGTGACATGGCGTCCGGCGGTGTCGTCGGTGGTGGTGAGCCAGGCCGTGACCTGTTCACCGGCCGCGTGTGCGGGGGGTACGGCCGCGGTGAAGCCGGCCACGGAGAGCAGTCCGGCGAGCAGCAGCCGGGCCGTGCGGGGGGTTCTCCTGGACATGGATGCGTTAGCCCTTCCTGACGAGATGTCTTGACGGGTCTGCGGGCCGTTAGTTAACTCACGGCGTGATCTAAGTCATGAGTGAACTGTGCGAACCCAGAGTGAACCAGAGCTCCAGAGCCGAGGGAAGGTCCATGCCAAGAACCGCCCTGCTCGTTTCCACCGCCCTGTGCGCCGCGCTGCTGTCACCGGCCGCCGTCTCCCAGGCGGCCGCCGCCGCCGACCCAGCCCCCACCCCCGTCGACCGCTTCGAGGGCGAGGTGCCCTTCGCGAGCCAGCCCGCCGAGGGCATCTTCACCTGGGGCGGTGACACGGACGACCCGCCTCAACTCGCCCTGACGGCGAGACCGGACGCCCCCGAGGGCGCGAAGGTACTCACCGGCACGTACGACATCAGCGGCTACGGCGGCTTCACCCACGACTACGCCGCGACCGAACCCGGCCACGACTGGTCGGCGCACCAAGGCATCCGTTTCTGGTGGGACGGCCAGAACACCGGCAAGGCCACCAACTTCGAGATCAAGGACGGCGGCGCGAACGGCGAGGCCTCCGAGCTGTGGACGACGTCCTTCACGGACGACTTCACCGGCTGGAAACAGATCGAGATCCCGTTCACCAACTTCGTATACCGCACGGACTACCAGCCCGTCGGCGGCATCGACCACGTCCTCGGCCTCACCCAGATGTGGGGCTACGCGGTCACCCTCCCGGTCGGCATCCACGGCCAATTCGCCATGGACGACGTCGAGTTGTACGGCAAGGCCGACCAGTCCCTGCGTGCCTCCGTCACCACCGACTCGGCCGTCTACCCGGTCAAGCAGGGCGGTACGGCCGCGGTCAAGGTCACCGTCTCCACCACCGGCGCCGTCCCGCTGGACGACCCGGTGACCGTCGCCTACGCGTCCGACGGCGGCACCGCCACCTCCGGCAAGGACTACACCCCGGTCTCCGGCACGCTCACCTTCCCGGCGGGCACCGCGTCCGGCACCACGCAGACCGTCAAGGTCCGCACGCTCAAGGACAGGTCGGCCGAGAACGCCGAGACGATCCCGCTGAAGCTCACGGTCACCGGCGCGAAGGCCCCGACCGAGAACCCGCAGGTCGTCATCGACGCGCACGGACTGCCGTACCTGGACAGCAAGTTGCCCATCAAGAAGCGCGTCGCCGACCTCGTCAAGCGCATGTCGCTGGAGGAGAAGGCCGGCCAGATGACCCAGGCCGAGCGCGGCGGCATCGGCACGGGCGCCGACATCGCCTCCTACGACCTCGGCTCCCTGCTCTCCGGCGGCGGCTCGACCCCGACGCCCAACACGGCAGCCGCCTGGGCGAAGATGATCGACTCGTTCCAACTCCGCACGCAGGCAACGCGGTTCCAGATCCCGCTGATCTACGGTGTCGACGCGGTCCACGGCCACAACAACCTGGCCGGCGCCACGATCATGCCGCACAACATCGGCATCGGCGCGACCCGCGACCCCCAACTCGCCGAGCAGGCAGGCGCCGTGACGGCCAGTGAGGTCCGCTCGACCGGCGTCCCGTGGGACTTCGCGCCCTGCCTCTGCGTCACCCGCGACGAACGCTGGGGCCGCTCCTACGAGTCGTTCGGCGAGGACCCGGCGCTCGTCCAGTCCATGGAGACGGTGATCCAGGGTCTCCAAGGCGCCGCGAACGGCAAGCAGTTGAAGGACGACGACAAGGTCCTCGCCACCGCCAAGCACTTCGTCGGCGACGGCGGTACGGCCTACGGCTCCTCCACCACCGGCACCTACACCATCGACCAGGGCGTCACCACCGTCACCCGGCAGCAGCTGGAAGCCATCCACCTCGCGCCTTACCAGACGGCCGTGGACCGGGGCATCGGCACGGTCATGCCGTCCTACTCCTCGCTCGACATCGTCGGCGACGGCCTCGGCCCGGTGAAGATGCACGCACGCGCCGACATGATCAACGGCGTCCTCAAGAACCGCATGGGCTTCGACGGCTTCGTCATCAGCGACTGGAACGCCATCGACCAACTCCCCGGCGACTACGCCTCGCACGTCGACACGGCGGTCAACGCGGGCGTCGACATGATGATGGTCCCGTACAGCTACAAGGACTTCAGCTCGACGCTCATCGCCGAGGTGAAGGCGGGCCACGTCACCGAGAAGCGGATCGACGACGCCGTATCGCGCATCCTCACCCAGAAGTTCAAGCTCGGCCTCTTCGAGAAGCCGTACGCCGACACCAGCAACGCGTCGAAGATCGGCTCGACTTCGCACCGGGCCGTGGCGCGACAGGCGGCGGCGGAGTCGCAGGTGCTGCTGAAGAACGCGGGCAACGTCCTCCCGCTGAAGAAGTCGCAGAAGGTCTACGTCGCCGGTTCCAACGCCGACGACCTCGGCAACCAGACCGGCGGCTGGACCATCACCTGGCAGGGCGCGTCCGGCACCAACACCACCGGCACGACGATCCTCCAGGGGATGAAGAACGCCGGCGGGAACGTCACGTACTCGAAGGACGCGTCCGCCTCGACCGGTGGTTATGACGTGGGGGTTGTCGTCGTCGGCGAGACCCCGTACGCCGAGGGCATCGGCGATGTCGGCAACGGCAACGACCTGACCCTCACCCCGGCCGACCAGGCAGCCGTGGACAAGGTGTGCGCGGCGATGAAGTGCGCGGTGCTGATCGTCTCCGGGCGACCGCAGCTGATCGGGGACCAACTCCCCAAGATCGACGCCCTGGTGGCCTCCTGGCTGCCCGGCACCGAGGGCGACGGCGTGGCCGACGTGCTCTACGGCAAGCGGTCCTTCACCGGTCAACTCCCGGTCACCTGGCCGAAGTCGGAGGCTCAGCTCCCGATCAACGTGGGTGACACGTCGTACGATCCGCAGTTCCCGTACGGCTGGGGACTGACGACGCTGACGAAGGCGCCGACGGGTGGCACGGCCGCCCTGAAGGCGCTGGAGGCCGCTGCGGGGAAGGCCCGCTCGGCGGCGACCGGCAAGGCGCTGGTCACCAAGGCGCGGCTGCTCGTGCAGGCGAAGGTGGGGCAGAACGTGACGGCGGCGGTGTCGAAGCCGTTCGCCGACGCGGACCATCTGCTGCTGACGGGTAAGTACGCGGCGGCTGTGAAGAAGTTGGAGGAGGCGTACAAGGCGGCATAGCAACCGCCCCGTGGTCTCCCCGCACCCCCTGCGGCCTCAACGTCGCGGGGGGTGCGGCTGGTTGGCTGGTAGCTCTACCGTGACGCGGAGGCCGCCGGCCGGGCGCGGGGTCAGGGTGAGGGTGCCGTCGTGGGCGCCGGTGATGGTCTTGACGATCGCCAGGCCGAGGCCGACTCCCGCGTGGCCGGTGTGGACGCGTTCGGTCCCGCGCTGGAAGGGCTCGGTGAGGGTCGAGACCTGGTGGGGGGTGAGCGGGTCGCCGGTGTTCTCGACCGTGAGGACCGCGGAGTCGGGGCCGACGGCGGTGGTCACCCAGACGGTGCCCTTCTCGGGCAGGTTGTGGACGATCGCGTTCTGCACGAGGTTCGTGGTGAGTTGGAGCAGGAGCGGCTGCGAGCCTCGGGTGGGGGCGATGTCGCCGTCGGTCTCGATGGTGACGCCGTGCTTCTCCGCGAGGGGGAGCAGTGTCTCGGTGGCCTCTTCCGCGACGAGGGAGAGGTCGAGGGTTTCCCGGGTGAAGGACCGTTGGTTGGCGCGGCTGAGCAGGAGCAGTGCTTCGGTGAGGTCGATGGCTCGGGTGTTGACGGCGTGGAGGCGGTCGACGAGTTCACCGGTGTCGTGGTCCGGGTCGGTGCGGGCCACGTCGAGCAGCGCCTTCGAGATCGCCAGCGGGGTGCGCAGCTCGTGGGAGGCGTTGGCCGCGAATCTCCGCTGTTCGGCGTCGTGTGCTTCGAGCCGGGTGAGCATGGCGTCGAAGGCGTCGGCGAGTTCGCGGAACTCGTCCTCGCGGCCCGGGAGTTGGATGCGGTGGGAGAGCGAGCCGTCCGTGGCCATGCGGGTGGCCTCCGTGATGCGGGTCAGCGGGGCGAGCATGCGCCCGGCGAGGATCCACCCTCCGACCAGGCCGAACACCAGCAGGAACGCGAGGACCGCGGCCGCTCTCGGCGCGAAGACGTCCAGCAGGGCGGACCGGATGGGGAAAACCCCGGTGGGCCGGTCATCGGGGTTGATGAGCATCGCCCGGTTGGGGACATACCGGAGGAGGAACACCCACACCGCAGCGAGCAGCAAGGCACCGGCCACCATGAGGAATCCGGCGTAGCTGAGGGTGAGTTTGAGGCGGACGCTCAGCCCGGGCGCCCTATCCACGGTCTTCTCCGGTCTCCGCTTGCGTGTCGATGCGGTAGCCGACGCCCGGCACCGTGGCGATGATCCAGGGTTCGCCGAGCCGCTTGCGCAGCGCCGAGACCGTGATGCGCACGGCGTTGGTGAACGGGTCGGCGTTCTCGTCCCAGGCCCGCTCCAGGAGTTCCTCGGCGCTGACGACCCCGCCCTCGGCGACGACCAGGACGTCGAGCACGGCGAACTGCTTCCTGGTCAGCGCGACATAGCGGCCTTCCCGGTAGACCTCCCTGCGGAACGGGTCGACGCGGAGGCCCGCCAACTCCCTTACCGGGGGCCTGTTGTGGGCGCGGCGACGGTCCAACGCCCGCAGCCGGAGCGCGAGTTCCTGGAGTTCGAAGGGCTTCGTGAGGTAGTCGTCGGCGCCGAGTTCGAACCCGGTGGTCTTGTCGTCGAGTCGGTCGGCGGCGGTGAGCATGAGGATCGGCATGCCGCTGCCGGAGGCGACGATACGGCGGGCGACCTCGTCGCCGGAGGGGCCGGGGATGTCGCGGTCGAGTACGGCGATGTCGTAGGCGTTGACGCTCAGCAGCTCCAGCGCGCTGTTCCCGTCCCCCGCGATGTCGGCCGCGATCGCGGCCAGGCGCAGGCCGTCGCGGATGGCCTCCGCCAGGTAGGGCTCGTCCTCGACGATCAGCACACGCATGGGTCCGATGGTAGGAGTCGGCACATATCGTCCGCGTATCGAAAACTCCATACGCGCCGGCAACACCGGACCGCCTTGAGTGACGAGGTGAAGATCCCCCGGATTCCTCTCGAACCCTGGAAACGCCGCCCGGAGCTCGCGGTGCCGGCCCTGCTGCTCGGCCTGCTCATGCTGCTGCACGCCCGGATCCCGGACATCGCGGGAATCGGCAGCCTGGTGGAGAGCCTCCTGCCGTGGTTCGGCCTGTACGTGCCGGTGCTGCTGGCCGCGGCGCTGTGGCGCCGGTCCGCCGCCGGGGTGGTCGCGCTGGTGCTGCCGGTCACGGTGTGGCTGAGCCTCTTCGGCGGGCTGCTCACCGACAAGTCCCATCCGGGCGGCGACCTCACCGTCGTGAGCCAGAACGTCGACGCCGGCAACTCCGACCCGGTCGGCACCGCCCGCCGACTGGCCGCCTCCGGCGCGGACTTGCTGGCCCTGGAGGAGCTGACCGACCAGGCCCGGGGCACGTACGAGAAGGGGCTCGCGAAGACGTACCCCTACCACGCGGTGCGGGGCACGGTCGGGCTGTGGAGCAAGCTGCCGCTGTCGGACACGCGGCCCGTCGACGTCGTACGGGGCGATGCCGGGCCGCTGGCGAAGACCAAGCCGCCCGAATCGGCGGCGGAGGCGGCGGCCGAGGTCCGGGCGCTGCGCACCACGGTGACCACGGTTCACGGGCCGCTGGCGGTGTACGTGGCGCACCTGGGCTCCGTGCGGGTCATGCCCAGGCACGGCTTCTGGACGGACTCGCGCGACTTCGGCGCACGCGCGCTCACCAAGGCGATCGCCGCCGAACCGAACAAGCGGGTGGTGCTGCTCGGCGACCTGAACGGCACCACGGACGACCGCGTGTTCCACGGCCTCACCTCGCGGCTGACCTCGGCCCAGGAGACGGCCGGGAACGGCTTCGGCTTCACCTGGCCGGCGTCCTTCCCGATCGCGCGCATCGACCAGATTCTGGTACGAGGGGTGCGGCCGCGGAGCTCGTGGGTACTGCCCGCCACCGGCAGCGATCACCTGCCGGTGGCGGCCCGGATCAGCTGGTGAGCGGCGGCTGACGAGCGGCCACAGGTGGGCCGACCAAAGAGCCCCGCTTCGGGTAGCGTCGAGTCATGAAGGCCGTGATCCGGACCCGAAGCCTCCCGGGGCTCCTGCTGGTCCTCCTGCTCGCCGCCCTGACCATGGCGTCCCCCGCCGCCGCGGACACCAGCGTCTCGACGATCGGGCAGGCGTTGCGCAAGGGCCCGGTCTACGTCGACCCGGCGGCCGGCTCCGTGTTGTCGTCGGACGACGCCGACGCGCTCGCGCAACGCATCAAGAAGGCCGACAAACCGGTCTTCCTCGTGGTCCTCCCCGCCGGCTATCCGGCGACGAGCTTCACGACCCTCCGCACCGCGACCGGCATCACCGGCCTCTACGCTGTCCGCGTCGGGAACCAGTTCGCTGCCCGGGCCGACTCCTCCGTCCTGTCGAACACCGCCGTGCAGAACCTGGTCAGCAGCGTCCAGGGCGAGGACGCGAAGACCCAGCTCACCGACTTCACCGACCGCGCGCTCGCCGGCATGGGCGGCTCGGCCCCCGCGTCCTGGGGCGGCTCATCGGACGGCGGCGGGGGAGTCTCCGGTACGGCGCTGATCGTCGCGGGCGGGGTGCTGGTGGCCGGTGGCGCGGGGGCGTACACGCTGGTGAAGCGCGGCCGTCGCCGCCGCGAGGAGGAACAGCGGGCGGCGCTCGACAAGCTACGGGTGGTCGTGGACGAGGACATCACGGCCTTCGGCGAGGAACTGGACCGCCTCGAATTCCACCCGGCCGAACCCGGCGCCGACGACGCGATGCGCGCGGACTACGAACGCGCCCTCGACGCCTACGAACAGGCGAAGTCGTACATGGCGGCGGCCACGAAACCCGAGGACGTCCGGCCGGTCACCCAGGCCCTGGAGGACGGCCGCTTCTCCCTCGCCCAACTCGCCGCCCGCCGCGAGGGCCGCCCCCTGCCCGAACGCCGGGCCCCCTGCTTCTTCGACCCGCGCCACGGCCCCTCGGTCGCCGACGCCACCTGGACCCCGCCCGGCGGCGCACCCCGCGAGGTCCCGGTCTGCGCGGCCGACCAGGCCCGCCTCGCCGACGGCCGGGACCCGATGATCCGCGAGGTCGACACGGACTACGGCCGCCGCCCGTACTGGGACGCCGGCCCGGCCTACGGCCCCTGGGCAGGCGGCTACTTCGGCGGCGGCCTCCTCCCCGGCCTCCTCGTCGGCACGCTCCTCGGCAGCATGATGTCCACCCCGTCCTACGCCTCCGACTACGGCACGGGCTACGGCGACTTCGGCACCGGCGGCTACGACGGCGGCGACGTCTCCGGCGCGAACTTCGACCCCGGTGACTTCGGCGGCGGCTTCGGGGACGGCGGTGATTTCGGAGGCGGCGGCGATGGCGGCGGAGACTTCGGCGGAGGTTTCTGAAAGAGCGGCGGCGGGACATGGCAACACCGGGCACGGCAACCCCCTAGGGGCGCGGGGCTGTGACATTTGCGGCTCCGCCGCGCGGGCGCGACCAGCCCCCACCGGCCGGCAGCCAATCAACGACCTGCCAACCGCTCCATAATCGCCGCAGCCAACTCCAACACCCCTCGCTCAGTCGCACTCAACGCCCCCAACGCCTCCGCCAGCCACACATCCCGCTCGACCATGTCCTGGTCCAGTGCCCGGTGCCCCTTCGCCGTCAGGGTGAGGACGGACTGACGTCGGTCCACGGTGCCCGGCTCGCGTGCGATCAGCCCCTCCGTCTCCAGTTCGGCGAAGACGCGGGTGAGGGACTGCGGGCGCTGCCGCTCGGCCGCCGCGATCTCGCCGGGCGTCGCGGAGTGATGCCGGTGCAGATGTCCGAGGACGATCAGCTGGTTCGGGGTGAGCCCGGCCTCGTTGCCGCGTTCCTGCCGCAGTCGCCGGTTCAGCCGGACGACGCCACGACGGATGCGGGCGGCCTCGGAGAGATGATCCATGACGGATATCGTACGCGGATGCTTACTATCCAGAGTCTATGGAGCCCGCTATTCTCCCGAAAGTGACCGCAAAACTAATACGCAACGCGTACGAAGCGGCTCTGACGATGACCGCCGTGCTGCTCAGCTGGGGCTTCGCCCTCTGGCTGGAGGGCGCCGAAGGACTCCACACCGACGTGCTGGTTCTCGCGGTCGCGCTGACCCTCACCCTGGCCCGTTCCCAGCGCACCGCCGACACCCGCCGCCGGCTCACCGCGCTCGTCCTGCTGCCCGTCACGGCCGGTGCCTCGATCTTCGTCGGCCGGCTGCTCGCCTCTCACTACGTGCTCGGTGCCGCCGTCTACACGGCGGGCATGGCGCTGGCGATCTGGATCCGCCGCTACGGCCCCACCGCCACGAAGGCCGGCACCCTGCTGGCGCTTCCGCTCGTGGCCCTCCTCGTCATACCCGGCCCCGCGCTGCCGGCCAAAGCGCAGAGCGGGCTGGTCACTTGGGGCTGGGCGGCGCTGGTCGGGGCGCTGGCGTGTGCCGGGGTCTGGCTGGTGCAGGGGCTGGGGGACCGGTTCGGGCCACGGCACTGGCGCGCGGAAACCGCCCCCGATCAACCCCCGCGCCGCTCCCGCCTCCACCCCCGCCCCAGCACCCGCATGGCTCTCCAGATGGCGGCCGGAATCGCCGCCGCGTTCATCCTGGGGCAGCTGTTCTTCGACGACCACTGGCCGTGGGTCGTCCTCACCGCATACGTCGCCGCGAGCGGCAACCGCGGCCGAACGGACGTACTGCGCAAGGGACTTGAACGCCTCGCCGGAGCCACGGTCGGCACGCTGCTGGCCGCGGGTGTCGCGCTGGTCGGCGTCACCGGCCACACGGCTGTGGCGCTGATGTTCGCCGTCCTCGCGGTGGCGTTGTGGCTGCGCCCCCTCAACTACGCCTACTGGGCCGCCGGAATGACCTGCGCGCTCTCCCTCCTCCTCGGCTACTTCGGCCAGGACGCCCTGAGCCTGCTGCCCACCCGGCTCGAAGGGATCGCGGTCGGGGCGGTGTTGTCGGTGGCGTCGGCGTGGTGGCTGCTGCCGGTGCCGCGCGCCCGCCGCCGTCAGCCGGTCCTCGGCACGACGAGTCCCGTCTCGTAGGCCATCACCACGGCCTGCGTACGATCCCGCAGCCCGAGCTTCGACAGGATCCGGCTGACGTGTGTCTTCACGGTCTCCTCGCCCACGTGCAGCCGTTCGGCGAGTTCGGGGTTGGACAGTCCCTCCGCGAGCAGCCGCAGGACGTCGGTCTCGCGCGGGGTGAGGACGTCCAACTTGCCCTGTGCGGGCGCCTTCGGGCGCATCCGCGCGAACTCGGCGATCAGCCGCCGCGTGATCCCGGGCGCGAGCAGCGCCTCACCGGCGGCCACGACCCGTACCGCCTCGAAGAGCCGTTCCGCGGTCACGTCCTTGAGCAGGAACCCGCTGGCACCGGCGGCGAGCGCGTCGTAGACATGCTCGTCGAGGTCGAAGGTGGTCAGCACCAACACCCTTGGTGTCGCGGGGCCGTTCTGGAGTCGCGCGGTGGCCTCGATGCCGTCCATGACCGGCATGCGTACGTCCATCAGCACGACGTCGGGCGACTCCTCGCGGCAGACGCGTACCGCCTCGGCGCCGTCGCGGGCCGTGCCGACAACGGTGAAGTCGGCCTGGGTGGCGAGGATTCCGGCGTATCCGAACCGGACGATCTCGTGGTCGTCGGCGACGACGATCCGGATGCTCACGGCAGCGCCGCCTCCGCCGCCGACTTGACGGGAAGTCGCGCCTCGACCAGGAAACCGCCGCCCGGAGCGGGACCGGTGCGCAGGGTGCCGCCGACCGTCGCGGCCCGTTCGCGCATGCCGAGCAGGCCGTGGCCGGAGACGACGGCGGTGGGCCCCGGGCCGTTGTCGCGCACGCGCAGCGCCAAGTCCTCGTCCCCGTAACGGAGTTCTACGTCCACCGCCGCGCCCGGCGCGTGCCGGCGGGCGTTGGTGAGGGCCTCCTGGACGATCCGGTACGCGGTGACCTCGATGCCGGGGTCCAGCGAGGTGATGGGACCGCTGACGATGAGGCGGGTGCGGGACCCGGCCGCGTCGCGTGACTCGTCGACCAGGTCCATGAGTTGGCCGAGGCCGGGCTGGGGGCGGCGTTGGACTCCTGTGTCGGCGTCCTCCCGCAGCACGCCCAACAGCCGCCGCATCTCGGTCAGTGCCGTGCGCGCGGTGTCGCCGATGGCGAGGAGGCGGGTGGCGCCCTCGGCCGGCAGCCCGGGGGTGGTGAGCCGGGCGGTCTCCGCCTGGACGGCGATCATCGAAATGTGATGCGCGACGACGTCGTGCAACTCCCTTGCGATACGCGCCCGTTCACCCCGGGCGGCATGTTCGAGGAGGGTGTCCGCGAAGGCCTGTTCGGTCGCGCTGTGGGCCTGTGCCGTGCTGCGTACGTGGTGGGCGATGCCGGTGGCCGCGGCGGCGGAGGCGAGGGTCGCGACGAGGACGGCGACGATCCGGGTCAGTTCCTCGGGGCTGCCGAGGGCGATCGCGACGTAGGGGAGGACGAGCAGTCCGCCGAGACGGGTGGCTCCGGCGCGGCCCAGCACGTACACGCACACCAGTTGGGCCACGACCCCGCCGACGGTGAGCCCTCCGAAGGGCACGAGGGAGAGCACACAGGCGGCACTGAGCGCGAGGGCGGCGCAGGTCCGGGCGAGCCGTCCCGTGCCGAGGACGAAGGCGAGGGGGAGCGTGGAGGCGAGGGCGAGCAGCAGCAGGGCGGCGAAGCCACCGGCCAAGCCGGTGCTGCGGACGAGGACTTCGGCGACGGCGAGGACGGCCAGGACGACGCTCGTGACCAGGGCGCGGGTACCGGCCTCGGCGGTCCGCCATCGGGACCTCACCGCCCGTACGCCCTCACTGTTGTCACCCACTCCGTCATTGTGCCGACCCCCCTCCCCGTCGGCGTCCCCCTCGCGAGGGACCTCTGCCGCGTGACGACGTGGGGTGCTCGCCGCCCCTAGCCTCCCTCAACATGAGTCACGCAACCATCGAAGTCCGGGACCTGCGCAAGCGGTTCGGGCGGACGCTCGCGGTCGACGGGCTGTCGTTCACGGTCGAGCCCGGCACGGTGACCGGGTTCGTCGGCCCCAACGGCGCGGGGAAGTCCACCACCATGCGCACCGTGCTGGGGCTGGACGCCCCCGACGCGGGACAGGCGCTGATCGGCGGCCGCCCCTATCACGCCCTGCGCACCCCGCTGTTGGAGGTCGGCGCCCTGCTGGACGCCGCCGCCCTGCACCCCAGCCGCCGGGGCCGCGACCACCTCCGCTGGCTCGCCCACTCCCACGGTCTCTCCATGCGGCGCGTGGACGAGGTGCTCGAACAGGTCGGGATGGAGGAGGCGTCCCGGCGGAGGGCCGGGGGCTACTCCCTCGGGATGCGTCAACGGCTGGGCATAGCCGTCGCGTTGCTCGGCGATCCCCCGGTCCTTCTCCTCGACGAGCCGGTCAACGGCCTTGATCCCGAAGGGATTCAGTGGATCCGGACCCTGCTGCGGCATCTCGCCGCCGAGGGGCGGGCGATCCTCGTCTCCAGCCATCTGATGAGCGAACTGGAGGACACCGCCGACCACTTGGTCGTGATCGGGCGGGGCCGTCTGATCGCCGACACGGCCGTGGCCGACCTCCTCGCGGCGGCCTCCGGCGACCGGGTGCGGCTGCGCACGAGCAGTCGTACGGAAGCGATGGAACTGCTGGCCCGGGAGGGCGGGACGGTGGCCGTCAACGACCGCGACACCCTCACGGTCACCGGCTTGCCCGCCGAACGGATCGTGGAACTGCTCGCCGAGTCCAAGGTCCCGTTCGCCGAAGTGGGCGCGCACCGGGCGACGTTGGAGGAGGCGTACATGGAACTCACCAGGGACGCGGTCGAGTTCACCTCGGCCGCCACGGACGAGGGCGAGGTGACGTCGCGATGACGACGACACCCCCGAGGACGGTCCCGGTCCCCCCGCTCCCCCCGTACCGCTCGGCGCTGCATCCGGCCCGCGCCGGCTTCGGCCGCCTGCTGCGCGCGGAGTGGACGAAGTTCTGGACGGTGCGGGCCTGGCTGCTGGTGCTGGCGGTGGCGGCCGTGGTCACCGTCGTGGTCTGCCAGTTGGGCGCGAGCGGTTCCAGCGTCGGGGGCGGCCCGACGATCGTCCTCGGCCCGGGCGGCGAGGTCGTCAACGACTCCTTCCGCTTCACCCACCGCGCACTGACCGGCGATGGGACGGTCACGGCTCGGGTCACCGGCCTGAAGGACGCGTCCGGCAAGGGGCTGGGGCCCTGGACGAAGGCCGGGATCATCGTCAAGTCGAGCCTGAAGCAGGGGGCGCCGTACGCGGCCGTGATGGCGACCCCCGGCCACGGAGTCCGCATGCAGTGGAACTTCACCCACGACAAGGCGGGCCCGAGCAGCGACCTGGCGAAGGCCCCGCAGTGGCTCCGCCTGAAAAGGCTGGGTGACAGACTAACCGGCTATGGGTCGGTAGACGGTCAGAAATGGACCCGGCTTGGGGAGGTACGGCTCGACGGGCTGCCCGCGACGGTCCAGGTGGGGCTGTTCTTGGCGGCCCCCGTCCACGAAGTCGTGCACCGTTCCTTCGGCGGCACGAGCGAGGTGGCGGGCAGCGGCCAGGCCACCGGCACCTTCGACCATCTCAGCCTCCAGGGCAGTTCGACCGACAGCGGCTGGTCGGCCACGGACGTAGGCGCTCCTGCCCCCAACGGCCCGATTGGCCAACCTGGTAAGACGGCAGTTTCCCCCGCCGGTACCTACACCCTCACCGGCCAAGGAGACATCGCCCCCGACGAGAACAGCCCCGACATGGTCCAGATGAGCTTCCAGGGAGTCTTCGTCGGCCTCCTGTTCATGGTCGCCCTGGGCACGCTCTTCGTGACGACCGAGTACAAACGAGGCCTGATCCGTACGACGTTCACGGCGACCCCGTCCCGACTGAAGGTGCTGGCGGCGAAGGCGACGGTGATCGCGCTGATCACCTTCACAACAGGCCTGCTGTCCACGGCCATCGGCTTCACCCTCGCCCAGAAGACACTGCGCTCCAACGGCTTCAAGCCCCCCGAGTTCCCCGACCTGTCCCTCCTGGAGAACCCGGCGCTGAGGGCGGTCGTCGGCAGCGCGGTCCTGCTCTCACTGGTGGCGATCCTGGCCCTGTCCCTCGGAGTGGTCCTGCGCAACAGCGCCGGCGCGATCGCCACGGTGGTGGTCCTGGTGATCCTCCCGCAGATCCTGTCCTTCGCCCTCCCGCTTCCCGTCGCGCAGTGGCTGCTGCGGGCAACGCCGGCGGCGGCCTTCGCGATTCAGCAGGGCCTCACGTACTACCCCCAGGTCGAGCACAACTGCCTTCCGGAAAGCGGCTGTTACCCCCTGTCCCCGTTCAACGGCCTGGCAGTCCTCGCGGCCTACGCGGCAGCGGCCCTGCTGCTGGCGGCCTGGACGGTAAGGAGGCGGGACGCGTGAGGTGGCTGGGCTCTCTCCACGCCGAGTGGACCAAACTCCGTACCCTGCCCAGCACTTGGTGGCTCCTGGCGGCAACGGTCGCCCTGACGGCCGCGGTCGGCGCGGCGGCGGCCTCGTCGGTCACCACCCACATCTGCCCGTCACCGGCGGCATGCCACGAGGACATGGCCAAGCTGGCCTTTACCGGAGTCCAGTTGAGCCAGGCGATCTGCCTGGTCCTTGGCGCGCTGTCGATAGGCGCGGAGTACGCCACAGGCACGATCCGCACGACGCTCACGGCGATGCCGGGGCGCTGGCGGGTACTGGCGTCGAAGGCGGCGACACTGTCACTGCTGACGGCGGTGGCGGGAGCACTAGGGGTGCTGTCCGCCCTGGGCCTGGCCCATCTGATCGTCCCGCCCCCGACGGACGGCGCGACGTTCCGAGCGGCAGTGGGCTCGATCCTCATCCTCGTCCTGGTGACGCTCCTGGGCCTGTCCCTGGCGACCCTGCTCCGCGACACGGCGGGCGCGATCACACTGGGCCTGGGCATCCTCTACGTCGTCCCGCTCCTGTCCCACCTGGTCAACTCCCCGACCTGGCAACACCGTCTGCAACGCTGGACCCCCATGCCGGCGGCCCTCTCCATCCAGGCGACAAAGAACCTGGAGAGGCTGGCGATAGCTCCGTGGCCGGGGTTGGGGGTGCTGGCGGCGTACGCGGTGGGGTTGTTGGTGGCCGGGGGAGCGGCGTTCAGGATGAGGGACGCGTGACCTGACCGAGGAACTCGGCCCAAGTGCCGGGCGAGACAGTGAGGATGCCACCGGCGGGGACCTTGGAGTCACGGACGTGAATGGCGGCGGGGTGGGCGGCGACCTCGATGCAGTTGCCGCCTTCATTGCTGCTGTAGCTGGACTTCCGCCAGGCGTAAGCGACTTCGATGCAGTTGCCGCCCTCGCTGCCGCTGTAGCTGGACTTGAACCACGCCAACTGCTGCCGTGCTGCGGTGTTCATGACTCTCCTAGCAGTCTTTCCAGGACGCACGCACTCTCTTCCGGCGAGAGGGCCTGTGACCGCAGCATTCCATACTTCAGTTGGTAGACGCTGACCTCATGGGGATCGTCCACCAGGAAGCTCGCGCGCTGTACCTCCAGGTAGACCGCGTGCTCGTGGGTGGGTGTCTCCAGAATCAGCATGGGCCCCGCGAGACCGGCGTGCGGTACACGGCCCATGGGCATGATCTGGACGCCGACGTGAATGAGGTCGCAGGCCTCGCGCACTTTGCGGATCTGCTCACGCATCACATCCGGTCCGCCGAGAGCCGTGCGCAGGATCGACTCCTCGAAGATGAAGTGGCCGAACGGCGGTTGCTTGCGCTGCCAGATCTTCTGCCGCTCCATCCGCGAGGACACCCATTGCTCCTCCGTCTCATCCTCGAAACGCGGGAAGCGGCTCGCGAAGGACGCACGGCAGTAGTCCTCCGTCTGTAGCAGGCCGGGAATCATCTGCGTCTCGTAGGACAGGATGCTGACGGCAGTCTCCTCGATGTCGGCGAGCCCCTGTGCGAACGCCGGCATTCGCTCCCGCACGGGCAACTTCTCGACCAGCGCGAACAACACCCCACCCGTGCCCAGGAGTTCGTCGAACTGAATGGCCCGGTCGTCCTGCAGCGCAAGCCGTCCCTGCTCGATGGACCTGAGGGTGTCGATGTGGACCTTCGCCACGGCCGCGAACTGCTCCTGCGTCAGCCCCGCTTTCTTCCGGAAGTGGGCGACGAGCCCGCCGACCGCCTGCCAAGTACCGACCTTCTTGGGCCTCTTCGCCGATTGCATGCGTGTCCCTTTCCCCCGCGCACACCCGAAGTCGTCGTAGTGAGGTCGTAGAGAAAACAAATACGACCTCACTCACTGACCCACGATAGTGACTGCCTGTGACAGTGGCCCCATGAACGAACAACTCCAACAAGGCCACACCCGCGAGGCGTTCTACCGACGCGACCGCAGATCAGTCGCGCTGGCCCGTGCGTTCACCCGGAACACCCTCGCGGACTGGGAGATCACCGACCGGACCGACGATGTCCTGCTCTGCGTAAGCGAGTTGACGACCAATGCGATCCTGCACGGCGTACCACCGGGCCGGGGCCTCGCCCTCCGTCTCCGCATCCACCTCGACGGAGTCCTCCGCATCGAGATCCACGACAGCGGCACCGGCGAACTCCGCAAGGTCAGGACCCCGTACCGGGATCTCCACGCGGAGGACGGCCGCGGCCTGATGCTGGTCTCCGTCCTCGCGGACAAGTGGGGGGTGGGGGAACGGGCGCCGGGGAAGGTGGTGTGGTGCGAGTTCGGCTGGTGAAGTCGATGTGGGGCGCCATTTCCGTCAGGCTTCTGTGCCCTTGCGGAGCAGGCCCGCACGCTTTGCTATGGCTGCCGCAGCGGTGAGCGCGGCCCGCGCTTCCAGGTGGCGATTGAACGATTGGTGTATCTCGCCAACCCTGTTCAGCTGAGAGATGAGCTTGGTCAAGTCACCGGATACCTCAAGCAGATCGCATGCAGCACGCGCGGCATGGAGAGCGTCGTCCTGGCGGCCCAGGTGGGTGAGCACGCCACTGAGATTGCTCCAGGCGATAGCTTCCTGATGGTGGTCGTCGAGTGCGGCGAACCAGTCACGGGCGCGGATGTGGGCCTGCGCTGCGTCTTCATAACGACCCATGTCGGCCCACAACCCGCCCAGATTGCCCCATCCCGCTGCTCGACCGTGCCAGTCGCCCAACTCGGCGCAGAGGCCGAGGGCATGGGTGTGGGCCCTGGCGCCCTCCTCGAAGCGTCCGAGCTTCCCGAGAAGGGTGCCGAGCCAGCGGCGAGTGGTGGCTTCTGACACTCGGTCCCCTGTCCTCGTAAAGTACGGCAGACACTGGATCAGGTGGTCGTGTGCTTCGGAGTGACGTCTGACGAGGGTCAGTAGCTGAGCCACATTCAGTCTGCACTGGGCCGCCGACCTGAGTCGACCAAGATCATCGAAAGCGTGTATCGCACGAGTCTGGGCGTCGATTCCCTCTTCGTACCGTCCCAACTGCCAAAGAGTTGTTCCTCGATTGGCGAGAACATTCGCCAGCGCTCCCAGGTCGCCCAGTTCTTCGCCGATTCTCTCCGCGTGGTCGTGGCAGTCGAGTGCCTCGTCGAACCTGCGCAAACCGTCGAGGGCGTGGCTGAGCCAGGCCCAGGCCGCTCCCTCGGTCGAGCGACGCTGACGCCGGTTGGCGGCCGTCAGCACAGCACGGGCCACGGTCTCCAGGTCCTGGTATGCGCGGCGGTGGCGGAGGTGCTTTAAATAGTCGGTGAACGCCTTGGCCAGGACCTCGGCACAAGTGAATTGGTCTTCATCGTCGCTGAACACCCACAGGGTTACGGCGAGCAGAGCCGCGCGTTCGTCGGTACACCATGCCAGGGCCAGTGAGCGATCACCCACGAACACGTCCGGGACATCATCGAGAGGTGATCCCCAGATCAGAGCCAATGCGGACTGCAATGTCTGCCAGTAGTAGACGGTTAGCATCATGCGAGCACGGGTTACCTCCAACTCGAGTGAGGAATCGCTTTCGACGACGCTTCGGGCGTACAGCCGCACCAAGTCGTGCATCTGCCAACGTCCGTGACTGTGGAACGGCCTCGCCGGGACGAGCAGAGAACAGGCGACGAGGTCGTCCAGAGCCGACTCCAGTTCCTGCTGGGGTAGTTCGCAGAGGGCAAGCGCCCCGCCGAGCCCCACCACATCAGTGGGCGCTTGGGCGAACAGCCGGAATACCCGCGCTAGTCGTGGTTCCAGACGCTCGTACATCACGTCGAACATGGGGCGTAGGGACATGTCCTTGCCGTACTGATCCACCCCGCTCGTGCTCAGGGCCCGCAAGCGGTCAACAGCGTCCCGTAGTTCGGCCGTGAGTGTGGCGATCGGTCGCTGCCGACGCCGCCGCAGAAGGGCCGCCCCGATCGAGAGCGCCAAGGGGAGCTGTCCACAGAGTTCGGCCAATTCCCGTACGGCATCCGGCTCGTCGGCGACTCGGTGGTCATCGGGGTCCTGCCGACGCAGCGAGCGGTCGATGAAGTTCTGCGCGGCCTGAGGGCTGAGCGTGGCGACAGTTAGTTGCTGCACTGGGAGGGAATCCTGGACGTCCCGCGACGTGATCAGGACTCGGTGGTCCGTGCCCTCTCCGGGGAGCAGCGGCCAGAACTGCCTCGGGTCGGAGACGTTGTCCAGGACGATCAACGTCCGGGGGCGGTCGGCCAGTTCGGAGCGGTACCGAGCGTACTGAGCCTCGGGTGACTGAGGGAGTTCCGTGTTCCGCAGGCCGAGCATCTCCAGCAACAGGGTGACCGTGCGATCCGCCGACATTGGAGTGTCGTCATACCCGTGCAGGTCGGCGAAGAGCGTGCCACCCGGAAACCAGTCTCGTGCCCGCGCGATGTGCGCGGTGTGCAGGGCGAGAGCGGTCTTGCCCGTCCCTCCCAGCCCGGACAGCGCGCAGGCGTTCGTGACCTCAGCGCCGGGTTCGTCCCGCGGAGCGAGGATGCCGAGGAGTTCCTCGACTTCGGAGTCTCGTCCGGTGAAGAAGGCCGGCGGTGCCTGCAGAGTGGATGGTGGAGGCGCGGTTGTGCCCGGCGGCCCTGCCACCCCAGTTACGGGACCGTGGAAGACGCCGTGGCTGAAGTCGAAATAGTCCCCGTCGCCCACCAGCTTCGTCCATTCCCCGGGCAGCCTTCGACCACATCTTGGTCTATGCGTCCGAGGCGTGGGTGGAAACAGGAAAAGCGGATATGCCGCCATCCAGGCCGTGCCCTGACGCAGCGGTCTTCGTTAAGGGAAGCGTACTTCCGGGAAGTATGCTTCCCTAATTGACCCTTGGAGGCGGCCATGGCTCGCGCACATGCCCACCTGCGTAAACCTTCCGACATGTTCGCCCGAGACTGGGAATGGAGCGAACTTACCGCCTTCGCGGCCGACGAGGGGCCGGAGGCCACCATGGCCGTGGTGTCGGGGCGGCGCCGGCAAGGCAAGTCCTTCCTGCTCGACTCCCTCGCCCGGGCCGCCGGAGGGTTCTACTTCTGTGCGTACGAGGCGACGGAGGCGGAGTCGCTGCGCCGCTTCGGCGAGGAACTCGGCCAGTACACCGGCAGCATCGCCCCCATGCGCTTCGACCGCTGGGAGCAGGCCGTCGACGCACTGCTCGCCCTGGGCAAGGACCGACCGGTCCCCGTGGTCATCGACGAGTTCCCGTACCTGGCCAGGGCCACGCCCTCGCTTCCCTCCATCGTGCAGGTCGCCTACGGGCCTCGCCGCCCCGAACGGCTGGATTCCCGCACCCGCCTCCTCCTCTGCGGCAGCTCCCTGTCCTTCATGGGCAAGCTGCTCAGTGGCACTTCACCCCTGCGAGGCCGCGCCGGTCTCGAACTCGTCGTGCAGCCACTGGACTTCAGGCAGGCGGCGGCGTTCTGGGGCATCGGAGAAGACCCCCGACTCGCGCTGCTCGTGCACAGCGTCGTGGGCGGAACTCCCGCCTACCGAAGGGAGTTCGTACGTGACGACGTCCCGGCCGGCCTGGACGACTTCGACGCCTGGGTGTGCCGTACCGCGCTCTCGCCCCGCTCCCCGCTCTACCGCGAGGCCCGGTACCTCCTGGCCGACGAATCCGACCTCCGGGACCGGGCCCTGTACCACTCCGTACTCGCGGCCCTCGCCTCCGGCAACGCCACGGCTGGCCGGATCGCCAGTTGCTTGGAGCGGCCGACCAGCGACATCACCCATCCGCTCACGGTCCTTCAGGACTGCGGACTTGTCCGAAAGGAGACTGACGCCTTCCGCCGAAACCGGAGTGTCTACCGCGTCGGCGAACCGCTGATCGCCTTCGACCATGCCATCTCCCGGCCCAAACTCCCCTTGCTGGACAGGGGATTGGCGGACCAGGTCTGGGCGAGTTCCCAGCCCAGGTTCCTCTCCGCCGTCGTAGGACCCCACTTCGAGCAGATCTGCCGTGAGTGGGTCGCCCACTTTGCCGCTCCCGAGACCTTCGGCGGCATGCCGATCGACGTCTCGTACGGGACTGTTCCGGACCAGGCGGAGCGGACCGCCCACGAGATCGACGTGGTCGTACGAGGCGCGGTCGGCCAGGACAACGGTGTATTGCTCTCCCTTGGCGAGGCCAAGTGGGATCAGGTCATGGGTATGGGGCACCTTGAACGATTGCGTCATGCTGCCGCGTTGCTTTCCGCTCGCGGAGCCGAGACGGCGACCATCCGTTTCGCCTGCTACAGCGGCGCCGGATTCACAGATGAACTGCGAGCCGCGGGGGACCGGGGAGAGGTTGTACTGGTGGACCTGGAGCGTCTGTACTGGGGTGAGTGAAACTCCGCTCGCCCGGGGCCGATGCCAGGAACCAGGGCAGGCCGACGGACGACCGGGATGTCAGTGGGGCGTCCTAGGGTCAACAGACACAGGCAGGGCGTCTGTTCGTTGCGGAAAGGGACGGCACGTGGGCGACGGCATTCAGTGGCTGGTGGGTGCTACGTCGAGCTCTGGGTGGATGCTGGACGTCCACTTCGCCCGCGGCATCGGCGTCGAGGAACTCGCGCTCCGCCTGGGCGCATCCCTCGGGGCGAGGGCGGAACCGATGACCGACGCCGAGATGGCTGATCTCGACGTCGACGCCTACCCCGATCGCGGGCCGGGCAGCGCCGTGATCCGCGTCGGCGAGGACGCGGGCTGGGCGTTCGCCATCACATACGGCCCCTACCTCGACCGGCTGGGGGAGGTATCACGGGACGGCGTAGAAGCCGTCCATTACCACTACAACTCGGAGCACCCGCCCACCATCGTCCTGTACGCGCGCGACGGCCGCACCCTCTGCGGATTCGGGCTCTGCGAGGAGAACAACCGTTACGGGGACGAACCCGATCTGCTCCTGCCCGACCTCGTGGCCGCCGGGATCCTGCGCCCGGACGGGCAGACCTACCTTGATCCCGGCATCGGCATCGGCATCGACGACTACGCCGACCGCAAACGCCTCGGCCTGGCCGTCTTCGAGGACCGCTTCGGCCTCTCCCTGCCCCGCTCCGTACTCGCCGAAGACCCCCTCCCGGTGTACGCGATCATGGGTTCACCGGCCCCCGACTTCGAAGAGATCTCCGCGTGGGCCGCGGCCAACGGCAAACCCTTGCCCGACCCACACCTGCGCCTGATTCCGGCCGGCCTGCGCAAGGAGTACGAACGGGCCACCGACCCCGAGTGGTCGCAACGACGGGCACACCACCTCACCGCACGCGTCGAGTGGAGCCCCCATGCATGAACTCACCCGCCCCCAAGCCCGCCGCATCGCCGTCCAGGCCCAACTCCTCGACGCTCCCCGCCCCGCGGAACTCCACGCCGTCGTACGCCAGTTGACCCTGCTCCAGATCGATCCGATCGCCGCGATCGCCCCCAACGCCGACCTGGTCGCCTGGAGCCGCCTCGGCTCGTCGTACGCACCGGACGAGCTGGCCACCGCGCTCAAGGAGCGGACCCTCCTCGAACTGCGCGCGATGATCCGCCCGAGCGAGGACCTGGCGCTGTACCGCGCCGACATGGCCGTATGGGAAAGGGAGTCGAAGCACTACCGCGAGTGGGTCGCCGCCAACGACGCGTGCAGGCGGGACATCCTGGAACGGCTCGGCGGTCAAGGGCCGCTCACCTCAAGGGAGTTGCCCGACACGTGCGCGGTGCCGTGGAAGTCGTCGGGGTGGACGCACAACCGCAACGTCAGTCAGCTGCTGGAGCTGATGGTGTTGAGGGGTGAGGTCGCCATCGCGGGGCGGGCGGGGCGGGAGCGACTGTGGGACCTGGCCGCACGCGTCTACCCGGACGAGCCCGCCGTGCCGCTCGACGAAGCGCGCCGCCTGCGGAACGAACGGCGGCTGCGTGCCCTCGGGATCGCCCGGGCCACCGGCACCGCCCTCCCGGTCGAACCCGCAGTCGTCGGCGAGGCTGGTGAACCGGCCGTCGTGGAAGGGGTGAAGGGGGAGTGGCGGGTCGATCCGGCGTACCTGGAGCGGCCGTTCAGCGGGCGGGCCGCACTGCTCTCACCGTTCGACCGGCTGATTCACGACCGGAAGCGCACCGCCGAACTCTTCGGCTACGACTACCAGTTGGAGATGTACAAGCCGGCCGAGAAACGCCGCTGGGGGTACTTCGCACTGCCGATTCTCTACGGTGACCGGCTCGTCGGGAAGCTCGACGCCACCGCCGACCGCAAGGCCGGCGTGCTCCTGGTGAACGCCGTCCATCAGGACGTGGAGTTCACCCGGAGCATCGCCGATGCCGTGGACGCCGAGATCGAGGATCTGGCGGTGTGGCTGGGCCTCAGGCGCTCTTGATCGCCGAGATGTCGAAGTTCAGCTTGATCTTGTCGGAGACGAGGACGCCACCGGTCTCCAACGACGCGTTCCAGGTGAGGCCGAACTCGGAGCGCAGGATCTCGGCCTTGCCCTCGAACCCGACACGCTCGTTGCCGAACGGGTCCTTCGCGGCGCCGTTGAACTCCAGGTCGATGGTGATCGGCTTGGTGTTGCCGAGGATCTCCAGGTCGCCGGTGATGCGGTAGTCGTCGCCGCCGAGGGCCTCGGCCGAGGTGGAGCGGAAGGTCATCGTGGGGAACTCCTCCGTCTTGAAGAAGTCCGCGCTCTTGAGGTGACCGTCGCGGTCCGGGGAGCCGGTGTCGATGCTGTCCATCTTGACGTCGAGGGACGCGGTGGACTTGGCCGGGTCACTGCCGTCCAGGTGCAGCGTGCCGTTGAAGTCGAGGAACTTGCCCTTGACGTTGGTGACCATCGCGTGGCGGGCGGTGAAGCCGAGCGTGGTGTGCGCCGGGTCGATGGTGTACTCGCCGGTCAGCGCGGCCAGGTCGGGGTTGACGGCGGCGGGTGCCGAGGTGGTGTCGGTCTCGTCGCTCTTGCGGCCGAAGATGCCCATGACGTGCTCCTAAAGGGGACGGGAGTGGTGCGGGGATGAATCTGTTGAATGTTCAACGATGCCAACACGAAGGACCGTAGACCTATTCCATTCAATTTTCAACATCATCCGCAGGGTGTTGTACCAACTACTACGAGTACGCTCTCCCGGCGGTCCCGGCAACGCGAGAACCACCCCGGGAATCACTCCGGAGATGGCATCCGCCGCACATGAATGTGAGGTGGCTCTCAGCTGTCGGGTTTGTGTAACCCCTACAACCAGCATGCCCCGTGAGCAGTCGGAACGGCTGCATGCCGGTGAGGTTCTGTTCAGTGGCACCAGGAAAACGGTCCGGAGACTGTGCAGAGTCGACGGCGCCCTTTCCTTGGTCCCCTTCGTAGGGTCGGTACATGACCGTTTTGGATGAGGCGCCGGGTGAGCCGACGGACGCGCGCGGGCGAGTGGCCGAGCTGCACGAGATCCGTGCGCGGGCACTGGCCGGCCCGAGCGAGAAGGCGACCGAGGCGCAGCACGCCAAGGGGAAGCTGACCGGCCGGGAGCGCATCGACCTGCTCCTCGACCCCGGGTCCTTCCGTGAGGTCGAGCAGTTGCGCCGGCATCGCGCGGTCGGCTTCGGCCTGGAGGCGAAGAAGCCGTACACGGACGGTGTCATCACCGGCTGGGGCACGGTCGAGGGCCGCACGGTCTTCGTCTACGCGCACGACTTCCGGATCTTCGGCGGCGCGCTGGGCGAGGCCCACGCCACGAAGATCCACAAGATCATGGACATGGCCATCGCGGCCGGCGCGCCCCTGGTCTCCCTCAACGACGGTGCGGGTGCCCGTATCCAGGAGGGCGTCTCCGCCCTCGCCGGCTACGGCGGCATCTTCCAGCGCAACACCAAGGCCTCCGGGGTCATCCCGCAGATCTCCGTGATGCTGGGCCCGTGCGCCGGCGGCGCGGCCTACAGCCCCGCCCTCACCGACTTCGTCTTCATGGTCCGCGAGACCTCCCAGATGTTCATCACCGGCCCCGACGTCGTCAAGGCGGTCACCGGCGAGGAGATCAGCCAGAACGGCCTCGGCGGCGCCGACGTCCACGCCGAGACCTCCGGCGTCTGTCACTTCGCCTACGACGACGAGGAGACCTGCCTCGCCGAGGTGCGCTACCTCCTGTCGATGCTCCCGCAGAACAACCGCGAGAACCCGCCCCGCGCCGAGTCGAGCGACGAGGCCGAGCGCCGCTCGGAGATCCTGCTGGACCTGGTCCCGGCCGACGGCAACCGGCCGTACGACATGACCAAGGTCATCGAGGAAATCGTCGACGACGGCGACTACCTGGAAGTCCACGAGCGCTGGGCCCGCAACATCATCTGCGCGCTGGCCCGCCTCGACGGCCAGGTCGTCGGCATCGTCGCCAACCAGCCGCAGACCCTCGCGGGCGTCCTGGACATCGAGGCCAGCGAAAAAGCTGCGCGCTTTGTCCAGATGTGTGACGCTTTTAACATTCCGATCGTTACGTTCCTGGACGTTCCGGGATTCCTTCCCGGCGTCGACCAGGAGCACGGCGGAATCATCCGGCACGGAGCGAAGCTGCTCTACGCGTACTGCAACGCCACCGTGCCGAGGATTTCGCTCATCCTGCGCAAGGCGTACGGAGGTGCCTACATCGTCATGGACAGCCAGTCCATCGGCGCCGACCTCACCTACGCCTGGCCCACCAACGAGATCGCCGTGATGGGCGCCGAAGGTGCCGCCAACGTCATCTTCCGCCGTCAGATCGCCGACGCCGAGGACCCCGAGGCGATGCGCACGCGCATGGTCAAGGAGTACAAGTCCGAGCTGATGCACCCGTACTACGCGGCTGAGCGCGGACTCGTCGACGACGTCATCGACCCTGCCGAGACCCGCGAAGTACTCATCAAGTCGCTCGCGATGCTGCACACCAAGCACGCCGACCTGCCCTCGCGCAAGCACGGCAACCCCCCGCAGTAACCCAGCGGACCCTCCGCGCTACCCGTGCGGAAACCTCAGCCACGGAGACTGAACCTATGAGCACCCCTGACATTCGTGTCGAGAAGGGCCACGCCGAGCCCGAGGAAGTCGCCGCCATCACGGCCATCCTCCTGGCCCGCGCGGCGGCCGCGCCTGCGGAAGCCCCGGCTCACCGTCCGCTGCCGAAGGCCGGCTGGCGTCGGCTGGAGCGCGAGGGTGGGTTTCGGGCGCCGCATAGCTGGCACTGAGCCTTTTAGCGCGTTTACGGCGGCCCCACTCTTCTTCGGGAGGGTGGGGCCGTTGGCGTTCGCGGATCAGCGGATTGTGAGGTCCTTGACTGGGAGCTCGAGGGCGGTGATGGGGGCGCCGTCGGGAGACTGGCAGGCGATGAAGAGCAGCGAGTCGAGGGAACCGAGGTCACGATAGGCACGGGGGTCCCCAGGCACGACACAGTCAGACAGCGAGAGCATGTTCAGTTCGGCAGGAAGGGGGGCACGCGCTGTCAGCCACTCTGGCAAGTGCATGCCGCTGAGACGGAGGCCGTGGAGCCGAGGCATGGCGAAGACACGGTTCAGGCCACGTGGCGTGCATGTGTTGGCGGTCGACAGAAGAAGGTGGTTGACACCGGGGAGGTTTGTCAGAACGGTCAGTTCGCTGGTCCCGCTCAGCTCGTAGAGGCTCAACAAGGACGTCAACGGCCCAAGACGCAGACTGTCGAGATCGCCCGTGTCCCAGTAGTCGAGCCCCAGGGAGTAGAGGTTCCCCAAATTCTCCAAGGATGCGAGCCCGTGCAGTTTTCCTCGCCCGAAGACCGAGAGATGCTGCAGCTGTGGGTGAGCCGTCAGCACTGAAAGGTCTCCGGGGCCACAGAGGTTGTAGACCGCCAGATCCTTTAGGGGCGAGAGTTGCTCCACAGCAGCCAGTGCCGGCAGCGGGTAATGGATCGTCAGCACTGTGACGGACTCCAACCGAGTCGCCGCGCGCCACTGCTGTGAGTGCGTGAGACTCACGAGGCGTCCCTCCAGCGGCAGTCCGGCCAGTACCTGCTCGGCGTAAGCGTCCGCCTCGAAGTACGCCCAGGCCGCGATGATTGCGCTCATGACGTGGTCGCGCCGGTCCTCCGCATACCGCACCATCAACGCCAACGCCTCCTCCCCGCCGATCATCGCCAGGGTCCGCACCGTCTGGACTGCGGCCTTCTCCGCCAACTCGCCCAGCGAACGCGGCAGTCGCCGCAGCAAGCTCGTCCCCACAGCCGCCAGAGCTGGCGGGTCCGATTCTCGACGAGCCGGAAGCAGCGCCGCCACCGCCACGTCCAGCCGCCCTGCCAACCCATCCGAAACCGTCGGCAACGTCTCCTGACAAGAAGCCGCGAGCAATCGCAGCCCCCGCGCATACCGGGGCTCCGCCTCAGCCCGGTCGAGAATCCCGTCCAACAACTCCTGCCGCTGACGGGAGTTGGCATGCCCCGCAGCCATGATGATCGTCTCGCGCCACAGGTCCAGGTGGGCCCGCCCGACCAGGTTGCCGATCCGGTCCTCCTCCGTGGCCTCCTCCGCGGCCAGGTACTCCTGGAAGGTCCGGTGGACGAAGTCGAGGCGGCCCTCGACGGGGGAGCGGAGGATGCCCGAGCGGTCCCGCAGCTGCTCCAGGACCCCGTGGCCGTCCTGTACCTCCAGGTGCCGCATCGCCGTTAGCTTGGCGGCGACATGGACAGCAGCCTGGTCCAGGGCGATCTCGCTGCGGTTGTTGTCCGACAGGCGCCACGCCAGATCCCGCAGCACGACCAGCTTGTCGCCGAGGCTGAGCTTGCTGTCCTGCGCGCTCGGTACGTTCCGGTCGGCGTCGCGGTCGTGGACGAGGGTGTGCAGGGCGTTGCGGTACAACTCCATGCGGTCCCGGGGGAGTTGGCTGCCCCGATTCAGGTGCATCGCGCACAGCATCGCGGCCAGCAGCGGGGTGCCCGCCAGGGACTGGAGGTGGGCGCGGTCCTTGAGGCTGTTGAGCAGGGACTGTTCGTAGCGCGGCAACTCGTCGACGCCGCAGGGGAGTTCGTCGCCCAGTTCGCGGACGGCCTCGTGCCACTGCCGTACGAACGCGGCCAGGTCCGGGGGTGTCATCCGGTCCAGGTGGAGCGCGGTGAAGTCCTCCCGGCGCAGCCAGTCCGCTCCGGCGGCGGTCGGGCGCGAGGTCACGACCACGCGTATGCCGCCGTAGGCCCCAAGTAGCTTGCGCAGCCAGTCACGCACCAACCGCCGCTCCGAGCCGAGGAGTTCGTCCACTCCGTCGACCAGCAACAGGACCTTGTTGTCCCGGAGTTGGCGTTCCACCCAGCCCCTGGGCATGATGCCGGTGATGTTCCCGGCGACTCCGTCCAGCAGCTCCTCGGGCTTCTTGGGGAGCGAACGACCGCTGTACTCGCGGAGCTTGACGAAGACGGGTGTGAGGCCGTTCCAGTCGGCGAGTTCGGCGGTGAAGGCGCCCCGGGCCGCCGTGATGGCCAGCCAGCGCAGCAGCGTGGTCTTGCCGGAGCCCGCCTCGCCCCGCAGGAGCACCCTGGACGCCCCGCCGAGCGCCGACTCCACCCGCATCCCGGAACTCTCCGTCCCGGACTCCTCCCAGCCGCTCAGATCCGGCCTGAGCGGCAGCGCGCGGGCCGTGCGGCGGCGGGTGCCGTCGTCCCCGGTGGCGCGCAGGCTGACGTAGGCCACGGACAGCCGTACCTGCGCGGCCGCGCGGTCGGACGTACGGCGGAACAGCTCCACCTCGTCGAGGGTGTTGCTGACCAGCTCCATGTACCACCGGTGGAATTCCTGGTCCTGGTCGGTGCCGTCCGGGGCGAACAGGGAGCGGTCGGGGAGGCGTTCGAGGACGCGGGCGACCCGGTCGCTCAACGAGCTGGTGCGGGCCAGGAGTTCGGCCAGGGTCCGCTCCTCGAAGACCGGGAGGGTTCGCACGATGCTGACGTAGTACTCGCAGCACTCGCTGAAGAGGAGGTCGTAGAGGCGCGTCTCGGGTTCGTTCAGGCCTACCGGTGCGCTCACCGATGCCCTGATGCTGCGGATCAGTTCGGCCGGTTGCGCGTCGGCCGCCAGGACCGCCTCGTCGGACAGGTCGGCGTGCGCGAAGGTGTCGCACACGCCCTTGAGCGCCGCTTCCCGGCCGCTCTCGTCCAGGCCGCGGAACTCCTGGGCCAGGAACGGCTCGATGCGCGCGGCCACCGTGTCGGCCATCTCCTCGAACTGGCGCTGGACGCTGCGCTGTTGGCGCAGGCCCGACACCCGCAGCCGTACGAGATCGTCCATCGGCAGCCGGCGCTCCTGCTCCCGCCGCTTGCCGCCCAACCACGTCTGCGCCGCCGCCTTCACCACGGTCGTCCCCAGACGCAGTGCCGCCGCCTCCGCGCTCATCCCGTCCCCCTTGCCGGATTCAAGAGCGTTCATTGTGGCAGCGGGCTACGACAAAGGGGCCCTCTCCCGAAGGAAAGGGCCCCTCAACACAAGCGAGTTGGTTACCGCAGGCGCGCCATCAGCGCGTGCTCGACCAGCGTGATCAGCGCCGACTTGGCGTCCGCGCGGTGGCGGGCGTCCGTCGTGATGATCGGGGTGTCCGGGCCGATCTGCAGGGCCTCGCGGACCTCGTCCGGGTTGTACGGCTGCTGGCCGTCGAAGCCGTTGAGGGCGATGACGAAGGGGAGACCCGAGTTCTCGAAGTAGTCGACCGCGGGGAAGCAGTCGGCGAGACGACGGGTGTCCACGAGCACGATCGCGCCGATCGCGCCGCGCACCAGGTCGTCCCACATGAACCAGAAGCGGTCCTGGCCCGGCGTACCGAAGAGGTACAGGATCAGGTCCTGGTCCAGGGTGATACGGCCGAAGTCCATCGCGACCGTCGTGGTCGTCTTGTCTCCGGTGTGGGTGAGGTCGTCGATGCCCGCGGACGCGGACGTCATCACAGCCTCGGTACGCAGCGGGTTGATCTCCGAGACGGCCCCGACGAACGTGGTCTTGCCCACGCCGAAGCCACCCGCCACCACGATCTTCGCCGAGGTGGTGGAGCGGGAAGGCCCTCCGCTAGAGCTTGCGAAGTCCACTGAGCACCCTTTCGAGCAGTGTCACATCTGGCTGGCCGCCGGCGTTCTCGTCGCCGCCGGGTTGATGGATGGCGACCAGGCCCGCCTCCGCCAAGTCGGCGACGAGGATCCTGGCCACACCGAGAGGGATCGTCAGGAGGGCCGAGATCTCGGCCACCGACTTGATCTCCCGGCAGAGGTTGCAGATCCGCTGATGCTCGGGCAACTGGCCCTGCATCTGGTGCGGCTGCGCGGTGGTGTGCACCAGCGCCTCGATGGCGAGCTGGTAGCGGGGGCGGGTCCGGCCACCGGTCATGGCGTACGGACGCACCAAGGGGTTGCTCGACGACCCGGCGGGCGCCGCCTCGGGTGAGCGTCGATGCGGCTGCACGGGCTGGATGCGCGGCGCCGCCGGCTGGTCGTACGGCGACGGACCCGGACCCTGCGGGCCCTGGGGGTACTGCGGGCGGCGCGGGGACGGCGAGGAGGGGAAGTTGTACCGGTTCTGGGAACCGTCGCCCTGCCCCTGGCCGGGGCCGTACGACCAGTTGCCCGAAGACGAACCGCCTGGGGGTGTTGCCACTTTCTCCTCCTCCGACTGTGCCGGGCACCCATCAATGTGGAGCCGCGTCCCGAAACCTTATGGCCTCAGGACGCCAAAACGCACCGTCCGTCTGTTAGTTGAGAAGGCTCCCCTGGAGCTCTGCTCGAAGGTCCGGGGTCAGGACCGTACCTGCACGGTCCACCAGAAGGGCCATCTCGTACCCAATGAGGCCGATGTCCGCCTCGGGGTGCGCGAGAACCGCGAGCGAGGAACCATCGGATACGGACATGATGAAGAGGAATCCCCGCTCCATCTCCACAACCGTCTGGTTCACGCTGCCGCCCTCGAAGATGCGCGAGGCACCGGCGGTCAGTGAGGTAAGACCCGACGCTACGGCCGCCAACTGGTCGGCACGGTCACGCGGGAACCCTTCGGACATCGCCAGAAGGAGTCCGTCGGCGGAGACCACCACGGTGTGGGACACCCCCGGGGTGTTGTCCACGAAGTTGGTGATCAACCAGTTCAGGTTCTGCGCCGCCTGGCTCATCGGGCTCACACTAACGCTCCTGGTTGTAGGTGCTGTCAGAGCCGAAGCCCTGACCGTTCGTTTCACTGCCTTCGCTGCGTCCCCGCTGGACCCCGCGGCGCAGGTTGCTCAGCCTGCCCCGGATGTCCTCGGGAGCGCGGGAGACCTGGGGGCCGCCCTGGGGGGTGCTCTCGGCGGTGCCCTCGACCAGGTTGGCCTTGGGTACCCGCCGCGGCAGGCCGGAGGAGGTGACCCCGCCCGCCTTCGGCTTCTTCAGCGCCGACGCCTGCTGCCAGCGCTCGTCGTTCGCCGACCGCCAGTCCACGGCACCGGTGCCACCGTTCGCCGTACCGAAGACGTCGACCTTGCTCTCCGGCGCCGAGGGCGCGGGCTGCGAACCGTTCGAACCGTTCGCGGCCGCAGAACCGCGGCGCGGCAGTCCGGCGTCGGTCAGCGCGTGGACGGCGGAGGGGGCCGGGCCCGGACGCTCGAAGCCTACGTGGTCCCGCTCACTCACGTCAGCGGCCTGCGTGGACTCCGCTTCCGGAGCGTACTGGTCCGGGTACCCGTTGCGGTAACCGTCCTGCTGCGGCCAGTCGTCCTGGTAGGACGGCTCTTCGAAGCCCGCATACGTCTCCGACCCCGTGGGGTGCGGTGACGCGTGCTCCTCCCGCGCCGGCTCGGCGTAACCAGGTTCCGGGTAACCGCCGTTCGGCGGGAAGGAGTCGGCCTGCGGTGCCCCGCCGTTCGGCGGGAAGTACTGCTCGTCGTACGAGGGCTGGCGCGGCTCGTCGTACGACGTCTGCTGCTGCTCCTCGTACGCAGGCTGGCCGGTGAAGCCGGTCGGCTGGTCCTGGTAGCCCTGCTGGCCGTTGCCGTAGGGCTGCTGCGGGGCGTCGAACTCGTTGAACTCCGCGTACTCGCCCGCTTCGAGCTCCTGGCCCGGCTTCTGGGACTCCAGGGCCGCGCGGCGCTCCTCGCGCATCAGCGAGCGGCCCACCGGGTCCAGCTCGCGGATGTCGTCCGGCACCTCGGAGTAGCGGGTGTCGTCGAAGCCCAGCTCGGCGGCCGTGCGCAGCGGGGCGTGGTTGAAGTCCTCGCCCTGGAACTGCTGCTGCGGCTGCTCCGGCATGATCTGCGAGACGGTGAACTCGTCGCGCTGGAGCTGCGATTCGCCACCGCCACCGTGCGTGATCGCGTCCGGCAGCATGACCAGCGAGGTCGTGCCGGCCTGCTCGCCGGAGGGGCGGAGCTGGACGCGGATGCCGTGCCGGTCGGAGAGTCGGCCGACCACGAACAGGCCCATGCGCTGGGAGATCGCGACGTCGACGGTCGGCGGGTTGGCCAGCTTGTGGTTGATGTCCGCGAAGTCCTCGGCGGTGAGGCCGATGCCCTTGTCGTGGATCTCGATCATGACCCGGCCGTCGGGGAGACGGGTGGCCGTCACGCGAACCTTGGTCTGCGGGGAGGAGAACGTCGTCGCGTTCTCCAGCAGCTCGGCGAGCAGGTGCACGAGGTCGGTCACGGCGCGGCCGTGGATCTCGGCCTCCGGGACGCCCGACAGCTCGATGCGCTCGTACTGCTCCACCTCGGAGGAGGCGGCGCGCAGCACGTCGACCAGCGGGACCGGCTGGTCCCAGCGGCGGCCGGGCTCCTCGCCGGCGAGGACCAGGAGGTTCTCGCCGTTGCGGCGCATACGGGTCGCGAGGTGGTCCAGGCGGAAGAGGTTCTCCAGCTGGTCCGGGTCGGCCTCGTTGTTCTCCAGGTCGGTGATGAGGGTCAGCTGGCCCTCGATCAGCGACTGGTTGCGGCGCGACAGGTTGGTGAAGATCGCGTTGATGTTGCCCCGCAGGAGCGCCTGCTCGGCGGCCAGTCGTACGGCCTCGCGGTGGACCTGGTCGAAGGCCCTGGCGACTTCGCCGATCTCGTCGGTCGTGGTGATCGGGATCGGCGAGATCCTGGTGTCCACCCGGCCGGGGTCGGTGCGCGAGAGCTGGTCGACCAGCATCGGCAGGCGCTGCTCGGCGATGCCGAAGGCCGCGTTGCGCAGCTGGCGCATCGCGCGGCTCATCTGCCGGGCGACGGCACCGGCCAGGATGAAGGCGAGGAGCAGGGCGACGACGACGGCGGCACCGGTGATGATGGCGTCGCGCTTGGCGTTGTCGGCGATGTCCGACGCCTCGCTCACCGCGGTGTCGGCCTTGTCCTCCTCGATCTTGCGGTATGCCTCGTACTTGAGGGTCGTGCCCGCCCACCAGTTCTGCGCGGTGATGCCCTTCTCCGCGAGAGCCGCGCGCGCCGAGGCGTCCGTGGTCTGCAACTGGGACATCGCCGTGATCATGTCGATCGGGTTCGCCGGCGGCGGCACATACGTCTCGTTGGCGGCCTTCGCCTGCGCGGCGGCCTGCTTGACCATGGCCGCGCCGTCGGTCTTGACCTTCGCCATGGCCGTGTTCAGCTTCGCGATGTCCGCGTCGGTACCACCGGCCTGGTACTCCTGGATGGCGATGCCCTCCAGGTACGCGTACGAGGTGATGGCGGTGCGCTGGGTGGCCAGGCTGCCCTGGCCGGGGCCCGGCTTCACCAACAGGTGCATGCCGATGGAACGCTCCAGGGAGAGCGCGCCCTTGGCGAGTGCGATGGCGTAGACCGAGCGGCCGTAGCTGGTGATGTTGCCGGTGCCGAGGCCCAGTTCGTTCGAGAACTCCAGGAGCGGGTGCTCCAGGTTGACGTACGCCTCTTCGGTCTGCACGCCCGTGTACTTGGTGGTGTACGCGGCGGCCCGGATGGACGTCAGCTGCGGTTCGACCTTGCGGAAGCGGCTGAGCCGGCGTTCCAGGCCCGACTGGTCCGGCATGTTCTGCGCGGCCTTGTCGAAGGTGTCCGCGGCGTCGTCCGTGGCCTTGCGGGCGGCGACGACCGTCGGGTCCTTCACGCCCTTGCCCAGCAGCAGCGGTGCGGCGGTCGTGTCACGCTCGTTGGTGATCGCGTTGCTGTAGGTCAGGGCCGCCTGCACCAGGCGGGCGGTCTTCTCCGCGTCCTCGGCGTTCTGCCAGGTGTCGATCGAGCTCTTCACCTGGAAGCCGCCCATGACGAGGCCGACCACCACGGGTATGAGCAGAATCGCGTTCAGCCTGGTCGGCACCCGCCAGTTGCGGGGGGAGAAACGGCCGCCGCTCGGAGCGGGTGGCGCCGTGGGCTCCGAGCCTGGCACAGGGGCGGGCGCCGCTCCGCGCGGCGGCGGGGTGAAGTTGCCCCGTGCCGACGGCTCGGGACCGTTCTTGCTTCGCCTCACTCGACCAACAACCTTCCGGCGGTCGGCACCTATCGTCGTGCCGCAGTGTCTCAAGCCCGTCAACGACCTCTGCCTATCAGTACGTCGTTGACTATTGGGCAGTTCAGGCATTCCAGCACGTCAGCATGCGCGATTCCAAACAGTCGGAACCGCGGATTCCGAGTGATGTAAGCCCCAGATAAAACGGTCATAAAGAGCGAGCCCCGCCAAAAGACGGGGCTTTGTTAGCGCAGTGGCACCGGATGACCGCGACGCGTTGCGGTACCACCCGATTCCTCTGCCGAAACGTTATGAACACCGGGGCCGACCGTGTCAAAGGCCACAGCCGGCTCCGGGGCGTCTACGACAACTGCCGTATGGCGCTGCCGACTTGAGAACTGCATGCAGAGGCCCGCCGAGAGCTACCGCAGCCGGGCCATCAGCGCGTGCTCGACCAGCGTGATCAGCGCACTCTTCGCGTCCGAGCGGTGCCGGGCGTCCGTCGTGATGATCGGTGCGTCCGGACCGATCTGCAGAGCCTCGCGCACCTCCTCCGGGTTGTACGGCTGGTGCCCGTCGAAGCCGTTGAGGGCGATGACGAAGGGCAGCCCGCTGTTCTCGAAGTAGTCGACCGCGGGGAAGCAGTCCGCGAGACGACGGGTGTCGACCAGGACGACGGCGCCGATCGCGCCGCGCACCAGGTCGTCCCACATGAACCAGAAGCGGTCCTGGCCCGGCGTACCGAAGAGGTACAGGATCAGGTCCTGGTCCAGGGTGATGCGTCCGAAGTCCATGGCCACCGTGGTGGTGGTCTTGTCCCCGGTGTGGGTGAGGTCGTCGATGCCCGCGGACGCGGACGTCATGACGGCCTCCGTGCGCAGCGGGTTGATCTCCGAGACGGCACCCACGAACGTGGTCTTGCCGACGCCGAAGCCACCCGCCACCACGATCTTCGCGGAGGTGGTCGCCCGCCCTCCGTCAGAGCTTGCGAAGTCCACTGAGCACCCTTTCGAGCAGCGTCACGTCCGGTGCGCCGCCGTTGTTCTCGTCGCCGCCCGGCTGGTGGATGGCCACCAGTCCGGCCTCGGCGAGGTCCGCGACGAGGATCCTGGCCACACCGAGGGGCATGGCGAGGAGTGCCGACACCTCCGCGACCGACTTGACCTCGCGGCACAGGTGGCAGATGCGCTGGTGCTCAGGGAGCAGTCCCATCAGCGCTGCCGGGTCGGCCGTGGTGCTGATCAGCGCCTCGATGGCGAGCTGGTAGCGCGGCCGGGTCCGGCCGCCGGTCATCGCATAAGGACGTACCAGCGGCTGGTCGCCCTCGTCCCCGTACGGCTCGGCGTACGGATCATGAGAGGCGGTGGGCGGGGTCATGAATCCTCCGGGCGGGACAGCAAGTCGGTCGGGCTAGCCG
This sequence comes from Streptomyces sp. NPDC048504, assembly GCF_043200035.1. Classification (NCBI taxonomy): domain Bacteria; kingdom Bacillati; phylum Actinomycetota; class Actinomycetes; order Kitasatosporales; family Streptomycetaceae; genus Streptomyces; species Streptomyces sp. NPDC048504. Next base: position 197,700 of record NZ_JBICXA010000013.1, read on the forward strand.
TCTGACAGGGCCGGTGGGGGGATTGTGGCGGCCGGACGGTGATTTGGTGAGACGGGTGGTGCCGGGGCCGGTCAGTGAAGCAGACTGCCCTGGAGTTCGGCGCGCAGGTCCGGTGTGAGGACCGCCCCCGCACGGTCGACGAGCAGTGCCATCTCGTAGCCGACGAGGCCGATGTCGCACTCGGGGTGCGCGAGCACGGCCAGGGACGAGCCGTCCGAGACGGACATGAGGAAGAGGAATCCCCGTTCCATCTCCACGACCGTCTGTGCCACGTCGCCGCCCTCGAAGATCCGGGATGCCCCGGCCGTCAGCGAGGTGAGCCCGGAGGCCACGGCCGCGAGCTGGTCGGCGCGGTCGCGTGGGAACCCTTCCGACATGGCCAGAAGGAGTCCGTCGGCAGACACGACGACGGTGTGGGACACACCCGGGGTGTTGTCCACGAAGTTGGTTATCAACCAGTTGAGGTTCTGTGCCGCCTGGCTCATCTGGCTCAACTAACGCTCCTGCTGGTGAGTGGGGCTGGGGAAGCTGCCGGTCTGGCCGGTACCCGTACCGGCCTGTCGACCCTGTGCGATGCCCCGACGGAGATTGGTCAGCCGGCCGCGTACGTCATCAGGCGCACGGGAGACCTGCGGACCGGTTTGGTGCTGTTGCTGCTGAGCCGTGCCCGGGACGAGGTTCGCCCTGGGCACCCGGCGCGGCAGGCCGGAGGTGGTGACGCCGCCCGCGGCCGGTTGCCGTACACGCTCTGCCTGCCGAACGAGGTCGTCGTTCGGCGAGCTGCGCCACGTACCGCCCGTGGGACGTTGAGGGGGTGTCGCCGGAGCCGACGGTGCCTGCGGCTGCGGGGCGGGGGCGGAGCCGTTGGTCTGGCTCTGCTGCTCCGCCTGCTGGCCGTGGAACCAGTTGGTCTCCAGCGTGTCGTACAGCGGCGTCCTGCCGTCACCGGGACCCGTGGCAGGCGGCAACGCCTCGGGCTCCTGGCGGGTGGGACGCTGCGGGGCGGGCGGCCGCCCGGTGCCGAGGTCGGCGCCGTTGCGGTTCCCGTTGACCTGCGGCCGCTCGAACTGCCCGGTGTTCGCGGGGTTCTGACGGTTCGGCAGATTGTGCTGACCGGTGGAGCCGTTGTCAAAGCCGGGTGTCGCGAACTGACCCGTGGAGCTGGGGTCGTACGCCTGCGGGACGGCGAACTGTCCCGTGTTGGCCGGGTTCGACGGATTGTTGGCCGGGCTGTTCGGTGCGCCGAAGACGTCCGAGCGGACGAACTGGCCGCCGTTCTGCGGGGAGTTGGCGCCGGGGCGGGGGGTGTCGAACTCCGGCCGCGGGAATGAGCCGGTGTCCGCCGGTCCGCCCGTTTCCGGACGCGGGAACTGCCCGCTGCCCTGCGACCCGTTCGTACCGGGACGCGCGAACTGCCCTGTGTCCTGGGGGCCGTTGCCACCCTGCCGGGGGAACTGGCCGGTGTTCTGCGACCCGTTGGCACCGGGACGCGGGAACTGGCCCGTGTTCTGCTGCCCGTTGGGGCGCGGGAACTGGCCGCTGTCCTGGGCGTCGAGGCGGGGTATCGCCGGCATCTCCGTCGTGGCCGCGGGGCCCTGGCGGTCGTCGATGCGCGGCATCCGGGAGGTCTGCTCCGCGTCCCGCTCGTCGTGACCGCGCGGGGCGTCGAGGTTGCCGCGGCCCAGCGGGGGCTGTGCGTTCTCGTCGCTCCAGCTGGGGCGCTGGCCGTTGTTGCCGCCGGGCAGCTCGGCCCGCGCACCACCGCGTGGCGGGAGCTGCGGCTGACGCCCGCGACGCCGGCCACCACCGCGGGGCGGCTCGGGCTCGTCGTTGCTCGTGCGCTGCGGCGGCACCGGGTTGCTCTGGTTGCTCTGCGGCGGGGGTCCGCCGAAGGCGTCCTGGCGACCGTCGCCGAAGCCCTGCGGGGTGCCCGTACCGGCGGCCTGCATGCCCTGCGGGGCGCCGGGAGCCTGACCGAAGAGACCGGCACCGGACCCAGCGGCCGGACGACCCTGCGGCGCCGAGGGACCCTGAGGCCCACGCGCACCGCCCGGACCACCGGGACCGCCGGGTCCACCCGGACGTCCACCGCCCGTACCCGGCAGCGCGGCCCGCGGGCCCTGACCGGCACCGACCTGGCCGCGCGGAGCGGCCCCGGCACCGAGAAGTCCACCATTGCCGGCGGGCGCACCCGCGCCGAGCGCGGAGCCTGCCTGGCCGTTGCCCCGGCGGGCCGCACCGGCGCCGGCCGCGGCGGCAGCCGCCGCGGAGCCGACGGCGGCCTGACCGGGCTTGCCCGGAGCGGGCTTCTTGCCGCCCTGGGCGACGTCGACGGGGAGCATGACCAGCGCGGTCGTGCCACCGGAGTCGGAGGGACGCAGCTGGATGCGGATGCCGTGGCGCTGCGAGAGGCGGCCGACCACGAACAGACCCATGCGGCGGGAGACCGAGACGTCCACGGTGGGCGGCGAGGCGAGCCGCTCGTTGATCGCCGCGAGGTCCTCGGGGGAGAGGCCGATACCGGTGTCGTGGATCTCGATCAGGACGCGGCCGTCGGGCAGCGCGTGACCGGTGACCTTGACCTTGGTCTGCGGCGAGGAGAAGGAGGTCGCGTTCTCCAGCAGCTCGGCGAGGAGGTGCACGAGGTCGTTGACCACACGGCCGGCCACTTCGGTGGTCGGCACGGAGGAGAGCTCGATGCGCTCGTACTGCTCCACCTCGGAGGCGGCGGCGCGGAGCACGTCGACCAGCGGGACCGGGCGGGTCCAGCGGCGGCCCGGCTCTTCACCGGCGAGGACCAGGAGGTTCTCACCGTTACGGCGCATGCGGGTCGCGAGGTGGTCGAGCTTGAAGAGCGAGGACAGCTGGTCCGGGTCGGCCTCGCGGGACTCCAGCTCGGAGATGAGCGAGAGCTGACGCTGGATGAGGCCCTGGGAGCGGCGCGAGAGGTTGGTGAACATCGCGTTGACGTTGCCCCGCAGGAGGGCCTGCTCGGCGGCGAGGCGGACGGCCTCGCGGTGCACGTCGTCGAAGGCCGCGGCCACCTGGCCGATCTCGTCCCGGGAGTGCACACCGACCGACTCCACGGACGTGTCGACGTCCTGCGGGTCGGACTCGGAGAGCTGCTTGACCAGCTCGGGCAGCCGGTCCTGGGCGACCTTGTTGGCGGTCTCCTGCAGGCGGCGCAGCGAGCGGATCATGGACCGGGCGATGACGAAGGCGCCGACGAGGGAGACGCCGAGCACGAGCAGGATCAGCGCACCGGAGATGATCGCCTCGCGCTCGGAGGCGGAGCGCAGCTCGCGGGCCTTCTGCTCCATGTCCTCAAGGAGCGTGTGCTCGATCTTCTTCATCTGCTCGATCTTGGTCGAGCTGTCGTCCACCCAGTCCTTGTAGGACCGCTTGTCCAGCGAGGCCAGGCCGTTGGCGTTGTCGAGGACGCGCTGGGCGTAGGTGTCGGCCGACTCGATGGTCGGGTTGCCGTCCTCGATGGGCGCGATGAGTTCCTCGGCGCCCTGGTTGCCGTAGATGTTGCGGAAGATGCTCAGTTCCGACTTCTCGCTCTCCAGAGCGGAGTCGGCGTAGAGCCGGTCGTTGGCGGAGAGATCGCCCTGCGTCGTGTTGTTGTTCGGCAGGGCCGCCGCGATCACGGCGCGCTGCACGGACGAGAACTCCTTGGCGGCGGAGAAGGCCGCCAGGGCGCGGGTGCGCTGGATCATCTCCGGGTTGCTGGTCGCCTCGGCCATGTCCTGCGAGAGGTCCAGCAGCTGGCTGATCAGCCGGTGGTAGGCGTCGACCGTCTGCGTCGAGTTGCCCTTCGACTGGTACGCCGACTTGCGGATCTTGTCGAGGTTGTCCAGCTCGGTCGCGAGACCGACCAGGCTCTCCCGGACGCCCTGGAGCTGGCCGGTCTTGCTGGCGCTGTCCACCTCTTCCGAGGCGTTGATGAAGTTGTCGCGGGCGCGGTCGGTCTTCTCCTCGTAGCCCTTGACCTCGTAGTCGGTGGCCTTGCCACCGTGCGAGAGGGGACCGGCCGACTGGTCGCGCTCCTCCTGGAGCGCGGTGGCCAGCTCGGTGGCCTGCTTGGTCATGTCCGTCAGCAGCTTCATGTTGTCGAGCTGCTGGATGTCGGTCATGGAGTCGCTGATGCGCAGGGCGCCCAGCGAGGTGGCCGCGACCACCGGGAGCGCGAGCAGCGAGACCAGGCGCGTGGAGATGCGCCAGTTACGCAGAGCGACGCGCGATCCGGGTCCTGGCGCGCCCGACGGCGGCTTCACCGGGGGCGCGGGGGTCGGGGCTGCGGACACACCGGGGCGCCCGGGGCCTCCACCGTCGCCTGACGGCGCCGGGCCCGGGTTCTGGGCGTGCTGGGGCGAGGAGCTGCCGGTCTTGGGGCCAGCCCCGCCATGCGGCTCCGGCTCCGCCGAAGCACTGCCATCCCTCTTGAAACGTCCCTGCACTAGCGTCGCAACCTCTGGACCAGGCGCCCCTCCGCGCGAACGGAAGGACGGTGTCGGCGTCTTAGGGAGCGCCCTGAACGCGCCCCCCAGTGGTGTGGTCGTGAGTGACCGGCGCTCCCCCTTCCGCCGCCCTCGGCGCTGCGTTGCGCCCTCTGCGCGCCGGGCTGATTCTGCGGCGGTCCGTGGAATTCCAGCACAGTGCCGGATCTCCAACAAGGCCCGTAGGCCAGGCTGTGACCTGTGTGACACCGCGTGAGGGGTGCGTCACGAGACGTAGAAAGCTATTCACCGCAAAGGGTGCATATCCCCACGACCCCTGGGGGCATGTCATGTGCCCAAGTCGCCATGATCAGGAGCGGAATGACAGCTTCAAGGGGGCAATGTCCGTTTCGTTGAGGTGAGTTGAGGGTCCGAATTGGACGCTTTGACCATACGGCCGTGAGCAAACTCACACGCAGATCAGGGGCTCTTTGCGCCTTCGGCCGGGAATTGGATGTTTAGCCTGACGCTTTACATGAGGGCACATACTGCCAACCGCCCACCCACGGACGACGAGGGTCAAGCACAACGATGAAGACCACGATGATGTTCCGCAACATCGCCAACCCGCGACGCACGACGCTGGCGCACCTCACGGACGCCGAGCCGCTGCAGACGCCGGAGCTGCAGGAACACTCCCTCGACCTGCCGGCCCAGACCGCCAACCCGCGCCGCACCATCCTCATGGAGATCCCGGTCACCGCCGCCGCGGAGTAATCGCGCGAGCAGGGCTCCCGCACCGCGTTAGCCTGGAGCGTCAGACTCCAGCCAGCTCAGTGAGGGGCGCCAGGATCCCGTGCGCATCGCCAGATTCTCCATCGACGGGAACGTCGCCTTCGGCGCGGTCGAGGGCGACAGGCCGGACGAGCTCGTCCTCGACATCATCAAGGGCATCCCGTTCGCGGACTTCGAACTCTCCGGTACGAGGGTCCCGCTCAGCAAGGTCAGGCTCCTGCCGCCGGTCCTCCCGAACAAGGTCGTCGCCTACGGCCGCAACTACGCCGAGCACGCCCGGGAACTGGGCAACGACGTACCGGACGTCCCCTTCGCCTTCTTCAAGCCGTCCACCTCGGTGATCGGCCCCGGCGACGACATCCAGTACCCCTCCTTCACCGAGGACCTCCACCACGAGGCCGAACTGGCCGTCGTCATCGGCCGGATGTGCCGCGAGGTCCCGCGCGAGCGCGTCAAGGACGTCATCCTCGGTTACACCTGCGCCAACGACATCACCGCGCGTGACGTCCAGAAGCGCGAGAAGCAGTGGGCCCGGGCCAAGGGCTTCGACACCTCCTGCCCGCTCGGCCCCTGGGTGGAGACGGACCTCGACCCGAGCGACCTCACCATCCAGCTCACGGTCAACGGACAACAGCGCCAGCTCGGCCGCACCAGCGAGATGATCCACTCGATCGAGGATCTGATCGTCAACATCACCGAGGCCATGACGCTGCTCCCCGGCGACGTGATCCTCACGGGCACCCCGGCAGGCGTCGGACCGCTCACCGTCGGCGACGAGGTCGCCGTCTCCATCGAAGGCATCGGCACTCTCACCAACAAGGTTGTCAAGCGTGGCTAGCGCATCCGGCTCCCCCGTCCGCGTCCGTTTCTGTCCCTCGCCGACCGGTAACCCGCACGTGGGCCTGGTCCGCACCGCCCTGTTCAACTGGGCGTTCGCCAAGCACCACCAGGGCACCCTGGTCTTCCGCATCGAGGACACCGACGCGGCCCGCGACTCCGAGGAGTCGTACAACCAGCTGCTCGACTCGCTGCGCTGGCTGGGCTTCGACTGGGACGAGGGCCCCGAGGTCGGCGGCCCGCACGCGCCGTACCGCCAGTCGCAGCGGATGGACATCTACAAGGACATCGCGCGGAAGCTCCAGGACGCCGGCCGCGCCTACCACTGCTACTGCTCCACGGAGGAGCTGGACGCCCGCCGCGACGCCGCCCGCGCCGCCGGCAAGCCGTCCGGCTACGACGGCCACTGCCGCGACCTGAGCGCCGAGCAGGTCGACGCCTACAAGGCCGAGGGCCGTACGCCGATCGTCCGGTTCCGGATGCCCGACGAGACGATCACCTTCACGGACCTGGTCCGCGGCGAGCTGACGTTCACCGCGGAGAACGTGCCGGACTACGGCATCGTCCGGGCCAACGGCGCCCCGCTGTACACGCTGGTCAACCCGGTCGACGACGCCCTGATGGAGATCACCCACGTCCTGCGCGGCGAGGACCTGCTCTCCTCCACCCCGCGCCAGATCGCCCTCTACAAGGCGCTGATCGACCTGGGTATCGCCAAGGAGATCCCCTCCTTCGGGCACCTGCCGTACGTGATGGGCGAGGGCAACAAGAAGCTCTCCAAGCGCGACCCGGAGTCCTCGCTCAACCTCTACAGGGAGCGCGGTTTCCTGCCCGAGGGACTGCTCAACTACCTTTCCCTGCTGGGCTGGTCGCTCGCGGCGGACCGGGACGTCTTCTCGATGGACGAGATGGTGGCGGCCTTCGAGATCTCCGACGTGAACCCCAACCCGGCGCGCTTCGACCTGAAGAAGTGCGAGGCGATCAACGCCGACCACATCCGCCTGCTCGACGTGAAGGACTTCACCGAGCGCTGCGCCCCGTGGCTGCGGGCCCCGTTCGCCCCCTGGGCGCCCGAGGACTTCGACGAGGCCAAGTGGCAGGCGGTCGCGCCGCACGCGCAGACCCGCGTGAAGGTCCTCTCGGAGATCACGGACAACGTCGACTTCCTGTTCCTGGCCGAGCCGGTCGAGGACGAGGCGTCCTGGACGAAGGCCATGAAGGAGGGCTCGGACGCTCTTCTCCGCACGGCCCGCGAGAAGTTGGAGTCCGCGGACTGGTCCTCGCCCGAGTCCCTCAAGGAGGCCGTCCTGGCCGCCGGAGAGACCCACGGCCTCAAGCTCGGCAAGGCGCAGGCCCCGGTCCGCGTCGCCGTCACCGGCCGCACGATCGGCCTGCCGCTCTTCGAGTCCCTGGAGATCCTCGGCAAGGAGAAGACCCTCGCCCGGATCGACGCGGCCCTCGCCAAGCTGGCCGCGTAAGGCACGCACGCGTGAAGGGGCGGCAGCCGCAACGGCCTGCCGTCCCTTCGGCGTTGTCAGTGCGGGGCGTTAGGGTTCCGGATCATTGAAGATCGTTCAGGAGAGGCGCCTTTCATGCCGATGACCGCTCGTGACTACACCTGGCTGTTCACGCCGGGCAGCGAGTTCAGGGAGGACGAGACCGGCACGGTCGGCGTGATCCACCTCGTCGACGGCGGCCAACTCTGGCTCCCCACCGGCCAGGTGGTCGCCTGCGACCCCTTCGTCGGCCTCGGCCAGGGCGAGGCCGAACCCTTCACGGTCGCCGTGCCCCCCGGCCACTACCGGGTCGAAGCGGCCGTCGCCACCCTCACCCAGCCCGACCAACTCCCGTCCGACGACCCCCACTTGCGCGTGGCCGCCGCCCGCCTGGTCATACGGGACGAGCCCACCGCCGCCTGGGAACTCGCCCTCCAGCCCGGCCAGGACCTCGCCGAACTCACCGAGGACGAGTTCTACGGCTACGGAGTCGACGCCGGTACGGGCGCGTTCTACGACGCGTCGGTCGACGGCTCCTTCCCGGAGTGCGTGGCGGACGAGGGCCCGCTGTGGGACGCCTTCGAGCAGAACAAGTGGGCCCCGGGACCCCACCTGATCACCGCCCCCGACACCGGGCACAATCTGATCGCCTTCACCTCCGGCTGGGGCGACGGCGCCTACCCCACCTGGATCGGCCGTACGGCGGCCGGTGAAGTCACCTGCTTCGTCACGGACTTCTTCGTCGTCCCCGAGTGACGGCGGGCCGGGGGCAGACGCGCCCCCGGGGCCCGGGTTACCGTCGGGTCATGACCATTCGGGCCGTTGTCTGGGACGTCGACGACACCTTGTTCGACTACACGGGTGCGGACCGCGCGGCCATGCGCGAGCACCTGCTGGCCGAGGAACTGGCCGACGGGCACGCGGACCTGGCGGAGGCCCTGGAGCGCTGGCGGGTGGCCACCGAGTTCCACTGGGCGCGCTTCTCGGCCGGCGAGGTCTCCTTCGAGGGGCAGCGGCTGGACCGCGTCCGGCTGTTCCTGGAACGGGAGTTGACCGACGCCGAGGCCGAGGACTGGTACCAGCGCTACAAGGCCCACTACGAGACAGCCTGGGCCCTCTTCCCGGACGTCCTGCCCGTCCTCGACGCCCTCGCGGCCACCCACCGGCACGCCGTCCTGTCCAACTCAAGCCTCACCGTCCAGGACCGCAAACTGCGCGCCCTCGGTGTCCACGACCGTTTCGAGGCCGTCCTGTGCGCGGCCGAGCTGGGCGTCTCCAAACCCGAGGCCGGCGCCTTCCTCGCGGCCTGCGAGGCGCTGGAACTGCCGCCGCACGAGGTGGCGTATGTCGGAGATCACCCCGAGATCGACTGGCGCGGTGCCGCGGACGCCGGACTGCTGTCCGTGTGGATCGACCGCCGCGGTGGGCACGCTCCTGGTGAGGCCCTCGTGGGGCGGCACCGGATCGCCTCGCTCGCCGAACTCCCCGCGCTCCTCGGCGCTGATACCCGTTTTGGAGCCCCGTCCACCTTCGGGTAATGTTCTTCCTGCGCCGCCGGAGAACAGACCGAAAGGTCGGCTACCTGGGGGCGAACGCTAGAACAAGATCCCGACAGGGGTTGAGTCTTAGTGGCCTATGGTGTAATTGGCAGCACGACGGTTTCTGGTTCCGTTAGTCTAGGTTCGAGTCCTGGTAGGCCAGCTCGCAGAGCTCATCTGCAACCGCAGAGGTCAACTCTGCAAAGCCCCCGTTGTGTAGCGGCCTAGCACGCTGCCCTCTCACGGCAGTAGCGCCGGTTCGAATCCGGTCGGGGGTACAGATCCTTCCCAGGAAGGTGGTCCGGGTCGCACCCGCCACCTCTCATGCAGGATCGCTAGGGCCCCCGTTGTGTAGCGGCCTAGCACGCTGCCCTCTCACGGCAGTAGCGCCGGTTCGAATCCGGTCGGGGGTACGCTTTACCTTGCATCGCCTTGGTCTATGGTGTAATTGGCAACACTACGGTTTCTGGTACCGTCATTCTAGGTTCGAGTCCTGGTAGACCAGCTTTGATCTGCGGAAACGCACGATCTGGGCCCCCGTTGTGTAGCGGCCTAGCACGCTGCCCTCTCACGGCAGTAGCGCCGGTTCGAATCCGGTCGGGGGTACGTACAGGAAAGACCCTCCACTTCGGTGGGGGGTCTTTCGCGTTGTCCGCCCGGTGCGTCAACTCGGCGTGGTTCACCAGGAGTTGGGGGACCGGACATGACGAAGGGCCTGCCGCGGCGTTGAGGCAGGCCCTCCTTGAGATGTTCCTGGCGGATCAGCCGGTGCGGCGCAGGGCCTCGGAGAGGCGGGCGGCGGCATCGATGACCGCCTGGGCGTGCATACGGCCCGGGTGGCGCGTCAGGCGCTCGATGGGGCCGGAGACGGACACGGCGGCCACCACGCGGTTCGAGGGGCCGCGCACCGGCGCGGAGACGGACGCGACGCCCGGCTCCCGCTCGCCGATCGACTGGGCCCAGCCCCGGCGCCGTACGCCCGAGAGGGCCGTGGCAGTGAAGCGGGCGCCCTGGAGGCCGCGGTGCAGGCGCTCCGGCTCCTCCCAGGCCATCAGGATCTGCGCGGACGAACCGGCTTTCATCGTGAGCGTCGAGCCGACCGGGACCGTGTCCCGAAGTCCGGACAGACGTTCCGCCGCGGCGACGCAGATGCGCATGTCGCCCTGGCGGCGGTAGAGCTGCGCGCTCTCGCCCGTGATGTCCCGCAGATGCGTGAGCACCGGGCCCGCCGTGGCGAGCAGGCGGTCCTCGCCGGCGGCCGCGGCCAGCTCGGCGAGACGGGGGCCGAGAATGAAGCGGCCCTGCATGTCGCGCGCCACCATGCGGTGGTGTTCCAAGGCCACGGCCAGCCGGTGTGCCGTGGGTCGTGCCAGCCCGGTCGCCGCGACCAGACCCGCGAGGGTGGCCGGACCGGACTCCAGGGCGCCCAGGACAAGGGCTGCCTTGTCCAGGACGCCGACGCCGCTACTGTTGTCCATGAAACGATACTCGCGTCTCACTCTGTGAAACGCAAGTTCCTTTTTTCGTGAGACGCGCAACTCTTGTAGGCACAGCGGCCCGCGTACCAAACGGGCCAGGCGGCGGCTGCCCGTGAACCAGGGGTGCGAGCGCCGTCTCCTCAAAAATCTCTAGTTGGGCCGGCGCTGTCTTGCCGGCCGGAGGGAAAGCGATGGGTAGGACACTCGCGGAGAAGGTCTGGGACGACCATGTCGTCCGGCGCGCCGAGGGCGAGCCCGACCTCCTCTTCATCGATCTGCACCTGCTGCACGAGGTGACCAGCCCGCAGGCCTTCGACGGTCTCCGCCAGGCCGGGCGTCCCGTGCGGCGCCTCGACCTCACCATCGCCACCGAGGATCACAACACCCCGACCCTCGACATCGACAAGCCCATCGCGGACCCGGTCTCCCGGGCCCAGCTGGAGACGCTGCGCAAGAACTGCGCGGACTTCGGCGTCCGCCTGCACTCCCTGGGCGACGTCGAGCAGGGCGTCGTACACGTCGTAGGACCGCAGCTGGGGCTGACCCAGCCCGGTACCACGGTCGTGTGCGGTGACTCCCACACCTCCACGCACGGCGCCTTCGGGGCGCTGGCGTTCGGCATCGGCACCTCCCAGGTGGAGCACGTGCTGGCCACCCAGACGCTGCCGCTGGCCCGCCCGAAGACCATGGCCATCACGGTCGACGGCGAACTGCCCGACGGCGTCACCGCCAAGGACCTGATCCTCGCCATCATCGCGAAGATCGGCACCGGCGGCGGCCAGGGCTACATCCTCGAATATCGCGGCTCCGCCATCGAGAAGCTCTCGATGGAGGCCCGCATGACCATCTGCAACATGTCGATCGAGGCCGGCGCCCGCGCAGGCATGATCGCCCCCGACGAGACCACCTTCGAGTACATCAAGGGCCGCGCCCACGCCCCCGAGGGTGAGGACTGGGACGCCGCCGTCGCGTACTGGAAGACGCTGAAGACCGACGACGACGCCGAATTCGACGCCGAGGTCGTCATCGACGGCCCCTCGCTGGCGCCGTTCGTCACCTGGGGCACCAACCCCGGTCAGGGCGCGCCGCTTTCGGCGTCCGTCCCCGACCCGGCTTCGTACGAAGACGCTTCGGAGCGCTTCGCCGCCGAAAAGGCCCTGGAATACATGGGGTTGGAGGCCGGCCAGCCGCTGCGCGACATCAAGGTGGACACCGTCTTCGTAGGTTCGTGCACCAACGGCCGTATCGAGGACCTGCGTGCGGCCGCCGCGATCGTCGAGGGACGCAAAGTGGCCGACGGTGTACGGATGCTGGTCGTCCCGGGCTCCGCGCGGGTCGGTCTGCAGGCCGTCTCCGAGGGCCTGGACGTCGTGTTCAAGGAGGCCGGCGCCGAATGGCGGCACGCGGGCTGCTCGATGTGTCTGGGCATGAACCCGGACCAGTTGGCGCCCGGTGAGCGCTCCGCGTCCACCTCCAACCGCAACTTCGAGGGCAGGCAGGGCAAGGGCGGCCGTACGCACCTCGTCTCGCCGCAGGTCGCCGCCGCGACCGCCGTGCTGGGCCACCTGGCCTCGCCCGCCGACCTGTCCGACGCCCCTGTGCCCGCTGGAGTCTGAGAGTCATGGAAGCATTCACCACGCACACCGGCCGGGCCGTCCCGCTGCGCCGCAGCAACGTGGACACCGACCAGATCATCCCCGCCCACTGGCTCAAGAAGGTGACCAGGGACGGCTTCGAGGACGGGCTCTTCGAGGCCTGGCGCAAGGACGAGAACTTCATCCTCAACCGCCCCGAGCGCAAGGGCGCGACGGTCCTGGTGGCCGGCCCCGACTTCGGCACCGGCTCCTCGCGCGAGCACGCCGTGTGGGCGCTGCAGAACTACGGCTTCAAGGCCGTCATCTCCTCCCGGTTCGCCGACATCTTCCGCGGCAACTCGCTGAAGAACGGCCTGCTCACGGTGGTTCTGGAGCAGAAGATCGTGGACGCGCTGCAGGACCTCACCGAGAAGGACCCGCAGGCCGAGGTCACGGTCGACCTGGAGGCCCGCGAGGTGCGCGCCGAAGGCATCACCGCCGCCTTCGAACTCGACGAGAACGCCCGCTGGCGGCTGCTGAACGGCCTGGACGACATCTCCATCACCCTCCAGAACGAGGGCGACATCGTCACGTACGAGGCCAAGCGCCCCTCGTACAAGCCGAGGACGGTCCAGGTCTGACCCGAAGGACCTCACGAGGCCTTCCCCGAGTCGAGATTCGGCCACGCGACACCCCGTCTGTACCCCCGATCGCCACGATTGGGGGTACAGCCATGTCTGCACCCGAACGGCCCTGCGCGCCTGCAACGCTTTGCTCAACTCCCTGTGTTAGACAGGGTGTTGACGGGGTAGGCGCAGCTTTGAGCCAAGGCTGCCGCCGGGCTCCGGAACGCTGTCTGAGGCACCAGTTGCTACCCCCGCAGGCGACAACTCGCCCCAGATGGCACAATCTGTGCATGGAACACGACGGCCAACTCAAGCTCTATGCGGCAGTCGCGGACCAACTCAAGGAAGCGCACACAAGGGTGCGCGCACTGCAAGTCCCGGAGGGCGTACGGATGGCGCTGGCCCGGAAGCTGCTGGTCATTACGGCCGCGGCCAAGCACGATCTCGCCGACGCGACAAGGCGGCTGGACCGGTTCACAGAGGACCTCGACGCGGGTCGATTCCCGGAAGAGGAACGCTGAAACAAGTCCAGGACAGCCGAGTTCGTTGCGGCGCACGGGTGATTAGCCCGTTTCGTGTTTGATTTGCGGTATATATCTGCCTAACGTGCGAAAAAGCCGGAGCAGTTTCGTTCCGGCAATGTCTCCGAAGGGGAAGACGTGAACAAGGCGCAGCTCGTAGAAGCGATTGCGGACAAGGTCGGTGGCCGTCAGCAGGCCGCCGAGGCGGTCGACGCGGTTCTGGACGCAGTCGTCCGTGCCGTCGTCAATGGGGACCGTGTTTCGGTCACCGGCTTCGGTTCGTTCGAGAAGGTCGACCGTCCGGCCCGTTACGCCCGCAACCCCCAGACGGGCGAGCGGGTTCGGGTCAAGAAGACCTCCGTGCCGCGCTTCCGCGCGGGCCAGGGTTTCAAGGACCTGGTGAGCGGCTCGAAGAAGCTCCCGCGCGGCGGCGAGGTCGCCGTCAAGAAGGCGCCCAAGGGCAGCCTGAGCGGCACCGCTTCGGCGACGGTCAAGAAGGCCGCGGCCAAGAAGACCACCGCCAAGAGGGCGACGGCGGCCGCGAAGAAGACCGTGGCGAAGAAGACGGTCGCCAAGAAGACCACGGCCACCGCGAAGAAGGCCACGGCCAAGAAGGCCACCGCCAAGAAGACCACGGCGACGGCCAAGAAGACGGCGGCCAAGAAGGCCACCGGCACCGCCAAGAAGGCGACGGCCAAGAAGGCCCCCGCCAAGAAGTCGGCGACGCGCAAGACCACCGCCAAGAAGGCCACCACCCGCTAGTCACGGGGCGCAGGGCACTCACGCGCCGGGCCGGACTCCCTCTGGGAGTCCGGCCCGCGGCGTGTTCAGGGGCGTACGGAAGGGGCGCGTACGGAAAGGGCGTTCAGAAGGTCTGCAGCGTCACCAGCGTGACCCTGAGGCCGTCCTCGGGCCGCCCCTCGGTCTCGATCCGCACCCGCTGTCCCGGCCGCAGCAGCCGCAGCCCGCCCGCGTCGAACGCGGCGGCGTCGAAGGACACCGGGGTGCCGTCGTCGAGCAGCACACTTCCGGTACGGGTCCCGGCGTCGTAGGTGTAAGCGGTCGCCTGCATGGGCGCAGCCTACTGCCGGTCACTGTCCCGGAATCAGCAGCCCCGCCGCCGCTGCCGCCGTGCGCGGCCCCACCCCGAGTGCCAGCGCCGCCCGCAGGTCCTCGCCGGTGTCCACGTCCTGTCGTACGGAATCCACCGCGTCCAGGGCGAGTTCCTTCGCCCCCGAGGCGCGATGGCGGGCGCGGGAATCCGTGCCGAAAGCCGGGCGCAATTCGCGGCCCTCTCGCGCGGTGAGCAACGTGGTGCCGATTGCGGCCGCGTCCGGGAGAAAAGCGCGCGGGAATTCGGCGGCCGCGTCCAGGACCCGGGCCAATTCCGCGGGGCGCAGAGCCGGCAGATCGGCGTTCAGGGCCGCGACGGCGCTTTCGGGGCGGGAAACCCGCACGACCGCCGCCGCGTGCCGCAGAGCGGCGTTCAGGCCGCCTCCCGGTTCGTCGGCGACGATACGGGCGCCCAGCGCGGCCAGTTCGCGGCCGGCCAGGGCGTCGTCCGTGACGACCGCCACATCACCGACCGCCGGGCAGGCCAGCGCGGCCGCCACGGTGTCCTGCGCGAAGGCGAGGGCCAGGCCCGGGCGCAGCCCGTCGCCCGCGGTGTCCGAGAGCCTGCTCTTGGCGCGCGCCAGAGGCTTAAGGGGGATGACCAAGGTCCACTGCACGGGCGTTCCGCCCCTCTCTTGTCGCGGCCATTGTCACCCGGCGCCCCTGGCGGTGTCGGTGGCGGGGCGTACGGTGTTCTCGACAGACCGACGGCCTGGGGCGACACTTGTGCGGCCCCCCGGGTCCAAGAGGAAGGTGTTCGCGTGCCCCGCCGCAGAATCGGGTTCTGGTACCGCTTCGCAGCGGTCCTCTGCAAACCTCCGCTGGTGGTTCTGATCAAGCGGGACTGGGGCGGAATGGAGCACATTCCGGCCGAGGGCGGGTTTATCACCGCGGTGAACCACAATTCACAAGTGGACCCCTTCGCATACGGACACTTTCAGTACAACACCGGACGTGTTCCGCGATTCCTGGCGAAGAGCAGTCTTTTCGGGAAGGGATTCGTCGGCGCCGCGATGCGCGGCACCGGACAGATCCCCGTCTACCGCGAGACCACGGACGCGTTGAGTGCCTTCCGCGCCGCGATCGAAGCCGTGGAGCGCGGTGAGTGCGTCGCGTTCTATCCCGAGGGCACCATCACCCGGGACCCCGGCCAATGGCCCATGGCCGCCAAGACCGGTGCCGCGCGGGTGGCCCTGCAGACCCAGTGCCCGGTGATTCCCGTAGCGCAGTGGGGCGCCAACGAATTGCTCCCGCCGTACGCCAAGAAGTTGCACGTCTTTCCGCGCAAGACCAGCCATGTGCTCGCGGGCCCGCCGGTGGACCTCACGCGGTTCTACGGCAAGGAGATGAGCCCGGACCTCCTCAAGGAGGCGACCGAGGTCATCATGGCCGACATCACCCGCCTGTTGGAGCAGATCCGCGGCGCGAAGGCACCCGAGGTGCCCTACGACCCGCGCCGCGAGCGGATCGAGCAGCGGCGCCGGACGGCCGCGGAGACACAGGAGTTGGAGGCTCAGGCCCAGGCGGCACTTGAGCCGAAGGTCGAGCAGGAAGAGGGGCAGGGCACGTGAGCAAGCCGGTCAAGGCGGCTGTCTTCAGCGCCGGTTCGTGGGGCACGGCTTTCGGCATGGTGCTCGCCGACGCGGGGTGCGAGGTCACGCTCTGGGCGCGACGCGCGGAGGTCGCCGAGGCCATCAACTCCACGCGTACGAACCCCGATTACTTCCCCGGCGTGGAACTCCCGGAGAACCTGCGGGCCACCACCGACGCCGCCGAGGCCGCCGCCGGCGCCGACTTCACCGTCCTGTCGGTCCCTTCGCAGACGCTGCGCGCCAACTTGGCCGACTGGGCACCCCTGTTGGCGCCCGACACGGTCCTCGTCTCGCTCATGAAGGGCGTCGAGCTCGGCTCCGTCATGCGGATGAGTGAAGTCATCGAGGACGTCGCCAAGGTCGGCCGGGACCGGATCGCCGTGGTCTCCGGGCCCAACCTCGCGCGCGAGATCGCCTCCCGGATGCCGGCCGCCGCGGTGGTCGCCTGCACCGACGAGGCCGTCGCCCGCCGGCTCCAAACCGCTTGCCACACGCCGTACTTCAGGCCGTACACCATCACCGACGTCGTGGGCTGCGAGCTCGGCGGGGCGGTGAAGAACGTGATCGGGCTCGCCGTCGGCATCGCGGACGGCATGGGGCTCGGGGACAACGCGAAGGGCTCGCTCATCACCCGCGGTCTCGTCGAGACGACCCGGCTCGGGCTCGCGATGGGCGCGGACCCGCTGACGTTCTCCGGACTCGCGGGCCTCGGTGACCTCGTGGCGACCTGCTCCTCGCCGCTGTCGCGCAATCACACCTTCGGCACCAACCTCGGCAAGGGCATGACCCTCCAGGAGACCATCGCGGTCACCAAGCAGACCGCCGAGGGCGTCAAGTCCTGTGAGTCCGTGCTGGACTTGGCCCGGCGGCACGATGTCGACATGCCGATCACGGAGACGGTGTTCGAGATCGTGCACGAGGGGAAGTCGCCGGTGGTCGCGGTGAAGGAGCTGATGTCGCGCAGCGCCAAGCCGGAACGCCGATGAGCGCTCCGCTGGGTGGGGGGTGCCTTGTGCCGTCGGGTGACTGCTGCGCCGTCGTGGCTTGTCGCGCAGTTCCCCGCGCCCCTTACGGGGCGCTGCGCGAACCGCCTGCCGTCAACGGACGCTGACTCAAAGCACTACCACCGGGTACTCTCATCGCGATATGAGCACCGAGAACCTCTCCCAGAGCCCTGAGCAGCCGCCTCGCAAGCCGCGTGTGGCCGTCGTGTTCGGCGGTCGCAGCTCCGAACACGGGATCTCCGTGGTCACCGCCGGCGCCGTCCTCGCGGCCATCGACCGGACCAAGTACGACGTCCTGCCGATCGGCATCACCCGCGAAGGCCGCTGGGCCCTGACCGCCGACGCCCCGGAGCGGATGGCGATCACCGACCGCCGCACCCCGGACGTCGACGAACTCGCCGAGTCGAGCGAGGGCGGCGTGGTGCTCCCGCTCGACCCCGGGGACCGTGAAGTCGTCGTCAGCGAACCGGGATCCGTGCCCAAGGCCCTCGGCGAGGTCGACGTCGTCTTCCCCGTCCTGCACGGCCCCTACGGCGAGGACGGCACCCTGCAGGGACTCCTGGAGCTGTCCGGTGTGCCGTACGTGGGCGCGGGTGTGCTCGCCTCGGCCGTCGGCCAGGACAAGGAGTACATGAAGCGGGTGTTCACCTCGTTCGGCCTCAAGGTCGGCCCCTACGTGGTGATCCGGCCGCGCGAGTGGCAGCGGGACCAGTCCGCCGCGCGCAAGAAGATCGTCGACTTCGCGGGCGAGCACGGCTGGCCGCTGTTCGTGAAGCCCGCGCGCGCGGGGTCGTCGATCGGCATCACCAAGGTCGACGACCTGTCCGGTCTCGACGAGGCGATCGAGGAGGCGCAGCGGCACGACCCGAAGATCCTCGTGGAGGCCGCGCTGCGCGGCCGCGAGATCGAGTGCGGGGTCCTGGAGTTCGAGGACGGACCGCGCGCGAGTGTGCCCGCCGAGATTCCGCCGCCCCAGGAGCACGCGTACTACGACTTCGAGGCGAAGTACATCGACTCGACCCCGGGTATCGTGCCCGCCCCGCTGACTCCGGAGGAGACCGCCGAGGTCCAGCGGCTCGCGGTGGACGCCTTCGACGCGGCCTCCTGCGAGGGGCTCGTGCGGGCGGACTTCTTCCTTACCGAAGACGGCGAGTTCGTCATCAACGAGATCAACACGATGCCCGGGTTCACGCCGATCTCGATGTACCCGCAGATGTGGCAGGCCAGCGGCGTCCCCTACGGGGAGTTGGTGGACCTGCTGGTGCAGGCGGCGCTGCGCCGGTCGACGGGCCTTCGCTGAGCCAGTCAGTCGGCGATCCCCGCGGGGATCGCCTTCTTGACGGACTTGGCGAGGTCGACCAGGGGCGCCATGCCGTCTCCGGTGCGGTCCTTCGGGATGGTCACCTCCACGTAGGCCTTCCGCAGCGTCGTGGTGAAGCGGAAGGAGCCGTCGTCCTCCTTCTGGAGGAGCCAGCCGACGCCGTTCACCTCGACGCCGTCGGCCTCCGGGTCGTTCATCTTGGCGGGTCTGACGACACCGCAGCGCAGTATGATCGCCGGGTTCCCCCAGCCCGCGGTCAGTGCGGACGCGGGCTCGGGATCCCGGCGGCCCTGGTCGTCGACCTTCGACGGCAGCACCTTGTCCAGGTTCCGGCACAGCCCGGTGACCTTCGCGCCCGGCGAGGGAACCGCCGCCGACGCGCTGTCGTCTGCTGAGGAGCAGCCCGCGACGCTGATCAGCGCGGCGAGCACGGACAGCCCGATGACAGAACGGTGCCGGTGACGGAGAGAGTTCACCGGCCAAGGGTAGACGGGGGCTACAGATGCACCACCGGGCAGGTCAGGGTGCGGGTGATGCCGTCCACTTGCTGGACTTTGGCGACCACCATGCGGCCGAGGTCGTCGACCGTGTCGGCCTGGGCCCGCACGATCACGTCGTACGGTCCTGTCACGTCCTCGGCCTGGATCACTCCAGGGATCTTGCTGATCGTTTCGGCGACGGTCGACGCCTTGCCGACCTCCGTCTGGATCAGGATGTACGCCTGTACCACGGAACCTCCAGGGCGGCCACGAGGATCATGTGGGGAAAAGGAACGCCACGGTATCGCGTCGCCGCTCGCCGCGGGGAGACCCGCGGAGGCCCGACACGACTTGGCCCCCGTGCTGGGGCGCGGGCACGACTGAAGTCGACGGTCACCTCGACCGTACCGAGCACACCGACGGCTCGCGACCGGGCGCTGCCGTCACGAGAAGAGGACGAACGATGAAGGGCACCGTCGGTGAGTTGGGGGAGTTCGGGCTCATCAGGGAGCTCACTTCCCGGCTCACCACCACCCCCGCGGTCCGGGTCGGCCCCGGCGACGACGCCGCGGTCGTGGCCGCGCCCGACCGCAGGGTCGTGGCGAGCACCGACATCCTGCTGGAGGGCCGCCACTTCCGCCGCGACTGGTCCACGGCCTACGACGTCGGACGCAAGGCCGCCGCGCAGAACCTCGCGGACATCGCCGCCATGGGCGCCGTACCGACCGCGCTGCTCCTCGGCCTGGTCGTACCGGCCGAACTCCCGGTCACCTGGCCCATGGAGCTGATGGACGGCCTGCGCGACGAGTGCCAGGTCGCGGGCGCCTCGGTGGTCGGCGGCGATGTCGTACGCGGCGACACGATCATGGTGTCGATCACCGCGCTCGGCGATCTGCGCGGCCGCGAGCCGGTCACCCGGGGCGGCGCGCAGCCCGGTGACGTGGTCGCCGTGACCGGCTGGCTTGGCTGGTCCGCGGCCGGGTTCGCGGTGCTGTCGCGGGGCTTCCGCTCGCCGCGCGCGTTCGTGGAGGCGCACCGGCGCCCCGAGCCGCCGTACCACGCGGGTCCGGCGGCGGCCGGGCTCGGCGCGACCTCGATGTGCGACGTCAGCGACGGGCTGATCGCCGACCTCGGGCACATCGCGGAGGCCAGCAAGGTCCGCATCGACATCCGGTCGGGCGCGATCGACGTCCCGACGCAGATGAACGACATCGGGCAGGCCGTCGGCGTCGACCCCATCCAGTGGGTGCTCACCGGGGGAGAGGACCACGCGATCGTGGCGACCTTCGCGCCGGACGTGAAGCTGCCGGCCCGCTGGAAGGTCATCGGCGAGGTCCTGAACCCGTCGGCGCTGCCCCAGGTGACGGTCGACGGGGCGCCGTGGACCAGCAAGGGCGGCTGGGACCACTTCGGGGACATCGAGTCGTGAAGCCCCTCGTACTGACGGTCGCGGGCTCCGACTCCGGTGGCGGGGCCGGAATCCAGGCCGACTTGAAGACCATGCTCGCGCTCGGCGTGCACGGCATGAGCGTCGTCACGGCGGTCACCGCGCAGAACTCCCTCGGCGTGCAAGGGGCTTGGGAACTTCCGGCGGAGGCGGTGCGCGCCCAGTACCGCAGCGTCGTCGACGACATCGGCGTCCAGGCCGTGAAGACCGGGATGCTCGCGTCGGCCGAACTCGTCGAGACGGTCGCGGGGTTGATCGGCGGCACGGACGTCCCTGCGGTCGTCGACCCGGTCGGCATCTCGAAGCACGGGGACTCGCTGCTGGCGGACTCCGCGCTGGACGCCGTACGGACGAAGCTGTTGCCGGTGGCGACGGTCGCGACGCCGAATCTCGACGAGGTGGCGCAACTCACCGGCGTACGGGTCGACTCGGAGGGCCAGCTGCGAGGGGCCGCGGCTGCAGTGCTGGCGTACGGGCCGCGTTGGGTGTTGATCAAGGGCGGTCATCTGCCGGGTGACGCCGTGGATCTGCTCACCGACGGCTCTGAGGAGCACTGGCTGCGCGCGTCCCGGCACGACAACCGGCACACCCATGGGACCGGCTGCACGCTCGCTTCGGCGATCGCGTCACAGCTCGCGAAGGGGCAGTCGGTGCCGGAGGCCGTGGCGGTGGCGAAGGACTACGTCACCGGGGCGATCGCGGCCGGGTTCGCGCTCGGTGGGGGGATCGGGCCGGTGGATCACGGATGGGATCTGCGGCGCGGGGATTCCTGAGACGCGGCCTGTCTGAAGCGGGGGCCAGCTGAGAGAGCACGGCAAAAAGCCGGCCCACACGAGGTGGACCGGCTCGATGCAGCGAACCAGCAGTGGCCGCGCGCTCAGCAGTGCGTCAGCGCGAGACCTTGCCGGCCTTGATGCACGAGGTGCAAGCGTTCACGCGCTTCGGCGTCCCACTGACCACGGTACGGACGCGCTGGATGTTCGGGTTCCAGCGACGGGACGTACGGCGGTGCGAGTGCGAGATGTTGTTGCCGAAGCCCGGCCCCTTGCCGCAGACGTCGCAGTTGGCAGCCACGGGTCACTCCAAAGACTTCAGATGCACAGATGCACTTACGGATGATCCCGGCATGCCGGGATCGAGATCGTAGGATCTGGAAGTGGCACTGCCAGGGGGGATGGCCCGATCGGGATCGGGCAACCGGAGCAGCATACAACGACTGCGCCAGTACAACGAAACTACCATGCCTGGTCGGGGGCCCGCTCCGGCCCTCCTCGGGCCCGGGCCGCTCCGGGGTCTACGCTGCGTTGCCAGTCCAGCAGCTCAAGGAGGCGCAGGTGCCGCAGGTGCCGCAGACATTCTTCGATGCTCTCGCGGTGCGCAGCTGGTGCGGGCTCGCGCTGCGGTCGCTGGGTCGTGCGCGCGAGGAGATCGACGCGATCAACGTGTACCCGGTGGCCGACGGGGACACCGGCACCAACCTGTACCTGACCATGGAGTCCGCCGTCGCCGCGGTCGACGCGGTGTTCGACGGACACGGCACCCTGACCGAGCGGAAACCGCCGCTGGCCGACGCCGCCCGTGCGATGGCCCACGGAGCGCTCATAGGGGCGCGCGGCAACTCCGGGACGATCCTCGCGCAGCTCCTCCGGGGCATGGCCCAGGTCCTCGCCGCCGACGGTGAGACGGCTCACACGGACGGAGAAGGCCTACGGCTCGCCCTGCGCCGCGCGGCCGACTCCGCCCGGCACGCGGTGGCCCACCCCGTCGAGGGCACCGTCCTCTCGGTCGCCTCGGCCGCGGCGGACGCGGCCGACGGCGCCGACGGCGACTGCGGGACCGTCGCACGGGCCGCCTACGAGGGAGCGTGCGCGGCGCTGGCCGCGACCCCGGGGCAGCTGGCCGTCCTGGAGCGCGCGGGAGTCGTCGACGCGGGCGGACGGGGGCTGGTGGCGGTGCTGGCCGCGCTGGTGGAGACGTTCACGGGGGAGTCGCCGGTTTTCGGGGCGCACGCACGCGTGGAGGCCGTTTCGGCTTCCGGTGCTCCCGAAGTCACCCCTTGCGCGGGCGGCGGCCCCGCCTTTGAGGTGATCTACCTCTTGGAGGCCGACGAGTCGGCCGTGACGCGGCTGCGGGAGCGGCTGGACGTCCTCGGCGACTCGCTCGTCGTGGTCGGCGGCGACGGCCTGTGGAACGTCCACGTGCACGTCGACGACGCGGGCGCCGCCGTCGAAGCGGGCGTCGAGGCCGGGCGGCCGTACCGGATCCGGATCACCCACTTCGGGCTCGGTGACGTCCACACCACCGGTGCCGAACGGCCTCCCAGGGAGCGCGCGCAGCGGGCCGTCGTCGCCGTGGTGCCGGGGGAGGGGCTCGCCGGGCTCTACGGCGAGGCCGGCGCGACCACCGTGCTCGCGCGCCCCGGGGAGCCGCCCGCCAGCGGAGAGCTGGTCGCGGCCGTACGGCGGGCACACGCGCGTGAGGTCGTGCTGCTGCCCAATGACGCCGAGCTGCGCCACACCGCCGCCGCTGCCGCCGAGCAGGCCCGGGCCGAGGGCATCCGGGTCGCGCTGATCCCGACGCGCTCCGCGGTCCAGGGGATCGCGGCGCTCGCCGTGCACGAGCCGGAGCGCCGCTTCGACGAGGACGTCGTCTCCATGACCTCGGCGGCCGGCGCGACCCGCTACGCCGAGGTCGCCGTCGCCGAACGCCAGTCCTGGACCATGGCCGGCATCTGCCAGGCCGGGGACGTCCTGGGCCTCGTCGACGGCGACGTGGCGGTGATCGGCGCCGATGTCACGGCCACCGCCCGCGCCGTCCTCGACCGCATGCTCGCGGCCGGCGGCGAACTGGTCACGCTCGTCCTCGGCGACGAGGCACCCGCGAGCGTCGCCGACATCCTGGAGGCCCACGTCCGGGAGTCGTACCTCGCCGTCGACACGGTGGTGTACCGGGGCGGCCGACAGGGTGCCCTGCTGCTCATCGGCGTGGAATAGGGCCCAGCACCACCCCAACTCCCCTACTTCTCTGTCTGTTCCTCCATCAGCTGGAGCAGCTGCTCGGCCTCGGCACGACGGGCCCGTACCGTCTCGTCGCCGTCGTCCGCACCCTCGTAGGCCTTCAGCACGCCACGCGCGCGTGCCGCCGCGTCGGCGGGGCGGCTGAGGTCGGCCTCCAGCCAGCCCGCGGCGAGTTCGGCGCCGGTGCGGGTGTGCACCGCGCCCTCCCCGAGGGCGGCGAACACGGTGACCGACTCCGCGGTCTCGGTCAGGGCGTCCTCGAACGCGGCCTGGATCGCGGTGTCCTCGGCCTCCTCGGCGACGGAACGGGCCAGCAGCTCACCGAACTGCCGGTGGGTGTGGCCGAGTTCACCGGTGAGCCGCTGCCGCGCCTCCTGGTCGTCCGTCACGAGCAGCGCGGCCTCGCACTCCTGGATCGCGCCCGCCATCAACTCCCGCGCGCGGTCCAGGCCCCGGTCCGCGCGCAACGCCAGCCACGCGCGGGCGCGCAGCGAGCGGACGAGCCCGTGCACGTTGCCCAGGGACCGCCACAGGTCGCCCGCGCGCTCGTACGCCTGGTCCGCCTCGTCGGGCAGCTCCGCGTGGCCCAGCGACTCGGCGGCGAGGTGGGCGAGCGTGGCGTGGTCGTTCTGCTCGGGCCAGGTCCGGGCGATCTCGGCCGCCTGCAACCGCCGTTCGGCAGCCGCCCGGTGCTCGCCCAGCTCGCTCAGACAGTCACCGAGCCACCACTGCGTCTGGACGATCGCGCCGTCGCCGTGCGTCTCGACGCTCAGGTCGGGCAGCGCCGACTCCAGCACCTCGGCGGCCTCGGCCCACCGGCCCTGACGCAGCAGGAAGCCACCGAGCTGGTGCCGCGCCCAGGCGCCCAGCGTCGGCCCCTCACCCGCCTCGTCGGACCAGTGAGCGGCCTCCAGGGCGTGCTCAGCGGCCTCCTCGGACCGCCCCCGGCCGCCGAGCACCTCGGCGAGCTGGAGATGCAGCTGAGCCCGTCCAGGGGCCTCCAGGTACGGCCCGCCGTGCTCCAGGGCCGCCCGCAGCGCCCGCTCCGCCTCCGTGACGTCGCCGAGGTGATGGGCGAGCCCGGCCAGCCGGGCCTCGTACTCCACCGCGAACCACGGCAGCCCCGCGACCACGAACGCCGTCGACGCCTTCGAGAACAGCCGGACGGCCGTCTCCACATCCCCGCCCCGCACCGCGAGTTCGGCCAGCATCGCCTGCCCTTCGGCACCCCGCGCGGCCAGCCGGACGTCGTCCCCGGTGTGCCCCTCGACGAGGGCCAGCACTTCCCGTACGGCGGCCTCGGCGGCGGCCAGGTCCCCGCTGCCGGGGGTGTGGTCGGGGGAGTCCCCGTGGACCCTGCGCATCAGGATGCGCGCCCGGCTCATCAGCACGGCCGCCGTCTGCCGTACACCCGTGCCGTCCTCGGAGTACAGGGCGAGGACCCCGTCGTACGGCTCGGCGATCGCCGCGAGGGCCTCGTCGACCTCGCCCGTGAGAGCGCGTACGTACGCTCCACGCGCGCGTGCCGCCCATGCCTCCCCGGGGTCGCCCGCCTCGGCGAACAGCCCGGCCGCGCGCTCGAAGAGAGCGATGCCCTCGGGGCCCTGGTCCATCGCCTGATGGTCGGCGATCTCGGCGCGGTCGCGGGCGGACAGCTCGATGTCCTCGGCGGCCCGGGAGACCGCCAACCAGGCCTCCACGGCATGCGGTTGGAGTGTGTCCGACAGCCGCCGCGCCTCCGTCAGGAGCGCGGTGAGGTCCTTCGCTGGGGTGACCTCGGGTACTGCGGTCGTCACCGGTGCCGCGACCGGCCGGCCCGCCGAACGCACTCCCAGGGGGAGCCGTTCCACCAGCGGCCGCTGGTCCATGCGCGCGCGTGCCCGGTCGCCGACGTGGGTCGTGCCGTTGCGCTGGTCGAAACGGGCGGCCAGGGAGAGGGTCTCCACGCGTGCGTGGGCGGCGAGTTCGCGTGCCGTCCAGGTACGGCCGGCCGGCCCGGGCACCTGCTGGTCGCCGAGGCCCAGCTCGGTCAGCCGGTCCATCAGCAGGGTCACCACGGACAGGAAGTCCAGCCCGCTGCGCGGGTTCCCGGAGTCCGTGAAGTACGCCGGACGCTCCGCGAGCAGCTCCAGACCGCGCGCCTCGTTGCCGCTCAGCGCGCAGAACTCCACATGGTCCGCGTAGGCGCCCCGCATGCTCTCCATGGGCCGTACGAGACGGAAACCCCGCAGGTGATGGGCGCGCGCCTCGTCGGCCCGCCCCAGGCGCAGCAGCGGGGTCAGGGAGGACGCGAGGACGGTGTGCGGCTCGTGGGCGCAGGTGAACTCGCCCTCCAGGACCGGCTCCCACAGGGCCAGGGCCTCGGCGTACCGCTCCTGCTGCGCCTGCCACTCACCCTGGGTGTGCAGCTCGCACGCGTGGCAGTCGGCCATGGTGTCGCGGTCGGCGGCCAGCCACGCGGCGTACGCCCGCTCGGCCCGCGCCAGGTCGCCGACGTGCGAGGCGACGCTGAACTCGGCGCTGCGGACGGCCCGTTCGGAGTGTCCAGCCAGCCGGTAGCGGTGCTCCATCTCGCCGAGCCACTTCTCGATCGACGCGAGCGGGATGTGCGGCTGGCCCAGCATCCCGGACGACATCCACTTGAAGACCCAGTGCAGCGAGTGGACCTCGTACTCGTCGAAGTCCTCGGGCCGCTCGTCCCACATGCGCAGCAGGCGCGCGAAGGGGACGAACATCTTGTCCTTCTCGGAGCTGTAGTTGTAGACCTTCAGCTGGTGCCCGAGGGCCTCGATCACCGCGAGCGGGATGTCCAGCTTCTCGGCCTCGGCGAGCAGTTGCTCCGCGCGCGCGTTGCGGGCCGGTCCCTCCGGCTCCTCGGAGTTCTCCGCCATCGCCCGGCGCAGTGCGTCGAAGTCCGTGATCCCTGTCATCCGTGGTCGCCCTCCCCGTGTGTGGCCCACTCCAGGAGGCCGATGAACGCCCGGTTCAGCAGAGCCGAATCGGCGGGGCGCAGTGGTCGCTGCGCCATCAGGAGTGCCTGCCCGTAGAGCGACTCCGTGGCCGTCCCGATCAGGTCCCGGTCCCTCAGCGAACTGATCCGCCGGATCAGCGGATTGAGGTGGTTGAGCACGAGACGCGCGCGTGGAGCACTGCCCCGCAGCGAGCCCAGGATGCCCGCCCACAGGTCGTCGGCCTGCTCCTCGGCCTCCGCGCGGGCCTGCTCGTGCCGGGCGGACCGGTCGTCCAGGTGCAGCGCGGGTACCGACAGCGGATGGAAGGCCCGCAGGACCACATCGCAGCCCAGGGGGTCCAGCCTGGCCCGCGCGGCGGCCAGGAAGTCCGCCAGGGCCAGCTCCTCGGCCGGGTCCACCGAGTCCAGGTGTGCGGTCACGGTGTCCGAGTCCAGCTCGGCGACCACCGTCCCCGGGCGCACCGACGGCAGCGCCTCGACCAGCTCGCCGTCGTAGGTATAGCCGCCGTTGATCACCCCGATGCCCTGCGCGGACGCGATCGGGGCGACCTGCCGGTACTCCTCGACGGTCCGCGTGAAGTGCACCACCGGGTGGCGCTGCGCGAACTCCTCCAGGGACACCCGTCCGTCGGTCGTCTCGAACGGGAGCCACGGCAGCATCGTGCGCAGCATCTCCTTGTCGTGCCGCGCCAGGGACTTCACCCCCAGGTGGTGCACCGACAGGAACGCGGCAAGACGCTCCGGATCACCCGCCGCGAGCCCGGTCAGCCAGCCCCGGATCCGCTCCCCGAGCGCCTCCCGTACGGCGGCCAGCGTCTCGTCCTCGTACAGCGACTCGCGCGAGGCCGTGGGCCGCAGACTGTCCGTGTCCAGCACACAGCGCACGAAGAACGCCCAGTCGGGCAGCAGCTGTTCGGCCCGCTCGGTCAGCAGCATGCCCTTGAGATGCACCCGGTGACTCGCCCGCTGCGCCGGACTCACCGCGCCGGGAAGGACGTAGGCCACCCCCCGGATCCCCGCGAGCGGCACGGACAGGTCGATCGAGTCCAACGGCGTGAACCCGAACAGCTCGTGACAGTGCCGCGCCAGCGCCACCCTCCGGGTGTTGGGACTCGGGTACGACCGGTCCCAGGGCGCGGGCAGATCGGTGACCGCCTCGCCGTCCACACGGACGTCGTACGGCAGCAGCGCCCCGAAATCCCGGGCCAGCGCGAGGACCCGCTCCTTGCTGAGCCACTCGCCGGCGCCCGCCCGCGCCACCAGGTGCACGGTGGTGCCCGGTTCGGGGCGCTCGGCGTCGGGCAGCGTCCGCACGGTGTACGAGCCGTCGTCGGTCGCCGTCCACTCGACGGGCGGCGCGTCGGGCGTACGGGCGCTGCGGCTGACGACCCGGATCCGCTCGGCGACCACGAAACAGGCGAGCAGCCCGATGCCGAACTGCCCGAGGAAGTCGGAACGGGCCTCCTGGAGCCCGTCGGCGCGCTTGGAGCTACGGCCGATGGTCGCCAGGAGGTTGTGCACGTCCGCCTCGGTGAGCCCGACGCCGGAGTCCTCGACGCGCAGGGTGCCCCCGTCGGCGAACAGCCGTACCAGGGCAGGGGAGTCGGGCTGCTCGGCCCGGCGGGCGGTGATCGCGTCCACGGCGTTCTGCAGCAGCTCGCGCAGATAGACCTTGGGGCTCGAGTAGAGGTGATGGGAGAGCAGGTCCACCAGACCGCGCAGGTCGACCTGGAACGTGTGAGGTGACTGGGATGCCTGGGATGACTGTGAGGTCTGGGAGTCCATCGTCGCAGCGCCGAGGTGGGGGAAGTGCGATCGGCGCGAGGGTCGGGCGGTCCCTGTGAGGCGGTGACCGCGGGGGATGGCCGGAGCGCGCCATCCTAGGCCTCGAACGACCCGCCTGACCAGGGGTTTCGCAAGACGGATACGGCATTGTCAGTGGCGTGGTGTGCAATGGATCTCGTGCCCGCACTGGAAGAACCACTGAAAAAGGTGCTCGGCCCCGCCACCGCGAAGGTGATGGCCGAGCATCTCGGCCTGCACACAGTAGGCGACCTCCTGCACCACTACCCGCGCCGGTACGAGGAGCGGGGCCAGCTCACGCACCTCGCCGAGCTGCCGATGGACGAGCACGTCACCGTGGTCGCCCAGGTCGCCGACGCCCGGCTGCACGCCTTCGCGTCCAGCAAGGCCCCCCGGGGCAAGGGGCAGCGTCTCGAAGTCACGATCACGGACGGCAGCGGCCGGCTCCAACTCGTCTTCTTCGGCTCGGGAGTTCACAAACCCCACAAGGAACTGCTGCCGGGCACGCGCGCGATGTTCGCCGGCAAGGTCTCCGTCTTCAACCGCCGCCTTCAACTCGCTCATCCGGCATACGAGTTGCTGAAGGGCGACGCCGAAGAGGCGGTGGAGACCTGGGCGGGCACCCTGATCCCCATCTACCCCGCCACCGCCAAACTGGAGTCCTGGAAGATCGGCAAGGCCCTCCAGACGGCACTGCCCAGCGCCCAGGAAGCCGTGGACCCGCTCCCGGACTCCCTCCGCGAGGGCCGCGGCCTGGTCTCCCTCCCGGAAGCCCTCCTCAAGATCCACCGCCCCCACACCAAGGCGGACATCGCCGCAGCCCGCGACCGCCTCAAGTGGGACGAGGCCTTCGTCCTCCAGGTCGCCCTCGCCCGCCGCCGCCACGCGGACGCCCAACTCCCCGCCGTAGCCCGCAAACCGTCCCCCGACGGCCTCCTCACCGCCTTCGACGACCGCCTCCCGTTCACCCTCACGGACGGCCAGGTGAAGGTCTCCAAGGAGATCTTCGACGACTTGGCTACGGAGCATCCGATGCATCGGTTGCTCCAAGGGGAGGTCGGATCGGGCAAGGCCCAGCCGCTCGACTCGCTCGTGCTCACACCCGCCGGGTTCCGTCGTATGGGGGATCTGACGGTGGGGGACGAGGTCGTCGTGCCGGACGGCGAGATCGCGCTGGTCGACGGGGTCTTCCCCCAGGGGGAGCGTGAGGTCTGGCGCTTGGTCCTCTCCGACGGAAGCCACGTGGAGTGTGACGACGAGCATCTTTGGATCGTCGGCACGAGCTGCGCATGGCACCGAGGGCAGGCCCCCAAGGTCATGACGACTCGGGAGATCCGTCTCGACACGTTCAAGGCCAATGGATCCTCGAAGTGGTATCTCCCGGCAGCTGCTCCGGTCGATCTCGGAGGCGACTGCGGACTGCCTCTCGATCCCTACCTGTTCGGTGTCCTTCTGGGCGATGGCTCATTCCGGCACAATCTGCGGTTGTCCACGATGGACGACGAGATCCGCGATGCCGTGGCGGCGGCTGTGGCCCCTGAGTGCCATGTGGTCCCGGTGAAGGGTTCCCGTTGCGACTTCACCATTCAGCTCGCCCGACGTGCTGGAGGCGTCCGCAACCCCGTGATCCAGACCCTGCGCGGGCTGAATCTCTGGGGTGTCACATCGCACGGCAAGTTCGTTCCCGACGAATTCAAGAACACGTCGATCAAGAACCGCCTTGCTCTGCTGCAAGGGTTGATGGACACGGACGGCACCGTCAGCGCGGACGGCTTCAGTATCTCGCTCAGTTCCGCCTCGCTCACTCTGGCGAACGACGTTGCCTGGCTGGTGCGTTCACTCGGTGGTCGAGCGCGCGTCCTGCCGAAGAAGGCGTCCTTCAACGTCTCTGTGGCCCTGCCCGACGAATACGCTCCGTTCAGGCTCGCCCGCAAGGCCGAACGCGTAGGGCCCAGGCCGAAATACAACACGTTCCGCCGCGGAATCCGAGCAGTTGAGTACGTCGGACGTGAGCCCGTCCAGTGCATCAGCGTCGCGCACCCCGGCCACGCCTACGTCACCGACAACTTCACGGTGACCCACAACACGATGGTGGCCCTCCGAGCCATGCTCGCCGTCGTCGACGCCGGTGGTCAGGCCGCGATGCTCGCGCCCACCGAGGTGCTCGCGCAACAGCATCACCGGTCGATCACCGAGATGATGGGGGAGCTGGCCGAGGGCGGGATGCTGGGCGGGGCGGAGCGGGCGACCAAGGTCACGCTGCTCACCGGGTCCATGGGGACGGCCGGCCGTCGTCAGGCCCTCCTGGACCTCGTCACCGGTGAGGCCGGGATCGTGATCGGCACGCACGCGTTGATCGAGGACAAGGTCCAGTTCCACGACCTGGGCCTGGTCGTGGTCGACGAACAGCACCGCTTCGGCGTCGAACAGCGCGACGCCCTGCGCGGCAAGGGAAAGCAACCCCCGCACCTCCTCGTCATGACCGCCACCCCCATCCCGCGCACGGTCGCCATGACGGTCTTCGGCGACCTGGAGACCTCGGTCCTCGACCAACTCCCGGCCGGCCGCTCACCCATCGCCAGCCACGTGGTCCCCGCCGCCGACAAGCCCCACTTCCTGGCCCGCGCCTGGGAGCGCGTCCGCGAGGAGGTGGGCAACGGCCACCAGGCATACGTCGTCTGCCCCCGCATCGGCGACGAGGACGACGACCCCAAGAAGGCCGGCAAGACCAAGAAGAGGTCCCCCGAGGACGAGGCGGAGAAGCGCCCACCGCTCGCGGTCCTCGACATCGCGGCCCAGCTCGCCAAGGGCCCCCTCCAGGGCTTGAGGATCGAGGTGCTGCACGGCCGTATGCACCCCGACGACAAGGACGCCGTGATGCGCCGCTTCGCCGCCGGGGACACGGACGTCCTGGTCGCGACGACGGTCATCGAGGTCGGCGTCAACGTGCCCAACGCCACCGCCATGGTGATCATGGACGCCGATCGCTTCGGGGTCTCCCAGCTCCATCAGCTCCGTGGCCGAGTGGGCCGAGGCTCGGCGGCCGGTCTCTGCCTCCTGGTCTCCGAAATGCCCGAGGCCAGCCCCGCCCGCCAACGCCTCAACGCCGTCGCCTCCACCCTCGACGGCTTCGAACTCTCCCGCATCGACCTCGAACAGCGGCGCGAGGGCGATGTGTTGGGACAGGCGCAGTCCGGTGCCCGTACGTCCCTGCGGGTGCTGTCGGTCATCGAGGATGAGGAGGTCATCGCGGAGGCGAGGGAGGAGGCGACGAAGGTGGTGGAGTCCGACCCCGAGCTGGAGCACCTGCCGGGCCTGCGGACTGCCCTGGACGCGCTACTGGACGAGGAAAGGGAGCAGTACTTGGAAAAGGGCTGAGGCTGCCACACCCAGGGGCGCGGGGCTGTAATCCATATGCGGCTACCGCCGCGCAGGCGCGACCAGCCACACTGATACCTGAAGACGCCCACAAGCAAGGACCCCAGATGACCCGCGTGATCGCCGGCGAAGCCGGCGGACGTCGACTCGCCGTGCCACCCGGCACCGGCACCCGCCCCACCTCCGACCGCGCACGCGAGGGCCTCTTCTCCACCTGGCAGTCCCTCCTCGGCGCCCCCCTGAACGGCGAACGAGTCCTCGACCTGTACGCGGGCTCAGGCGCCATCGGCCTCGAAGCCCTCTCCCGCGGCGCGAGCCACACCCTCCTCGTGGAGGCCGACCCGAAGGCCGCCCGCGTCATCAGGGAGAACGTCAAGAACATCGGCCTCCCCGGCGCCGAGGTGAGGGCGGGCAAAGCGGAGCAGATCGTCCAGACACCGGCGCCGGCAGACCCGTACGACATCGTCTTCCTCGACCCGCCGTACGTTGTCCCAGATCACGATCTTCGGGAGATTCTCCTCACACTCCGGTCCGGGGGCTGGCTCGCGCCGGACGCCCTCGTCACCGTGGAGCGCAGCACCAGAGGCGGCGAATTCGGGTGGCCGGACGGATTCGACGCGATCCGGGCCCGTCGCTACGGCGAGGGGACCTTTTGGTACGGTCGCGCCGCCTCTACGTGCGAAGACGCACGATGACCGGACCGGAGAGCGAGGGAACTCAGTTGCGCCGCGCCGTTTGTCCGGGGTCGTTCGACCCCATCACCAATGGACACCTCGACATCATCGCCCGTGCCTCCCGGCTGTACGACGTCGTGCACGTCGTCGTGATGATCAACCAGTCGAAGAAGGGCATGTTCACCGTCGACGAGCGGATCGAGCTGATCCGCGAGGTCACCGCGGAGTTCGGCAACATCCAGGTCGAGGCCTACCACGGCCTGCTCGTCGACTTCTGCAAGCAGCGTGACATCCCGGCCATCGTCAAGGGCCTGCGCGCGGTCAGCGACTTCGACTACGAACTGCAGATGGCCCAGATGAACAACGGGCTGTCGGGTGTCGAAACCCTGTTCATCCCCACCAGCCCCACCTACAGCTTCCTGTCGTCCTCGCTGGTCAAGGAGGTCGCGCAGTGGGGCGGCGACATCTCCCACCTGGTGCCGGGCGTGGTCCTGGAGGCGCTCACGGAGCGGCTCGGCAAGGCCTGAGGGACTGACAGTGCGTCACCCGGTGTCGGGCGGGGCGGGAGTGGTCGTACAGTCGACCCGTCCGTCTCCAACACGTCGGTAGAGAGTGGCGAGCACACGGTGGACGTGCAGAAGAAGCTCGACGAGATCGTCGCCTCGGTCTCCAGCGCCCGGTCCATGCCCATGTCGGCCTCGTGCGTGGTCAACCGCGCCGAGCTGCTCACGCTGCTCGAAGAGGTGCGCGCGGCCCTGCCGGACTCGCTGGCGGAGGCGCAGGAGCTGATCGGCGGCCGGCACGAGATGGTCGAGCAGGCCCGCCAGGAGGCCGAGCGGATCATCCAGACCGCGCACGCCGAGCGCGGCTCGCTGATCTCCGACACCGAGGTCGCCCGCCGCTCGCAGAACGAGGCGGACCGCATCCTCGCCGAGGCCCGCCAGGAGGCCGAGGAGGTCCGCGCGGAGGCCGACGACTACGTCGACTCCAAGCTCGCCAACTTCGAGGTCGTCCTCACCAAGACCCTCGGCTCGGTCGGCCGCGGCCGCGAGAAGCTGCTCGGCACGGGCCCCGGCATCGACGACCAGGGCTACGAGGACGAGGACGCCCCCGAGCGCAGCCACGACCCCGAGACCCTGCGCCGCGACGCCGACGCGTACGTGGACGTCAAGCTCGGCGCCTTCGAGGCGGTCCTCGCCAAGACCCTGGAGGCCGTAGGAAAGGGCCGGCAGAAGCTGCACGGACGGATCGCCAGCGACGACCTCGGCGCCCTCTCCCTCGACGACGAGGGCAACCAGGTCCAGCACACCAGCGACGCCGACTACCTCGCCGACCTCGCGACCGTCACGGACACCCCGGTCTCGGCCACCCCGCTCCAGCCCGAGCAGCAGGACTACGCCCCGCAGGCGGCCTACGACTACCAGCAGACCGCCCAGCAGCAGGACCCGTACGGCTACCAGCAGCAGGGTTACGCCCAGCCCCAGCAGCAGGACCCCTACGGGTACCAGCAGGCCGACCCCTACGCCTACCAGGGCTACGACACCGGCCAGCAGCCCGTGTACGACCCGAACCAGATGCAGCAGGCCCAGCTCGACCAGCAGCAGAACCAGGCTCAACAGGGCTACGCGCTCGACGAGACCAGCCTCTTCGACACCGGCATGATCAGCGCGGAGCAGCTGCGGGCCTACGAGCAGGGTCGCGGCCTGTAGCGATCCGGCCCGGTGGCCGGGAGCGCACACCGGATTGGGCCGAGAGCGAAAGGTCCAGTATCCTGGCTCTTCGGTCGCGTGTACGTCCGCGATCACCGCTGCCCGGAAGCACCGAAGGGCAGCGCCCCATGAGCTCAGCAGACCGAAAGACAGGGATGGCTCTGAACGCCCGCCTCGACCACCGCAACCCTCTCGTGTTCGACACTCACGAGCTGGGTCGGCGTCCTGGTGCGCTGCAGCGCCTGAACCGTTCGATCGACGCTCCCAAGGATCTCGGGATCCAGGGAGTCATCGGAGTGCCGGAAGGCGCCCCGGTGGAGCTCGACCTCCGCCTTGAGTCGGTCATGGAAGGGGTGCTTGTCACAGGCACCGCCCGTGCAACGGCCAAGGGGGAGTGCGTAAGGTGTCTGGAGCCGCTTGAGCTGTCGCTCGAAGCGGACTTCCAGGAGATGTTCTCGTACCCTGACGCCGACGACCGTGGCCGTGTGAAAGCGGAACCGGTCGACGACGCCGAGGAAGACGAGGACAGGCTCTTCATCGAGGACGGCTTGTTCGACCTCGAACCCGTGCTGCGCGATGCGGTGGTGCTCGCACTGCCGATGCAGCCGGTGTGCCAGGACGACTGTCTGGGCCTGTGCTCCGAGTGCGGGGTACGGCTCACGGACGACCCGGACCACCACCATGACGCCGTCGACATCCGTTGGGCGGCACTGCAGGGACTCGCCGGTTCACTCGAAGACGGCGAGAAGGACGAGATCAGTGGCGAAGCGCCCCGACCGGCGCGCGCCAACGAGAAGCAGGAGAAGTAGCCGTGGCTGTTCCGAAGCGGAAGATGTCGCGCAGCAACACGCGCCACCGCCGGTCGCAGTGGAAGGCTGCGGTCACCCCTCTGGTTGCGTGCGAGCGCTGCCACGAGCCCAAGCAGCAGCACATCGCGTGCCCGTCTTGCGGCACGTACAACAAGCGCCAGGTCCTCGAGGTCTGAGCGGCTGGTGAGAGGCACCATGTCTGACGTCAAGGCGGACTCAGCCGCCAAGAAACACGCGGACACGGCCTCGTCCCACACGCTGTTGGAAGGGCGGCTCGGGTATCACCTCGAGTCCGCCCTTCTGGTGCGTGCGCTGACCCACCGTTCGTACGCGTACGAGAACGGCGGTCTGCCGACGAACGAGCGGCTGGAGTTCCTCGGGGACTCCGTGCTCGGCCTCGTCGTCACGGACACGCTGTACACCACCCACCCCGACCTGCCCGAAGGCCAACTGGCCAAGCTGCGGGCCGCGGTGGTCAACTCTCGTGCGCTGGCGGAGGTCGGTCGCGGTCTGGAACTCGGCTCCTTCATCCGGCTCGGCCGTGGTGAAGAGGGCACGGGAGGCCGGGACAAGGCGTCCATCCTCGCCGACACCCTGGAAGCGGTGATCGGCGCGGTCTATCTCGACCAGGGCCTCGATGCGGCCTCCGAACTGGTGCACCGCCTGTTCGACCCGCTCATCGAGAAGTCCTCGAACCTCGGTGCCGGCCTGGACTGGAAGACCAGTCTCCAGGAGCTCACCGCGACCGAAGGGCTCGGTGTCCCCGAGTACCTGGTCACGGAGACCGGCCCCGATCACGAGAAGACCTTCACTGCTGCCGCCCGCGTCGGAGGCGTCTCGTACGGCACCGGCACCGGCCGCAGCAAGAAGGAGGCGGAGCAGCAGGCCGCCGAGTCCGCCTGGCGGTCCATCCGGGCCGACGCGGACGAGCGAGCCGAGAAGGCGAAGGCGGCGGCCGAACAAAAGGCCGTCGAGACCGCCACCGAGGCCGCTGAGCAGCCTGCCGAGGGAAGCGCCGACACGTCGTCGGCGTCCGCCTGACCGAACAGCGCGACCCGAGCGCCCGTCCCCGAGTGGGGCGGGCGCTCGGCTCATTCACCCGTGACCACAGGGGATGCCATGCCCGAGTTGCCCGAGGTCGAGGTCGTCCGGCGCGGTCTGGAGCGCTGGGTCGCCCAGCGCACCGTCGCCGACGCCGAGGTACTGCATCCGCGTGCGGTACGGCGTCATGTCGCCGGGGCCGACGACTTCGCGCACCGGCTCAAAGGGCATCGGATCGGCACCCCGAGCCGGCGCGGCAAGTACCTGTGGCTGCCGCTGGAGGACACCCGTCAGGCGGTGCTCGCGCACCTCGGGATGAGTGGTCAACTCCTGGTCCAGCAGCACGAGTTCCCCGACGAGAAGCACCTGCGCATCCGGGTCCGCTTCGCCGACGGCCTGGGCACCGAACTCCGCTTCGTCGACCAACGCACCTTCGGTGGGCTGTCGTTGCACGACACCACCCCGGACGGGCTGCCGGACGTCATCGCGCACATCGCGCGTGACCCCCTGGACCCGTTGTTCGACGACGAGTTGTTCCACCAGTCCCTGCGGCGCAAGCGCACGACCATCAAACGGGCCCTGCTCGACCAGTCGTTGATCAGCGGAGTCGGCAACATCTATGCGGACGAGGCCCTTTGGCGGGCCCGCGTCCACTACGAGCGCCCGACCGCGACGTTCACGCGCCCGCGCACCGCCGAACTCCTGGGCCACGTACGGGATGTGATGAACGCGGCCCTCGATGTGGGCGGCACCAGCTTCGACAGCCTGTACGTCAACGTGAACGGGGAGTCGGGCTACTTCGACCGCTCGCTCGACGCGTACGGCCGCGAGGGTCTGCCGTGCCGGCGCTGCGGTACGCCGATGAGCCGGCGGGCGTGGATGAACCGGTCGAGCTACTTCTGCCCCAAGTGCCAGCGGGCGCCGCGGGTTTGAGGACCCAGCGGGTTCAGAGGCCGGCGCGCGTCTCGTCGTAGCGCGTGCGGGCCGCGAGGACGTCGTCCATGCGGGACTCCATGAAGTCGACGAGTCCCTTCAGACGTTCGGCGACGCCGTGTCCCAGCGGGGTCAACTCGTAGTCCACGCGCGGCGGGTTGGTCGGCTGGGCCTCGCGGTGGACCAGGCCGTCGCGCTCCAGGGCGTGCAGGGTCTGCGAGAGCATCTTCTCGCTGACGCCGTCGACGCGGCGCCGCAGTTCGTTGAAGCGCAGCGAGCCCTCGTGCAGCGCGCACAGGGTGAGTCCGCCCCAGCGGCCCGTGATGTGCTCCAGGGTGCCTCGGGAGGGGCAGGCCTTCGCGAAGACGTCGTACGGGAAGCTCTGCTCCTCCGTACGCTCCTGGGTCGTGTCCATTTCCTCAGAGTACGCGAACGCCGCGCTAACCAAAAGGGAGCACTAACCGTTGGTTAGCGCTCCCCATGGGTGTCCTGCGGCGTAGGGACTAGTACCCGAAGTCCTGCGTCCACCAGGGGCCGCCGGTGCCGAAGTGCACACCGACGCCCAGGGTCTTGAAGTCGCAGTTCAGGATGTTGGCCTTGTGGCCGGGGCTGTTCATCCAGGCGTCCATGACCGCGGCCGCGTCGGCCTGGCCGCGGGCGATGTTCTCGCCGCCGAGGTTGGTGATGCCGAGCGTCTCCGCCCGGTCCCACGGGGTGGCCCCGCTGGGATCGGTGTGGTCGAAGAAGTCCTCGTCGGCCATCTGCGCGCTGAATTTCTCGGCCAGCGTGGTCAGCGAGCTGTTGGCCGCCACCGGGCTGCAGCCGACGAGCGCCCGCTGCTCGTTGACGAGCTTGAGCACCTCGGCCTCGGCGGCTGCCTCCGTGGAGACGGTCACCGGTGCGTCGGCGGACTGCGTAGGCGTCGGAGTGGTGGGTTTCGCCGAGGGGGCCTTGGTCGTGGGCTCCTCTGTCGGGGTGGCCGCCGGCTTCTTCGTCGGGGCCTTGGTGGCGGGCGCGGTGGCGGACTTGGTCGGCGCCGCCGACGGGGAGGCCGCGCGGTTCGCGTCACGGCTCGTGGAGGAGCCGTCGTCGCGGGACTCCGCGCTGCCGGAGGTACCGCCCTGCTCGGTCGCGGAGTTGGACGGCGAACCGGCCGCCTGCACCTTGTCCGAGCCGCCACCGCCGCCGAGCTTGTAGTTCTCCAGCCCCGGCATCGCACCCGCGGCGACCGCGACCGTGCCGATGGCGACGGCGGCGGAGACCCCGAGCAGACCCGTCTTGACCGGCGTCACGCTCTTGCGCTTACGACGGCGACCGCGGCCCGGGCGTGAGCCGTCGCCCCGGGAGGAGGTGGCGCCCGCCGCCTCGGGGAAGACCACGGCGTAGTCCTCCTCGGTGGCGAACAGATAGGCCTCGCTCTTCCGGCGGGAGTCGGCCTTGAGCCGGCTCTCGGCCATCAGGCGGGCCTCGCTCTTCGGCGGGACCTCGTGGTTCGCGCGGCCCCGGTGGTCAGTGGAGGCCTGGTGGTTCGGATGGGGCTGGTGGAACTCGGCGGGACCCTCCGGGTGGAGATAGGGCGCCATGCCGATCGTCGAGCCGTCGGCCGGGTTCCAGGCGAAGCGGTCGTTCCGGTCGGAGCGGTCGTTCCAGTCGTACGAGTCATGCGGGTCGTAGCCGCTCGCGTATGAGCCGTGCGTCTCTGTGACCCCCGTGGCGCGGCTCGTGGCGGCGCGGCCGGCGGCGGAGCGTCGGTGGCGTCCCATGTCCTTGCCTTTCGTCCTTGCGGTCAACTCGTCCGTGCGGTGACCCAGCTCACTCGATCGAGTGAGTTTCATATGAGATTCATTGGGGCGGACGGTACCGCATGGCGGGAGGGGAGCAAGTGCCCAGAGAGACATTGGCCGGTTAGGTTGCAGCCATGAGCGAGGATGTGCGGATGGTCGCCTGGGTGCGAGGGCGTGTGCAAGGTGTGGGTTTTCGGTGGTTTACCCGTGCCAAGGCTCTGGAGATCGGCGGCCTGAGTGGTTTTGCTCTCAATTTGGGCGACGGACGCGTCCAAGTGGTCGCAGAGGGATCACGCGAGGGCTGCGAAGGACTCCTCGGCTGGCTCCGGGGGCACGACACGCCCGGGCGCGTGGATGGTGTGACCGAGATCTGGGACACACCTCGCGGCGGCTACGACGGCTTCGCGATCCGCTGAGCACAATCTGCGAAACGGTGTAAAGCAGCCCTGGCGGAAGCGGAGGGACATGCCACCGGCAGCTGCCCACAGCAGAAATTGCCTGGTGGTTGCCAAGAACGGCTCGCTCTGGCAGGCTCCGCACCTAAGGATGATCGCCACACCCAGCGAGGCCCCGTAGGAGTCGCAGCGCCGCCCGGTCAGGGCCGCGTGCCCCCGGGTCGCCCGCCAATACGGGGCGTGATCGTGTTGACCGTCAAACTTTTTGGTGAGACTCTGAAAGCCCCGCGCACCTTAGCTGTTTGGCATGGAAGAACAGCAGAGCAACACCCAAGACTGTCAAGCACCGCGGGTGCGATTCCCTCACGACCCACACCGCTTCGGTCGGTCACTCAGTGTGGAGGACCATCCATCATGGCAAAGGCGCTTCTCGGTTACGTCGGCGGCTCCGACCCGCGACTCCTCGCCGAGATGCGACGGCTCCAGCAGCGCGTCCAGGACCTGGAATCCGAGCTCGTTCGGATCCAGGAAGAGAACGACGCGCTGACGGCTGCCGCAACTCACGATTCGCTTATCGAGCTCGACGCACGCCAGGCGGAGCCCGCGCTCACCTGATCACTGCGACGCACCACATGACAAGCAGTGGTTGGGCGTCCTGCATCAACCGCTAAGTTGTCAGAGTTTGCAAGGGACGCTTCGGCGTCCCTTCTTTCTTTCCCCCGCAAGCCTCCACCCTCTTTAACGTTTGGTGTGCCCTGCACGTTCAAGGGCGAAACCGCGGGGAACCGGACGTTCATGGAGAGAGCGAGCAGCGGAAGGTAGAGTCCAGCGGCGTGCACCTCAAGGCCCTGACCCTGCGGGGGTTCAAGTCGTTCGCCTCGGCGACCACGCTCCGGTTCGAGCCGGGTATCACGTGTGTCGTCGGCCCCAACGGCTCGGGCAAGTCCAATGTGGTGGACGCGCTCAGCTGGGTCATGGGCGAGCAGGGTGCCAAGTCGTTGCGCGGCGGCAAGATGGAGGACGTCATCTTCGCCGGCACCACCGGCCGCCCCCCGCTGGGCCGCGCCGAGGTGTCCCTGACCATCGACAACTCCGACGGGGCACTGCCCATCGAGTACGCCGAGGTCACCATCACGCGGATCATGTTCCGCAACGGCGGCAGCGAGTACCAGATCAACGGCGACACGTGTCGCCTCCTCGACATCCAGGAACTCCTCTCCGACTCCGGCATCGGCCGCGAGATGCACGTCATCGTCGGCCAGGGCCAGCTCGACTCCGTGCTCCACGCCGACCCCATGGGCCGCCGCGCCTTCATCGAGGAGGCGGCCGGCGTCCTCAAGCACCGCAAGCGCAAGGAGAAGGCGCTCCGCAAGCTGGACGCGATGCAGGCCAACCTCGCGCGCGTGCAGGACCTGACGGACGAACTCCGCCGCCAGCTCAAGCCCCTGGGCCGCCAGGCCGCGGTCGCCCGCAGGGCGGCCGTCATCCAGGCGGACCTCCGCGACGCCCGCCTCCGTCTGCTGGCCGACGACCTCGTACGACTGCGGCAGGCGCTGAACACGGAGATCGCCGACGAGGCCGCGCTTAAGGAACGCAAGGAAGCCGCCGAACTGGAGCTGCGCAAGGCACTCCAGCGCGAGGGCCTCCTTGAGGACGAGGTACGGCAGCTCACCCCGCGCCTCCAGCGCGCCCAGCAGACCTGGTACGAGCTGTCCCAGCTGGCCGAGCGGGTACGCGGCACGATCTCGCTGGCCGACGCCCGGGTGAAGAGCGCGACCTCGGCGCCCCCCGAAGAACGGCGCGGCCGCGACCCCGAGGACATGGAGCGCGAGGCTGCCCGCATCCGCGAGCAGGAGGCGGAACTCGAAGCAGCCCTTGAGGCGGCCGAGCACGCCCTGGAGGACACGGTCGCCCATCGTTCCGAACTGGAGCGGGAGTTGACGGCCGAGGAGCGCCGCCTGAAGGACGTGGCCCGTTCCATCGCCGACCGCCGCGAGGGCCTCGCCCGGCTCAACGGCCAGGTCAACGCGGCCCGTTCACGCGCCGCCTCCGCCCAGGCCGAGATCGACCGCCTCGCCTCCGCCCGCGACGAGGCCCAGGAACGAGCGGTCACCGCGCAGGAGGAGTACGAGGCACTCCAGGCCGAGGTCGACGGCCTGGACGCAGGCGACGCGGAACTCTCCGAGCGGCACGAGGAGTTCAAGCGCCAACTGTCCGAGGCAGAGGCCGCGTTGACGGCAGCCCGCGAGGAATCCACAGCAGCAGAACGCAAACGAGCCGCCACCCAGGCCCGCCACGAGGCACTGGCCCTGGGCCTCAGGCGGAAGGACGGCACCGGGATACTGCTCGGCGCACGAGACCGCCTCACCGGAATCCTGGGGCCTGCGGCGGAACTGCTGACGGTCACCCCGGGCCACGAGGTAGCGCTGGCAGCGGCCTTCGGCGCGGCGGCGGACGCGATCGCGGTGACAACTCCGGCATCGGCGGCGGACGCAATCCGCCTGCTGCGCAAACAGGACGGGGGCAGGGCAGCGCTGCTGCTGGCAGGAGGCCCCGACCATTCAACCCCGGTGACCGAGACCCCCCAAAGGGGCGCGGGGAACTGCGCGACCAGCCACAACGTACCTGCAGACGCCCATCAACGTTTCGCGGCAGACCTGGTACGCGCCCCCAGCGACCTCATGCCCGCCATCCGCCGCCTCCTCCACAACATCGTGGTCGTGGACACCCTCGAAGCGGCCGAGCAACTCGTATACACCCACCCCGAGTTGACCGCGGTCACCGCCGAAGGCGACCTGCTCGGCGCCCACTTCGCCCACGGCGGCTCCGCAGGCGCCCCCAGCCTCCTCGAAGTCCAGGCCTCCGTAGACGAAGCCGCAGCCGAACTCGAAGAACTGGCCGTCCGCTGCGAGGAGTTGGCAGACGCACAGCAGACCGCAGGCGAGCGGCGTAAGGAAGTCGCCGCACTGGTCGAGGAGTTGGGGGAGCGCCGCCGAGCCGCAGAGCGCGAAAAGTCGGCCGTGGCACAGCAGTTGGGACGTCTGGCGGGCCAAGCGCGCGGGGCCGCCGGAGAAGCCGAGCGGTCGACCGCGGCGGCGGCACGAGCACAGGACGCACTCGACAAGGCCGTAGAAGAGGCTGAAGTCCTCGCTGAACGGCTCGCTGTCGCCGAGGAGATGCCGGTCGAGGAGGAGCCCGATACCTCCGTGCGGGATCGGTTGGCCGCCGACGGGGCCAATGCCCGGCAGACCGAGATGGAGGCGCGGCTTCAGGTCCGTACGCATGAGGAGCGGGTCAAGGGGCTTGCCGGGCGGGCCGATTCGCTGGACCGGGGGGCCCGGGCGGAGCGTGAGGCACGTGCGCGGGCCGAGCAGCGGTTGGCGCGGCTGAGGCATGAGGCCGCCGTCGCCGAAGCCGTCGCCTTCGGGGCGCGGCAACTGCTCGCGCACGTCGAGGTGTCACTGCACCGCGCCGACGAGGAGCGCACCGCCGCCGACGCCGCCAAGGCGCGCCGCGAGCAGGAGTTGGCCGCCGCCCGGAACCAGGGGCGTGACCTCAAGGGCGAGCTCGACAAGCTCACCGACTCCGTGCACCGAGGGGAAGTGCTCGGTGCCGAGAAGCGGATGCGGATCGAGCAGCTGGAGACCAAGGCGCTGGAGGAGTTGGGGGTGGAGCCCGCGGGGCTCGTCGAGGAGTACGGGCCGCATCAGCTCGTGCCGCCCTCGCTCGCCGCCGAGGGCGAGGTGCTCCCGGAGGACCCGGAGGATCCGCGCAACCAGCCCCGTACGTTCCACCGCGCCGAGCAGGAGAAGCGGCTCAAGTCGGCCGAACGGGCGTACCAGCAGCTCGGGAAGGTGAACCCGCTCGCGCTGGAGGAGTTCGCGGCGCTGGAGGAGCGGCACAAGTTCCTCAGCGAGCAGCTGGAGGACCTGAAGAAGACCCGCGCCGACCTGCTTCAAGTGGTGAAGGAGGTCGACGAGCGCGTCGAGCAGGTCTTCACCGAGGCCTACCGGGACACGGCCCTGCAGTTCGAGGGTGTCTTCAGCCGGTTGTTCCCCGGTGGCGAGGGGCGGCTGATCCTGACCGATCCCGACAACATGCTCACCACGGGTGTGGATGTCGAGGCCCGTCCGCCCGGCAAGAAGGTCAAGCGGCTCTCGCTGCTCTCCGGCGGGGAGCGGTCCCTCACCGCCGTAGCCCTGCTGGTGTCGATCTTCAAGGCACGGCCCAGCCCGTTCTATGTGATGGACGAGGTCGAGGCGGCGCTCGACGACACCAACCTCCAGCGGCTGATCCGGATCATGCAGGAGCTGCAGGAGGCCTCGCAGCTGATCGTGATCACCCACCAGAAGCGCACGATGGAGGTCGCCGACGCGTTGTACGGCGTCTCCATGCAGGGCGACGGGGTGTCGAAGGTCATCTCACAGCGTCTCCGCTAGACCTTCATCGCGCGTTCAAGTTCTGAACGCATCGCGGTGACCTGTGGGGTTGGATTTCACAGCAGGCCCCCTATTGACTTCGAAACTTGAAGGCATAGTCTCTGCAACGTTGCTTTTACCTTCAGGTGGTGGGCAGCGGGAAGCTGTGCGCCACTGGAAGGGTCGCCCCCCACCCCCGGCAGCGACGCCGGTGGCCTCAGGAGTTACTCGTGACCAGCACCGCGCAGACATCACAGTCAGGAGCCGGGTCGGCTCATCCCGAACATCTCGCGCACGTCATCTTCATCGCGGCGGCGGCCGCGATGGGCGGCTTCCTCTTCGGCTACGACAGTTCCGTGATCAACGGTGCCGTCGAGGCGATCCGCGACCGCTATGACGTGGGCTCGACGGTCCTGGCGCAGGTCATCGCCATCGCGCTGATCGGCTGTGCCATCGGCGCGGCGACCGCCGGCCGGATAGCCGACCGCATCGGCCGTATCCGCTGTATGCAGATCTCCGCCGTGCTGTTCACCGTGAGTGCCGTCGGTTCGGCGCTGCCCTTCGCGCTCTGGGACCTCGCCTTCTGGCGGGTCATCGGCGGTTTCGCCATCGGTATGGCCTCCGTCATCGGCCCCGCCTACATCGCCGAGGTCTCGCCGCCCGCCTACCGCGGCCGGCTCGGCTCCTTCCAGCAGGCCGCGATCGTCATCGGCATCGCGATCTCGCAGCTGGTCAACTGGGGCCTGCTGAACGCCGCCGACGGCGACCAGCGCGGCAAGCTCATGGGCCTGGAGGCCTGGCAGGTCATGCTCGGCGTGATGGTGATCCCGGCCGTCCTCTACGGCCTGCTCTCCTTCGCCATCCCCGAGTCCCCGCGCTTCCTGATCTCCGCGGGCAAGCTGAGCCGCGCCCACGACGTGCTGCGTGAGGTCGAGGGCGACGACGTCGACCTGGACGCCCGGGTCGCCGAGATCGAGCACGCGATGAAGAGCGAGCACAAGTCGACCTTCAAGGACCTGCTCGGCGGTGGCGGTTTCTTCTTCAAGCCGATCGTCTGGGTCGGCATCGGCCTCTCGGCCTTCCAGCAGCTCGTCGGCATCAACGTCGCGTTCTACTACTCCTCGACGCTCTGGCAGTCCGTCGGCGTCGACCCCACGGAGTCGTTCTTCTACTCCTTCACGACGTCGATCGTGAACATCATCGGCACCGTGATCGCCATGAT
Source organism: Streptomyces sp. NPDC048504 (assembly GCF_043200035.1). Classification (NCBI taxonomy): domain Bacteria; kingdom Bacillati; phylum Actinomycetota; class Actinomycetes; order Kitasatosporales; family Streptomycetaceae; genus Streptomyces; species Streptomyces sp. NPDC048504. The sequence goes on from NZ_JBICXA010000013.1 coordinate 242,114, forward strand.
CTTCGTGGACCGCATCGGCCGTAAGCCGCTGGCCCTCATCGGCTCGGTCGGCATGGTCGTCGGTCTCGCGCTGGAGGCCTGGGCCTTCTCCTACGACCTCGTCGACGGCAAGCTGCCCTCCGCGCAGGGCTGGACCGCGCTGATCGCGGCCCACGTGTTCGTCCTGTTCTTCGCCCTGTCCTGGGGTGTGGTGGTCTGGGTCTTCCTGGGCGAGATGTTCCCGAACCGGATCCGCGCCGCCGCCCTCGGTGTCGCCGCCTCCGCGCAGTGGATCGCCAACTGGGCCATCACCGCGAGCTTCCCGTCGCTGGCCGACTGGAACCTCTCCGCGACCTACGTGATCTACACGGTCTTCGCCGCGCTCTCCATCCCGTTCGTCCTGAAGTTCGTGAAGGAGACGAAGGGCAAGAAGCTGGAGGACATGGGCTGACCCGGCCCTCCCCACAAGCTCGGGGAGACGGGCTCAATCCCCCGCCGCCCGTCTCCCCGAAACCGCTCATCGGTCACCAGATGAGGACGCCGCCGCCGATCTCCCGGGCCCGGAGAGCGGCGGCCTCGATGTTGTCCAGGCGGCTCTCCACGAGGTCGGTGCGCTCCCCGACCGCCGCGGCGACAGCTTCCAGATGCTCCCGCAGCAACGCGAGCTCGCGCAGGAACTCCGGTACGTCCGAGGCCTCGACGTACAGGTCGCTGGAGGCCAGCACGGGAAGGTACACGCAGCCCAGCGAGCGCACGGGCGCAGAACCCCACACGGTCTCGCGCCAGTTCTCGAAGCCGGCCGAGTCGTTGCACCCCTCCGGAACGTCGAGCACGTTCCACTGGCCGTCCGCGTCACGCAGGAACACATCCACAGCCAAGGTCATGACCGCAGTGGACCACCGGTCGGCCGGCCGGTCCACCGGTTGCGGGTAAAGGTCACTCTCCGGATCGGGGTCACTCCCCGAGCCGCGGCAGCACCCGCTCCGTGAACAGCCGCAGGCTGCGCCATCCCTCGTCCACCGGCATCCCGCCCGACAGCGGATGCAGGACGAGGTTGTCGAGCCCCAGCGCCACGCACTCGTCCGGCGTGAGGATGCGGTAGACGCCCTCCGCGCGCAGCTCCGCCACGGTCGTGGCCCCCGACTTCACCGCCGAGCGGATGTCCCCGGACTGCCAGGAGGCATACGTCCGCGCCTCGTGCAGGAAGTGCGCCCCGTACTCGGCCCAGGCCCGGTCCGGGTCCTCGGCGATGTGCAGCAGCGGGGTCTCCGCCCCCGGCATCATGGTCCAGCCCTCGGTGCCGTACTCGACGAGCCGGTCCTTGTAGTACGCCTCCAGGTCGGGCAGGTGCGCGCTGGGGAAGAAGGGCAGACCGAGCCGGGCGGCCCGGCGTGCGGCGGCCTTCGAGGAGCCGCCGACCAGCAGCAGGGGGTGCGGGTCGGAGAAGGGGCGCGGGGTGACCCGTACCGTACGGCCGCGGTACTCGAACTCCTCGCCGGACCACGCCTTCAGGACCGTCTCCAGCAGCTCGTCCTGGAGCCTGCCCCGGCGTTTCCAGTCCACGTCGAACTGGGCGTACTCCTCGGGCCGGTAGCCGATCCCGGCCACGGTCACCAGCCGGCCGCCGCTCAGCAGATCGAGTACGGCGATGTCCTCGGCCAGCCGCAGCGGGTCGTGCAGCGGGCCGATCACCGCCGAGACGGTCACCGCGATGTGCCGGGTCGCGCCGAACACCGCGCCCGCGAAGGCGAAGGGCGACGGCAGCCAGTTGTTGGCGACACCGTGGTGCTCCTCCGTCTGCACGGTGGTGATGCCGTGCTCGTCGGCGTACGCGGCCATCTCCAGGGCGGCCCGGTAGCGGGCGCTCAGCGAGGCGGGGGTGGCGCCGGGTTCGACGAGGTTGAAGCGTACGACCGAGACGGGCATGGGAGGTCCCCCTTCGTGTGTGGCGGGGTCGTGCGTGGTGGGGGACGGTAGCTGACGGTACGTCAGATCGCCATGGGCGTGACTACGGGCTTCCGGGTCTCCGGGCTTCCCGGCGCGTGCGGGACCGGTACGGGATCTGGTGGCGTCGACGCCCCGGCCACGCCCGCGCTGGGCCCCGGCGAGACCCATGGCTGATACTGGGTGGGTTATGGAAACCGTCATCCTTGCTGTAGTCATCGCCGTGGTCGTGCTCGGTGCGCTCGGCGGGCTCGTCGTCGGCAGCCGGCGCAAGAAGCCGCTGCCCCCGCCGCCCACCTCCGTGCCCGACATCACCGCCCCGCCGGCCGAGCCGCACGTCGGCGACGAGGCCGAGACGCCGCGCGACGAAGCGCGCCGGACGATAGAGGAGGTGGATCTTCCGGACGGCTCGGCTCCGGTCGCAGTCGAGGAGCCGCCCGCCGCACTCGATGTTCCCGAGCCGACCGCCGGACGGCTCGTCCGGCTGCGGTCCCGGCTCTCCCGCTCGCAGAACGCGCTCGGCAAGGGGCTGCTCACGCTCCTGTCGCGCGAGCACCTCGACGAGGACACGTGGGAGGAGATCGAGGACATCCTCCTCACCGCCGACGTCGGCGTGGCCCCCACCCAGGAACTGGTCGACGGTCTGCGCGAGCGCGTGAAGGTGCTCGGCACCCGCACCCCGCAGGAGCTGCGAACGCTGCTCCGCGAGGAGCTGCTCAAGCTGGTCGGCACCGATGTCGACCGCACGGTCAAGACCGAGCCCGAGGACCGCAAGCCCGGCATCGTGATGGTCGTCGGGGTCAACGGCACCGGCAAGACCACCACCACCGGCAAGCTCGCGCGTGTCCTCGTGGCCGACGGGCGGACCGTCGTGCTCGGCGCCGCCGACACCTTCCGTGCCGCCGCCGCGGATCAGTTGCAGACCTGGGGTGAGCGGGTCGGTGCCCACACTGTGCGCGGGCCCGAGGCCGGTGACCCTGCCTCCGTCGCGTTCGACGCGGTGAAGGAGGGCAAGGAGATGGGGGTCGATGTCGTCCTCATCGACACAGCCGGGCGGTTGCACACGAAGACCGGGCTCATGGATGAGCTGGGCAAGGTGAAGCGGGTTGTCGAGAAGCATGCGCCGCTCGACGAGATCCTGCTCGTGCTCGACGCCACCACCGGGCAGAACGGGCTGGTGCAGGCGCGGGTCTTTGCCGAGGTTGTCGACATCACCGGCATTGTGCTGACCAAGCTGGATGGCACGGCCAAGGGGGGCATCGTGATCGCCGTGCAGCGTGAACTGGGAGTGCCGGTGAAGTTGATCGGGCTCGGTGAGGGTGCGGATGATCTGGCGCCGTTCGAGCCGGAGGCGTTTGTTGACGCCCTTATCGGCGAGTGACGCTTCGCGGGTTGGGCGGTTCTTTGGCTGCCGGCTGGTGGGGGCTGGTCGCGCCCACGCGGCGGAGCCGCAAATGTCACAGCCCCGCGCCCCTTTGGGGCGCGTTGTAGTCAGCCTCGTTCGCAGAAGTGCCCTTCCTCAACCTGCCGTTGAGGAAGGGCACTTCGTCGTCTCTACGGCTACGCGCGCGACCTGTGTGCCACGTACGCCAGCGTGCCCAACAGCAGCCGTGCGGCCGGTGGTTTGGTGGCCGAGTCCAGGGCGGGGGAGCGGAGCCAGTGGACCGGGCCCAGGCCGCCTCGGTCGGAGGGTGGGGCGGTGATGTGGGTGCCGGGGCCGAGGCCGCGGAGGTCGAGGGAGGTGGGGTCGTCCCAGCCCATGCGGTAGAGGAGGGCGGGGAGTTCGGCGGCGGCGCCGGGGGCGACGAAGAAGTGGGCGCGGTGGTCGGGGGTCGCCGCGACCGGGCCGAGCGGGAGGCCCATCCGCTCCAGGCGGGCCAGCGCGCGGCGGCCGGCGGGCTCGGCCACCTCGATCACGTCGAACGCGCGCCCCACCGGCAGCATGATCGCGGCGCCGGGCAACTCGGCCCAGGCGTCGGTGACTTCGTCGAGGGTCGCGCCGGCCCGTACTTCCGGAGCGAAGGCCAGTGGATGTGCGCCCGGCGTGGGGCACTTGGTGTCGCCGCAGGAACACGCGCCGCCCGCGGCCCGTGCGCCCGCGACCACGTCCCAGCCCCACAGACCGGTGAACTCGGCCACCGTTGTGCACTCCGACGCGCGGCCGCGGCGGCGCGTGCCGGACCGGATGTCGCGGATACCCCGGCTGCTGCCGATCGTGAAGCCCATGCCCCCTCCAACGGGTCCAACGCACCGGTGGTTACGAGACGGATGCGTGTCGTCACTCTGTGTTCACGCCTGCCCCGTGCCGCGTGGTCCAGGCAGCGTCCGGGAGTGCCTCGGGTGGTGCGCTGGACAGTGCGCGCCCCTGCGTGCACCGCTACGCCCACCTTCGGCCGTCCTATGTCAAGTGAATCGTGCGCGGGCAACCGTAGGTTCATTCGAAGGGGTGGCGAATGGTGGCGTTTCCGGGATCGCCGTGGCTGGACGGGTGATCGTAGGATTACTTTGAGTGCACAAGTCCTCGGGGCACATGCGCTTGTGGGTATGCCGGAGGCAACTCGTCATCTCGTTCGAAGGGTGACAAGTGCGGGACGGGAAGCCGTATTTACCGGCATTCTGATAGGGCTTGGCGCACAGCGGCGACAAGTGGTTCCAGGGATGGGGGCGTTCCAGTGGGCGGCAACGGCGGAAGCGCGACAACCGCGGCCAGTACGGACAAGCGCCCCAATGAGCTGCTCGGCTCGTGGTTCGTGCGCAGCGGCTGGTCCAAGGGTGAGCTGGCGCGTCAAGTGAACCGCCGGGCGCGGCAGTTGGGGGCCAACCACATCTCCACGGACACCTCGCGGGTGCGCCGCTGGCTGGACGGCGAGAACCCGCGCGAGCCGATCCCGAGGATCCTCTCGGAGCTGTTCTCGGAGCGCTTCGGCTGTGTCGTCTCGGTCGAGGACCTGGGCCTGCGCGCGGCCCGCCAGGCACCCTCCGTGTCCGGCGTCGACCTGCCGTGGACGGCCCCGCAGACGGTGGCCCTGCTCAGCGAGTTCTCCCGCAGCGACCTCATGCTGGCCCGCCGCGGCTTCCTCGGGGCCTCGCTGGCCCTGTCCGCGGGACCGTCCCTCATCGAGCCCATGCAGCGCTGGCTGGTCCCCGGCCCCTCCGCCCACCAGCCGGAGCCCGAGCCCGCGAGTGCCTCCCGGCATCAAGGGCGGCTCTCCCGGCCCGAGTTGGAGCTGCTGGAGTCCACCACGGCGATGTTCCGCAAGTGGGACGCCCAGTGCGGCGGCGGCCTGCGCCGCAAGGCGGTCGTAGGGCAGCTGCACGAGGTGACCGACCTGCTCCAGGAGCCCCAACCGGAGTCCACCAACCGCAAGTTGTTCAAGGTCGCCGCCGAACTCGCCGAGCTGGCCGGGTGGATGTCGTACGACGTGGGGCTCCAGCCCACCGCCCAGAAGTACTTCGTCCTCGCCCTGCACGCCGCCAAGGAGGCGGGCGACAAGCCGCTCGGGTCGTACGTCCTGTCCAGCATGAGCCGGCAGATGATCCACCTCGGGCGGCCCGACGACGCGCTGGAGCTGATCCACCTCGCGCAGTACGGCAGCCGGGACTGCGCGAGCCCGCGCACCCAGTCGATGCTGTATGCGATGGAGGCCCGCGCGTACGCCAACATGGGGCAGCCCGGTAAGTGCAAGCGGGCCGTCCGGATGGCCGAGGACACCTTCGGGGACGTACACGACTGGGACGACCCGGACCCGGACTGGATCCGTTTCTTCTCCGAGGCCGAGCTGTACGGCGAGAACTCGCACTCCTATCGCGACCTCGCCTACGTCGCCGGCCGCAGCCCCGCCTACGCCTCGCTGGCCGAGCCCGTCATGCAGCGGGCGGTGGACCTCTTCGCCAAGGACGAGGTGCACCAGCGGTCGTACGCACTCAATCTCATCGGCATGGCCACCGTGCACCTCCTGCAGCGGGAGCCCGAGCAGAGCGCGGTGCTGGCGACGGAGGCGATGACCGTCGCCAAGAAGGTGCGCTCCGAGCGCGTCAACACTCGTATTCGAAAGACCGTCGACACGGCGGTCCGTGACTTCGGGGATCTGGCCGAAGTCGTCGACCTCACCGACCGGCTCGCGATCGAGCTGCCGGAGACCGCCGAAGCGGTCTGATCACCCCAAGCCCCGGCCGCGGCCGGCCCTCCCGAACCGCCCGACTCGGCTCCCCCATGCCAGGTCATTCGGAGGGCCGACCGCGGCCGGTCCCGTCCTTGGGACTCGTATTCGAAAGACCGGCCGCGCGACGGTGCGCGGTGCCGGCGGGACGGCCGGAAACGTCGGCCTCGCCGCGAGGCTGCCGAGCGGGCCGCGGGAGAGCGCCGAAGGGGGCTGGGCCCCGTGCCCCGGCGCCCCCGTGCCAGGTCGGCGGAGGGCGGGGCCCGGCCGGTTTCCGGCCGTCGGAAAAGGTTGCGCCACGATAACGATCGCGCGGCCGGAGATCCGGCGGTTCATCGACGCGTAACACGCACGGCGCCTTCGTCACCCCGGTGAAACATCGAGGGGCTTCGACGGAAACCGCGCTGCGCCAATCTCAGGGCGCATAACCGGACCCCCCGCCTTGACCGGACCGCATCCAGGCTTCGCCCGCACGGGGCCGTACAACCGACGAGGAGACGCCGATGGCATCAGCCGCCATCACGCTTGCCGCTGAGGCACCCAAACTGTCCTCCGCGAACACAGGCTTCATGCTGATCTGTTCTGCCCTGGTGCTGCTCATGACACCGGGACTCGCCTTCTTCTATGGAGGCATGGTCCGCGTCAAGAGCACCCTGAACATGCTGATGATGAGCTTCATCAGCATCGGGATCGTCACCATCCTGTGGGTGCTGTACGGCTTCTCGCTCGCCTTCGGTTCGAGCAACGGCTTCATCGGCTACGACTCCCACTGGCTGGGCATGAGCGACGTCGGACTGACTGACCTCTGGCCCGGCTACACCATCCCGATCTTCGTGTTCATGGTCTTCCAGATGATGTTCGCCGTCATCACGCCCGCCCTGATAAGCGGTGCCATCGCCGACCGCGTCAAGTTCTCCGCCTGGGCGCTCTTCGTCGCCCTGTGGCTCACGGTCGTCTACGTCCCGGTCGCCCACTGGGTATGGGGCGCCGACGGCTGGGCCTACAAGCTCGGTGTGATCGACTTCGCCGGCGGTACGGCGGTCCACATCAACGCCGGTGCCGGCGCCCTCGGCGTCATCCTGGTCATCGGCAAGCGCGTCGGCTTCAAGCGTGACCCCATGCGTCCGCACAGCCTTCCGCTGGTCATGCTCGGCTGCGGTCTGCTGTGGTTCGGCTGGTTCGGCTTCAACGCCGGTTCGTGGCTCGGCAACGACGACGGCGTCGGCGCGCTGATGTTCGTCAACACCCAGGTCGCCACCGCCGCCGCCATGCTCGCCTGGCTCGCCTACGAGAAGATCCGGCACGGCGCGTTCACCACGCTCGGCGCGGCCTCGGGTGCCGTCGCCGGTCTGGTCGCGATCACCCCGTCCGGTGGTGCGGTCTCCCCGCTCGGCGCGATCGCCGTCGGCGCCATCGCCGGTGTCGGCTGCGCCGCGGCCGTCGGCCTGAAGTACCGGTTCAACATCGACGACTCCCTCGACGTCGTCGGCGTCCACATGGTCGGCGGTATCCTCGGCTCCCTGCTCATCGGCTTCTTCGCCACCGGCAAGGGCCAGTCCGCCGCGACCGGCGTCTTCTACGGCGACCACTCCTTCACCCAGCTGTGGAAGCAGTTCGCCGGTGTCGGCGCGGTCCTCGGCTACTCCCTGGTCGCCTCCGCGGTCCTCGCCTTCCTCATCGACAAGACCATCGGTATGCGGGTCACCGAGGACGAAGAGGTCGCCGGCATCGACCAGGCCGAGCACGCCGAGACCGCATACGACTTCAGCGGCGCCGGCGGTGGCATCGGCAGCTCCGCCCTGGCCGCCCCGGAGACGAAGAAGGTGGACGCATGAAGCTCATCACCGCCGTCGTGAAGCCCCACCGGCTCGACGAGATCAAGGAAGCCCTGCAGGCCTTCGGGGTCCACGGTCTGACGGTCACCGAAGCGAGCGGCTACGGTCGTCAGCGGGGACACACCGAGGTCTACCGGGGCGCCGAGTACACGGTCGACCTGGTCCCCAAGATCCGCATCGAGGTGCTTGCCGAGGACGACGACGCCGAGCAGCTGATCGACGTCATCGTGAAGGCCGCCCGCACCGGCAAGATCGGTGACGGCAAGGTCTGGTCCCTCCCGGTCGAAACGGCCGTCCGGGTCAGGACCGGCGAGCGCGGTCCGGACGCGCTCTAAAAAGAAACGAACAGGAGTCGCTGGGTGACGAGTACGGACGTGCGCAAGGATGCAGAGGACTCCGGACCCAGCGGCTACGCGGCGGCCCGGCTGCGCCTCCTCACTGAGGGGGTGCGGTCCGGGCCGCCGCGCCGTGCTGCCCTCGCCGAACTGACCGACGACTGGCTGACCGGCCTCTTCACGGCCGGCTCCGAGGCACTCAAGGGCGTCTCCCTGGTCGCGGTCGGCGGCTACGGCCGCGGCGAACTCTCCCCGCGCAGCGACCTCGACCTGCTCCTCCTGCACGACGGCAGCGACTCCGGCGCGGTCGCCGCGCTGGCCGACCGCATCTGGTACCCGGTCTGGGACCTCGGCCTCGCCCTCGACCACTCCGTCCGTACGCCAGCGGAGGCCCGCAAGACCGCCGGCGAGGACCTCAAGGTCCAGCTCGGTCTCCTCGACGCCCGCCACATCGCCGGCGACCTCGGCCTCACCGCCTCCCTGCGGACGGCCGTCCTCGCCGACTGGCGCAACCAGGCGCCCAAGCGCCTCCCCGAACTCCAGGAACTCTGCGCCGAACGCGCTGAGCGCCAGGGCGAGTTGCAGTACCTCCTCGAACCCGACCTCAAGGAGGCCCGCGGCGGCCTCCGCGACGCCACCGCCCTGCGCGCCGTAGCCGCCTCCTGGCTCGCCGACGCCCCGCGCGAAGGCCTCGCCGACGCCCGCCGCCGGCTCCTCGACGTGCGCGACGCCCTGCACCTCACCACCGGCCGCGCGACCGACCGGCTCGCACTCCAGGAGCAGGACCAGGTCGCCGCCGAGCTGGGCCTCCTCGACGCGGACACCCTGCTCCGGCAGGTCTACGAAGCGGCACGCGTCGTGTCGTACGCCAGTGATGTCACCTGGCGTGAAGTGGGGCGCGTGCTGCGGTCCCGCGCCGTGCGGCCGAGGCTGCGCGCCATGCTCGGCGGGGGCGCGAAACCCGCCACCGAGCGCTCCCCGCTCGCCGAAGGGGTCGTAGAACAGGACGGCGAGGTGGTGCTCGCCCGCGCCGCGCGCCCCGAGCGCGACCCCGTCCTCCCGCTGCGCGCCGCCGCTGCCGCCGCGCAGGCTGGGCTTCCGCTCTCGCTGCACGCCGTACGGCGCCTCGCCGCGACCGTGCGCCCGCTGCCCACGCCCTGGCCCGCCGAGGCGCGCGAGCAGCTCGTGACGCTGCTCGGTTCCGGGCAGCCCACGGTGGACGTGTGGGAGGCGCTGGAGGCCGAGGGCCTGATCACGCGCCTTCTCCCCGACTGGGAGCGGGTGCGCTGCCGCCCGCAGCGCAACGCCGTGCACATCTGGACCGTCGACCGGCACCTCATCGAAACCGCCGTCCGCGCCTCGGAGTTCGCCCGCCGCGTCAGCCGCCCCGACCTGCTGCTGGTCGCCGCGCTGCTGCACGACATCGGCAAGGGCTGGCCCGGCGACCACTCCGTGGCCGGCGAGATCATCGCCAAGGACGTGGCCGCCCGCATCGGCTTCGACCGCGCGGAGGTCGCCGTACTCGCGACCCTCGTACGTCATCACCTGCTGCTCATCGAGACGGCCACCCGGCGTGACCTGGAGGACCCGGCGACGGTCCGCTCGGTCGCCGAGGCGGTCGGGACGACGAGCACCCTGGAGCTGCTGCACGCGCTGACCGAGGCGGACGCGCTGGCCACCGGACCGGCCGCCTGGTCGTCCTGGCGGGCCGGTCTCGTCACCGACCTGGTGAAGCGGGTCGCCGCCGTCCTCTCCGGGGACGCCCCCGAGGAGCCCGAGGCGGGCGCGGCCACCGCCGAACAGGAACGACTCGCGATCGAGGCGGTGGCGACCGGTGGCCCGGTCCTCGCCCTGCGCGCCCAGACCGAACCCCCGACCGAGGACGAGCCCGCGGGCGACCCCGAACCGCTCGGTGTGGAACTCCTGATCGCCGTCCCCGACCAGCCGGGCGTGCTCCCCGCGGTGGCCGGCGTCCTGGCGATGCACCGCCTGACGGTCCGCACGGCGGAGCTGCGCGCGCTCGACCTGCCGGACGGCGTGGAGGGCTCGGTGCTCCTGCTCAACTGGCGGGTCGCCGCCGAGTACGGCTCCCTGCCCCAGGCCGCCCGGCTGCGCGCCGATCTCGTACGCGCCCTGGACGGTTCGCTGGACATCGCGGGCCGCCTCGCCGAGCGCGACGCCGCGTATCCGCGCCGCCGGGGTGTCGTGGCCCCGCCGGCCCGGGTGACGGTCGCCCCGGCCGCCTCCCGGCACGCGACGGTCATCGAAGTGCGCGCGCATGACGCCCCCGGGCTGCTGCACCGGATCGGGCGGGCCCTCGACGACGTGGGGGTGCGGGTGCGGAGCATGCACGTCTCGACCCTGGGGTCCAACGCGGTCGACGCCTTTTACGTGACCACCGCCGAGGGCGTGCCCCTGCCGACGGACGAGGCGGCCGCGGCGGCGCGGAAGCTGGAGGAGACCTTGCGGGCGTGAGCCCGTTCCGGCTTTCCGACCCCGCAGGCGGGGACGATTCGCTTGCGCGGCCGGATACCCTGGAAGACGCTCACACTGCCCCCGACTCCGAGGACCGACGCCGCCGTGTTCGATACTCTCTCCGACCGCCTCTCAGCGACCTTCAAGAATTTGCGTGGCAAGGGGCGTCTGAGCGAGGCGGACATCGACGCCACCGCGCGCGAGATCCGGATCGCCCTCCTCGAAGCGGACGTGGCCCTGCCCGTCGTCCGTACGTTCATCAAGAACGTCAAGGAGCGCGCCCTCGGCGCCGACGTCAACAAGGCACTGAACCCGGCCCAGCAGGTCCTGAAGATCGTCAACGACGAACTCGTCACGATCCTCGGCGGCGAGACCCGGCGCCTGCGCTTCGCCAAGAACCCGCCGACCGTGATCATGCTCGCGGGTCTGCAGGGTGCCGGTAAGACGACCCTCGCGGGCAAGCTCGGCAAGTGGCTCAAGGACCAGGGGCACTCGCCGCTGCTCGTCGCCGCCGACCTCCAGCGCCCGAACGCGGTGAACCAGCTGAGCGTCGTCGCCGAGCGCGCCGGAGTCGCGGTCTACGCGCCTGAGCCGGGCAACGGCGTCGGTGATCCGGTCAAGGTCGCCAAGGACTCCATCGAGTTCGCCAAGTCCAAGGTCCACGACATCGTGATCGTGGACACCGCGGGGCGCCTCGGCATCGACCAGGAGCTGATGCAGCAGGCCGCGGACATCCGTGACGCGGTCTCGCCGGACGAGATCCTCTTCGTCGTCGACGCGATGATCGGCCAGGACGCGGTCAACACCGCCGAGTCCTTCCGCGACGGCGTTGGCTTCGACGGTGTGGTGCTCTCCAAGCTCGACGGCGACGCCCGCGGTGGTGCGGCCCTGTCGATCGCGTCCGTCACCGGCAAGCCGATCATGTTCGCGTCGAACGGCGAGAAGCTCGACGACTTCGACGCCTTCCACCCGGACCGGATGGCCTCCCGCATCCTCGACATGGGTGACCTGCTCACCCTGATCGAGCAGGCGGAGAAGACGTTCAGCCAAGAAGAGGCCGAGAAGATGGCCTCGAAGCTGGCGTCCAAGAAGGGCCAGGACTTCACCCTCGACGACTTCCTGTCCCAGATGGAACAGGTCAGGAAGATGGGCAGCATCAGCAAGCTGCTCGGCATGCTCCCCGGCATGGGCCAGATCAAGGACCAGATCAACAACCTGGACGAGCGGGACGTCGACCGTACGGCCGCGATCATCAAGTCGATGACCCCGGCCGAGCGCGCCGAGCCGACCATCATCAACGGCTCGCGCCGCGCCCGTATCGCCAAGGGCTCCGGCGTCGAGGTCAGCGCCGTGAAGGGCCTGGTCGAGCGGTTCTTCGAGGCTCGCAAGATGATGTCCCGTATGGCGCAGGGCGGCGGGATGCCCGGCATGCCGGGGATGCCGGGTATGGGCGGCGGCCCCGGCCGCACCAAGAAGCAGCCCAAGCAGGCCAAGGGCAAGCAGCGCTCCGGCAACCCGATGAAGCGCAAGCAGCAGGAGCTGGAAGAGGCCAAGCGCCGCGAGGCCGGCGCGGCCCAGGGCGGCAACGCGTTCGGACTGCCCGAGCAGGGCGGCAAGGACTTCGAGCTGCCGGACGAGTTCAAGAAGTTCATGGGCTGAGCTTGAGAAGGTTCATGGGCTGACAGCCCGTCTTCTACGTCGCCGAGGGCGCCCTTCTTTGGAGGGGCGCCCTCGGCGCATGCTGGGCGTGCCGACGCCTGGCGCGTGTCGTAACTTGCCGGTATGACCAACCCCGCGCCGCCGCGCAAGTCCCCCGATCAGCCCTGGCGTACCGAGGGCACCCCCGACGAGCCCCCGAAGCCGTCGCCGGGCGGGAAGAAGATGCGCGGCGGCTGGTGGAGCCTGATCCTCACCGCGCTGGTCGTGTACCTGGTCGCGAACCTCATCCTGTCGTTCTTCAACGAGGGCGACGAACCGACCATCTCCTACACGGAGTTCAGCAAGCAGGTCGACGCGGGCAACGTCACCAAGATCTACGCCAAGGGCAACGCGATCCAGGGCCAGCTCAAGAAGGAGCAGAAGAACCCGGGCGGCGACGGCAAGTACACCAAGTTCGACACCGAGCGGCCGACCTTCGCGGACGACCAGCTCTGGGAGGACCTGACCAAGCACAACGTCACCGTCACGGCGGAACCGGTCGTCCAGCACCGCAGCTTTCTGGCCAATCTTCTGATCTCGCTGGCCCCGATGCTGCTCCTGGTCGTCCTCTGGCTCTTCATCGCGCGCCGGATGAGCTCGGGACTCGGCGGCGCGGGCGGCATGCTCGGCCGCAAGGCCCCGCCGAAGCCGGTCGAGCTGGAGCCGGGCAAGCAGCGCACGACGTTCGAGGACGTCGCCGGCATCGACGAGGTCGAGGGTGAGCTGAACGACGTCGTCGACTTCCTCAAGAACCCCGACGAATACCGCAAGATGGGCGCCAAGATGCCCCGGGGGGTGCTGCTCGCGGGCCCGCCCGGCACCGGAAAGACGCTGCTCGCGCGAGCTGTCGCGGGGGAGGCGGGGGTGCCGTTCTTCTCGGCCTCGGCCTCCGAGTTCATCGAGATGATCGTCGGTGTCGGTGCCTCACGCGTGCGTGAACTGTTCGCGGAGGCCCGCAAGGTGGCCCCCTCGATCATCTTCATCGACGAGATCGACACCATCGGCCGGGCCCGCGGCGGCGGCTCCGGCATGGGCGGTCACGACGAGCGCGAGCAGACCCTGAACCAGATCCTCACCGAGATGGACGGCTTCTCCGGCTCCGAGGGCGTCATCGTCATCGCGGCCACCAACCGCGCCGACGTCCTGGACCCAGCCCTCACCCGCCCCGGCCGCTTCGACCGGGTGGTCGTGGTCTCGCCCCCGGACCGGGGTGGCCGCGAGGCGATCCTGGAGATCCACACCCGCGAGATCCCGCTCGCGAAGGACGTGAACCTCGCCCAGGTCGCCCGGACGACGCCGGGCATGACCGGCGCCGAACTCGCCAACCTCGCCAACGAAGCGGCCCTCCTCGCGGTCAAGCGCAAGCAGAGCGAGGTCACCCAGTCCGACCTCTCGGAGGCCCTGGAGAAGGTCCAACTGGGCGCGGAACGCCCGCTGGTGATGCCCGAGGAGGAACGCCGCCGCACCGCCTACCACGAGAGCGGCCACGCCCTCCTCGGCATGCTCCAGCCCGGCGCCGACCCCGTCCGCAAGATCACCATCGTCCCGCGCGGAAGGGCCCTCGGCGTCACGCTCTCGACGCCGGACGCGGACAGGTACGCGTACACCGAGGAGTACCTGCGCGGCCGCATCATCGGCGCCCTAGGCGGCATGGCCGCGGAACAGGTCGTCTACGGCGTGATCACCACCGGCGCCGAGAACGACCTCGAACAGGTCACCAACATCGCGCGCGGCATGGTCGCCCGCTGGGGCATGAGCGAACGCGTCGGCCGCCTCTCCGCCCTCCCGGGCGACGCCCAGCAGGCCTACGGCCTCTCGGCGGCACCGCAGACCCTGGACGTGATCGACCACGAGATGCGCCGCATCGTCGACGAGTGCTACGACGAGGCCATCAGCAAACTCCGCGACCACCGCGGCCAGTTGGACGCGCTCGCCGAGGCACTCCTGGAGAACGAGACGCTGGAGGAGACGGACGCGTACCGGATCGCGGGCGTCACGCGCCTCTTCAAGGAAGAGCCGTAGTCATCCTGAGGTCGTAGGCGCGCTGAGTCATCCTCAGGTCGTACGCGCGATCAGATACCGGAAGACGTTCGGCATCCACACCGTGCCGTCCTGCCGACGATACGGATGCAACGCCTCCGTCAACTCCTTGTCGACCTGCGCCTGGTCCGTCGCGACGATCGCCGCGTCGAAGAGCCCGGTCGACAGCAGCCCCCGTACGGCACTCTCGACGTCGGCGTACCCGAAGGGGCAGGCCACCCTCCCCGAGCCGTCCGGCCTGAGGCCCGCGCGGTGGGCGACCTCCTCCAGGTCGTCGCGCAGGACCGGGCGCGGGCTGCCCGTGCCGCGCAGCGGGTCCGCCAGCCGGGTGGCCACCCGCAGCACGGACGAGGTCGCGCAGCGCTCCGGCGGACCCCAGCCCACCAGCACCACGGGCGTCCCGCGCGCGGCGAGCGGTGTCGCGGCGGTCAGCGTGTCGCCGAGCCCCTCCGAGTCGCCCGCGAGACACCCGATGGGCTCGAAGGCGGTCACCAGGGTGTACGGGGGCGTCTCCGCGTCGGCCGCGTCCCTGGGGGAGCCGTAGACGAGCCGGGTGTGCGCACGCGCGCGTGGGCTCCATGCGGTCGGCAGGAGCCTCTCGCGGGCGAGGGCCAGGCGTTCGGGGGAGAAGCGCTCGACACCGGTGACCGTCGCGCCTCTGGAGGCCGCCATCAGCAGGGCGAGCCCGGAACCGCAGCCGAGGCCGAGCAGCCGGGTGCCGGATCCCACTTCCAGTCGCTCGTAGACCGCTTCGTAGAGCGGCACCAGCATCCGCTCCTGGATCTCGGACCAGTCACGCGCGCGTGCACCCAGGTCCACACGGGGCACGGGCCCCGTATGTGGCAGGTACTGCCGCACGAGCGTAGGTGTCATCGAAAGCGCCCCAATCCGCCGAGAGTTGTGGCCGTGCCCGTTTCCGAGGCCCCCGTGATGTGCGCCCGCACTTCCCCCGTATGCCAGCAAACTCCGCACTCGCTACGGCGTCCAGGGGTTGTGGGGCCCGGCTTGTGGCTTCCCTGTGGGAGTGGCGAGAATTCACATGACGGCAATGTGGGCCCGTACGATCTCGCCATGGCCAAGGCACCCGTACTCACACCGCGGGCGGACGATTTCCCCCGCTGGTACCAGGATCTGATCAGCAAGGCCGAGCTGGCCGACAACGGCCCGGTGCGCGGCTCCATGGTGATCCGACCGTACGGGTACGGCCTCTGGGAGCGGATGCAGGCCGAGATGGACGCCCGCATCAAGGACACGGGCACCGAGAACGCCTACTTCCCGCTGCTGATCCCGCAGTCCTACCTCGCCCGCGAGGCCGACCATGTCGAGGGCTTCGCGCCCGAGTTGGCCGTGGTCACGCACGGCGGCGGCAAGGAGCTGGAGGAGCCCGCGGTCGTCCGGCCCACCTCCGAGATGATCATCAACGAGTACTTCTCGAAGTGGGTGCAGAGCTACCGCGACCTGCCCCTGCTGATCAACCAGTGGGCGAACGTGGTCCGTTGGGAGCTGCGCCCCCGCCTGTTCCTGCGCACGAGCGAGTTCCTCTGGCAGGAGGGCCACACGGCGCACGCGACCTACGAGGAGGCGCGCGACTTCGCCGCGCACATCCACCGTCAGGTCTACGAGGACTTCATGGTCAACGTCCTCGCGATGGACGTCATCCCGGGCCGCAAGACGGTCAAGGAGCGGTTCGCGGGCGCGATCAACACCCTCACCCTGGAAGGGATGATGGGCGACGGCAAGGCGCTGCAGATGGCGACCAGTCACGAGCTGGGCCAGAACTTCGCGAAGGCCTTCAACACGCAGTACCTGTCCAAGGAAGGCAAGCAGGAGCTGGTCTGGCAGACCTCCTGGGGCTCCACCACGCGCATGATCGGCGCTCTGGTGATGATGCACGGCGACGACGACGGACTCCGGGTGCCGCCGCGGCTGGCGCACATCCAGGTCGTCGTCCTCGCGATCAAGGGCGACGAGGCGGTTCTGGCCAAGGTCCGCGAGATCGGCGCCCGGCTGAAGGCGGCGGGTGTGCGCGTCCGCGTCGACGACCGCACGGACGTTCCCTTCGGGCGCCGCGCCGTCGACTGGGAGCTGAAGGGCGTCCCCGTACGAATCGAGGTCGGACCCCGTGACCTGGAGAACGGCACGGCGATGCTGGCCCGCCGCATCCCCGGAGGCAAGGAGCCGGTGGCGATCGACTCCCTCGTAGAGCTGCTCCCCGTAGTCCTGGAGGAGGATCAGGCGCTGCTGCTGAGGCAGTCCCGCGAGCGCCGCGAGTCCCGCACCTCCGAGGTGTCGACGATCGCGGAGGCCGTCGAGGCCGCGACCGCCGGCGGCTGGGCGCGCATCCCGTGGGCCACGCTCGGTGAGGAAGGCGAGGCCGAGCTGGCCGAGCACGCGGTGACCGTACGGTGTCTGGTCGCGGAGGACGGGTCGGTGCCGGACGACGACAAGGCGCCCGGTAACGTCGCGGTCGTCGCGCGCGCCTACTGAGGAGCGCCCCTCCGGCGGGAGAGCGACCGAAACGCCTCTTGCGCAACGGCGGAGTGCGGCTACCCCGGCGTGCGGACACCGTCTACGCGCCGGGTCGTACGGAGGACTACGCACCAGCTTGGTATGAGCTGTGAGGCTTCTCCGCAGATCAGCGCACCCGCCCTCCTCCGGACGCATCAGCGGCAACTGACGGGTACGTGCAAATTATTTGGGATGCCCCGGAATCGGAACACAGAGGCACTCCGGCTCGTTGTCATTACGTGAGCACGACACAGACACCACCTGTTCTCGCCGCAGAGCTGGCAGAGGCGTGGGCCGATATTCAGCGGTACCACCCCGAACTGCCCGATCTGGCCGCGCCCGAGTCCCTGATCGGAGAGTCGTCGTCCGCCTGCGGACACGAGCTCTCCTTCGAGCGACTGCTCCATGAGGCAGTCCATGGCATCGCCGCTTCGCGCGGCGTGCGTGACACGTCCCGCGCCGGCCGCTACCACAACCGCAGATTCCTTGCGATCGCCGAGGAGCTGGGCCTGGACCACCCCGACGAACCGCATCCCAGCAGCGGTTTCTCACTGGTCCAGCTCAACCCCGAGGCGAAGCGGCGCTACCGGCCGACGATCGAGCGCCTCCAGCGCGCGCTCAAGGCCCACACCGTCGCCACCTCGGCCGACACCTCCCGTACCTTCCGCGGCCCGGCCGCCCGCCACGGCTCGTCCGGTGGCGGCGTCCGCGTCAAGGCGGTGTGCGACTGCGGCCGTAACGTACGGGTCGTCCCGTCGGTGCTGGCCCAGGCGCCGATCGTGTGCGGGGGCTGCGGCAAGCCCTTCCGCATCCCGGAGGTCGTGGGCGCGGCCTGAGGACGCGGCTGCTCGTGGCAGCCGCATCCCGCAGGCCGCGGGTTGCGCACACCCGCGCCGGTCACCTCCCGGCGCCGGGTGTCGCTTCCGCGTGGGCGGGAGCACGTCGGGGACATGCTCCCCGGTCGGACGAGCCGCCTGGGTGTGGCACAATGGCTAGCTGTACTCGACAGCCGCACAGGAACCCTCTCGCCTCCGGCTGACGCGTCCATCGGGCACTCGGGTACCGCAACCCCACGCGGCCATCTCGCCGTGCCCAACCACGTCAAAACCAGGAGAACCCACTCCCGTGGCAGTCAAGATCAAGCTGAAGCGTCTGGGCAAGATCCGTTCGCCTCACTACCGCATCGTCGTCGCCGACTCCCGTACCCGCCGTGATGGCCGGGCCATCGAGGAGATCGGTCTGTACCACCCGGTGCAGAACCCCTCGCGCATCGAGGTCGACACGGACCGTGCGCAGTACTGGCTGAGTGTCGGCGCGCAGCCGACCGAGCCCGTGCTCGCCATCCTGAAGCTCACCGGCGACTGGCAGAAGTTCAAGGGCCTGCCGGCCCCGGCTCCGCTGCTCGTGGCCGAGCCGAAGGCCGCGCGTCCGGTGTTCGACGCCCTCGGTGGCGACGACGCGAGCAAGGGTGAGGCGATCACCCAGAAGAAGAAGGCTGAGAAGAAGGACGAGGCTGCGGCCGAGTCCGAGTCGACCGAGGCCTGAGCATGCTCGAGGAGGCTCTTGAGCACCTCGTGAAGGGCATCGTCGACAACCCTGACGATGTGCAGGTCGCCTCGCGCGACCTGCGTCGCGGGCGCGTGCTGGAGGTCCGGGTGCACCCCGACGACCTCGGCAAGGTGATCGGCCGCAACGGCCGCACCGCTCGCGCTCTGCGCACCGTCGTGGGTGCCATCGGCGGCCGAGGTGTCCGCGTCGACCTTGTCGACGTGGACCACGTCCGCTGACGTTTATCGCACACCGGCTCGGGCCGGGGAGGGCCTGCGGGCCGTCCCCGGCCCGTCGTCGTACTACAGGAGATCAAGCACAGTGCAGCTGGTAGTCGCTCGTATCGGCCGTGCCCACGGCATCAAGGGCGAGGTCACCGTCGAGGTACGCACCGACGAGCCGGAGCTCAGGCTCGCGCCCGGCGCCGTCCTGGCCACCGAACCCGCCTCCACCGGCCCCCTGACCATCGAGACGGGCCGCGTCCACAGTGGCCGTCTCCTCCTGCGCTTCGAGGGCGTCAGCGACCGCACCGGCGCCGAGGCCCTGCGCAACACCCTCCTGATCGCCGAGATCGATCCCGAGGAGCTGCCCGAGGAGGAGGACGAGTACTACGACCACCAACTGATGGACCTCGACGTCGTCACCAAGGACGGCGAGGAGGTCGGCCGGATCACCGAGATCTCGCACCTGCCCTCCCAGGACCTCTTCATCGTGGAGCGTCCCGACGGCAGCGAGGTGATGATCCCGTTCGTCGAGTCGATCGTCGTCGAGATCGACCTGGAGGAGCAGCGCGCGGTCATCGACCCGCCGCCCGGACTGATCGACGACCGGGCCGAGGTCGTGTCCTCCCGGGAGGAGGAGGCGTGATGAGGCTCGACGTCGTCACGATCTTCCCCGAGTACCTCGAACCGCTGAACGTCTCCCTCGTCGGCAAGGCACGCGCGCGTGGGCAGCTGAATGTGCACGTGCATGATCTGCGTTCCTGGACCTATGACCGCCACAACACGGTCGACGACACCCCCTACGGCGGCGGCCCCGGCATGGTCATGAAGACCGAGCCCTGGGGCGACGCCCTGGACTCCGTCCTGGCCGACGGCTACGAGACGGGCTCCGGTACGCCCGCGCTCGTCGTGCCCACGCCCAGCGGCCGGCCCTTCACCCAGGAACTCGCCGTAGAACTCTCCGAGCGGCCGTGGCTGGTCTTCACGCCCGCCCGCTACGAAGGCATCGACCGGCGGGTCATCGACGAGTACGCGACGCGGATGCCGGTCTACGAGGTGTCCATCGGCGACTACGTGCTCGCCGGCGGCGAGGCGGCCGTCCTGGTCGTCACGGAGGCCGTGGCGCGGCTGCTGCCGGGTGTCCTGGGCAACGCCGAGTCCCACCGCGACGACTCCTTCGCGCCCGGCGCCATGGCCAACCTCCTGGAGGGGCCGATTTATACCAAGCCGCCCCAGTGGCGCGGCCAGGGGATTCCGGACGTGCTGCTCAGCGGCCACCACGGCAAGATCGCCCGCTGGCGGCGCGACGAGGCGCTGAAGCGCACGGCCGCCCACCGCCCGGACCTGATCGAGCGCTGCGAGCCCAAGACCTTCGACAAGAAGGACCGCGAGATGCTCTCGATCCTGGGCTGGTCACCGGACCCGGCGGGGGAGCCGTACGGCCGATTTTGGCGCAGGCCGGACGGCGTGGAAGAATAGGTCGCTGTTGTGCGTCGTCCGGCGTGCGCCCCTGCCACAGGGGGACATGACGCGCGCCCCGACACGGACAGCATCCTTCTCCACACCTATCTCCCGTCGGTGACCTGTGGCATCGATGAAGAAAGCAGACGAAATGTCCCACCTGCTCGACATCGTCGACGGCGCCTCGCTGCGCACCGACATCCCGGCCTTCCGCCCGGGTGACACCGTCAACGTCCACGTCCGCGTCATCGAGGGCAACCGCTCCCGTGTGCAGCAGTTCAAGGGCGTAGTCATCCGTCGCCAGGGCGCCGGTGTCCGCGAGACCTTCACGGTCCGCAAGGTCTCGTTCTCCGTCGGCGTCGAGCGCACCTTCCCGGTGCACACCCCGATCGTCGAGAAGATCGAGCTCGTGACCCGTGGTGACGTCCGTCGCGCGAAGCTGTACTACCTCCGTGACCTGCGCGGCAAGGCCGCGAAGATCAAGGAGAAGCGCGACAACTGAGCTTGATACGGGGTTCATATCGGGGCCGGATAACATCTGGCTCCGATGGACACCGAAGCACAGCACACGGAGCGCGACCGCTCCTCCCGCCCTTCCGGCTCCGAGCATCCCTCGGACACCGGAGGGCCGGAGGACCGGTCGCGCTTCGCGTTGGTGTCGCGGGTCGCCGAGTGGCTGCCCGGCGGCCGGATCACCCTGACTGCCCTGGTCTGTCTGGTGTTCCTGCTGCTGCTCAACACCTTCTTGCTGCAGCCTTTCCAGATTCCCAGCGGATCCATGGAATCCGGATTGAGGATCGGCGACCGCGTTCTCGTAAATAAGTTGGCGTACCGTTTCGGTGCTCATCCGCGGCGCGGCGACATCGTCGTGTTCGATGGAACCGGCTATTTCGGGGACGCCGACTACATCAAGCGCGTTGTGGGTGTGGGGGGAGACCGCGTGGTCTGCTGCGACGAGAAGGGGAGGCTCCAGGTGAACGGGCGGTCGGTCGACGAGACGGCGTTCCTGTACCCCGGCGACGCTCCGTCCACCGTGGCTTTCGACGTGGTCGTGCCCGACGGCACGCTGTTCGTCCTCGGTGACCACCGCGGCGACTCAAGTGACTCCCGGGACCACCTGGGCGACCCGGGCGGAGGCATGATTCCTGTTGGTGACGTCATCGGGCGAGCCGACTGGGTCGTCTGGCCCGCCGGGCACTGGACCCACCTCGTCCGACCCGACGCCTACGCGCGCGTACCCGCCGGGGACGGCGCCCATGGGTAACCGCGGCAGGCCGCGCGGTGCGACGCCGCCGGGCGGCTCCTTCGGGAACGAGAACCTGCTGCCGACCGGTTTCCGGCGCGCGGGCGCGCTGGCCCCGGCCGGGGGTGCCGGCCGCAGCCGGGCCGAGCGGCGCAAGCTCCAGCGCAAGGTCAAGCGGCGCCGACGGCGCTCCGCGGTCCGGGAGATACCTCTCCTGGTCGGTGTCGCGGTCCTCATAGCCCTCGTCCTGAAGACCTTCCTCCTCCAGGCGTTCGTGATCCCGTCGGGCTCCATGGAGCAGACGATCCGCATCGGCGACCGTGTCCTGGTCGACAAGTTCACCCCGTGGTTCGGCTCCGAGCCCAAGCGCGGCGACGTCGTCGTCTTCCACGACCCGGGCGGCTGGCTCGCGGACGAGCAGACCACCAAGAAGAACGACCCGATCGTGGTCAAGCAGGTCAAGGAAGGCCTCCAGTTCATCGGCCTGCTGCCGTCCGACAACGAGAAGGACCTCATCAAGCGGGTCATCGGCGTCGGCGGCGACCACGTCAAGTGCTGTGACGCGCAGGGGCGGGTGACCGTCAACGGCGTCCCCCTGACCGAGGGCGACTACCTGTATCCCGGGAACGCACCGTCCGAAACGGCGTTCGACATCACCGTCCCCAAGGGACGGTTGTGGGTGATGGGCGACCACCGCGGCAACTCTGCGGACTCCCGCGCACACCAGAACACCAGCTACGGAGGCACGGTCGCGCTCAGTTCGGTGGTGGGGCGGGCGAAGGTGATCGCCTGGCCCATGGGCCACTGGACCAGCCTGAACGAACCTAAAACCTTCGCATCGGTTTCCAACTCCGTGTCGGGGACGACCGCCGGTCCCGAACTGTCGCATAGGGTTGCCCCGGTCGATCCGAACGGATCGGTCCAACTCCCGAGCCCTGCGGAACTCCCGCTCGTTATGGGAGTGGTGGGCCTGCGCCGAGGATGGGGCAGGCGGCGGCACAGAGTAAGGAGTTGGCGTGGGGGATGTGGCGGTTGGCGCACGGTCCGGACACGACGGCGAGGAGCACCACGGACGTCCCGTGGGAGCACCCGCCCCGGCCGCGGACAGCGCCGTGACCTCAGGGAGTGACTCCGGCCCGGACGAGGACGGTACGGCGCCGGGTGACGCGACCCGCACCGAGGAGCAGGGGCCGGGCGACTCGACCCCGCAGCCGAGGAAGCCGCGCTCCTTCTGGAAGGAGCTGCCGATCCTGGTCGTCATCGCGCTCGTCCTCGCGCTGCTGATCAAGACGTTCCTGGTGCAGGCGTTCTCCATCCCCTCGGACTCGATGCAGAACACCCTCCAGCAGGGTGACCGCGTCCTGGTCGACAAGCTCACCCCGTGGTTCGGCTCCGAGCCGGAGCGCGGCGAGGTCGTCGTCTTCCACGACCCGGACGACTGGCTGGCGGGCGAGCCGGCGGCGAACCCCAACGCCCTGCAGACCGTGCTCAGTTGGATCGGTCTGATGCCGTCCGCCCAGGAGAAGGACCTCATCAAGCGGGTCATCGGCGTCGGCGGAGACACCGTCTCCTGCAGTGGCACCGGCCCGCTGATGGTCAACGGCAAGGCGCTGAACGAGCCGTACGTCTACCCCGGCAACACCCCGTGCACCAACGACGACCAAGGCGGCCAGTTCACCGTCAAGGTCCCCAAGGGCGACATCTGGGTGATGGGCGACCACCGGCAGAACTCGCGGGACTCGCGCTACAACCAGTCCGACAAGCACCACGGCATGGTCCCGGTGAAGGAGGTCGTCGGCCGCGCGATCGTCAAGGCCTGGCCCATCAACCGCTGGGGCACGCTGCCGATCCCGGACACCTTCGACCAGGCGGGCATCAACACCCAGGCCTCGGCCTCGCGTCTCCTGACGGCCGCTCCGGAAGGCCTCGCCCTCGTCGGTGTCCTGCCGTTGGTCCTGTGGCGTCGCAAGCGGTCGGGCAAGGACGAGTAAAGGCCTTGTAGAGCTTGTGACCTTGGTCCCGGAGGAAGGGCTGACCACCCTCGGTACCGCCGGGTAGGGTGCGGACCCATGGGTGGCGAGAGCGCAACACGTACGGCCCCGCGTACCGGCGGTGGCACAGGCAAGGGCCCGGTGGGCAGCCGGACCGGACAGCGGTTGTCCGGACTGGCCGTCGCGCTGGGCCTTGTGCTGTTCCTCGGAGGATTCGGCTGGGGAGCGGTGGTCTACCGGCCGTACACGGTGCCGACCAGTTCGATGACGCCGACGATCGACGCGGGCGACCGGGTGCTGGCCCAGCGGGTCGACGGCGACGAGGTGCGCCGCGGCGACGTCGTGGTCTTCACGGACAAGACCTGGGTGACGAACGCGCCCGTGGTCAAGCGGGTGGTCGCCGTCGGCGGGGACACCGTCTCCTGCTGCACGAACGGCAAGCTGGTCGTCAACGGCAAGCAGATCGCCGAGGACTACCTCAAGGGCGGCGCGGCCGAGGACAAGACGATCCCCACGGTGAAGGTTCCCAAGGGCCGCCTCTTCCTCCTCGGTGACGAACGCCAGGGCTCCCTGGACTCCAGCGCGCACCTCACGGACGTCGCCGGCGGCACCGTCGCGAGCAGCGCCGTGAGCGCCCGCGTGGACGCCGTCGTCTGGCCCATGAAGGGCACGCTGGAGCGGCCCACCGGCTTCGAGCCGCTCGGCAGCCTCTCCCACCCCGGCCCGCTGGGCACGATCCTCGCCGTCATCGTCGCGGGCGCCGTGCTCGTCCTCGGCGGCGGCGCCTACGGCCCGATCGCCAAGCTGGCGGCCGGCCGCCGCGCCCGCGCCCGGACGGAGCCCGCCGGTGCCCGCTGAGGCCACCGAGGAGGGCGCGTACGGCGACTCGTACGAGGGCGGCCTGCGCAAGGTCGCCCGGGTCGTCCTGCTCGACCCGCAGGACCGCATCCTGCTGCTCCACGGCCATGAGCCGGACGATCCGGCCGACGACTGGTGGTTCACACCGGGCGGCGGCCTGGAGGGCGACGAGACCCACGAGGAGGCCGCCCTACGGGAACTCGCGGAGGAGACCGGCATCACCCAGGTCGAACTCGGCCCGGTGCTGTGGACGCGGACGTGTTCCTTCCCGTTCGCGGGCCGCCGCTGGGACCAGGACGAGTGGTACTACCTGGCCAGGACGTCCGCCACGGCCGAGGGCGTGCCCGGCGCCACGGCCCTCACCGAGCTGGAGCGACGCAGCGTCTCCGGAGCACGTTGGTGGACGTACCGGGAACTGGACCGGGCGCATGAGACGGTGTATCCGACCAGACTCGCCGAGCTGCTCCGCAGGCTGCTCGACGAAGGTCCCCCGGCCGGGCCCGTGACCCTTGACACCGAAATCGTCTAGGGGCTTACGGGACTGGCGCACAATGGTGGGATCGCACGGGTGAAGGGGAACATGCCATGAGCGCCGAGGACCTCGAAAAGTACGAGACCGAGATGGAGCTGAAGCTCTACCGGGAGTACCGAGATGTCGTCGGTCTGTTCAAATATGTGATCGAGACCGAACGGCGCTTCTACCTCACCAACGACTACGAGATGCAGGTGCACTCGGTCCAGGGCGAGGTGTTCTTCGAGGTGTCCATGGCGGATGCCTGGGTGTGGGACATGTACCGACCGGCTCGCTTCGTCAAACAGGTCCGCGTGCTCACGTTCAAGGACGTGAACATCGAGGAGCTGAACAAGAGCGATCTGGAGCTGCCGGGCGGGTGACGGCGGATACCCGCGGGGTGGGTTTCACCCGTGTGGGTGACGGAGTTCTCCACAATCACTGAACGGTCCACCAAGATCCACTTGGTGGACCGTTCCGCGTGACGGTTGGTGCCGGAGGTGGTGCCGACATGAACGCACGGAGTGCACTCGGCAAGTACGGCGAGACGGTGGCCGCACGACGGCTGGCCGAGGCCGGCATGACGGTCCTTGAGCGCAACTGGCGCTGTGGCAGGACCGGCGAGATCGACATCGTGGCGCGGGACGGGGACACCCTCGTCGTCTGCGAGGTCAAGACCCGGCGGGCCGGTGCCTTCCAGCACCCGATGGCCGCCGTCACACCCGAGAAGGCGGAGCGCCTACGAGGCCTCGCCGCCCGGTGGATCCACGCGCACGGCGGAGCCCCGCCGGGAGGGGTCCGCATCGACCTGGTGGGCGTCGTCGTGCCCCCGCGCGGCGCGGCCGTGGTCGAGCACGCTCGGGGGGTGGCCTGAGATGGGGTTCGCTCGAACGTGTTCGGTGGCGCTGGTGGGCGTCGAAGGTGTTGTGGTCGAGGTCCAGGCGGATCTCGAACCCGGCGTCGCCGCGTTCACGCTGGTGGGGCTGCCCGACAAGAGCCTGACGGAGAGCAAGGACCGGGTGCGGGCCGCGGTCGTCAACTCGGGCGCTCCCTGGCCGCAGAAGAAGCTGACCGTCGGGCTCAGTCCGGCGTCGGTGCCGAAGAGCGGCAGCGGGTTCGACCTCGCCGTGGCGGCGGCCGTCCTCGGCGCGGCCGAGCGGATCGATCCGCGCGTGCTCGCCGACATCGTGATGATCGGCGAACTCGGCCTGGACGGACGGGTCCGGCCGGTCCGCGGCATCCTGCCCGCCGTACTCGCCGCAGCGGACTCCGGATACGAGCAGGTCGTCGTCCCGGAGTGCGCCGCCGCCGAGGCGTCCCTCGTGCCCGGGGTGTCCGTGCTGGGCGTCCGCACCCTGCGGCAGCTGATCGCCGTACTCGCCGACGAACCCGTACCCAATGAGGATCCGGACGAGCTGGGACGCCCGGACCCGCTGCTCGCCGGACTGCGCATGCCCGGCACGGGCGCTGCCACCGGGATGCACAGCGTGGGCGCGTCCCAGCACGACCCGGGGCACGATCTCGCCGATGTCGTCGGCCAGTTCTCGGCGCGGACGGCGGTGGAGGTCTCGGCGGCCGGCGGCCATCACCTGTTCCTCGAAGGCCCACCGGGGGCCGGGAAGACGATGCTCGCGGAGCGGCTGCCCGCCGTCCTGCCCCGGCTCGACCGGCAGGAGTCGCTGGAGGTCACGGCGGTCCACTCGGTGGCGGGCCTGCTGCCCCCGGGCAAACCCCTGATCGACGTCGCTCCGTACTGCGCCCCGCACCACTCGGCGACGATGCAGGCCCTCGTCGGGGGCGGGCAGGGGATCGCACGGCCCGGGGCGGTGTCGCTGTCCCATCGAGGTGTTCTCTTTCTGGATGAAACCCCCGAATTCAGCGGTCAGGCCCTCGACGCGCTACGGCAGCCGCTGGAGGCCGGGTATGTGGTGATCGCGCGCAGTGCGGGCGTCGTCCGGTTCCCGGCGAGGTTTCTGATGGTGCTCGCGGCCAACCCCTGTCCGTGCGGGCGTTTCTCGCAGACCGACGACCTGTGCGAGTGCGCGCCGATGTCGATCCGGAGGTACCAGGCCAGGCTCTCCGGGCCGCTGCTCGACCGGGTGGACCTGCGGGTGGAGGTGGACCGGGTCACGCGTGACCAGCTCACCGGGCGCGGCTCGCGGGGCGAGTCCACGGCGACGGTCGCGGACCGGGTGCGGGCGGCCAGGGAGCGGGCGGCGGCGCGGCTCGCGGACACCCCCTGGCGGACCAACAGTGAGGTGCCCGGCCGCGAACTGCGCAGCCGCTGGCACGCCGAGCGCGGGGCGATGGACGAGGCCGAGCGCAGTCTGGAGCGCGGTGCGCTCACCGCGCGCGGTCTCGACCGGGTGCTGCGCGTCGCCTGGACGGTCGCGGATCTGGTCGGCCACGACCGACCCGGGGCGACCGATGTCGCCCTCGCCCTCCAACTGCGCACGGGCGTACCGCGAGGCGTGCCGATGGCCATCGGGGCGATGACATGACCCGGGCCGATGACAAGGACGGGGCCAATGGCCGGACGGGGGGCGATGGCTGGGCCGGGAGTCATGATCGGGCCGGGACTGATGACACGGGCGGGGCCGATGACCGGACCCGGACCGATGACCCGACGAGGGCTCATGACCCGACCGGTGCCCAAGACTCGACCGGGACTCATGACGCGACCGGGACCCATGACGCGGGCGACGACCTGCTCGCCCGCGTCTTCCTCGCCCGGGTCGTCGAACCCGGTGACGAAGTCGCCGGCCGGTGGATCCGGGAGCTGGGGGCCGTGGAAGTGGCCCGGCGGCTGCGGAACGGAGGGCCACAGCTCACCGGGGTGACCGACAAGCGGTGGGCCGGGCTGTGCGCACGGGCCGGACTGGTCGAGCCCGACCGGGACTTGGCCGTCGCGCAGGATGCAGGCGTCCGGTTCGTGTGTCCCGGAGACGTCGAGTGGCCCGCCCAGCTCGACGATCTCGGGGACGCGCGGCCGATCGGACTGTGGGTGCGCGGGCATTCCAACCTGCGGATGTGGGCACTCAAGTCGGTTGCTGTCGTCGGCGCCCGCGCCTGCACCCAGTACGGCGCGCACATGGCGGCCACCCTCGCCGCCGGACTGGCCGAACGCGGCTGGGTGGTCGTGTCCGGCGGTGCCTACGGAGTCGACGGTGCCGCTCATCGCGGCGCCCTCGGCGCGACCGGCGTCACCGTCGCCGTCCTCGCGTGCGGCGTCGACCAGCCCTATCCGCGCGGGCACACCGAGTTGATCCGCAGGATCGCCGAACAGGGGCTCGTGGTGGGCGAGTTGCCGCCCGGCGAGCATCCGACGCCGAGCAGGTTCATCCTCCGGAACCGGGTGATCGCCGCGCTCACACGGGGCACCGTGGTGGTCGAGGCCGCATACCGGAGCGGGTCGCTCGTCACGGCGCGGGCCGCGCAGCGGTTGGGGCGCCACACGATAGGGGTGCCCGGCCCGGCCACGAGCGCGCTGTCCTCCGGTGTGCACGAACTCCTGCGCGGGGACGCGGTGCTGGTCACCGACGCGGCGGAGATCGTCGAACTGGTCGGCGGCATGGGCGAACTGGCCCCGGACCGACGTGGACCGGTGCTCCCTCGCGACCTGTTGGAGCCGGCCGCCCGGCGCATCCTCGCCGCACTGCCCGGCAACAGGGTCGCGCCGCCGCGGGAGATCGCGCGCGGTGCGCAGACCACGGAGGACGACGCGGTCGCGAGACTGTACGAACTCCGAGCACTTGGTTACGTCGAACGACACGGCGACGGCTGGAAGTTGACACGCCAGGCGGTGATCTCGGTCCGGCCTGATCGGGGGCGCCGCTGACCGAGCGTGTTCGGCCGTCCGGGGGAACCCCGACACCCTTGGGAATTCCCGCAGTTGGCGGATTCCGATGATCACGCAGAGCAATCGGAGCGACCCGTTCCGGCACCCCGTCGAGCGCGTCCGCGCCCGGCCCGAGCTGTGCCCTTCGCACACCGCGACACTCCAGTCACGCTACGCTCACGGGGATTCCGGCGCAGACCGGCATCTCCCCATCACTCCGACAGCTCACCCAGGCACCCCCACTTCACGGCAGAACGGCACAAGGCGACGAATGCCCCAGCACACCTCCGGGTCCGACCGGGCGGCGATCCCCCCAGCCGCCCGCGACGGTGGCAGCGTCCGGCCGCCCGCTCCCTCGACGCTCGACGAGCTGTGGCGGTCGTACAAGACGACGGGCGACGAGCGGCTGCGTGAGCAGCTGATCCTGCACTACTCGCCGCTCGTGAAGTACGTCGCGGGACGGGTGAGCGTCGGGCTGCCGCCCAATGTGGAGCAGGCGGACTTCGTGTCGTCGGGGGTGTTCGGACTGATCGACGCGATCGAGAAGTTCGACATCGAGCGGGAGATCAAGTTCGAGACGTACGCGATCACCCGCATCCGGGGCGCGATGATCGACGAACTGCGCGCGCTGGACTGGATCCCGCGCTCGGTACGGCAGAAGGCGCGGAACGTGGAACGGGCGTACGCCACGCTGGAGGCGCGGCTGAGGCGCACGCCCAGCGAGGGCGAGGTGGCCGCCGAGATGGGCATCGCGGTGGAGGAACTCCACGCCGTCTTCAGCCAGTTGTCTCTGGCGAACGTGGTCGCCCTGGAGGAGCTGCTGCACGCCGGCGGCGAGGGTGGCGACCGGCTCAGCCTGATGGACACCCTGGAGGACACCGCCGCCGACAATCCGGTGGAGGTGGCCGAGGGGCGGGAGCTGCGGCGGTTCCTGGCGCGGGCGATCAACACGCTGCCCGAGCGCGAGAAGACCGTCGTCACGCTGTACTACTACGAGGGCCTCACCCTGGCCGAGATCGGCAACGTGCTCGGGGTGACCGAGAGCAGGGTCAGCCAGATCCACACCAAGTCCGTGCTGCAGCTGCGCGCCAAGCTGGCGAGTTTCGGCCGTTGAGTGAAAGCCGTACAGCGTTCGTGACCTCGCAGAATCGTGCCTGCATGGCCTGGGTCACTCCCGCCGGGGGTGCGCCGTCCGTAGAGTGGTTGACGTGCCTAGGATTCGAGCGGCCTCCGTGGCCGAGCACCGGTCGATGCAGCGAGCCGCCCTGCTGGACGCGGCTCGTTCCCTGCTGTCCGAGGGCGGGACGGAGGCGCTGACGTTCCCGGCCCTGGCCGAGCGGACGGGGCTCGCGCGGTCGTCCGTGTACGAGTACTTCCGTTCTAGGGCCGCTGTCGTCGAGGAGCTGTGCGAGGTCGACTTTCCCGTGTGGGCGGCGGATGTGTCGGCGGCGATGGAGGGGGCCGGCTCCGCCGAGGGCAAGGTTGAGGCGTACGTACGGCAGCAGCTTGCCCTGGTCGGGGATCGGCGGCATCGGGCTGTGGTGGCCATCTCCGCGAGCGAACTCGATGCGGGGGCTCGGGAGAAGATCCGTGCCGCGCACGGGGGGTTGGTGGCGATGATCGTCTCGGCGCTCGGGGATATGGGGCATGGGGAGCCTCGGCTGGCGGCGATGTTGGTTCAGGGGGTTGTCGATGCGGCTGTGCGGCGCATTGAGTTGGGGGCGGCTGAGGATCCTTCGGTGATTACTGAGGCCGCGGTGAGTATGGCTTTGCGGGGGGTTCTGGGTTGAGTTTCGGCTGCCCGGCCGGTGGGGGCTGGTCGCGCAGTTCCCCGCGCCCCTAAAGGGGCGCTCCTAGCACTGGCAACAAGCGTGACGGGCCCCGATTCAGTAGCCATGGGGGCAGCAACGCCAGCGGGTCCAAGTACGTCTCTCCTCTCAGCAAGCCCCAGTGCACGCACGTTGTCGTGCAGTGGGAGTCGGTGATCTCCACCGTTCCCACCACCTCGCCCGCCGTTACCTCGTCGCCCTTCTTCACGGTCGCGCTCACCGGCTCGTACGTCGTGCGGAGATCCGTCCCTGTCAGTTCCACCGACACCACGCCCCTCCCCGCCACCCGGCCCGCGAAGGACACCCGGCCCGGTGCCACCGCTCGTACCTGAGCGCCCGCCGGGGTGGCCAGGTCCACGCCTCGGTGGCCCCGGCCGTAGACCGTCGCCGGGGGCTCCCAGCCCCGTAGGACCAAGGGGTGGGAACCGACGGGCCAGGCGCGGGCGATGGCCGGTACCGAGGGGCCCGGGACTCCGGGTACGGGTGGTGGGCTGTCGTTCGCCCGGGCCGTGCAGGTCAGCAGGGTCAGGAGGAGGGCCAGTAGTAAGGCGAGGCCCATACGCACAGGTCGGTCATCTCGTCGCATCCGCATGGCACAGACCGTGCCGTACCCGTGCCGATCATGGCCGGGACCTGTGGACCAGTGTGGGGTTGTGGACAACGGCGTCACCCGGTGCCTCGCGGGTCCCGTACACTTCCTTTGGCGATCCGGGTCACCGGGTCGACTTCGCACGCCCCGGCATCTGGTCCTCCGTCGCACGACGAAACCGGTGTCAGCGCTCCTCGGTCCTCTGGGCTCGCGCACGTGGGCGTCAGGCGCGAGTGCCGTCCGGTGCTCGCGGCACAACCGAGTAAATCAAGGAGAACGGCCATGGCCGTCGTCACGATGCGGGAGCTGCTGGAAAGCGGCGTCCACTTCGGTCACCAGACCCGTCGTTGGAACCCGAAGATGAAGCGCTTCATCTTCACGGAGCGCAACGGCATCTACATCATCGACCTGCTCCAGTCGCTGTCGTACATCGACCGCGCCTACGAGTTCGTCAAGGAGACCGTCGCCCACGGCGGCACGGTCATGTTCGTCGGTACGAAGAAGCAGGCGCAGGAGGCCATCGCCGAGCAGGCCACCCGCGTCGGCATGCCCTACGTCAACCAGCGCTGGCTGGGCGGCATGCTCACCAACTTCTCCACCGTCTACAAGCGTCTGCAGCGCCTCAAGGAGCTTGAGCAGATCGACTTCGAGGACGTCGCCGCGTCCGGTCTCACCAAGAAGGAGCTTCTCGTGCTCTCGCGCGAGAAGGCCAAGCTGGAGAAGACCCTCGGTGGTATCCGCGAGATGTCCAAGGTTCCCAGCGCCGTCTGGATCGTGGACACCAAGAAGGAGCACATCGCGGTCGGTGAGGCCCGGAAGCTCAACATCCCGGTCGTCGCCATCCTCGACACGAACTGCGACCCCGACGAGGTCGACTACAAGATCCCGGGCAACGACGACGCGATCCGCTCCGTCACCCTGCTCACCCGCGTGATCGCCGACGCCGTCGCCGAGGGCCTCATCAGCCGCTCCGGTGTCGCCGCCGAGGCCAAGGGTGACAAGGCCGCCGGAGAGCCGCTCGCCGCGTGGGAGCGCGACCTGCTCGAAGGTGAGAAGAAGGCCGACGAGGCCCCCGCCGCCGAGGCCGAGGTGCAGACCTCCGCCGAGACGGAGAAGGTCGCCGACGCCGAGCAGGCCGACGAGGCCCCGGTTGCCGCCGAGGCCGCTGCCGAGGTCGTCGAGGCCCCCGCCGCCGGGGTCGAGGCCGCTCCGGCCGCCGAGGCCGAGCAGGCCTGACCTTCCGGGCCAAAGGGCTGACAGGAAGACGGCGGGTGGTGCGGACCGCGCCACCCGCCGTTCATCCACAGCCCCTAGATCTTCGTAGCCCGTAGATCCTTGGCGGAAGCCCGCGCTACCCGCGGCCGCCGCCGACTTCGAGACTTCGAACTCCGAGAAGAGATTCACAGATCATGGCGAACTACACCGCCGCCGACGTCAAGAAGCTCCGCGAGCTCACCGGCGCCGGCATGATGGACTGCAAGAAGGCGCTGGACGAGGCCGACGGCAACGTCGAGAAGGCCGTCGAGGCGCTCCGTATCAAGGGCCAGAAGGGCGTCGCCAAGCGCGAGGGCCGCTCCGCCGAGAACGGCGCCGTGGTCTCCGTCATCGCCGACGACAACACCTCCGGTGTCCTGGTCGAGCTGAAGTGCGAGACGGACTTCGTCGCCAAGGGCGAGAAGTTCCAGGCCGTCGCCAACCAGATCGCCCAGCACGTCGCCGCGAGTGCCCCGGCCGACATCGAGGCGCTCCTCGCCTCCGAGATCGAGCCCGGCAAGACGGTTCAGGCGTTCGTGGACGAGGCCAACGCGAACCTGGGCGAGAAGATCGTCCTGGACCGCTTCGCCCAGTACGCCGACGGCTACGTCTCCGCGTACATGCACCGCACGATGCCGGACCTGCCCCCGCAGATCGGTGTCCTCGTCGAGCTGGACAAGCCGAACGCCGAGGTCGCCCGCGGTGTCGCCCAGCACATCGCCGCCTTCGCGCCGAAGTACCTGGCCAAGGACGACGTGCCGGCCGAGGTCGTCGAGTCCGAGCGCCGTATCGCCGAGGAGACCACCCGCGCCGAGGGCAAGCCCGAGGCCGCGATCGCCAAGATCGTCGAGGGTCGCGTGGGCGGCTTCTTCAAGGACGCGACGCTGCTCGGTCAGCCGTACGCGCTCGACCCCAAGAAGTCCGTCCAGAAGGTTCTGGACGAGGCGGGTGTCACCCTGAAGCGCTTCACGCGCATCAAGGTCGGCATCTGAGTCCGTACCGCGATCGACGCGCGGCGCCCGGCGGAATCCCGCTAGGGTCGTCAGCAGTCGGCTGTATTGCTGGCGTATCCCGCCGCACACACGCGCGTGGCGGACGACAGCAGATCTGACGAGGAGGCCATTGCCGAGCATGGGATGCGACAGACACCCCACCGGCAGTGGCCTTCTTCGTATGTGCGACCACGTTGAAGAGGCGAGAACTCCATGACCACCAAGCCCCAGAAGAGCGACGACGGCAAGGTACGCGGCCGGTTCATGCTGAAGCTGTCCGGAGAGGCCTTCTCCGGAGGCGGCGGCCTGGGCGTGGATCCCGACGTGGTGCACAAGATCGCCCGTGAGATCGCGGCCGTCGTGCGGGACGGCGCGGAGGTCGCCGTCGTCATCGGCGGCGGCAACTTCTTCCGCGGCGCCGAACTCCAGCAGCGCGGCATGGACCGGGCCCGCTCCGACTACATGGGCATGCTCGGCACGGTGATGAACTGCCTCGCGCTCCAGGACTTCCTGGAGAAGGAAGGCATCGACAGCCGCGTCCAGACCGCCATCACCATGGGCCAGGTCGCCGAGCCGTACATCCCGCTGCGCGCCGTGCGCCACCTGGAGAAGGGCCGCGTGGTCATCTTCGGCGCCGGTATGGGCATGCCCTACTTCTCCACCGACACCACCGCCGCCCAGCGCGCCCTGGAGATCAACGCCGAGGCGCTGCTGATGGGCAAGAACGGTGTGGACGGGGTCTACGACTCCGACCCGAAGACGAACTCCGAAGCCGTCAAGTTCGACTCGCTCAGCTACGGCGAGGTCATCACCCAGGACCTCAAGGTCGCGGACATGACCGCCATCACGCTGTGCCGCGACAACAAGCTTCCGATCCTGGTCTTCGAGCTGCTGGCGGAGGGCAATATCGCCCGCGCCGTCAAGGGTGAGAAGATCGGCACGCTTGTGGGTGACCAAGGCAGCCAGGGCTGATGACCCTGACCGGGGGATGGACAATGTCCTGCCGGTCGGGAACCGTGCAGGAAGAAGACGCGACGCAGCCGGCCGCCGACGCCGACACAGCACAGCAGCCGGGCCTACTCAAGACACGCAGGAGCAAGTGGTGATCGAAGAGACCCTCCTTGAAGCCGAGGAGAAGATGGAGAAGGCCGTCGTGGTCGCCAAGGAGGACTTCGCCGCGATCCGCACCGGCCGTGCGCACCCGGCGATGTTCAACAAGATCGTGGCCGACTACTACGGTGCGTTGACGCCGATCAACCAGCTGGCCTCGTTCTCCGTACCGGAGCCGCGGATGGCCGTGGTGACCCCGTTCGACAAGACCGCGATGCGGAACATCGAGCAGGCGATCCGCGACTCGGACCTGGGCGTCAATCCCAGCAACGACGGAAACATCATCCGGGTGACGTTCCCCGAGCTGACCGAGGAGCGCCGCAAGGACTACATCAAGGTCGCCCGGGCCAAGGCCGAGGACTCGAAGGTGTCCATCCGCGCCGTCCGCCGCAAGGCGAAGGACGCCCTGGACAAGCTCGTCAAGGACAAGGAGTCCGGCGAGGACGAGGTCCGTCGTGCGGAGAAGGAGCTCGACGACACCACGGCGAAGTACGTCGCCCAGGTGGACGAACTCCTCAAGCACAAGGAAGCGGAGCTGCTAGAGGTCTGATGAACGACTCTTCCTGGGGGGCGCCGCCACAAGCCGGGTACTGGGGGCCGTCCGACCAGGGGCCTGTCCAGGGGGCTGCCCCGGCGGGTCCCACGTACGATGCGCCTGAGGCGCAGCAGACTCGCCCCATGCCCATCGTGCCCGACGAGCCCGCATACGGCGGACACCAGGATGACGACCGGGGGGCCGCTCGGCTGAGCGGTCCCTTGTTCCGCGACGAGACGCAGCAACCGCCGTACGACGTACGGCAGCCGCAGCCGTACGACCCGCGGACGCAGCCGACCGACATGCCGTCGGCGCAGCCCTACGGGGCGGTGCCGCAGAATCCGGAGCCCATGCCCGACGTCCCGCCACCGGCACCCGCCCCGCAGAAGAAGAGCGCGGGCCGGGACCTGGGTGCGGCCATAGGGGTCGGCGTCGGGCTCGCCGTGGTGATCGTCGCGTCCCTCTTCGTGGTGAAGGCCGCGTTCGTCGGAGTGATAGCGGTCGCCGTCGTGGTCGGCCTGTGGGAGCTCACCTCGCGGCTGCAGGAGCGCAAGGGCATCAAGGCGCCCCTCGTGCCCCTCGCGGTCGGCGGTGCGGCGATGGTCGTCGCCGGTTACGTCCGGGGCGCAGAGGGCGCCTGGGTCGCCATGGCGCTCACGGCGCTCGCCGTCCTCGTCTGGCGGATGACGGAGCCGCCGGAGGGCTACCTCAGGGACGTCACGGCGGGCGTCTTCGCGGCGTTCTACGTGCCGTTCCTGGCCACGTTCGTCGCCATGATGCTCACCGCGCACGACGGCGCCTGGCGGGTCCTGACGTTCCTGCTGCTGACCGTGGTCAGCGACACCGGGGCGTACGCCATCGGCTGGCGCTTCGGCACGCACAAGCTCGCTCCGCGCATCAGCCCCGGGAAGACCCGCGAGGGCCTGTTCGGGGCGGTGTCCTTCGCGATGGTGGCGGGCGCGCTGTGCATGCAGTTCCTGATCGACGACGGCAGCTGGTGGCAGGGCCTGATCCTGGGCCTCGCGGTCGCGGCCAGCGCCACGCTGGGCGACCTCGGCGAGTCCATGATCAAGCGCGACCTGGGCATCAAGGACATGGGCACCCTGCTGCCGGGCCATGGCGGCATCATGGACCGGCTCGACTCCCTGCTGCCGACCGCTCCAGTGGTGTGGCTGCTGTTGGTGTTGTTCGTGGGCTCCGGCTGAAACATGGTCTGACCTGCTGTTCTGTACGTGAGGGGCTCGTTGTCCACAGGGCGGCGAGTCCCTCTTCGTATGTCTGCGACACTGGTAGGGCCATGCCTAAGCCCGGAGAACTCACATTCGTCGCCCCCCGCGGAGCCCAGAAGCCGCCGCGGCACCTTGCCGATCTCACGCCCGCCGAGCGCAAGGAAGTCGTCGCCGCGATCGGGGAGAAGCCGTTTCGCGCCAAGCAGCTCTCGCAGCACTACTTCGCGCGGTTCGCGCACGATCCGGCGGAGTGGACCGACATCCCCGCCGGTTCGCGCGCCAAGCTGCAGGAGGCGCTGCTTCCTGAGCTGATGACCGTCGTGCGGCATCTGTCGACCGACCAGGACACCACCCGCAAGACGCTGTGGCGGCTGTTCGACGGGACGCTCGTCGAGTCGGTGCTGATGCGGTACCCGGACCGGGTCACCATGTGCATCAGCTCGCAGGCCGGGTGTGGCATGAACTGCCCGTTCTGCGCGACCGGACAGGCCGGCCTCGACCGCAATCTGTCGACCGGTGAGATCGTGCACCAGATCGTCGACGGCATGCGGGCGTTGAGGGACGGCGAGATTCCCGGCGGGCCCGCGCGGCTCTCCAACATCGTCTTCATGGGCATGGGCGAGCCCCTCGCCAACTACAAGCGGGTCGTGCAGTCGATCCGCGCCCTCACCGACCCCGAGCCGGACGGCCTCGGCCTCTCGCAGCGCGGGATCACCGTCTCGACGGTCGGACTGGTCCCGGCGATCCACCGCTTCGCGGACGAGGGCTTCAAGTGCCGGCTCGCGATCTCGCTGCACGCGCCCGACGACGACCTGCGCGACACCCTGGTCCCCGTGAACACGCGGTGGAAGGTGCGCGAGGTTCTCGACGCGGGCTGGGAGTACGCGGCGAAGTCGGGGCGCCGGCTGTCCATCGAGTACGCGCTGATCCGTGACATCAACGACCAGGCGTGGCGCGGCGACCGGCTCGGCCGCCTCCTCAAGGGCAAGCCCGTGCACGTCAACCTGATCCCGCTGAACCCGACGCCCGGCTCGAAGTGGACCGCCTCCCGTCCCGAGGACGAGAAGGCGTTCGTCGAGGCCATCGCGGCCCACGGGGTGCCGGTCACCGTCCGGGACACCCGGGGCCAGGAGATCGACGGAGCGTGCGGCCAGCTCGCCGCCACCGAGCGGTAACCCGGTAACCTGTTCCGCGTAGTACACGCAGGTACATCTTCATATTCCGACAGGGGAGCGCCACAGCGCTGAGAGTGCGGGATTGTCCGCAGACCCTCTGAACCTCGCCCAGGTCATTCTGGGTAGGAAGTTCGGTCACCACTCTTGCTGTTGCGCCCTGCCCACGTCCTGTGGGCGGGGCCGCGTCTCTTCCTGGACACCCCAGGAGGAAAACACCCATGCACCACACCAGGACCTTCGTGGCCGCGGCCGTCGGGCTCGGCCTCGTCACGCTCTCCGCGTGCGGCTCGTCCGACAGCGGCAGCGGAGGCGACTCCAAGACCGTCACCCTCGTCAGCCACGACTCGTGGGCCGTCTCGAAGAGCGTCCTCAAGGACTTCGAGAAGCAGTCCGGCTACACCGTCAAGGTCCTCAAGGACGGCGACGCCGGCCAGGCCGTCAACAAGGCGATCCTGACCAAGGACAACCCCCAGGGCGACGTCTTCTTCGGCGTCGACAACACCCTGCTCTCCCGCGCGCTCGACAACGGCCTCTTCCAGTCCTACGACGCGAAGGGCTCCGCCACCGTCAAGCCCGCGTACCGCGTCGACGAGGCCAAGCACCGGGTCACGCCCATCGACACCGGCGACATCTGCGTCAACTACGACAAGGCGTACTTCAGCGAGCACAAGCTGACCCCGCCGACCTCCTTCGCGGATCTGGTCAAGCCCGCGTACAAGAACCTCCTCGTCACCGAGAACGCGGCCACCTCCTCGCCCGGCCTCGGCTTCCTGCTCGGCAGCGCCGCGCAGTACGGCGATGGGGGCACCTCCCGCTCGAGCGAAGCCGAGAGTGGGGGAGGCTGGCAGGCGTACTGGAAGAAGCTCAAGGCCAACGGCGTCAAGGTCGTCGACGGCTGGGAGCAGGCCTACGACCAGGAGTTCTCCGGTTCCGCCGGCGGCAAGAAGGCGGGCGGCGACCGGCCCCTCGTCGTCTCGTACGCCTCCTCGCCGCCCGCCGAGGTCATCTACGCCGACCCGAAGCCGACCACCGCGCCCACCGGGGTGTCGTACGGCACCTGCTTCCGGCAGACCGAGTACGCGGGGCTGCTCAGCAACGCCAAGAACACCAAGGGCGGCAAGGCGTTCCTCGACTTCCTGCTCACCAAGGAGTTCCAGCAGGACATGCCGCTCAACATGTTCGTCTACCCGGTGATCCAAGGCGCCCAGGTGCCGCAGGAGTTCGTGAAGTACGGCCGCCAGGCCCCGGACCCCGAGACCATGGCGCCCGCGAAGATCGCCGCCGACCGGGACCAGTGGGTCAAGTCGTGGACCTCGCTCGTACTGAAGTAGCCCCGGGGCGGACCCGTACGGGGAACGTGACGCGGCTCGGTCTCATGGCCCTGCCCGTCGCGTTCTTCGCGGTGTTCTTCGCCTACCCGGTCGCCGCGATCGTCGCGCGCGGCCTCAAGGTGGACGGCGCCTGGCAGTTGGGCCGTATCTGGGACGTGCTCGCGCAGTCCGACATCCGGCACGTCCTGTGGTTCACCACCTGGCAGGCGCTCGCGTCCACCGCGCTCACGCTGCTGATCGCACTCCCCGGCGCGTATGTCTTCGCGCGCTTCGACTTCCCGGGCCGGCACGTCCTGCGGGCCGTCGTGACGGTCCCGTTCGTGCTGCCGACGGTCGTCGTCGGTACGGCGTTCCTCGCGCTCGTCGGCCGGGGTGGACTCCTCGACGAGCTGTGGGGCGTACGGCTGGACACCACCGTGTGGGCGATCCTGCTCGCGCACGTCTTCTTCAACTACGCGGTCGTCGTACGGACGGTGGGCGGCCTGTGGGCCCAGCTCGACCCGCGTCAGGAGGAGGCCGCGCGGATGCTCGGCGCGTCCCGGCTCCGGGCCTGGCGGACGGTGACGCTGCCCGCGCTCGGGCCCGCCGTGGCCGCCGCCGCGCTCATGGTCTTCCTCTTCACCTTCACCTCCTTCGGCGTGGTCCAGATCCTCGGCGGCCCGACCTTCTCGACCCTCGAAGTGGAGATCTACCGTCAGACTTCGGAGGTCTTCGACCTGTCCACGGCGGCTGTACTGACTATCGTCCAGTTCGTCGCGGTCGGCGCGATCCTCGCCGTCCACTCCTGGACGGTACGACGACGGGAGAGTGCCCTACGGCTCGTGGACCCGTCGGTGACCGCTCGGCGCCCGCGCGGGGCCGGCCAGTGGACCCTGCTGGCCGGAGTCGTCGCGTCCATCGCGGTGCTGCTTCTGCTGCCGCTCGCCGTGCTGGTCCAACGGTCGCTCGACACACCGGACTTCGGCTACTACCGGGCGCTGACCCACGACGACGGCGGCACCTTCCTCGTCCCGCCGATCGCCGCGATCGGCAACTCGCTGGAGTACGCCGTCGCCGCCACCGCCATCGCCGTGGTGATCGGTGGTCTCGCCGCCGCTGCCCTCACCCGGCGCGACGCCGGGCGGCTGGTGCGGGGCTTCGACGCGCTGCTGATGCTGCCGCTCGGGGTGTCCGCGGTGACGGTCGGCTTCGGGTTCCTGATCTCGCTCGACAAACCCCCGGTGGATCTGCGGAGTTCGTGGATCCTGGTGCCGCTCGCGCAGGCGCTGGTGGGCGTTCCCTTCGTCGTACGGACGATGCTGCCTGTGCTGCGGGCGGTGGACGGGCGGCTGCGGGAGGCGGCGGCCGTGCTCGGGGCGTCGCCGTGGCGGGTGTGGCGGGAGGTCGATCTGCCGCTGGTGCGGCGGGCGTTGCTGATCGCCGCCGGGTTCGCGTTCGCGGTGTCGCTGGGCGAGTTCGGGGCGACCGTGTTCATCGCGCGGCCCGACAACCCGACGCTGCCGGTCGCGGTGGCCCGGCTGCTGTCCCGGCCCGGTGATCTCAACTACGGCCAGGCGATGGCCCTTTCGACGATTCTGATGGTGGTGTGCGCGGTGGCCCTGCTGGTCCTTGAGCGGCTGCGCACCGACCGGACGGGGGAGTTCTAGATGCCGCCGAACATGCCGCCGAGCGTGCCGCGGAACAGGCTGCTGCTGAGCCTTGAGGGCGCGACCGTACGGTTCGGCGGGCGCCCGGTGCTGGACGCCGTCGATCTCGGGGTCGTCGAGCACGAGATCGTGTGTGTGCTCGGGCCCAGCGGCAGCGGCAAGTCGACGCTGTTGCGGGCGGTCGCCGGGCTCCAACCCCTGGACTCCGGGCGGGTGTTGCTGGACGACCGGGACCAGTCGGGCGTGCCCGCGCACAAGCGCGGGGTGGGTCTGATGTTCCAGGACCACCAGCTGTTCCCGCAGCGGGACGTGGCCGGCAACGTCGCCTTCGGGCTGCGTATGCACGGGGCGTCGAAGAGGCAACAGGACGACCGGGTGGGCGAGTTGCTCGACCTCGTCGGACTGCCGGGTGCCGCCCGTCGTGCCGTGGCAGGGCTGTCCGGCGGAGAGCAGCAACGGGTGGCGCTCGCCCGGGCGTTGGCGCCCCAACCCCGTCTCCTCATGCTCGACGAACCGCTCGGTCAGCTCGACCGGTCACTGCGGGAGCGGCTGGTCGTCGAACTCCGGGAACTGTTCGGCACGTTGGGGACGACCGTGCTCGCGGTCACGCACGACCAGGGTGAGGCGTTCGCGCTGGCCGACCGGGTCGTGGTGATGCGGGACGGGCGGATCGCCCAGTCCGGTACGCCACTTGAGGTCTGGCAGCACCCCGCCGACGAGTTCGTGGCCCGCTTCCTGGGCTTCGACAACGTGGTCGAGGCCACGGTCGTGGGGGAAGCCGCCGACACCCCCTGGGGCAAGGTCCCGGTCCCCGAGGACGCCCCCCAGGGCACCCGCACCCTCCTCGTACGCCCCGCGGGCGTACGCCTGTTGTCCGCCGACGAGGGCCTGCGCTGCACGGTCGCCGCCCGCACCTTCAAGGGCACGCATGTCGCCGTACAGCTCCAGCCGGAGGACGCGCCACGCCTGGAGGCGGCCTGCGCGTTGCGGGAGGCGCCGGAGGTCGGGGGCGCGGTCGGGGTGGAGTTCGACGCGGCCGAGATCGTCGTGCTCGGCGGCCGGTAGACATGTGTGTGGCCCGTCCCCACGAACCGGACGGGCCACAACAGCGGGTTGTTCAGCGGCCGTTGGATCAGCTGCCGTTGCTCGCACCGCGACGGCGCATGCCGAAGTAGACGGCTCCGCCGCCCACGACGACGAGGGCGCCCGCGATACCGGCGATCATGCCGGTGTTGGAGTTGGCACCGGTCTCGGCGAGGTTCGAGGAACCGGCCGCCGGGGACGGCGCGTTGTCCGTCGTCGTGGCGGGAGCGGTGCTGCTGCTCTCCGAGGCCGACGGGGTCGGGGTGTCGGACTCGGCCGGGGTCGAGGCGGTCTCCGACGGCGTCGGGGAAGCCTCCGTCGGGGTCGGGCTGGGCGACTCCGTCTCGCAGGCCTTGGACGGGGTGGTCAGGAGTTCCTTGAGGTCCTCGTCGACCTGGTTTCCGGCCTTGACGTGGACGCGGTACGAGGCGTTCGGCTTCCAGGCCTCGGGGAAGGAGGCGGTGACTCCTTCGCGCGAGCCCTTGACCGTCTGCTCGCCGACCTTCTGCACGTCGGCACCGTTGCTCTCCAGGAACACCGTGATGGTCGCCTCGGTGGCCGAGGCGTCCTTGTCGGTGACGGTGATGACACCGTTGGCGCCGTCACACGTGGCTTCGGCGGAGAACTCGCTGATGTTGCAGGCGAGCGCGTTGCCCGCGAATCCGAGTGCGAGTGCGGCCGAGGCGGACGCGACACCGAGGATGCGTACGGAACGTCGAGATATGGACACGTTTGCCCTTCACGGGATGTGCAACTGCGGGGGGTTTAGGGGGAGATGGAGCGGCAATGAGGTGAGGCACCACTGCCCCCAGGAGTCTCACTGGTCTATAAGTGCTGCGTAAGCAGTGTCAATGCATATGCGGTGTACAGCAGTTGCCTTTACCTGCACTTTAATCAGCGAGACGTTTCAGTGCCTCCGGAGCCTCCTCGATCCGGTCAACGAGGGCGATACGGGCCTCCATTGGCCGTTCCCGGGCAAGTGCACGCAGCAGCGGCCAGGTCGGCAGCCGCTCCGTCCAGTGCTCCCGGTCCACGAGCACCATCGGCGTGGGCTCGCCGCGCGACTCGTAGTAGTTCGGCGTCGCGTTGTCGAAGATCTCCTGTACGGTCCCGGCCGCGCCCGGCAGAAACACCACACCCGCGTTCGAGCGGGCCAACAGGCCGTCCTCGCGGGTGGCGTTGGCGAAGTACTTGGCGATGTGCGAGGCGAAGGCGTTCGGCGGCTCGTGGCCGTAGAACCACGTCGGGATGCCGATCGAGTGGTTGCCCTTGGGCCAGCGGGTGCGGACCTCGAAGGCGCCCTGGGCCCAGTCGGTGATCGAGGGGCTGAACGACGGTGATCCGGCGAGGAGTTCGCACGCCTCCTCCAGCATGGCGTCCTCGTACGGCGCCGCGTACGCGCCCAGGTTCGCCGCCTCCATGGCACCGGGCCCGCCGCCGGTCGCCACCGTGAACCCGGCGCGGCTCAGCTCACGGCCCAGGCGCGCGGCACCGCCGTAGGCCTCCGTGCCGCGTGCCATCGCGTGGCCGCCCATCACGCCCACCACCCGTGCGCCGCGCAGGAGTTCGTCGAGGGCGTCGGAGATGGAGTCGTCGTGGACGGCGCGCAGCATCGACGCGTATATGTCGCCGTCGGCCTTGGTCCGCTGGAACCAGGCGTACGCGAGCGCGTCCGGTGTCTGCTCGTACCCCTTGTCGAGCGAGTCGAACAGCTCGGTCGGCGTGTAGAGATGGCCGCGGTAGGGGTCGAACGGGAGGTGCGGGACGGGCGGGAAGACCAGCGCGCCGTCGGCCCGGACCTTCGCGGCCGCCTCGTCGCGCATCGGGCAGCCGAGGAAGACGGCGCCCGAGGTGTCCGTGGTGAGCAACTCCCGCGTACGGTCCGTCAGATCGACGCCCTGGACGCGGTGTCCGGCGAGGGTGCCGCGGGACGAGACGGTCGCGTCGAAGTCCTCGACCGTCTCGATCTCGCGTTCGTCGTGGTGGGCCGCATGGGCCGGGCTCGTCTGCACGCGCCCATGCTAGGCACCCGACTGCTCAGCCCTGGACGGCCGCCGGGTCCATCCAGACGATCTCCCAGGAGTGGCTGTCCAGGTCCTCGAAGGAGCGGCCGTACATGAAACCCTGGTCGTTGATGTCGTCGTTGGCGGTGCCGCCCGCCGCGACCGCCTTGTTCACCAGCTCGTCGACCTTCTCCCGGCTCTCGGCGCTCAGACACAGCAGCACCTCGCTGGTCTTGGCCGCGTCGGCGATCTCCTTCTTCGTGAAGTCGCTGTAGCGCTTCTTCTCCAGGAGCATCGCGATGATCGTCTCGCTGATCACGACACAGGTGGTGTCGTCGGTGCTGAACTGCGGGTTGGTCGAGAAACCGAGCTCGGTGAAGAACTTCTTCGACGCGGCGGCGTCGTTCACGGCGAGGTTCACGAAGATCATCTGCTGGTACATGTCGGGGCCTCTCCCATCGGGCGTGCGTGCTGATCGGTGGGTAGACCGGCGCCCCGCGCGAAACTCATCGGTGGGCGAGCGGAAGTGCCGCGAGTTCCGCGATCACGACGGTCAGCGGCACGAACAGGGCGAGCAGCGCGCCCGCGCGCAGAGCGGCCGCGCTGCGC
This sequence comes from Streptomyces sp. NPDC048504, assembly GCF_043200035.1. NCBI lineage: Bacteria > Bacillati > Actinomycetota > Actinomycetes > Kitasatosporales > Streptomycetaceae > Streptomyces > Streptomyces sp. NPDC048504. Next base: position 286,144 of record NZ_JBICXA010000013.1, read on the forward strand.
AGCACGGTGGCCGGGGCGCCGAGCCGTACCAGCGCGGCCGTGGTGTCGGCGCGGGCCTGCCGGGCCTCGACGGCGGCGGTGAGCAGGGTCGCCACCGTGCAGCCGGCCACCAGGAGCGTGCCGAGGGTGGTCAGCGGGCCGACGGACGCGTCCGTGTCGTACAGCGCCGTCATCGCGTACGCGCCCGACGCCACCGCGCAGACCACGCCCAGCGGGCGGCCGATGCGGGTCGCCTCCTCCATGAGGACCCGGCCCGCGAGGAGCCGGAGGGCGCCCGGACGCACGGCCTGGAGAAGCCGTCCGCACAGGTGGGTGAGGCCGGGGCCCGCCAGGGCGAGACCGAGCGCGGTCAGCACCCAGCCGGCCAGCACACCCGCGGGGCCGCCCACGTGACCGCCGGGCATCGACAGCCCGTCGGTGTCCGCCGTCCGGTTCGCGTACGCCTCGACGGCGAGACCGGCGGCGAGGACGGCCACGCCCCAGGGGAGGCCCTTGGGGACCTCGCGGGGGGCCGGGGGGCGGGTGGGGTCCAGGTCGACGGGGTCCGTGACGCCGGCGGACGGCTCGGCGTCGGCTGCGGGCTCGGGCGCCGGGGAGGGCGTCTCCTCAACTGCCGCCGTACGGCCGCCCGTTCGCAGGTGGGCGCCGAACCTGCCGTACGCCCCGAAGGTCTCGCGGGTGCTCGACCTGCCGTAGGCGCCGAAACGGCCGCAGGACCTCGGGGCGCCCTTCGTCGAGGACGGGTGCTTGGTGTCCTTCGGGCGGAGGGTGAGGGCCACCGAGACGGAGGCGGTCACGGGGACGAGGGCGAGCAGGGTGAGTGCGGCGGGGAGGGGGAGGGGGGTGTCCGAGGCCAGGAACTCCGCCGCCGCTCCGTCGAAGGGCATTCCGGTGAGGTCGCCGCGGAGGTGGAGGAAGAAGAGCAGGGCCAGCATGGAGCCGAGGGTGCAGGCGAGGGCGGTCGTGGTCGCCGAGATCGCCATCAGGCGGCCCGGGCCGAGGCCGATCGCGGAGAGGCCGGGGCGGGGTTTCGTCGCCGGGTCGGTGCGTGCGACCGCGATCGCGAAGTACACGGTGGCGGCCAGCGGGGTCGCGCACCAGGCGAGGCGGAGGGCCGCGGCTGCGGGGGAGTCGGGGTGGCCCATCGCGTAGCCGAGGGTGCAGAGGAGGAGGAAGCCCGTGCCCGCCGAGGCCACCGCGACCAGCAGGCGGCGCAGTTGGACGGCGGGGTGCGAGCCGCGGGTCAGACGGAGAGCGAGCACGCGGCCCGGCCTTCCGACTCGGCGACCGGGGGGAGGTGAACCGTGTTCACACGGCGTCCGTCCAGGAGCGACACCGTGCGGTCCGCGAGGGCCGCCGTCTCCGCCTCGTGGGTCGCGAGGACGACCGTGATGCCGTGCGAGCGGGCGGCCGTCGTGAGCGTGCGCAGGACCTGGGCGCGGTCCGCGCGGTACAGCGGGGCGGTCGGCTCGTCGGCGAACAGGACCGTGGGCGCCGGGGCCAGCGCGCGGGCGATCGAGACGCGCTGACGCTCCGCCTGACGCAGTTCGTGCGGGCGCTTGCGGGCGTGGTCGCCGATGTCGAGGCGGTCCAGCCACTCCAGGGCGGCGGTCTTGGCACGGCGGCGGCTGGTGCCGCGCAGCATCAGGGGGAGGGCCGCGTTCTCCCACACGTTCAGCTCCGGGACGAGCACGGGGGCCGGGTCGATCCAGCCGAAGCGGTCGCGGCGCAGCCGTTCCCGGGTGAGCGGGCCCATGGTGTGCACGGGCACGCTGTTGAACCAGACCTCGCCTCGGCTCGGGCGCTCCAGGCCGGAGAGGCAGCGCAGCAGGGTCGTCTTGCCGCTGCCGCGTGGGCCCATGACGGCGAGGATCTCGCTCTCCCGGACACCGAGCGAGACGCCGCTGAGCGCGGGCGTGCCGTCGTTGTGCTGGAAGTGCAGGGCACGTGCCCAGAGCACGTCGTTGTCCGGCGGGGCCACCATGCGCGTACACCTCGTTCTGATCCGTTTTCCGTACCACGTCCCCCTTGCGGGGGAACGAGGACGGGGCCGATCGGTTACCAGGCACGCTAAGGAGGATGGGGGTGTGACCCCGGACAGCACACGGCCCGGGGTGCGTCCTTCTCACTCGGACGGGCGCACCCCGGGCCGTATAAACCGCTGAATCGCCGAAGGCTAGAGCTTCGTCCAGGCCTCCGTCAGGACCTGGCGGACGATGCCCTCGATCTCGTCGAAGGTCGACTGGTCGGAGATCAGCGGCGGCGACAGCTGGATGACCGGGTCACCGCGGTCGTCGGCGCGGCAGTAGAGGCCGTACTCGAAGAGCTTCTTGGAGACGAAGCCGTAGAGCACGCGCTCCGACTCCTCGTCCGTGAAGGTCTCCTTGGTGGCCTTGTCCTTGACGAGCTCGATGCCGTAGAAGAAGCCGTTGCCGCGGACGTCGCCGACGATCGGGAGGTCGTGCAGCTTCTGCAGGGTGTTGAGGAAGTTGGCCTCGTTGTCGAGGACGTGCTGGTTGAGGCCCTCGCGCTCGAAGATGTCGAGGTTGGCGAGGCCGACCGCCGCGGAGACCGGGTGGCCGCCGAAGGTGTAGCCGTGCAGGAAGGTGTTGTCGCCCTTGTAGAACGGCTCGGCCAGGCGGTCGGAGATGATGCAGGCGCCGATCGGGGAGTAGCCCGAGGTCATGCCCTTGGCGCAGGTGATCATGTCCGGCACGTAGTCGAACTTGTCGCAGGCGAACATCGTGCCGAGGCGGCCGAAGGCGCAGATGACCTCGTCGGAGACCAGGAGTACGTCGTACTGGTCGCAGATCTCGCGGACCCGCTGGAAGTAGCCGGGCGGGGGCGGGAAGCAGCCGCCGGCGTTCTGCACCGGCTCCAGGAAGACCGCGGCGACCGTCTCCGGGCCCTCGAACAGGATCTGCTGCTCGATCTGGTCGGCGGCCCAGCGGCCGAAGGCCTCCGGGTCGTCGCCGAAGAGCGGGGCGCGGTAGATGTTGGTGTTCGGCACCTTGTGCGCGCCCGGGACGAGCGGCTCGAACGGGGCCTTCAGGGCCGGGAGTCCGGTGATGGACAGGGCACCCTGCGGGGTGCCGTGGTACGCGACCGCGCGGGAGATGACCTTGTACTTGGTCGGCTTGCCCTGCAGCTTGAAGTACTGCTTGGCGAGCTTCCAGGCGGTCTCGACGGCCTCGCCGCCGCCGGTGGTGAAGAAGACCTTGTTCAGGTCGCCGGGCGCGTGGTGGGCGAGACGCTCCGCCAGCTCCACGGCCTTCGGGTGGGCGTACGACCAGATGGGGAAGAACGCCAGCTCCTGCGCCTGCTTGGCGGCGGTCTCGGCCAGCTCGGCGCGGCCGTGGCCGGCCTGGACCACGAACAGACCCGCGAGACCGTCGAGGTAGCGCTTGCCCTTGTCGTCGTAGATGTAGGTGCCCTCGCCACGGACGATCGTGGGAACGGGCGCGTTCTCGTACGAGGACATGCGGGTGAAGTGCATCCACAGGTGGTCGTACGCGGTGCGGCTGAGGTCCTTGCTCACGGTTATCGGGTTCCCCACATGTAGGTCTGCTTCTTGAGCTTCAGATAGACGAAGCTCTCGGTGGAGCGCACGCCGGGGAGGGCCCGGATGCGTTTGTTGATGACGTCCAGCAGGTGGTCGTCGTCCTCGCAGACGATCTCGGCGAGGAGGTCGTACGAGCCCGCGGTCATCACCACGTACTCCACTTCCGGCATGGCCGTCAGCGCGTCGGCGACGTTCTCGACATCACCTTCGACGTTCACACCGACCATCGCCTGTCTGCGGAAGCCCACGGTGAGCGGGTCCGTGACGGCGACGATCTGCATGACGCCCTGGTCGAGCAGCTTCTGGACGCGCTGGCGCACGGCCGCCTCGGACAGGCCGACGGCCTTGCCGATCGCGGCGTACGGCCGGCGGCCGTCCTCCTGGAGTTGCTCGATGATGGCGAGGGAGACGGCGTCCAGGTGAGGAGTACTGCCGTTCCTGGACTCGCGGGGGTCCCTCTGTTCTGCGCTGCGACTGGCCACGGCTTCACTGTGCACGACGTCTCGACCGTTCCGCAAGGCCGCTTCGATGAAATTCGTTGTTTACGTGGTCGAGACTTGCGGATTTCGTAGCCTTGGCGCGATCGGGGGTGTTGAAAACGTGGGCCGGGCGATTAGGGTGGGTGTCTCAGTGATTGGACACCTGAACTTGGAGGGCCGGCAGTGAGCACCGAACTGCGTCGTCTGCGCAACTACATCGACGGTGAGTTCCGGGACGCCGCCGACGGACGGACCACCGAGGTGGTCAACCCCGTGACGGGCGAGGCGTACGCGACCGCGCCGCTGTCCGGGACGGCGGACGTGGACGCCGCGATGGCGGCCGCGGCGGCGGCCTTCCCGGCCTGGCGGGACGAGACCCCGGCCAAGCGGCAGAAGTTCCTGCTGGACATCGCCACCGCGTTCGAGGAGCGCGCGGAGGAACTGATCGCGGCCGAGGTGGAGAACACCGGCAAGCCGATCGGGCTCACCCGCTCCGAGGAAATCCCGCCGATGGTCGACCAGATCCGCTTCTTCGCGGGCGCGGCCCGGATGCTCGAAGGCCGTTCGGCCGGCGAGTACATGGAGGGCATGACCTCCATCATCCGGCGCGAGCCGATCGGCGTCTGCGCGCAGGTCGCGCCGTGGAACTACCCGATGATGATGGCCGTCTGGAAGTTCGCCCCGGCCCTGGCCGCCGGCAACACGGTCGTCCTGAAGCCCTCGGACACGACCCCCGCCTCGACCGTCCTGATCGCCGAGATCATCGGCTCGATCGTGCCCAAGGGCGTCTTCAACGTCGTGTGCGGCGACCGGGACACCGGCCGCGCGATGGTCGAGCACCACACGCCGGCGATGGCCTCCATCACCGGTTCGGTGCGCGCGGGCATGTCCGTCGCCGAGTCCGCGTCCAAGGACCTCAAGCGGGTCCACCTGGAGCTGGGCGGCAAGGCTCCCGTCGTTGTCTTCGAGGACACCGACATCGCCAAGGCCGTCGAGGACATCTCGGTCGCGGGCTTCTTCAACGCGGGCCAGGACTGTACGGCGGCGACGCGGGTGCTCGTACAGGAAGGCATCCACGACGAGTTCGTGGCGGCTCTCGCCAAGGCGGCCGCCGAGACGAAGACCGGGCAGCCGGACGACGAGGACGTGCTCTACGGCCCGCTCAACAACGCCAACCAGCTCAAGCAGGTGACCGGCTTCATCGAGCGGCTGCCGGCGCACGCGAAGGTGGAGTCGGGCGGCCACCGGGTCGGTGAGGTCGGCTACTTCTACGCCCCGACCGTCGTCTCGGGCCTCAAGCAGGACGACGAGATCATCCAGAACGAGGTCTTCGGCCCGGTCATCACCGTCCAGTCCTTCACGGACGAGGCCCAGGCCATCGAGTGGGCCAACGGCGTCGACTACGCGCTGGCGTCCTCGGTGTGGACGAAGGACCACGGGCGGGCGATGCGGCTGTCGAAGTCGCTGGACTTCGGCTGCGTGTGGATCAACACCCACATCCCGCTGGTCGCGGAGATGCCGCACGGCGGCTTCAAGAAGTCCGGCTACGGCAAGGACCTGTCGGGCTACGGCTTCGAGGACTACACCCGGATCAAGCACGTGATGACGTCGCTGGACGCGTAGGCCTGCGGCGCTTGACCAGACGTACACACCGCGGCCCTGTACGGGATCAACTCCCGTACAGGGCCGCGGTGTTGTGTACCGGGATGTCTGGCTGTCGCGGCGCCGGACACCCGGACCGGAGTCGACGAAGACCTCGTGCTGCGCACCTGCCGTGTGAACCGGCGGTTACTTCACAGCCAACCGATCGACAAGGTGTCGGGTCCGCGGGAAGCCGCTCGACGCAGCGTCCATTGATCGGGGACAGGTCGCCGGGTCATGCTGCGCGGGTGCCCCAGACTCCGAAGTCGTATCCGCCCTCCCGCCGCTCCCTGCTGCGCGCGCTCGGCGGAACCGCCGCGCTCGGCGCGCTCGCCGGGTGTGGTGTGCCCGCCGCGTATGTGAAGGCCGGGGACCGTGCCGGCGCCGATCTGTCCGCCAAGGACAAGCGGCTGACCTGGGCGAACTGGCCGCTGTACATCGACACCGATGACGACGACCAGACGAAGCGGCCCACGCTGGACGCCTTCGAGAAGAAGACCGGGATATCCGTCGACTACATCGAGGAGATCAACGACAACGACGAGTTCTTCGGCAAGATCAGCCCGGCGCTCATGAACCACCAGCAGACCGGCCGCGACCTGATCGTCATGAGCGACTGGATGTGCGCGCGGTTCGTCCGCCTCGGCTGGGTCCAGCGGATGGACCGGTCGAGCCAGCCCAACGTGGCGAAGTACCTCGACCCGCAGCTCAGTTCGCCCGCGTTCGACCCCGGGCGCCGGTACACGGTGCCGTGGCAGTCGGGGATCACCGGCATCGCGTACAACCACCGCAAGCTCGGCCGCGAGATCCGCCATGTGTCCGACCTGTGGGCGAGCGACCTGAAGGGCCGGGTCACTCTGCTCTCCGGCCTGGACGAGGCGTTCGCGCTGCTGATGCAGGGCAACGGCGTCGACATCACCAAGTGGACCGCCGCCGACTTCCACAAGGTGTGCGACCAGGTGCAGACCCAGATCAGCCGGAACCAGATCCGCCGCTTCACCGGCAACGACTACACCAAGGACCTGGTCAGCGGCGACGTCCTCGCCTGCCAGGCCTACTCCGGCGACGTGATCCAGCTCCAGGCCGACAACCCGGACATCCGCTTCGTCGTCCCCGAGGAGGGCGCCGAACTCTGGGCGGACTCCCTGATGATCCCCGACCTGGCCCGCCACAAGACCAACGCCGAAAAGCTGATCGACTACTACTACGACCCCGAGGTCGCCGCGGAACTCGCCGCCTGGGTCAACTACGTCTGCCCCGTCCCCGCCGCCCAGGACGTCCTCGCGGCCTCCAAGGACAAGGACACCGCGGAGCTGGCCGAGAACCCGCTGATCTTCCCGGACGCGACGATGCGCGAGCACCTCGCGATCGCGCGGGACATCACGTCGACGGAGCGGGTGGAGTTCGCGAAGGAGTGGAACAAGATCGTGGGGTTGTAGGGGCGGTGGCGCGGAGCCCCGGCGTGCACGCCCTGTCCGCCCGCGCCGGCGCGGCGTTCCAGCAACTCCCTTGCCCGGATTGAGAGTTGTGGCGCGATGTGCGTGGAGTCGTGAAGAGTTCTCGCATGGTTCCGGTGGTTCGGTCCCGGGAACGGAGAGGGCGGGGCTCACTCGGCGCCCGCGAGCAGGGCGGGCGCCGCTCCACGCGATGGGAGACCGATCAACGATGTTCACTCCGGTGCGGAGAAGAGTACGGACGGCCGCGCTCGCGCTCTCGACCATGGCGGCACTCGCCTTGGGCGCGACCGCCACGAGCGGCGCGGCAGCGGCGCCCGCCGCCGCGAAACAGGGACCGACCTCGGTGGCGTACGTCGAGGTGAACAACAACAGCATGCTGAACGTCGGCAAGTACACCCTCGCCAACGGCGGCGCCAACGTCTTCGACATCGCCGTGATCTTCGCGGCGAACATCAACTACGACGCGGGCACGAAGGCGGGGACCCTGTACTTCAACCCGAACGTGCAGAGCGTCCTCGACAACGCCGCCACGCAGATACGGCCGTTGCAGCAGAAGGGCATCAAGGTCGTCCTCTCGGTGCTCGGCAACCACCAGGGCTCCGGCTTCGCCAACTTCCCGTCCCAGCAGACGGCTTCGACGTTCGCGAAGCAGCTGTCGGACACCGTGACCAAGTACGGCCTCGACGGCATCGACTTCGATGACGAGTACGCCGACTACGGCAACAACGGCACCACCCAGCCCAACGCCAGCTCGTTCGTGTACCTGGTGTCGGCACTGCGCGCCAACATGCCGGACAAGATCATCAGCCTCTACAACATCGGCCCGGCCGCGTCGCGCCTGTCCTACGGCGGCGTCGACGTCTCGTCCAAGTTCGACTACGCCTGGAACCCGTACTACGGCACCTGGCAGGTCCCCGGCATCGCACTGCCCAAGTCGAAGCTGTCGCCGGCGGCCGTCCAGATCGGCGGGACCTCGCAGAGCACGGTCGCCTCACTCGCCGCCCGCACGGTCAGCGAGGGGTACGGCGTCTTTCTGACGTACAACCTCGACGGCTCCGATCGCAGCGCCGATGTCTCCGCGTTCACCAGGCAGTTGTACGGCAGTGACGCCACCTACACGCCGTAGGCCGGCCGCACTCGCCGTCGTCCGGTGCTCCTTCGGGGCTTGCCGCATCCCGTAGGACCGCGGCTCGGGCCGTCCGCGTCTTCGACAACGTTGTCGGAGGCGCGGGCGCCACAGGTGCCGCAGGCGGGTGGGCAGTCGGGCAGTCGGTTCAGAGGCTGCCGGGGCGGACCAGGCCCGTTCTCTTCACGCCGCTCAGGATGGGGGTGACCTCCAGCGTGGTGACGTGGGGGAGGGCGCCGATCGTGTCGCTCAGGAAGTGGTAGAGCGCGTTGAGGTCGGCGGCGGCGACGGCCACGAGGAGGTTGGCCGAGCCGGTGGTGGCTGAGGCGAAGCGGACCTGGGGGTGGCGGCTGAGTTCGCGGCCCGTCTCCTCCAGGCCGCCGGGGGCGACCGTGATCCACAGCAGGGCCTCGGTACGGATGCCCAGCCGGGCCAGGTCGACCTCGGTCGCGAGTCTGACCACCTGGCCGGCGACCAGTGTCTCCAGTCGGCGGCGGGCAGTGAGGGCGGTGGTGTCGGCGCGGCGGGCGAGGTCGGTGTAGGAGGCCCGTCCGTCCTCGATCAGGGTGGTGATCAGGGCGTGGTCGAGGGGCTGGAGGGCTGGGCGGGCCGCCGGGGCGGGCAACTCCGGTCTGAGGCTGGTCAGTTCGGCCTCCGTGAGCAGGCCGCCGCTCCAGTCGAAGGCCGCCGGGAACACCCGTAGGAGGATGTGCGAGGTCCACGACTGGACCGCGGGGGTGGCCGGGAGGTCGCGCAGGAGCAGGGAGTTGCGGGCGTCCGGGCCGTCCAGGAACAGGATCGTGCAGATCTCGTCGCCGCCGCCGAGGATGTCCACCCAGACGGTGTCGGGACGGCGGGCCAGGGTCGCGGCGATGGCGCTGATCTGGTTGGGGCGGCAGCGGATGCGCAGGGCCAGCGGGATCAGGTCGGGGAACCACACCGGGTTGCGTACGGCGGTGGCGCGCAGCGTCTTGTCGTGGAACAGCGGTGCCGCGCGACGCACCACGGTGCGCTCCGAGATGCCCAGGACGCGGCCGACCGTGCGCCACGAGGCCCGGGGGGAGGCCAGCATCGCGGCGGCGATCCGACTGTCCGTCTCGCTCAAGGGGTGGCTTGCTTTCGCCATATCCGCCTGGTCCTCTGTCCTGCTTTCGCGCTTCCGATTCCTCATTCTGGCTCGGATCGATGCTCGCCGCTAGAAACGGTTCGGAGCAGACGACGGAGAGAGGGTGAGCCCGATGGTGGGTGTCGCGGAGACGGATCGAGGCCGGGTCAGGGGTGACGTGCGGGGCGAGGTGGTCTCCTTCCGGGGGATTCCCTACGCCGCTTCACCTGTCGGGGAGTTGCGGTTCGCGCCGCCTCGGCCGCACCCGGGGTGGACCGGGGTGCGGGAAGCCGCGCAGGCCGGACCGGCCGTCCCGCAGGGGGCCTCCCGGCTGGAACGGGTGATGGGTCCCCGCGTGCCGGACTGGGACGAGGACGGCTGCCTGACCGTCAACGTCCATGTTCCGGAAGGGGCGTTGGAGGACAACGCGGCCCGGCCGGTCCTGGTGTGGTGGCACGGGGGCGGCTTCACCAGTGGTTCCGGCGGCTGGGACTGGTACGACGGCGGGCGGCTGGCCGCGCTCGGCGACATCGTCGTGGTCACCGCCAACTACCGCGTGGGGCCCCTGGGTTACCTGTACCTGCCGGAGATCGGCGCCGCCAACCTCGGCGCCCAGGACCAGGCCGCCCTGCTGGCCTGGGTGCGGGACAACATCGCCTCCTTCGGCGGCGATCCACGCGAGGTGACGGTCGGCGGGCAGTCGGCCGGAGCGTATTCATCGCTTGCGCTGGCGCTCGATCCGCGGACATCGGGACTCGTGAACCGGGTACTGCTGGAGAGCGGTCCGTTCGGCCTGGCCCCGCAGGACCCGCAGCACGCGGCCGAGAACGCCGAAGCGTATCTACGGCTGCTCGGGGTTCCGGACGGAGCGGACGCGGCAACCGCCTTGCGCGCACTGCCCGTTGAGCGACTGCTGTCCGCCTACGGCCGGCTCGCGGGGCAGCTCGCGCGTCCGGGCAACGCCGCTCCGCCGATGTATCCGGTGCTGGGCGGGCCCGGTGTTCCCCGCGATCTGCGTCGGGGGGTCGTGGACGGCGGACTGGAGGGCAAGTCGCTGCTGATCGGCACCACTCGGGACGAGGCGACGGCCTTCACCGCCTTCGACCCGCACATCCAGAACCTCGGCGTTGGCGGTGCGTTGGACCTGCTGGCTGGTCAACTTGGCGCACGCGCCCATGAGTTCTACGAGCGGTACGCCGCACGGTTCGAAGAGCCCACCGCGGCACGGGTGTTCACCGCGATGGTCACCGACGATCTGTTCCGCGCCGACTCGTTGCGGATCGCCGACCATCACGCTGCGGGTGGCAATGCGACCTACGTGTACGAGTTCGACTACCGGCCGGCCCAGGATCCGTACGGGTTGGGTGCCACCCACTGCGGTGAACTGCCCTTCCTTTTCGGCACGTTCGATGCTTTTGCGGACAGTCCGATGTTGGGGCGGCCGACCGATGCCGTACGGGAACTGGGGCGTACCTTCGCCGGCGCGGTCGCCGAGTTCGTCGTCAGTGGATCGGTGCATGACTGGTTGCCGTACACGCCTGCGACGGCGGCTCGCATTCGGCACCTCGGCTGAGGCGGGCGGCCGGAGTGTTGGAGCCTTGGGCAGGCCACTTTGTTGTTTGAAGCTGTAGTCGTTTGAAAGGGCTTGATGAGCATGCCGCGTACCCGTTCGTTCGTGCAGGTCGACGTGTTTTCCACCAGCCCCTATTCCGGCAATCCGGTCGCCGTCGTGCTCGACGGGACCGACCTGAGCGACGATGAGATGCGGGGGCTGGCGCGCTGGACGAACCTGTCCGAGACCACGTTCGTGCTGCCGCCCACCGTCCCCGAGGCGGACTACCGGCTGCGGATCTTCACCCCCGGGGGCGAGTTGCCGTTCGCCGGGCACCCCACCCTCGGGTCCGCGCGGGCCTGGCTGGACGGTGGTGGCACACCGCGGGACGACGAACGCATCGTGCAGGAGTGCGGCGCGGGACTGGTCGCCGTGCGGCGGGGTGAAGGGACGTTGGCCTTTGCGGCTCCGCCTCGGGTGCGGGAGGGGGCGCTCGACGAGGATCAACTGCTGCGGATCGTGGGTGCGTTCGGGATCTCGCGGGACCGGGTCGTGGCGCATCAGTGGGTCGACAACGGGCCCGGGTGGGCCGTGGTGCAGTTGGCCACGGCCGAGGAGGTGCTCGCCCTCGAACCTGATTTCTCCGCCTTCCCGGACGCGATGGTCGGTGCGATCGGGGCCTGTCCGGAGGGGTCTCGGCACGCGTTCGAGATGCGGACCTTCGCCCCCGCCGCCGGCGTGCCCGAGGACCCCGCCTGCGGGAGCATGAACGCCGGCGTGGGGCAGTGGCTCATCTCGACCGGTGGCGCGGCCGCCTCCTACCGGGTCTCGCAGGGCACGCGGCTGGGGCGGGCCGCGAGTATCGAGATCAGCGCCGATGCGGACGGCACCGTATGGGTCAGTGGCGCCGCTGTCGTGTGTATTCGCGGGGCCATCACGCTCTGATCGTCATGGGGTGCCCGTGTCGGTGTCCGCCGTGAGCGTCTTCATCGTGACGTAGCTCGTTACCGTTGCCACGCCGGGCAGGGTCGCCAGCTGGTTGGCGTGGAAGTCCTCGTAGGCGGGCAGGTCGGCCACCTCCACCTGGAGGAGATAGTCGAAGTTGCCGGTGATGTGGTGGCAGGCGACCACCTCGGGCAGCCGGGTGACCCCGCGTTCGAACGCGACCACGTCCGCCCGCGTGTGCCGCATCAGCCGTACGCCCGCGAAGACCCGCAGGCTGCGGCCGATCGCGGCGGGATCGATCAGCGCGCGGTAGCCGCGGATGACCCCCGCCTCCTCCAGCTGGCGCACGCGCCGCAGGCAGGGGGACGGGGAGAGCCCGACCCGGGCGGCGAGCTCGTTGTTGCTGATGCGGCCGTGCGTTTCGAGCACGGCCAGAATCGATCGGTCCACCTCATCCATGGCGGCAGGTTATTGCGCCAAAGGCTTGACTACCACAATTGTGCGCCTGCCTGGCGCGCAATTTGCTGCCGAAATTGCCGAGATGCGGGCATCTTGGACTGTCGGTCGGTCACGCTCTGTGGAGTCACACCGACGGTCCAGGTCCACGGAAGGGCAGCCATGCCGGGCAAGAGCACCATCACCGTTCACGCCGATCGCGAGGTCCATCCGAGCCGTGCCGTGGCTCCGCCCATCTACCAGACGGCGGCGTTCTCGGCCGAGGACGCGGAGATGTTCGCGCGAGGGGCCGTAGAACCGCGCGGCAAGGACTTCTACACCCGGTTCGGCAACCCGAACCATGCCCAAGTCGCCGCCGTCGTCGCCGAGTTGGAGAACACCGAGGCGGCCATGGTCACCGCGTCCGGGATGGCCGCGCTCACCACGGCCGTGCTGGCGCTGGTGTCCGCCGGTGACCATGTCGTCGGGCAGCGGTCCACCTACGGGGGTACCGCGTCGGTGCTGTTGAACCTGCTGCCGCGCTTCGGGGTGACGACCACGCTGGTCGACCAGACCGACCCGGAGGCGTTCGCGAGGGCGCTGACCCCGCAGACCCGGCTGATCCTGGTGGAGACCCCGAGCAACCCGTTGCTGCAGATCACCGACCTGCGGGCCGTAGCGGAACTGGCCCGCGCGCACGACGCGTTGACCATGGCGGACAACACCTTCGCCACTCCGCTGAACCAGCGGCCGGTGGACTTCGGTGTCGACCTGGTGTGGCACAGCGCGACGAAGTATCTGAACGGCCATTCCGATGTGTCCGCGGGAGTGCTGGCCGGGCCGGCCGAGATCCTCGACCGGATATGGGACGTGGGTCTCCTGACCGGTGCCACGCTCGGGCCGATCGACGCCTGGCTGTTGCTGCGCGGGATGCGGACCCTGCCGTTGCGGGTGCCCCGGCACAACGCCAACGGGCTTGCCCTCGCAGAGGCGTTGAGCTCGCATCCGGCGGTGACGAAGGTGCACTATCCCGGGCTGGCGACGCACCCGCAGCACAAGGTGGCCGTGGACCAGATGAGCGGTTTCGGCGGGGTGCTCGGCATCGAGTTCGCCGGGGGGTTTGAGATGGCCGACGCGTTTCTCGGGCGGCTGCGTTACCCGCGCCGGTCGGCCAGCCTCGGGGGCGTGGAGTCGCTGGCCGTGCATCCGGCGTCGATGTGGCGCGGGATGCTCAGCGAGCAACAGCTCGCGGAATCCGTTCCGTTGGGGCTGGTCCGGCTGGCGGCGGGCACGGAGGACACGGCGGATCTCGTCGCGGATGCGCTCGCGGCGGCCGATGCGGTGCTGGCCGAAGCCGCGACCGACTGAGATCGGCTGAGACCGACTGAGACGGGCTGAGCGGCCGACCGTTCGCGAACAGCCCTTCGCCGAGCCGGAGTTCGGCCAGGACTCCCACTGGTTCACCTGGCCACGCGGCCCAACCCCCGGCACCCCCCTATTAGTTCAGGCACCCCCACACGTAAGGAGCCCCTCCGATGAAGACTCTCCTCACCGGCGGCACCGTGGTCAGCATGGACCCGGCTGTCGGCGATCTCGAACGCGGTGACGTACTGATCGAGGACGGTGTGATCGTCGAAGTGGCGGAGCGCATCGACGCGCGGGACGCCGAGGTGATCGACGCGACCGACCGGATCGTGATGCCCGGCTTCGTCGACAACCACCGCCACTCCTGGCAGACCGCGTTCCGCGGCGCCGGCGCGGACTGGACGTTCGCCGAGTGGGCGCTGGCCATGCACCGCACGGTCAAACCCCACTACCGGCCCGAGGACGTCTACGCCGGCACCCTGCTCGGCCGTCTGGAGGCCCTGCACTCCGGGGTGACCACGATGCTGGACTGGTACCACGTCGCGCAGACCCACGCGCACGAGGACGCCGCCGTCGCCGCGCTGCGGGACGCGCCGGGGCGGTCGATCTTCTGCCTCGGCGCAGGCTGGGGCACCGCCGACTCCGTCGACGCCGACATCCGCCGCGTCCGCTCCGAGCTGCCCGGCGACGGCCTCGTCACCATGGGGTTCGGCCTACGCGGACCCGACGACACCGGCATGGACATCGTCGCCCACGAACTGAAGCTGGCGGACGAACTCGGCCTGCGTACCAGCCTGCACGTCGACCCGGGCGGCACCAGCCCCACGGTCGCCGAGCTGCGCGAGCACGGTCTGCTGCGGGAGACCACCACGTTCGTGCACGCCAACGGGATCAGCGACGAAGAACTGCGGATGCTCGCGGACGCGGGCGCTTCGCTGTCCGTCAGCCCGGACGTCGAACTGAAGATGGGCTTCGGATCGCCGGTCACCGGGCGGGCGTTGGCCGCGGGCCTGCGCCCGACGCTGTCCGTCGACGACGTCCCCTCGGCCGGCGGAGACATGTTCTCCACGATGCGTACGGCCTTCGCCGTGCAGCGCGGTCTCGACGGCGGCCTGCGCTCCCGCGACCTGCTAGAGTTCATCACGATCGACGCCGCCCGCTCCTGCGGACTCGGCGCCCGCACCGGCAGCGTCACCCCCGGCAAGGACGCCGACCTGATCCTCCTGCGCACCGACGACCTGACGGTGTTCCCGGTCACCGACCCGGCCGGCAGCATCGTCAGCGCCGGCCATCCCGGCCTGGTCGACACCGTCCTCGTCGCCGGTCAAGTGGTCAAGCGCGACGGGGTGTTGGTGGGTGTGGACCTGCCGGAGTTGAGGACCCGGCTGCTCGCGTCCCGCGACCGGATCGCGGCGGCCGCGGGCATTCCGGTCGACGGTACGTGGCGACCGCGGCCGTAATCGGAGTAACTCGCAGGCAGATCCGGGCACATGGAGGTCTGTCCGGTTCGGCTACGCAGGCGCCGGCACGGCCGTCAGCGAGTCGGTGAAGACACGGGCCCGGCGTGTGATCTCCGCCCAGTCGCCCGCGGCCACGACAGCGGGCGGTACGACCTCCGAACCGGCGCACACCGCACGCGCCCCGGCCGCGAGGAACCCGGCCGCGTTGTCCGCGTTGACCCCGCCGGACGCCACCAGCGGTACGTCCGGGAAGGGGCCCGCAAGGTCACGGAAGTGCCGGGGGCCGAAGGCACGGGCGGGGAAGATCTTCACCGCGTCCACGCCCAGGTCGAGGGCCATTCCGACCTCCGTGGGGGACAGGGCGGCCATGACGACCGGCACCCCGGTCGCCGCGGCCGCTTCCGCGACGCCGGGGCGGCAGCCCGGGGTGACGAGATACTGCGCCCCCGCCTCGATCAACTCCTCGGCCTGCGCTCCGGTCATCACCGTCCCGGCACCGACACCGTCCTGGCCGTCGGCCACCGCGCGCCGTAGGTGCGCGGCCAGTCCGGGAGTGGTGCGGGTGAACTCGATCCACCGGATGCCACCCGCCCGCAACGCCTCGCACAGCGCCGCGGCGTCGGGTATCTCCGGCGCCCGGACGACGGCGATCACACGGTCCTTCGCCAACTGGGTGAGGAAGTCGGGGGTCATGGGCGGGGGCTCCTTCGGCTGTGGGCGGGGGTGGTTACGCCGGTCGGTGTGCGGGTGGCGGCTTGGGCGGGCGGCGTTGTCCGGAGCGCGGGAGGGGGGCTGTGGTGGGTGCCCTCCGGCGCCGGGTCCTTGAAGTAGACGCCGGTCGGGCGGGCCGGGTCGGTCTCCACTCCCGTCACGTCGATGCCCCGCGCGGTGAGTTCGGTCAGGATGCGGCGCGCGAACGGGTCGTCGCCCAGGCGGCTCAGCCACGCGGCACGGTGACCGAGACCGGCCAGACCGCAGGCGACGTTGGACTCGGCACCGCCGATGGCCATCGCGAGCGTCGGCTGTTCGTCGAACGGACGGCTGTCCGGCGGACTGAGGACGGCCATGGTCTCCCCGACGCACACGACGTCGGCGATCTGAGGCGGCACGACGCCGGCAGCCTGCACCGGTCGGTCGGCCGTAAGGGGCAGGGGCGGCAAGGGCACGCGAATCTCCTGGTTCTTGTTCTTCCGAAGGACGACCTATGTGTCACGTCCCGGAGCCGGATGAAACGGCGTAACGCGCAACGGAGTTGGTCCCCCCGCCCAGCCGGAGCAGCACCTTGCTGCTCCCGCTCCCCGGGTCCGCCGCGACCGCCAGCGCCTCCTCCGCCGGTTCCAGCGGGAACCGGTGTGTGATCACCGGTGTCACGTCCAGCCCGTCCCGCAGCGCGCGCAGCGCTTCGTCGATCTCCTCGACGAAGCGGTAGGAGCCGATCCAGGTGATCTCACGGGTGACCAGGTCACCGAGGGTGGCGGAGATCGCCGTGCCGGGGAGGTTGCCGACCTGGACGAGGGTGCCGCCGCGCGCGGTGGACCGTAGGACCGGGCCGAGGGCCGAGGGGGCGCCGGACGCCTCGAAGACGACCTCGACGTCCTCCGGGAGGGACTCGCCGCGTGAGATGTCACGGGTCTCGTCGGCGCCCATCGCGCGGGCGACGGCGAGGGAGGTGGCGGAGAGGTCGGCGGCGATGACGGTGCCCGCCCCGGCGTGTTTCGCCGCGGCGACCACCAACGAGCCGATCGGACCTGCCCCGTTGACCAGGACCGTCCGCCCGCGCAGCGCCGGCACCCGGCCCACGGCGTGCAGGGCGACCGCCAACGGCTCGGCCAGGGCGCCCTGTTGGGTGTCGACGCCGTCCGGCAGGGGGCGGACCTGGGCCGCGCGGACCGTACGGTATTCGCTGAACCCGCCGTCCGTGTGCGGGTCGAAGGCCGCCGAGCCGAAGTAACGGACGTGCGGGTAGAGGTTGGTGCGCCCCGCGATCCGGTCCGGGAGGACGCCGTCGCCCACCAACTGGGCGGGGTGGACGGTGACTTGCTGTCCCTCGTCCAGGCCGGTGACCCCGGCGCCGAGCGCCGCGATCCGGCCCGCGACCTCGTGGCCGAGGACGAGCGGGTGGGCCAGCGAGGCGGTGCCGGACGCGCCGTTCTTCCAGTAGGCGATGTCGGATCCGCAGATCCCGCCTCACTCCAGGGCGAGCAGCACCTCGCCCGCGACCGGTACCGGGCGGGCCCGTTCGTCGATGCGCACGTCTCCGGGACCGTGCACCACGACGGCCCTCACACGGCCCGTACTCATACGGCGTCCTCCAGCCGGACCAGGTTCGCCAGCGGGCCCTCGACGGTGCCGGTGCGGCGCAACGTGGTGGTCTGGGAGTAGCACCGGTCCGCCGGCACTTCAGGAAAGGTCGCCCTCCAGCGCCGAGGGATTCAGCGACGCCAGCAGCTTGAGCAGCAGCGCGTGCGTCTGCTCCTGCTCCGCCGGCGTCAGCGCCTGAAGCGCCTCGGCGTGGGCGGCGTCCACCGTCTCCGCGGCCTCCGCGGCGAGCCGTACGCCGGCCTCGGTCGCGTGCAGGCGCTGGGTGCGCCGGTCGCCGGGGGTGGTGCGGCGCTCCAGCATCCCGCGCTCGACCAGCCCGTTGACCGCCGTACCCATCGACTGCGGGGTGATCGCCGCCCGGCGTGCCGCGGTCGCGCTGGAGACGCCCGGGTCGAGGACGGCCTGCATCAGGGCCCGGTGCTGGGCGAGCGTGAGCTGGAGCGGGCGCAGGGCACGCTCCATCCGGGCCGCCATGATCTGACCGATCTGCCAGGCCACGTAGCCGGTACGGCGGTCGGGATGGTTCACAGGGCGGACCTCTTTTGTAAGGCAGCTGATGGTGATGTACAAATACTATCAGTTGCCTTCTAATCTAGGACCGCTGCCGATGTCCCAGCAAGTTGTCACCCGCACCGCCCGACAGCCGCACAAGCACGCCCTGGACGTGGCCCACCCACCCCCGGGCCCCGGAAACCTGCGTGCCGTCCTGCTCCCCGTGGCGGTCGTCCTGCTGATCGGCGCCGTGTTCGTCAGCGTCTACCTCGCCGCCTTCCACGCCCCGAGCCCCCACCAACTCCGCGTCGGCACAACGGAGATAGGCACGGCACAGGCCCACCTGAACGAGGACCTCGACCGCGTCGCCCCGGGCGGCTTCACCGTCGACACCTACCCCGACGAGACCGCCGCCCGGAACGCCGTACAGGACAGAAAGGTCTACGCCGCCTACCTCGGCGACGGAAAGCTCCTCTACGGCAGCGCCAACGGTGCCGCCGTCACCGCGACCGTGACCACCGCCTTCGGCTCCGTGGCCCACGCGGAGAACCGCGAACTCGCCGTCGAGGACGTCGCCCCGGCCGCCGCGGGGGACACCCGGGGCCTCTCCGTCTTCTACGCCGCCTTCGGCCTGGTCCTCGCGGGCTACCTCTTCGGTATGACGACCTACCAGCTCGCGCCACGCCTCCAGTACCGCTGGCGGATGGCCAGCCTGGCCCTGTTCGGCGTCGTCGGCGGTCTCCTGATCGCCACGATCGCCGGCAGCACGGGCTTCGGCGCGCTGCCCGGCTCCTTCGTGCCGCTTGTCGTCGTGATCTCCCTGATGGGAGCCGCCGTCGCGGCCACGACCATGGTCCTGCTGCGGCTGTTCGGCTCGGCGGGCGTCACCCTCGCCTCCATCCTCATGCTGATCCTCGGCAACAGCAGCAGCGGCGGCATCATGCCGGCGGCGTACCTGCCGGGCTGGCTGCGCCCGCTCTCCGAGATCCTGCCGGTCGGCGTCGGCGTCCGCGCGATGCAGGGCCTGTCCCGCTTCCAGAACGACGGCCTCTCCCGCGCCCTGGTGATCCTCCCGGTGTGGGTGCTCGGCGCGATCCTCGTGCTCTACCTCAAGGACGTGTACCGGCGCGGAACTCCGGTGCCGGGCGCGGGGGAGGGGCACGTCCCGCGGCCCGAGCCGGCGGCGGGCTGACCTCGCCGCGCGAGATCCGCCGACGAACGCGGCATCCTGGACACCGTAGAGGATCTCCAGAAGGCCATGGACCTCACCGTGGGAAAGGATCTTTCGATGGACCAGCAGGACGCGCAGGACGAGCGGTTCGACGTCGTCGTACTCGGCGCCGGCCCCGGCGGCTACGTCGCCGCCATCCGTGCCGCCCAACTCGGCAAGCGGGTCGCCGTGATCGAGGAGAAGTACTGGGGCGGTGTCTGTCTGAACGTGGGCTGCATCCCGACCAAGGCCCTGTTGCGGAACGCCGAGTTGGCGCACATCTTCACCCGCGAGGCGAAGACCTTCGGCATCAAGGTCGAGGGGGAGGTCTCCTTCGACTACGGCGAGGCGTTCCGCCGCAGCCGCCGGGTCGCGGACGGCCGGGTCAAGGGCGTTCACTACCTGATGAAGAAGAACAAGATCACGGAGATCGACGGCCGCGGCACCTTCCTCGACCCGCACACGCTCCAAGTGGCGGGCTACGACGGCGAGTCGCGCACGATCGGCTTCGAGCACTGCGTCATCGCCACCGGCGCCACCCCCCGACTGCTGCCCGGCACCAAGCGCAGCGCGCGCGTGGTGACGTACGAGGAGCAGATCCTCGCCGACGACCTGCCGCGGTCGATCGTCATCGCGGGCGCCGGCGCGATCGGCATCGAGTTCGCGTACGTGCTCCACAACTACGGCGTGAAGGTCACGATCGTCGAGTTCCTGGACCGCATGGCGCCCCTCGAAGACGTCGAGGTCTCCACCGAACTCGCCAAGCAGTACCGCAAGTTGGGCATCGACGTCCTCACCTCCACCCGCGTCGAGTCCATCGACGAGTCGGGCCCGCAGGTCCGCGTCACGGTCACCGGCAAGGACGGCGCCCAGCAAGTCCTGGAGGCCGACAAAGTGTTGCAGGCGATCGGCTTCGCCCCGAACGTCACCGGCTACGGCCTGGAGAACACGGGCGTACGGCTGACCGAGCGCGGCGCGATCGACGTCGACGGGCACTGCCGTACGTCCGTGTCGCACCTGTACGCCATCGGCGACGTCACCGCGAAGCTGATGCTCGCGCACGCGGCCGAGGCGATGGGGGTGATCGCCGCCGAGACCCTCGCGGACGCGGAGACGATGGAGCTGGACTACGCGATGATCCCGCGCGCCACGTACTGCCAGCCGCAGATCGCCAGCTTCGGCTACACCGAGGCGCAGGCACGGGAGTTGGGGCACGACGTCAAGGTCGCGAAGTTCCCGTTCACCGCGAACGGCAAGTCGCACGGCCTCGGCGACACCACCGGTTTCGTGAAGCTGATCAGCGACGCGAAGTACGGCGAACTCCTCGGCGGCCACCTCATCGGCCCCGACGTCACCGAACTCCTCCCCGAACTGACCCTCGCCCAGCAGTGGGACCTCACCGTCCACGAGGTCGCCCGCAACGTGCACGCCCACCCGACGCTGGGCGAGGCGGTGAAGGAGGCGGTGCACGGCCTCGCGGGACACATGATCAACATGTGACGCACGGGTCAACCGGCCTTCCCCGCTTGCCGAGTCGCCGCCCGAACGACTTTGCCAGCTCTTTACAACCCACCCTCCCGCTGCCTCGTCTCTCCGCTCGATCAACAACCCGCCCCACCGCCGAACCGTCCGACGGACCCGGTGGGGCGGCCGACGAGAGAGAGCGATTCATGCGCCGAACTGTCCTCAGCGCCCTGGCACTCACGTGCGGCGCGGTCCTGGCGTCCACCGCGCCCGCGTTCGCGGCCGGGGCCTCCGCGTCCCCGACCCGCGCCCCGTCCGCCTCGCCGTCCGCGGCGCCGAGCGCCACCAAGGCGCCGACCCCGGCCCCCACCGCAGAACCCACCCGGAGCGCGAGCTCCACACCCTCCGCCGTACCGTCCGCCGAGCCCACCCGGGCCCCGAGCCAGGTAGCCGTGGTCCCCAGCGGTGCCCCGGACACCGGTGTCACGCCGGTGTCGAAGTCGTCCGACGACCTGACGACCGCGCTGGTCGGCGGGGGAGCCGCCGCCCTGGTCGTCGGCGGCGGCGCCTTCGTCGTCGTACGGCGCCGGAGGACGACCGGCGTATGACCTCGCTCTCCAGGCGCGCCTTCGTCACCGCGGCGACGGCAACGCTGCTCGCCGGCTGCGGCGGCGGGCACGGGACGACCTCGGCCGCGAACGCCCCTCAGCAGCAAGGGAGTTCGACGCCGTCCGGACAGTCCTCCGCGCCACCGTCCGGCAAGACGGCACACGCCCTCGCGCGTTCCGTCCCGGTCACCCTGCGCGTCCCGGCGATCGGGGTCGACACCCCGGTCATGCGGCTGGGGCTGGCCTCGGACGGCACCGTGCAGGTGCCGCCGATCACCGCGCACGACCGGGCGGGCTGGTACCGGCACTCGCCGACCCCCGGCCAGACCGGGCCGTCGGTGATCCTCGGGCATGTGACCGTCGGCGCGTACGGGGACGGCGTCTTCCGCCATCTCGCGAAGCTGCGCGAGGGCGACCGGATCGAGGCGGGCCTGGAGAACGGCAAGACGGCCACGTTCACCGTCACCTCTGTACGGACGGTCGCCAAGGCCGAGTTCCCGTCGGACGAGGTGTACGGGAACGTGGACCGTCCCGAACTGCGTCTCATCACCTGCGGCGGGACCCGCACCGGTACGGGATACCTCGACAACGTGATCGTCTTCGCCACGCTGACCGGCTGAACTCCCGTACCCCGTAGTCACTTCGCACGTCACGACCATGGAGAGCGTTGAAACGGTCCCGCGAGAGGGCAGCGTCCGAACTGTTCGCCGCCGTCTACCCGCGCCTCGCCGGCTGGTGCCGCCGTCTCGTCGACGACGACGAGACGGCGCACGAGATCGCCTCCGAGGCGTTCACCCGGCTCTGGGCCCGGTGGACGAAGGTGACGGAACCCCGCGGCTTCCTCTATGTCACCGCGGCCAACCTCGTCCGGGACCACTGGCGCAAACTGGAGCGCGAACGCCGGGCCGTGCGCCGCGCCACCACGGAGGAGGCGGTCCGCCCACCGGCCGAACAGGAAGACCCCTCGGTACGGCTGCTCGTGCAGTCCCTGCCCGAACGGCTGCGCGTCCCGATCCTCCTGCACTACTACGCTGACATGCCGATCCGGGAGGTGTCCGTGCTGACCGGACGCAAGGAAGGAACCATCAAGGCCGACCTCCACGCGGCCCGCGAACTGCTCCGCGCCCACCTGAGGAGAAGCCTTGACCACACACTTTGACGAGGGAGACGAGGGCCCGGACATCGACCCCGACGACCCCCTCACGGTCATCCTGCGCCCCTCCTCCGAGTACCTCGGCCCACCCCCCGGCCGCTACGAGTCGATCCGCCGCGGCGCGAACCGCCGCCGCCTGCTCCGCGCGACGGTCGGCGCCGGCGCGACCTGCGCGGTGATCGTCCTCGCGGCCCTCCCGTTCCGCCTGGCCCACCACGACTCCCCTACGACCCCCACGGTCCCCCTCGCCCCACCGCCCGCGAGCAGCGCTCCTGCGGCCCCGCCGTCCCAGGACCCGTCCGCGACGAAGGCCCCCACTCCGAGGGCGAGCGCGAGCCCGAGTTCCCCCGCCGACTCCCGGAAACCGAGCCGCACACTCGTCCCCACCATGGAGCCGTCCAGGGCCCCGACGGCAACGGCATCGGCGCCTTCGTCGGCGCCTTCGTCGGTCGCCGGGCGGTAACTCCCGCGCCCGCAGGGGCAATTGCAGTCAATCATGTCGTGCATCTTGCCGACAATATTGCCGGGACGTTACACAAGTGGGTCATGGGAAGGACGACCACACTCCGCAGCAGAGTCCGCACCGCTCTGGCAACCGTGAGCGTGCTCGGCCTCGGGCTGCTGTCCCCGATCGCCGTCCACGTACTGAAGTCCCCTCCCGCACAAGGGAGTTCGGCACACTCATCTCTCGTGGTGTCCACCGCCACCGGCAAGGTCAGGGGCCAGGCCCAGACCGGATACGACGAATGGCTCGGCATCCCCTACGCCGCCACCCCCACCGCCGCCCACCGCTGGACCGCCCCTCGGCCTGCCTCCGCCTGGAGCGGCATCCGCGACCCCACCCGCTTCGGCGACCGCTGCGCCCAGGCCTCCGGCTGGGACCCCGGCTACGAGAAGGCGATCACCACCGAGGACTGCCTCGACCTCAACGTCTATACCCCGCAGGGGAGTCGGGCCGACACCCCGGTCGTCGTGTGGATCCACGGCGGCGGTTTCTCCGGCGGTGCAGGCCAGGACACCAACCCGCGCAAGTTCGCCCAGCAGACGGGCGCGATCGTCGTCACCGTCACCGACCCGCAGCGGCGGGCCGCCCTCGCCGAGGTGTGGCGGGGCTGGGGTGAGCACGCCGGGCGTCTCCGCCCCCGTCCCGGAGCGCGACGTGCGCCGCGCCGGTGTCGCACACATGGAGCGCGTCTACTCCGGCGCCACGCACCTCTACGAGCACATCCACGAGGCCCCGGCGATCCCCGTCGCGTACACCCTCGGCACGGATTTCCGCCCGGCCCGTCGTATCCCTCGTGAGGAGGTGCTGCACTGGGACGCGTGGTGACGCGGCGGAGAAGGCTTTCGGGGATTATTTTGAACGTGTTCAATTCTAGGCGTACGCTGCCGCCATGAACGACAGAGCCGCCCTCCTGAAGGGCATCCGCGCCTGGCTGGTCCTGTTCGTCGTCTGTCTGGTGCTCAGCGGCGCCACCGCTTTCCCGCTGGTCCATGAACTCCGCTGGACCGAGGACGTGTTGAGGTCCCTGTCCGTGCCGCACTACCTGCCCACCCTGATGGACTGGATCGTGCGGGTGCGACGGGGACTCGACACCGCCGACACCGAATACCCCTTCCTCCTCTACGGCACGGACTGGCTGGCCTTCGCGCACCTCGTCATCGCGGTCGCCTTCTACGGCCCCTACCGCGACCCGGTCCGCAACATCTGGGTCGTGGAGTTCGGGATGATCGCCTGCGCCGGGATCGTTCCGCTCGCCCTGATCTGCGGGCCGATCCGCGGGATTCCCTTCTGGTGGACGGTGATCGACATGTCCTTCGGAGTCATCGGGATCGTCCCGCTGTACGTCGTACGCAAGAAGATCAAGCGCCTGGAGGCCGTGACACTCGCTCCAACCGCCGCCTCCGCCCTGGCTACTTGAGCGCCGCCAGTGCGATCCGCTCCGCGACCGCGTTCATCGACTCGCCCTTCGCGTCCGTCGAGTTGACCGAGTAGACGAGGGTGCGGGAGAGGTCGCGGGTGGCGAGGACGACCGTGCTGTAGCCGTACCGGGAGCCCGACTTGAGCCAGTACACCGTGCCGCCGTACTCGAAGCGCTGGAGCCCCGCGCTGTAGCTCGCGCCCTCGATCCCCGCCGGGACCGTGAACATCTCCTTCAGCTGCGGGCCCGGCACGATCCGGCCCCGGAACAGCGCAGTGATCAGCCGCTCCAGGTCGGCGGTCGTCGAGATCATGTCGCCGGCCGCCCAGCGGTCCGCCTGGTTCCAGTCGGTGACGTCGACGAACTCCGTTGTGCCGTCGGGCCGTTGGACGGTCTGGTCGCCGTGGTTGTGCGGGCCGAGGATGCGCGGGTCGGTACCGGGGAAGTAGGTGTCCCGCATGCCCGCCGGGCGCAGGACCAGGCGGGTGGCCTCCGAGGCGTACGAGTGGCCCGTCACCTTCTCGATCAGCAGGCCGAGGATCGTGTAGTTGATGTTGAGGTAGTCCTGCCGCTCGCCCGGCCGGAACTCCGGGCCCTTCGCCAGCGCCGACGCCACCACCTGCCTCGGCGTGAGCGTGTCGAAGCGGTGCGCGTACTGGTCCTCGAAGGCGTCCCCGAAACCGTCGCCGGCCTGGATGCCACTGGTGTGGTTGAGCAACTGCCGTACGGAGACGGGCTCGAAGGCCTTCGTGAGCAGCCCTGGCAGGTAGCGCTGGATCGGGGTGTCCAGGTCGACCTTCCGCTGCGCCGCGAGCCGTAGCACGGTCGCCGCGGTCACCACCTTCGTCGTCGAACCCGCCCGGAAGCGCGCGTCGGGGTCGGCGGCGGCACCGCTCTCCAGATCGTGCACACCCGAACTGCCGCGCCAGGTCCCGTCCGTGCCTCCCACCCGTACGAGAGCCGCCGTCGCGTCGGAGTCCGGGAGCCCGGCGAGCGCGGCGCGCAGCGCTTCGGCGTCCGGTGCGGCCGTCTGCCGCGCGGTGGCCGACGGGGGCGCGGCGAACGCGGGTGCGGCCAAGGGGCCTGCCGCGAGGGCCAGTACGAGGGAGGCGGAGAGGACGGTGGTGCGACGACGGGGGCGCATCGGCTGCTCCTGGGATCTCCGGTGGCTGTCGGTGATCAGCCTCGTCCCGCGCGGTCGTAGGCGGATCGTCGGCGAGGAGGGCACCCGCCCCTGGTGCTACCCGGAGCAACTGCCGCACCGCACACGGGGTTTGCCAGGGATGCCCCCTACGGGACCGATCCGACCCGGCGCCGGAAAAACTGTTATCGCGGAGTCCTTCACTCCGTCTCCCTCTGCGTCCCCAGTCTCCTCACGCACCGGAGCCAACCCACATGGCCACCAGCGCACGCAAACCCACCAACAGGCACCGCCTCACCCGCCGGGGCCTCTTCACCCTTGGCGGCGGAGTCGCGGCGGCGGGAGTCGTCGGCGGCGGGATCGCCGCGTTCTCCGGCGGTGGGGCGGACGCCGCGCAGTCCGGGACAGCGACCGCCGTCGGCACTGCCACCGCCCGCCCGCAGGCCCTCGTACACCCGGGCATGCTGCACAACGCGGGTGACCTGCACCGCGCCAAGGTCCGCGTCGCCGCCCGCAAGGACCCCTGGCTGAAGGGCTGGACGCGGCTCACCGACAACCGCCATTCCGCGAGCGGTTGGCAGCCCCGCCCGCAGGCCGTGGTCGTGCGCGGAGGCACCGGCCAGAACTACGTCACGATGTACAACGACATCCACGCCGCCTACCAGAACGCCCTGCGCTGGCAGATCGGCGGCACCAAGGCCAACGGCGACACGGCCGTCGCCATCCTCAACGCCTGGTCGGCCACGCTCACTTCGGTCAACGGCAACGCCGACCGCTTCCTGGCCTCCGGCATCTACGGCTACCAGTTCGCGAACGCCGCCGAACTCGTCCGCGACCACCCGGACTTCGAGTTCGCCCGCTTCAAGAAGATGATGCTCACGGTGTTCAAGCCGATGAACATCGACTTCCTCACCAACCACAACACCGCCAACATCAGCAACTACTGGGCGAACTGGGACCTCTGCAACGTCGCCTCGCTCATGGCGACCGGCATCCTCTGCGACGACCGCGCCGCCTTCCAGCGCGCCGTCACCTACATGAAGTCCGGCGCGGGCAACGGCTCGTTCAAGCACGCCATCCCCTTCGTCTATGCCGGCCAGGACCTCGCCCAGTGGCAGGAGAGCGGCCGCGACCAGGGCCACACGATGATGGGCATGGGCCTCATGGGCGCGATCTGCGAGATGGCCTGGAACCAGGACGTCGACCTCTACGGCTACCTCGACAACCGGTTCATGAAGGCCGCCGAATACGTCGCCAAGTACAACCTCGGCGCGGCCGTGCCCTTCACGACGTACGGCTGGCGCAGCGGTCAGGGCAACGGCAAGTACATGGAACAGCCTGTGATCTCCGACATAGCCCGGGGCGCCGTTCGCCCGGTTTGGGAGATTCTGTACAACCACTACGCCCGCCGACGGCGCCTCTCCACCCCGTTCATCACCCTCATGGCTGAGAAGGTGCGTGCGGAGGGCGGTGGCGGCGACTACGGCCCGAACAGCGGCGGTTTCGACCAACTGGGCTTCGGGACGCTGCTGTACAGCAAGTGACATCGGGCGGTATCGGGTGATGCCGGGGAGGGCGAGGGGCGACGTGGACGGGCGGCAGTGGCACTCCACCATCGCGGCGGCGCAGGCCGGTGACCGGCGGGCGCTGGACGAACTGGTCGCGGGCTGGCTGCCGTTGGTCTACAACGTGGTCGGCCGCGCCCTCAACGGCCATGCGGACGTGGACGACGTGGTCCAGGAGACGATGCTCCGCGCCGTCGACCACCTCGGCTCGCTCCGCGACCCCGACAGCTTCCGTTCCTGGCTGGTGGCGATCGCCATGCGCCAGATACGGGACCGGGCGCGCCGCCGGAAGTCCCCCGGCCAACTGCCGGACGGGCTACCGGGGGACGCCGCCGACTTCGCCGAACTCACCGTCCTGCGGCTCCAGTTGGAGGGCCAGCGGCGCGAGGTCGCGGAGGCGGTGCGCTGGCTCGACGACGAGGACCGCGGGCTCCTCTCCCTGTGGTGGCTGGAGGTCGCGGGCGAACTCACCCGCCGCGAACTGGCATCGGCGCTCGGCATCAGCCGCCAGCACGCGGCGGTCCGCGTCCAGCGCATGAAGGAACGCCTGGAGACCGCCCGAGGTGTCGTCCGCGCCCTCGACGGCGCCTGCCCCGACCTCCGTGACCTCACCGCCCGCTGGGACGGCCGCCGCGACTCGGTCTGGCGCAAACGCCTGGCCCGGCACCTGCGCGGCTGCGCCTACTGCGGCGACCCGCGCGAGTCCGTCGTACCCGCGGAACGCCTCCTTGTCGGCATCGCCCTCGTCCCGCTCCCGCTCGGCTTCACACTGTCGCTGGCGTTCGGGGCGAAGACGGCGGCGGCCGCGGCGGGGGTTGCCGGGGCTGCCTTCGGGGTTGGGGCGAGTGGGGTGGGCGGGGCGGCCGGGGTTTCTGGTGCTGCGGGCGTCGCCGGTTCCGCAGGCGCGGTCGGCTCGGCGGGAGTCGTAGGAGCGGCGGGTTCCGTGGGCTCGGCGGGGGCGGCCGGGACCGCCGGCGCCGCAGGTGCTTCGGGCATCGGAGGTTCGGCGGGGGCCGCCGGCGCTTCCGGCGTCGCGGGTTCGGCGGGAGTCTCGGGAGCTTCCGGGGCGGCAGGCTCCGCCGGGATCGCCGGTTCGGCCGGTGCTCCCGCCGGCTGGTCCGCCAAGCTGCTCGGGGCGCTGACCAAGCCCGCCGTCGCCGTGGCGGCCGGCGCGACGATCGCCGCGGGCGGTGTCTACGTCGTCACCCAGTCCCCGAACGATCCACCCCCGAAGTCCCTCACCCCCACCGCCGCAGCCACACCCGGCCCGGGAACCGGCACCCCCACGACCCCCGCATCACCCGCACCGTCCACATCCGAGTCGCCCTCCCCGTCCACCTCCCCGACGAAGACGACCACCGGCCCCTACGGCTCGGTCGTCGACGCCGTGGACCAGGCGCCGGCCCCCACCACCCCGCCCGCGGCGCTCCCGCACCGCCCCGCATCCGGCGTGACCAGCACCGGCGGCGCGCACGCCACGATGAACCATCGCGGGGACAACGTGACGCTCAGCGGCCAGGGTTACGTCCTCGTCCGCTGGCAGATATCGCCGCAGTACCGCAACGGCGCGCTGGTCATGCCGAGTTGGACCGCCCTGAAGGGCAAACTCTTCCACGTGGCCTCGGGCGGCGGCCGCCGCATGGACGACCCGGTCAGCACCACCGACACCACCGCCACCGGCATGGGCAGCTCCACCACCGGCTACGACGTCCTGCCCACAGGCACCCAACAGATGTGGCAGAACGAATACTTCTACGTCGACGGCAGCGTCACCCTCACCGTCAACGAACGCGGCGCCGACTACGGCCTGAACGTCTTCCCCACCACCTGGGACGCCGTGGAGAAGGACATCACCACCGGCCCCGCCCAGGGCGCGACCCGCTACGGCCTGACCCGGGACACCGGCAAGGACAACACCCCGGTACCGCAGTACCTCACTCGCACGACCCCGGCCGACCCGGCGACGGTGGCTCAGCGCTCGCGCGTGTAGTCGTCCCGGGTGCAGCAACGTCCGCCCCAGCGCGGTGAGTTCGTACTCCACACGGGGTGGTGAACCGCCGTACGACCGCCGCGCCACGAGCCCGTTGAACTCCAGCCGCGGCAGCGCGTCCCTCAGCCCTTCTTCCTGAGCCCGCAGAGCACGTCGACGCGATTGGTGGTGATCGAGTCGACGCCCATGTCGAGGAGGCGGCGCATCGAGCGGCGGGTGTCCGGGGTCCATACCGACAGGAGGTAGCCGTCGCGGTGGACGCGGGCGGTGAGGTCCCGATCGACCAGTGTGAAGCGGTAGTTGAGCCAGCGCGGCCGTACCGCTTCCAGCACCGCGGGGCGCGGGGGAGCGAGCGAGGTCCAGGTCAGGGCGATCTCGGCGGACGGGTCGGCCGCGCGGACGGCGAGCATGGCGTCGGCGCCCGCGCAGTAGTACACGCGGTCCTCCGCCCCGCACGCGCGGATCTCGTCCACGATCCGGCGCGCGGCCCGCGGGTCGGCGGGGCCGGGCAGATCGACCATCACCCGGCTGCCCTCGGTCGCGGCCAGCGCCTCGACCAGCGTCGGCACCCGGCCGTCCGTGAGCCCGCGCACCTCGTCCACCGACAGCGACTTCAGCGGCCGGTCCAGTTCCCACAGCCGTTGCAGCGTCTCGTCGTGCAGCAGCACGGGGACGCCGTCACGGGTCAGCCGTACATCGAACTCGACGGCGTCCGCGCCCTGGTCGAGCGCGGAACGCAGCGAGTCGATGGTGTTCTCGCGGACACGGTAGGGGTCGCCGCGATGGCCCACGGCGGTCACGTTCTGCATGGGCCCATTCTGCTGGTTGTCAGGGCGCGCCGGTGGTCAGGGGGCGAGCCACGCCGAGGTGTAGGTGTCGATCTCGTCGTCGATACGGGCCTTGCCCGCCGCGTCCAGGAAGGAGGCCCGCACGGCGTTCTTCGCGAGGTCGGCGACACCGCGTTCGTCGAGGCCGAGGAGGCGGGCGGCGACCGCGTACTCGTTGTTGAGGTCGGTGCCGAACATCGGTGGGTCGTCGGAGTTGATCGTGACGAGGACTCCGGCGCTGACGAACTCCTTGATCGGGTGCTCGTCGAGCGTGCGGACCGCGCGGGTGGCGATGTTGGAGGTCGGGCAGACCTCCAGCGCGATGCCGTGCTCGGCGAGATGCGCGAGCAGCTTGGGGTCCTGGGCGGAGGTGGTGCCATGACCGATGCGCTCGGCGCGCAGGTCGTTCAGGGCGTCCCACACCGTCCCGGGGCCGGTGGTCTCGCCGGCGTGCGGCACGGAGTGCAGGCCAGCGGCGACGGCCCGGTCGAAGTACGGCTTGAACTGCGGCCGCGGCACCCCGATCTCCGGCCCGCCGAGCCCGAACGACACCAGCCCCTCCGGCCGTACGCGATCGTCGGTCGCGAGCCGCACGGTCTCCTCGGCGGCTTCGAGACCCGCCTCGCCAGGAATGTCGAAGCACCACCGCAGCACGGTCCCGAACTCCGCCTCGGCCGCCTTGCGGGCATCCTCGATCGCGTCCATGAAGGCCCGCTCGTCGATCCCACGCCGGGTCGACGAGAACGGCGTGATGGTCAACTCGGCGTACCGCACCTGCTGCCGGGCCATGTCCCGGGCGACCTCGTAGGTCAGCAGCCGTACGTCCTCGGGCGTGCGGATCAGGTCTACGACGGACAGGTACACGTCGATGAAGTGCGCGAAGTCCGTGAAGCTGAAGTAGTCGACCAGGGCCTCGGGGTCGGTGGGCACCCTGGAGTCGGAGTGCCGGGCGGCCAGCTCCGAGACGATCCGCGGGGAGGCGGAGCCGACGTGATGGACATGCAGCTCGGCCTTCGGCAGCCCGGCGATAAAGGCATGCAGGTCACGGGCCTGACCGGCGGCGGGTACGGCGCTGTGGCCGGAGCTCTGGTCGGACAAGGTTCCTCCCCGGAACGGCGCCCCGGGCAGTGCCGAGCGGGACGCGGGTGATCGGCTGATCGTTGACTCGGGATCATCGTAGGCCGGGGTGGGGGAGGGGGCGTGGAGTGCCTGGGTGGGGGAGGCGGTGGGCAGGGGTTGCTCGGCGGTTGATGGGGGGATGCGGGGCGGGGTGGTTGGGGTTGGGTGCGGAGTGCGGGTGCGTGGGGGCTGGTCGCGCTCACGCGGCGGAGCCGCATATCGATTCAGCCCCGCGCCCCTTAGAGGATCGGGGTGGGCCGGGTCAGGGGGCGAGGGCGCAGGTG
Source organism: Streptomyces sp. NPDC048504 (assembly GCF_043200035.1). Classification (NCBI taxonomy): domain Bacteria; kingdom Bacillati; phylum Actinomycetota; class Actinomycetes; order Kitasatosporales; family Streptomycetaceae; genus Streptomyces; species Streptomyces sp. NPDC048504. Next base: position 317,368 of record NZ_JBICXA010000013.1, read on the forward strand.
CGTCGGTGGCTCGGTGGTGGTGCCGTGTGCCGCTGGTCGGCGACGGCGTCCGTCCTGCTCGCCGGCCGACCCCGCCTGGAACCAGCGTCGCCGATGCTGACGTCATCCATGACAGCCCAGGTGGCAGGACCGTCAGCGGAACGCTCTAGCATGGTCGCTCTGACGAAGGACCGACGGGGACGGGGACGGAACGTGGGGGACGAGACACAGCCGGACGCCGGCGCGGGCGCGAACCGCGACCCGTGGGCACCGCCGGAGAGCAGGCCATCGCTGGAGAAGGGCGCCCAGCCGCCCACCCCCGGCCACCAGCCCCACCCGCAGGACCAGCTCCAGCCCCCGCCGCAGCCGCAGTCACCGTCCGTGCACAACCAGGCCACGGTGACCGCCATGCCGGCCGAGGGCTTCGCCCCGCCTGGTTCCGCGGCACCCGGCGCGGCCCCCGGTGCCCCCGGCTACGGCCCACCCGGCACACCCCCAGGCCTCCCCGCCTACGGCGCTCCCGGCTACGGCCAGCCCAACACCCCGGGCGGCTACGCCCAACCCGGCCCACCGAACGGCCCCGGTCCCGGAATGCCCGGCGGCCCGGGAATGCCGTCCGGTCCCGGCATGCCCAACGGCTACGGCTACCCCGGTTACCCGCAGGGCTACGGCTGGCCCGGTATGCCGATGGCCCCGCAGAACAACATGGGCACCGCGGCGATGGTGCTGGGCATCCTGTCCTGCTGCCTGTTCTGCATCTACGGCATCGTCTCCCTCGTCCTCGGTGTCACCGCGATCATCCTCGGCGTCAAGGGCAAGAAGCGGGCCGACCGGGGCGAGGCCACGAACCGCGGTCAGGCCCAGGCGGGTTTCATCACGGGCATCATCGGGACCGTCCTCGGTGTCCTCACGGTCGCCGCGTTGATCGCAACCATCGTGTTCGCCATCAATCACGGAGACAGCACCGACACCTCGGACACGGACCCCTTCTACAACTCCGCCCCCAGCTTCACGGCCCCGGTCCCGCCCCAGGTCTGACCCCCACCGCACCCGCACGGCAGCCGGGCCCGCACTTACCCCGCCGAGGGTGCGCCCGCGCCCGTGATCACGGACGGGCCGGGATAACCCACGAGCCGACAGCCGCCGACGAACGGGAGCGGGGGGGGGGGGGGGGGGGGGGGGGGGGGGGGGGGGGGGGGGGGGGGGGGGGGGGGGGGGGGGGGGGGGGGGGGGGGGGGGGGGGGGGGGGGGG
>NZ_JBICXA010000014.1:0-252797 GCF_043200035.1 Streptomyces sp. NPDC048504
GACGTCAGACATCTCGATCAACAGCCCGGGGGCCTCGCTCGTTGCGCTTCACCGGCCATCACCTGATCGGTGGCCAACTCGAAGAAGCTCAATGAAGGTCGAACTCCGTAAGATTTTTGAGAACGCCGAGGCCGAAAATCGTGGTCTCGACGCCAAGGAGATTGCCGCTGTCATCAACTCGATTCCGGTTGAAGAGCGCATGGCACGGACCGAGATACTTGCAGCCGTTAATAGCCCCGGTGCGGCTAGCTCTCCTGAAACTCGTGCCGTCGTTGCCGAAACGCTTGAGCACATGGAAATGCGGGCCGAAGACGCTCGCGAAGAGCGGGCACGTCGTGACCGCGAGGACGAGGTTCGTGCTCTCATCGCTCGCGCTCCAATGGGCCTGCTTACTCCGTCCAGCCGTCGCGGCCAAGCCGAGGATGAAGAGTCCTGGCGTTCTCTCATGCCGTCGCTCGGCGAGTATCGGGCGCTTACTGCCGAGGGCATCCCGAGTAGCGGCGGTTACACGGTGCCGTCCGGGACCGCTTCGAAGTATGTCGATGCACTGAAGGCCAAGTCGACTTTCCTTCGCGGAATTCCTGCCGAGAACATTGTTCCATTCGATTCGGCTACCTTCTCTGTTCCTCAGCTTATCTCTTCGACCGGTACGGACTATGTCGAAGAGGGGCAGCCCATTCCCGAGGGTGACATGGTTTGGGGTGAGGTTAAGTTTGAGGCGAAGAAGATTGGCCGCATCCAGTGGGCCAGTGTCGAGATACTCGAAGACAGTGCGGTTGATCAGCGCAATGCCATTGCGAACAACCTTTTCCGCGATGCTTCTCTGAAGTTCGATGCTGATGCATTCACCGGTTCGGGGACCAATCCGATCAAGGGCATTCTTTCGCAGGGTGTCTCTACGACTCTCGGAGCGGGCAAGGTGACCGTCACCTATGACGATCTGGCCGACGCCGTGGCCCGGATCGAGGCCATGAACGGAACTCCCTCGGTCGTGTGGGCTTCCGTGGATATGGCTGCTGCATTGAGGAAGGAGAAGGCCGCCGGTTCCGGCACCTATCAAGGTGGCTCCCCGGTGGACGCCCCCGCGCCGACTGCATGGGGTCTACCGATCCTTCCAAGCGCCTTCCTTCCCACCAAGACTGTGGTGGTGGCCGATGGCTCGCGCGTCATGGTCGGTATTCGTCGCAATGCCTCGGTGAAGGTTTCCGAAGACGCTCGCTTTGATTCCGATCAGGTGGGTTTCAAGCTCACCATGCGAGTTGCTGGAATTTCACTGGCTGAGGCCGCTTCGGCGCAGATCGTGAAGGCCGTCTAAAGCCAGGCCGGCCGCGAATTCAATCCCCCGCACCCTACAGGGTGCGGGGGATTTTCGTCGTTTCCATCCAGTACTCTTATGTCGTCATTCGGGGAGTCGGAATAATTGGGTAAGGCCCCTTCAAAACCTATAACCGGAGAGGCGCCCGCCCGCGCACTGAGTGCACCGGACTTTTTCCCGGCCGTTGCAGATGCCACATCCACCGAATCCACCGCACGCAGGGCACCAGACTTCACGGCTCCCGAAACACTCTCCACAGATCGCGGATACGCCGTTCAGCCATTCGATAATGGAAGGGCGGCCGTTGTCGTAGCCCCGCCGACCAGCCCTCGGCTTTTCTGGTGCTGTCGCCATGACCTAGCCGCCGTGCGCGCATTGTCGAATCTTGCGGGCCGCCTCGAAGCGTGCGGAGGCGTCACCGGCCTTCTTGGCCGCTGTCAATTCAGCAAGGGACTCCGCGCACTGGTGGCACCCTTCGCGCGGCTTGGCTTCGTACAGCCAATCGTCTAGGGGTAGGTCGACGGCTTCGCTCGGGTAGCTAGGTGGCCTCATACGGGCACTCCCCACACCGTCGCCACGGGAAGCTCTCTCCCTTGGCCTATGGCGCTGTGTGGATGGTTGCTGATCTGCTGATTGGCACTCGCCACAGCGTCCGGCACACCTGCTTCACGGGCCACTTCGCGGGAATGACCGAGTGCGGCGCACGTCATGCACCCATCGGCACCAACAGGTTCAAGTCCTTGAATGCTCCTCGCTACTGGCCCGGAACTGGATTCAGCCTCCGACTTGTCCTCAAGCATCGATCGCCCCTCGGCTCCACGTCTGTCATGTAATGGTGCCGCGAAGCATGCAGTCGAACGATCTTTATTTGCGTTGGCGGGTAGGAATCACGAGCGGAACCTTTCGGCCCACTCGAACAGACGTCCCCTGCATTGATCCCCGAACAACGCCAAGCCTTCATATACGGCAAACTCATCTAGGTATGCCGATACATCCCGGTGGTCCCTGAATACCATTGCGCCCGTCTGCGTCTCGACGGTCACGATCCGCGTGTCATATACGGTGAAGGTGTTCAACGGCCCTACCGACATATGACCTTCAAGCGGGATGACCCCGAGGTGAACGTTCGGCAGCAAGGAAATCGATGCCAGTCGGTCAACCTGCATCGCCATGGCTGCCGAGGGTAGGAATGGCCACCTAACGGCCTGCTCAGTAAGAATGAACGTGAAGCGTTTCGACGTATCGTATAGAACCGCCTGTCGCTCTAGCTTCTTGGCAATCGCCTTGCTGTGATCTCCAGGGATGTGGGCGAGACTCGCTCTCACATACTCGGGCGTTGCCAGCAGCCCGGTAATCATCGACAGCAGGAAGTACCGGAATTCTGTGGACGACTGCTCGAACCCGGCTAGCTCGTTCTGCTTCTTCTCTAGACCGGTTCGGCGCTGGTTCCAAACGTCTTGCCATTCACTGTTTGCATTGCGCGCCAGGGCTGCGACTCGTGAAACGAGTTCCGGAGGTGCGTCCAGGGCTCTTAGAATTAGCTCAACATCAACTAGAGTGGGAGTTAGTTTCCCTCCTTCGATATTGCTGATCTTTGTTTGACTCATGTTGCATAGCCGAGCGAGCCGGGTCTGTGTGATCCCGGCTCGCTTTCGGAGCATCTTGAGAGTGTCGGCTAGGTCCGCCTTGGACTGCCCCATCTCCTCTGGCTCAAACGTCAAGACCCTTCACGTACTCCTCAAAAGGTACCGACGCGGTCAGTGCAATGCGCTGATATTCGAGGTACCGCGCCACGTCGCCCTCGTACACTTCCCGGCCGATCTGCGTGCCGTCGTCCTCATAGTTCATGAGGACGACTTCCTTTTTGTCGAACATCCAGAAGTCTTGGACACCCGCCAGAGAATTTTCCCGATCGGTCACGTCCATGATTCGAATGTCTTCTCCGGCCCATACGTGCGGCCGGTAATACATGAACTCGTACCGGAGGTATGCCGACAGGGGGCGAGTCACGATGTGTACGCGCCCCTTGCTCTTTCCTTCCCGGCGCACTCTCTTGAGGTCTTCGGTGTAGGAGTTCGAGTGCGTGTGGGGGTCAATGCGGTCGCCCGCTAGAAAAGCCCGGATCTCTTCCTCTTCTTGCGGGACCCTGTACTCGGGCAGGGTCTCAAGTCGCCATGCCTCGCTTTGAAAGTCCCGGAACTTGGCTTGCCACGCTTCACCATCCAAGAGCACGAACAGCCTCCCTGAGTACCGATTCCGGGATCTCTACCAGGGACTCACCCTGCGGAGGCTTGAAAGCCTCGGACAGGTCGCCCTGGACGATGATGGAGCCGCTTGCGGTTCGGTACACGTTGGGGCAGTCGTTCTGATTGCACTCACCGTTGCCGTTGCCGGTAAGGCGGGTCAGTTCTTCGCGGACCATGCCGAAACCCCCTTGTGTCCGGCCCCAGTTGGGGCCCTTGAACACGACCGTACGGGGGTCGCTCAGGGTCGTCTATGCGGCATCGCCAATATTCGCGTTGTCGGGTACGGGCAGGTGGACGCGCAGGGGCTCACACGGTCCGGGAAAGGCACGGGTACATACATCCTGCGGCCTGAGAACCTCAGGACGTCTCGGGGCTACGCACGGCCTTGACGGTGAGTGGCTGTCGCTTCCGCCTGCTGGGCGTGCTGGCAAGGGCAGAGAACGGGGTGACCTTGGAGGGCTCCTGGGACTCCATGGGGAGCCTCTCGGGCAAGCCGAGGGCTCCCAGTGCCTCATGCTGGTCTTGGAGGCTCATGCGGGCGAACAGGGCCGCAGCGTCTTCAAGTTGAGACATTTCAGCCCCTACACGCTTGCCAGAGACAGCTTGACGGCGAACCCCAGGAAGAGCACCCCGGCGGCCGAGGTGGCCCCTGCGCTGAGCGTCCTCCGACGACGGAACGCAGCAGCCAGACGAGACCCGCCGAAGATGAGCGCGGACAGGTACAACACGCTTACCAACTGGGCGAGTACGCCCAAGGTCAGGAAGCCCACGACCGGGTTGGATTCCGACACGAACTGCACGAAGAAGGCGACGAAGAACAGGATCGCCTTCGGGTTGAACAGGCTCACGACGAAGGCACGGCGGTACGGCCGTTCCTCGGCCGCCTCCGCGGCGGGAGCCGGTTCCATGGCCGCCCGCTCCTTGCGGCTGCGCCACATCGCCCACGCGGCCCGCAGCATCCCGAACGCCAGCCAGGTCAGATAGCCGGCCCCCGCGTACTTCACGATCCCGAACAGCAGGGCGTTGGCCTGGAGCAGCGAGGCGACCCCGGCCGCGGAGAGCGTCATCAGCACGGTGTCCCCGCACCAGACACCGGCGGCGGCCGTGTACCCGGCCCGGGTGCCGCGCCGGGCGGCGACCGAGAGGACGTACAGCGAGTTGGGCCCGGGCAGCAGGACGATCAGGACGAGGCCGGCCAGGTAGGTGGGAAGGTCTATGACACCGAACATGAGAACGAGTGTCGCACGCGGGGCGCGCCGCCCAGAAGGCGTTTTACGGGGGCGGACGGTTCAGAAGGCGTCCGTCGGCACATACGTCCCCCACACCCCCCGCAGCGCGTCGCACACCTCCCCCACCGTCGCCCGCGCCCGCAGCGCCTCCTTCATCGGGTACAGCACGTTGTCCGTGCCCTCCGCCGCCGTCCGCAGCGCGGCGAGCGCCGAGTCCACCGCCTTCCGGTCCCGTTCGGCGCGGAGCCGTGCGAGGCGTTCGGTCTGCCGGGCCTCGATGGCGGGGTCGACGCGGAGGGGCTCGTACGGTTCCTCCGCGTCCAGGCGGAAGCGGTTGACGCCGACCACGACCCGGTCGCCGGAGTCGGTCTCCTGGGCGATGCGGTAGGCGTTGCGCTCGATCTCGCCCTTCTGGAAGCCGTGTTCGACGGCGCCGACCGCTCCGCCCAACTCCTCGACCCGCCGCATCAGTCGGACCGCGGCCCGCTCGACGTCGTCCGTCATCGTCTCGACGGCGTAGGACCCCGCGAAGGGGTCCACGGTCGCGGTCACGTCCGTCTCGTGGGCCAGCACCTGCTGGGTGCGCAGCGCGAGGCGCGCGCTCTTGTCCGTCGGCAGCGCGATCGCCTCGTCGAAGGAGTTCGTGTGCAGCGACTGGGTGCCGCCGAGCACCGCGGCCAGCCCCTGGACGGCGACCCGGACGAGGTTCACCTCCGGCTGCTGGGCGGTGAGCTGGACCCCGGCGGTCTGGGTGTGGAAGCGCAGCATCAGGGACTTCGGGTTCCGCGCGCCGAACTCGTCCCGCATCACCCGGGCCCACATGCGCCTGGCCGCACGGAACTTGGCGACCTCTTCGAGGATCGTCGTACGCGCCACGAAGAAGAAGGAGAGCCGGGGTGCGAAGTCGTCGACGTCCATGCCGGCCGCGACCGCCGTACGGACGTACTCGATGCCGTCGGCGAGGGTGAAGGCGATCTCCTGCGCGGGCGAGGCGCCGGCCTCCGCCATGTGGTAGCCGGAGATGGAGATGGTGTTCCACTTCGGGATCTCGGCGCCGCAGTACTTGAAGATGTCGGCGGTCAGCCGCAGCGAGGGCTTCGGCGGGAAGATGTACGTCCCGCGAGCGATGTACTCCTTGAGTACGTCGTTCTGGATGGTGCCCGTCAACTGCCCTGCCGGTACGCCCTGTTCCTCGCCGACGAGCTGGTACATCAGCAGGAGGAGGGCGGCGGGGGCGTTGATCGTCATCGAGGTGGAGACCTGGTCGAGGGGGATGCCGTCGAACAGGGCCCGCATGTCGTCGACCGAGTCGACGGCCACGCCCACCTTGCCGACCTCGCCGTGCGCGAGGGCCGCGTCGGAGTCGTGGCCCATCTGGGTGGGCAGGTCGAAGGCGACGGACAGACCGGTCGTGCCGTGGGCGATCAGCTGCCGGTAGCGGGCGTTGGACTCGGCCGCCGTGCCGAAACCGGCGTACTGGCGCATCGTCCAGGGCCGTCCCGTGTACATGGACGGGTACACGCCCCGTGTGAAGGGGTACTTCCCGGGTTCGCCCAGCTCCTCGGCCGGGTCCCAGCCGACGAGGGCCTCGGGACCGTAGACGGGTTCGACGGGCAGCCCCGACTCCGACTCTCGCACCATGGTGGGCACCTCCGCTCCCCACGATGCCCCGCCGTTCGCGACCCGTCATCCGGGGGTACGTCTCCGGGGTACGAGGCCGGTGAGACGACGGGGGTCCGCGATGCGTACTACGGGTATGGGGAGGCGTACTACGGGCAGGGCGCGAGTGATCGCCGTCGCGGCGGTCCTGTCGGCACTGGTGGCGGTGTGCGGCTGCACGGTGCAGGGCACCGACGCGGACGGCGGGCACCATCTGCCCGTCCACATCAAGCTTCCCGGCAGCAAGAGCAGTAGCGGTGGCGGCACCGGTGACGGGAAGTCCTCCGCTTCCCCGAGCACCGCCCGCGCCGCGAACGTCCTGTGGTCGCGCGGCGACAGCGGCGGCGACGTGCGCGAACTGCAGGCGCGGCTACGGCAGGTCGACTGGCTCTTCGACGGGCCGACCGGGACCTACGACGACCTCACCGAGCAGGCCGTCGCGGGTTTCCAGGGCAAGCGCGGGCTGCCGAAGACCGGCGAGACCGACAGCGTCACCTGGCAACGGCTGCTGAAGATGACGCACGAGCCGGGCAAATGGGACCTGTACCTGATGGGCGGCCAGCCGGCCGGCGCGCCCGACCCGCGCTGTCTCACCGGCCGGGTCCTGTGCATCGACAAGACGAGCCGGACCCTGCGCTGGATGATCGACGGGCGGACGGTGTCGACTATGTCGGTACGGTTCGGCGCGCAGTACACCCCGACCCGCGACGGCGTGTTCCAGGTCTACTGGAAGGCCCGGAACTGGGTGTCCACGCTCTACCACTCCCCCATGCCGTACGCGATGTTCTTCAGCGGCGGCCAGGCGGTGCACTACTCGTACGACTTCTCGATGTGGGGTTACGCGGGCGGCTCGCACGGCTGCGTCAACGTACGGGACGAGGCGGCGATCGCGAGTCTCTTCGCCCAGGTGCGGACCGGCGACAAGGTCGTCGTTTACCAGTAGGTGTATGAGGCGCGGGCGGGACCGGGGGAACGTGTCCCACCCGCGCCGTGTGCACGAGCCGTAGGTACGGGGGGAACCCCGGCTCTGTGCGTTGGCCGATGACCAGTCGGCTCACTCAGTACTGCGCCACGACGGCCGAAAATGTCACACCTGCCGCGAAGAAATTTCCACGAACCGCGAAAGCGCAGGTCAGCGGCGCGCGATCGGTTCAGAGCACGCTGTACGTCGGGCTCGGCGACGGGGTCTGCCGGGTGTCGGTGGTGTGCGACGGGGCCGGGGCGGACGGCGGCTGGTGCCGGGCGAGCGGGGTGAAGACCGTGGGGCCGGAGGTGGAGGCGCCGTTGTTCTGGTAACCGCCGCCGTTGCCGTCACCACTGCTGCCGCTGCCGCCGCCCGGGGCGATCGGGGCCAGGTTCCCGCCGCCGCCCTGGCCGCCGGCCTGCCCGTCCGAACCGTTCTGGTCGCCGCCCTGACCGCCGGCGTTCTGCCCGTCGCCGCTGCCGCTGCCGCCGCTGCCGCCCTTGCCGTCGGCGTTCTTGTCGTCCGTGCCGGATCCGGTGCCGGTGCCGGTGTGCTGGAGGAGACCCTTGCAGTACGTCCACACGTGGGACGTGCCGCCCGCCGCGTCCTCCAAGGTGCGCTTGCGGCCGGGGGCCAGGGGCTTGCCGTCGCGCACGGCACGGCAGGACGAGGTGACACCTTTCCACCAGCCGCCCGAGCCGAAGGACTTGTCGTCACCGGTACCGGCGGAGGGCGTGGGGTTCGTGCCGCTGCCGGCCGCCTCGCCGGAGGAGTCGTCGGAGCCGCCGCCCGCCGTGGGCGTGCCCGGGCCGCCGGTGCCGCTCGGCGAGGGCGAGACGAGGGTGTGGTCGGGCGATGTCACGGCGGCGGAGATGGAGGAGGCGGGCGTCGGGTCGTCGTAGAACGGGGTCGGAAGGGCTCCCGTGCCGACGGCGGCCGCGACCCCGCCGAGCATGCCGACGGCGAGCGCCGCGGTCAGGCCGACCCGTACGGGTCTTCCCCAGCGTGGCCCCGGGACGGTCGCGACGACCGGCCGCCCGAGCCGGACGAGACCGGCGTCGGAGGACGGCCCGCGGCCGCGCCGGGCGAGGGCGGCCCGCTCGACATCGTTGCCGTTGCGCGCGGCCCGGAAGGCGGCCAACGCGGCTTCCTCGCCCGGGAGTTCGACCTTGGTCTGCGAGGGTTCCACGGACAGCGCGCCGAGGGTCCTGGCGAGCCGCTCGGCCTGGGCGCGGGCGGCCGGGCCGACGGCGTCCAGGGACTCGCCGCGCAGCAGCAGCTCGGCGGTCTCACGGTCCAGCCATCGGCCGGGGGTCCGAGGGGTGTCCCCCGGAAAAGCAGAGCGCTCGTCGGCCATCACATGTCCTTCTGCGTCCGCGCACGCGTATGCGTCACAGTGGCGGACGTCACCGCGCGGTCGCGCGGGTCTCGCTGGGGCGGCAGGGCGTCGAGGGCCGCGGCCGATTCCGGGTCGCCGCCGAGCAGTTCCGCCAGCCGTTTCAGCCCGCGGTGCGCGGCCGTGCGGACGGCGCCGGGCCGCTTGCCGAGGGTCTCCGCGGCGGTCTTGGCGTCGAGGCCCATGACCACCCGCAGGACGACGGCCTCGGCCTGGTCCTGCGGCAGCTGGGCGATGAGGGAGAGGGTGTTGTCGGTGGCCAGGGCCTCGATGGCCTCACCGGCGGTGTCGGACTCGGCGGCGCGGCCGGTGAGTTCGGTCTCGTCGGCGACTGTCGCGGGGCGGCGGCCGCGCATCCGTATGTGGTCAAGGGCGCGGTTGCGGGCGATCCGGGCCGCCCATCCGCGGAACCGGTCCGCGTCCCCGCTGAACCGGTCCAGGTCACGGGCGATCTGCAGCCAGGCCTCGGACGCGACGTCCTCGGCGTCCGGATCGCCTACCAGCGTCCGTACGTATCCGAGCAACCGCGGGTGCACCGTGCGGTACACAGTCCGGAACGCGGTCTCGTCCCCGTCCTGTGCCGCAAGCACCGCGGTGGTCAGCTCCGCGTCGTCCCCCAGCACGTGGTCCCTCGAATGGTGTTGGTCGCGTCCTCACTCCGGCGCGAAAGGCACGTTACGACCTGAAACTGTTCCTCGTCCATGTCCGTACAAGATGCAACTACGTGGTTCGGGCCCGCGGTGTGACAGAAAACGCACTCCCGGCGCTGTAGAAAGTACGGGCCGCCGCGCGGCCCGTACAGCGCGACGGCCGGGGCCTCTCCTGTGGGGGGTGGCGGCCCCGGCCGTCTCCGCGGTCCACGGCTCCGACCTGGGCGACCACCGGGTGCCGACGTCCAACGTGAACGCTCCCCTCGCCCGCAACGGCTTCGACTCCGACCGGGCGGTCGGGTCAGTGCCGGGCGAACTGGACCCGTGTGGGCTGCACGACTTCGGGCCGCACCGCGATCCCGTCGACGGTGAGTTGTTGTCCGTAGATGTCGGTGAGCCTGATGGCGCCGCCGCACGCGCTGCCGTCCGGGGAGAGGAAGTAGTTGTAGCCGGTTCGCGCCAGCCGGCGCCAACTGCCGCCGCTGCGGACCTCCAGCCGGGCGAGCGGGTTGCGGTGGCCGATCGCCTGAATGCCGCACCAGTAGGGGCTTGACCCGGTCTTGTAGCGGATCGAGATCGTGCCCGACGTGTCGGGGCTCAGCAGGCTCCAGGTGATCGCGAGCCGGCCGGTCGAGACGGGGGCCAGTTCGGCGAAGGCCTGTTCGCTGAGCCGGCCTGTACTCGATCGCCAACCGCGGCACGGGACTGGTCCTCGACGGCGGCGGCATGGTCCCCGCAGGGTCCGGGACCAAGCAGTGGACGTGGACGCGGAGCACCAACCTGATGTGGACGTTCAGGCCGGTCGGCTGACGGGCGAGTGGACCGACGTGCGTCACCCGGAGGTTGGGCACGGGTGACGCAAGCGCGACATCCTTACAGGGCCCCACTGCCCCTCGGCCGCCAGTCGTCCTGCCTCCGCGTCGGCGCCGCCTGGACCCCCGCGTCCCGCGCCGCCCGGAACGCCGCCACCGCCCGCCGCTCGGCCTCGCCGTCCGCATCACCCTCGCGGAGAGCCGCGCCCAGCAGGCCTGGGAGGCCGGGCAGGCCCGTGTCGCGTTCAGCCATGTCCGTCTCCATCCCTTTCCGTCACGCCGTCCGTCACGCCCAGTTCGCGCGCCAGCCGCTTCAGCCCCCGATAGGCGGCCGTACGCACCGCCCCCGGCCGCTTGCCCAACACCCGCGCGGCGCCGGGCCCGTCCAGCCCCACGACCACCCGGAGCAGCACGGCCTCGGCCTGGTCCTGCGGCAGCCCCCGCACCAGGCCGAGCGCGTACTCCGTGGAGAGGGACTCCAGCGCCTGGTCGTGGGTGCTGTGCGGGCCCGGCAGTTCGAGTACGTCCTGTTCGAGCGTCGCTGGTCTCGGACGTACCCGCTGTCTGCGCAGATGGTCGAGCGCCCGGTGCCGGGCGATGGTCGCCGTCCAGCCGCGGAAGCCCGCCCCGTCGCCGCGGAACCGGCCCAGGTCGCGGGCGATCTCCAGCCACGCGTCGGACGCCACGTCCTCGGCGTCGTCGCCGACGAGCCCGCGCAGATATCCGAGCAGCCCGGGCTGCACGATCCGGTACGCGACCGCGAAAGCGCCGTCGTCGCCCTCCTGGGCCCGCGCGACGGCCGCGCCCAGTTCCCCGTCGTGCGCGTGCCCGCGCCGGGGCTCGCCTGTCTGGCCCAAGGACTGTCCTCGTCCGTACCGAGTGCGCGAAGAATCCGTACGGGCACGGCGGTCCCCCTCGGCGATCCCCCGCACCCCCCATCGCCATCAGCGCCGCCCCTCACAGAAACGTCACAGCCCGCGGCCCGCCCGGCACATCCCCGGCCCGCCGACGGGGCACGGTCCCTCTGGCCCCGGTGTACGTCCGCCCGTGGCGTCCCCGCGAACGAAGGAGACCCATGTCCGACCTCCGTATCGGTGTCCTCGGGTACGGCCTGCGCGGCAGCCTCGCCCGCGTCGCCCACCGCCCCGGCGCGGGCTCCCGTGTCACCGCCCTCGCGGACCCCGACCCGGCGGCCCGGGAGACGGCGGCCCGCGACTTCCCGGGTGCGTCAACAACCGCCGACCACCGGGAAGTTGTCCTGTCCCCCCACGTCGACGCGGTCCTCGTCCTCACCCCCGACCACACCCACGCCGACCTCGCCTGCGAGGCGCTGCGCGCGGGCAGGCCCGTCCTCGTCGAGAAGCCGCTCGACATCACCGTCGAACGCTGCGACCACGTCCTGCGTACGGCCCACGAGACCGGCACCCGCCTCTACGTCGGCCACAACATGCGCCACATGCCGGTGATCCGCCTGATGCGCGACCTCGTCGAGGCCGGCGCGATCGGCACCGTGAAGACGGTGTGGGTACGGCACTTCGTCGGCTACGGCGGCGACTGGTACTTCAAGGACTGGCACGCCGAACGCCGCTACAGCACAGGCCTGTTGCTCCAGAAGGCGGCCCACGATCTCGACGTGATCCACTGGCTGGCCGGCGGCTACACCCGCCAAGTGCAGGCGTTCGGCGACCTGTTGGTCTACGGCGGCCTCCCGCACCGGCGCGCACCCGGCGAGCCGAAGACCGCCGACTGGTACACCAAGGACGGACACTGGCCGCCGCACACCCAGCGGGCGCTCAACCCGGTCATCGACGTCGAGGACGTGTCGCTGGTCAACATGCGCCTGGACAACGGGGTGTTGGCCGCCTACCAGCAGTGCCACTTCACCCCGGACTACTGGCGCAACTACACCGTCATCGGCGACGCGGGCCGGCTGGAGAACTTCGGCGACGGGCCCGGCGCGGTGGTGAAGGTCTGGAACAGCCGCCGCTCGGGACACCGGGAGCACGCCGACGCCGAGTACCGGGTCCCGGACACCGAGCAGGACGGCGAACACGGCGGCGCCGACCCGCTGTTGATCGACGAGTTCCTGCGGTTCGTACGGCACGGCGCGCGCACCGACACCTCGCCCGTCGCCGCGCGCATGGCGGTGGCCGCGGGGTCCGGGGCCACCGAGTCACTGCGGGACGGCGGCACCCCGCGCGAGGTGCCGCCCCTCGATCCGGAACTCGTCGCCTACTTCGAGCGGGGTCAAGTGCAGGAGTCGTAGGGCTGGTTGGGACTGCGAAACCATGGAGGCCGTAGGTCTAGATGGAGGTCTCCACCGGCTGCTGCGGGGTCTCCTTCGCCACCGCGCCCGGTGTGGGCACCCGGTCAGCGTTCACCAGGACGCCCGCGATGAGGGCGGCGAGCAGAATCGAGGCCATCGCCCACCAGGTGGCGACGTTGAAGCCGTGCACGGCGGCCTTCGCCTCCAGCAGCCGCTTGTTCACGCCGGGGCCCGCGTGGGCGGTGGCGTAGCGGGTGGTGACCGTGGCGGCGATCGTGTTGAGGAGGGCCGTACCGATCGAACCGCCCACCTGCTGGGCCGTGTTGAAGGTGGCGGAGGCCGCGCCGGAGTCGCGGGGTGCGACGCCTCCGGTGGCCAGGGAGACCGAGGTCATCATCGCCGTCCCCATGCCGAGGCCGAGCATCAGCATGCCGGGCAGGATGTACGTGGCGTACGCGGGCTCCACCCCGACCTGCGCGATCAGCGCGAGCGCGCCCGCCGCGATCAGGAGACCGGGGACCATCAGGGTGCGCGGCGGGACCCGGTGCAGCAGCCGGGCCGCGACCTGGGTCGAGCCGGTGATCATGCCGACGGTGATGGGGAGATAGGCGACGCCCGTCTTGACCGGCGAGTATCCGAGGACGCGCTGCATGTAGTAGGTGAGGAAGAGGAACACGCCGAACATGCCGATGGTGACGAACAGGATGGTCAGGAACGCGCCGACCCGCTGACGGTCCTTCACCACCGACATCGGCAGCAGCGGAACCTTCGCCCGGGTCTGCCAGAACCCGAAGGCGCCGAGCAGGACGACCCCGGCGGCGAGCAGGGTCAGGACCAGCCCGTCGCCCCAACTCCGCGACTCCGCCTCGGAGAAGCCGTACACCAGCGTCAGCATGCCGAGGGAGCCGAGGAGCGCGCCGGGTATGTCGAGGTGGGCGTCCGGGTGCCGGGAGCTGTCGCTGAGCAGGACCCAGGCACCGGCGAACGCGACCAGCGCGATGGGCACGTTGACGTACAGACACCAGCGCCAGTCCAGGTACTGGGTGAGAAACCCGCCGGCCAGCAGCCCGACGGCCGCGCCCGCGCCGACAATTGCGCCGAACACACCGAAGGCCTTGCTGCGGTCCTTCGGGTCGGTGAACGTCGTCGTGAGCAGCGACAGCGCGGAGGGGGCCAGCAGGGCGGCGAAGACACCTTGCAGTGCTCGGGCGCCGAACAGCATGCCCTGGTTGGCGGCGGCACCGCCGAGCGCGGAGGCGGCGGCGAAGCCGATCAGCCCGATCATGAAGGTGTTCTTGCGCCCGGCGAGGTCGGCGATCCGGCCGCCGAGCAGCAACAGCCCGCCGAAGGCGAGCGTGTAGGCGGTGATGACCCACTGCCGGTTGCCGTCCGACATGCCGAGGTCGGTCTGGGCGGACGGCAGTGCGATGTTGACGATGGTCATGTCGAGGACGACCATCAACTGCGCGAGCGCGATGACGACCAGCGCCCACCAACGACGGTTCTCGGCCATGGATCCTCCCCGGGTCCGGCGAACGTCCTCATCGTCCTCCCGCACCCGGCCCCTTGGGAACGCTACCGTCTCTTATTACGCCGATTTTGCCGACCGCGACCCGCCGCGTGCCGAGTGCGGGAGGGGGAGGCCGAACTCCCCTACCGGCGCACGCCGTTCACCGCGTCCCGGCACAGCAGGCGCAGCGACCCGTGTCCGCCGAAACACCGCCGCGCCTCGTCGATGGGGTCCCACAGCCGCCCCTCCGGAGTACGCAGCCAGTGCTCACCCCCGGTCGCCCACCACTCCCCGCCGGTCTGCCGCGCGATCACCTCACCGGCGTACGCCCCGAACCCGCGCAACTCGCTCTCGACGGCGGCGAACGGCGCCCCGTCCCGCCGTATCTCCTCGATCATCCGGTCGACCCGCCACAGGCTCTGCGCCGAGTAGTCGAGACGGACCCGGGCCCCCTCGCGCATCGTCGCCACCGCGTCCGCCGCCCACCGCACGGGCCGGGTGGCGGCGGAGGGCCGGTGCTCCCGCGCTGTCATCACGTGTGTCATCGCACCAGGAAAAGCATGGTGGGACGGTGTTCCGGCATCCCGATCCGGACATTTCCGCGGACCGGCGCAGGACCGACCCACCTCCGCCGCACGACGGTCACAAGGTCCCGATGCGCTCCCGTTCTCAACTCCGGCCGCGCGCCCGGCGCGAGACGACCGCGCGGAGCACCCGGCGCCCCTCCGTCGACACCGCGAGCACCTGGCGCAGTCCGCCGCCGGTTCCGGTCCCGGTTCCGGCGAGCAGCTCAAGGACGCTGATCTGGCGCCGCAGTTCGGCGGCGACCAGGGGTGACATTCCGTCCGTACGACCTTCACGGCGGGAGTCGATGTCATCGGCGCCGTCCGCGTCGCCGGCGGGGGCCATGACCTCCAGGAGCCGGTGGATCCGCAGCGAGGCGACCGAGCAGGCGTCGGCCCACTCCCGTACCGGAGTGCCCACCGGTTCGGCCGGTGCGGTCGCGAGCATCTGCCGGGCGAGTTGAACGGCGCGATCCTCACCGGGTTCCTCGAAGAGGGCCGGGAGCTTGGCGCGGGCCTGCTCCAGGGACTCGCCCCACGCCTCCCCCGCGGCGCCCTCCGCGAGGCTGGTCCACAGCGGGCGCAGCACCTCGTCGTCACCGCCCAGCAGCGGCACGCACCGATCCAAACAAGCCAGTCCACTGGCAGCCAGCGCGCGTTCGTCGGCCTGCGCGATCAGTTCCACCAGACTCATCCAGACCTCCCTCGGCGGGGCCCCTCCCCTATGGAGCCCGCGTTTCCCCTGACTGCGTGCTCCACCCCGGGAGTGTCACACGGGACACCCCCGAGCAGGCAGGGAAAACGGAAGAACAGGTTTTCGGCCAACGGAACAGGATCCCTCAGGCCCCGGCCGGAACGCCCGCCCTCGCCAGCGCCTTCTCGTGCTGCATGCGGGTCAGGCGCAGGACGACGAGGATCGCGGGCACGCCGGCCGCGATGCGGGCGACGTCGACGAACATCGCCAGGAAGGTGGCCGTGTGGATCTCGTCGGCCGTGGCGGATTTCCCGAAGTCCAGGCCACCCAGCCAGCCGACGAGGAGCGAGAGGGTCCACAGCGTCCACCAGATGTTGACCAGCGCGTGCGACCTACGCGTGCCCGCGGGGCTGCTGGCGTCCCAGACTTCGAGGGCAATCCGGCGCGGATACCAGAAGTTCAGGAACGGCACGAACCACCCGCCGACAGCCCACCAGGGCTGCATACTCTGCTCGGCCGGATCGAACACCCCGGCATTGCCCCGCACCCGCACGAACCAGCACAGGTACACGACGGCGCACACCACGCTCGAAACCGCCCGGACGTGGCCGGCCACCGCGTGGAGCGACTGCACGGAGTCCGCACGCCGGAACACGGCACCGCCGACCGAGCCGTTCATTAGGTCGCCTGTCACGTCGTACAGGGCAAGATCGGCGTAGACGGCGAACAGATTGACGGCGATGAGAAGCCCGAGCAGCGCGGCGGCGGCCCGGCCAAGGCCGATCGGCGAACGCAGACAGGGCACGGGCCCGGGTATGGGACCAGGCGCGGGAACGGACACGATGCGGCAACCCCCCGAGTGTGAACAGGAGGGGGAACATACGATCCGCCGATCCCGGAAGTCCAGCGGCTGCCCAGCCGCGCCAACCGCCCCGCTCAACCCACCTTGTCCGCAAGGGACTTGAACTGCGTCCAGGTCAACGCGGGCGTCCCCGGGTCCCACAGCTTCTGGACCGTGGCCCGCAGCGGCATACGAATACCCGCCGCGACCTGGTTCTGCGTCTGCGAGTTGGCGAGGTCGCACCAGACCGCGAACGACCCGCCGAGGATCTGGCCGTCGTACTTCGCCGGGACCGCCGTAGTGCCGCGCAGCACGCGCGGGGTCCACTGTTCGTAGATCCGCCGTCCCGTCGGATAGACGAAGGTCTGCGGCTCGCCGAGGACGTAGTACAGGTACTCGTCGTTGTAGTTGAGGACCTTGCGCCCCGCGCTCAGATACGCGACGGGCTGCCGGGCGCCGATCTCCTTGCCCGTCCAGTACGCGACTTGGAGGTCCTTGGCCGCCGCCACCGAAGTCCCCTTGAGGAAGCCGTCGTTCCACACCCGCATCGTGCGGTCGTGGTTGCGGACGGTGTCGGCGCGGTCGTTGAGCCAGCCGGTGGTGAGGTCGGCGACGGTGCCGCCGGAGCCGTAGGCCTTCGTGGCCTCGGCCGCCAACTGAGGGAACGACGCCTGGGGGTTGGCGACGGTCAGCGCCTGGTACTCGTCGCCGCCGAGGTGCCACTGGTCACCGGGGAACAACCCGGCGTACTCGTCGAGGAGTTCGTCGACGACCGCGGCGGACGCGTCCTTGGAGATGTCGATCGCACCGCGCGTGGCGACACCCGACACGTTCCGCAGCTGAAGATCCGGATGGGCGGCGAGCACCGCACCGAGGTGCCCCGGCGAGTCGATCTCGGGCACGACGGTGATGTGCCGGCTGGCCGCGAGATCGACGATCTGCTTGACCTGCGCCTTGGTGAGGTGATCCTTCGACACGACTTCCGGGTGGCTGGTGGACTCGATCCGAAAGCCCTGGTCGTCGGAGAAGTGCAGCCCCAGTTCGTTGAACTTGAGGTCGCCCAACTCCCGCACCCGGTCCTCGATCCAGGCCGCGGTGAACGGCTTGCGCGCGATGTCCAGCATGAACCCGCGCCGCGGCTTGGCCGGTTGGTCGTGCACGACGCCCTCCGGCGCCGTACCGCCCCCGTGCACTTCCTGCTTGAGCGTCCGGGTGCCGTAGAACACCCCGGCGTCCGAGGGCCCGCTGATGTTGACCCGCCCGCCGCGCACGGTCATCGCGTACGACTCCGGGTTCGCGCCCTCGTCGTCGTTCAGCGCCAGCCGTACGTCCCCGGCGCGCACGTCGCTCGACTCGCCGCCGTACGTCAGCCCCAGCTCCCTGGCGATCAGCCGCCCCTCGTCGACGAGATCGGCGTCCTCGACGACGACCCGGTTCCCCTTGGCGGGCCGCCAGCCGGGACCGCGCGCGGGGGTGTGGGACCGCACGGCGGGAATGGTGCGGGGCGTCCGCGACAAGGGATACGACCGGGTCGGACTCGGACTCGGCGTCGGGGACGCGGAACGGGAGGCCGCGCCGCGCGAGGCGGCGGAGGTCTCGTCGGCGGACCCGACCGCCGCACCCCCGGAACCCCCCTCGTCCCCGGACGCGGCCCACAGCCCGAGGCCCACCCCGCCCGCGACCACCGCGGTGGCAGCGGCGGCGGCGATCAGCCCGCGCCTCTGCTTGGTCTGCTTCACCTGCTTCGCCGACGAGCGGCGCCTGTGCTGGCTCACGGCGCCAACCTACGGCCCCGGGTGGATCGCGGGTGTCCACCACGCGTTCCGAAACTCTCCCGTCCGGGTGAAATTCGGGCATCTGTCGGACACCTCATGACCACTCCCGATAACGTGGTGACGCACTTCTCACTCTTCAGCACCGCATCCCCTGCCGCACCGTCCGTGACGCGAGGATCCACCCTGCCTGCGCACCGCCTCCCCCACCTCCCCGGCCGCGTGGCCATACCGGCGCTGCCCGAGCAGTCCCGCACCTCGCCGTCCCCGAATGCGCTCGCGGGGTTCAACGCCGCGTCCCCCGAGAACGCCCGCCGCACCCTCCTCACCTGCCTCCACAGCCTCCACTGGTCCCACCGCCTCACCGACCACCGCCCCTACCCCGACCTCGACTCCCTACTCGCCGCATCCGACGAGGCGTCGTACGACCTGACGGCGGGGGATCTGGCGGAGGCATTGGCCGGCGAGTCGCTGCCGGTCCTGCCGGACGACACCTACGAGGCCGCCCACATGGCCCTGGACGCGGCCCACGCGGCGTACGAGGCCCGCTTCGGCCACGTGTTCGTCATCTGCGTGGACGGCATTGCCCCGGACGAGGTCATGGACCACGTACTGGCAGGCATCCGGTCACGATTGACGAACGACCCGGAGGAGGAACGGGTAGTGGTGGCAGAGGAACTCCGGCGCCTTGCAAGAGGACGCTTGCTGGACGCTTTTAGGGGCGCGGGGCTGTGACATTTGCGGCTCCGCCGCGGGGCGCGACCAGCCACAACCGACCCGCACCCGGCATTCAACACAATCCCCCACCCCACTAGCCGCCCGAAACTAGCCCGTACGTGCACCTTTGGGTGCCATTTTGATCACACCAGCAGGCCCGCCGTAAGACCCGCGTCAGCGCCTGGATACGATGCTGAGGGCCGGTGGACCGTACCCGGCCGGGCCCGACCGACAGAGAAGCCGGCGCGGCCCTAAATCCCCGCTCCCGGAGGGTTCTTCCGTGCCGGCTGGAACGCTGTACCGCGGCCGGGAAGGAATGTGGTCCTGGGTGGCTCATCGAGTCACCGGCGTCCTCATCTTCTTCTTCCTGTTCGTACACGTGCTGGACACCGCTCTCGTGCGTGTCTCCCCCGAGGACTACGACAAGGTCGTAGCCACCTACAAGACGCCGATCGTGGGTCTGCTGGAGTACGGCCTCGTCGCCGCCATCCTGTTCCACGCCCTCAACGGCCTGCGCGTCATCGCCGTCGACTTCTGGTCGAAGGGCCCGCGCTACCAGAAGCAGATGCTCTGGTCCGTCGTCGGCCTGTGGCTGGTGCTGATGATCGGGGCGATCTACCCCGTGCTCGGCCACGCCGCTCGTGTTCTCTTCGGGAGCTGACACAGATGTCTACGACTGAAACCGCAGCGTCGGGCATCGGCCCCGTGGAGAGCGCGTCCGTCTACACCGTGGACAACCCCGCGCCCCTCATCGAGGCCCCCCGCAAGCGCACCAAGAAGACCCCGAAGTCGACCCGGGGCAACTTCGAGATGTACGGCTGGCTCTTCATGCGCCTGTCCGGTGTCGTGCTGGTCGTCCTGGTCCTCGGCCACCTGCTGATCCAGCTCGTGCTGGACGGCGGTGTCTCCAAGATCGGCTTCGCCTTCGTGGCGGGCCGCTGGGCCTCGCCGTTCTGGCAGGTCTGGGACCTGCTGATGCTCTGGCTGGCGATGCTGCACGGCGCCAACGGCCTGCGCACGGTCATCAACGACTACGCGGAGCGCGCGAACACCCGGCTGTGGCTCAAGGGCCTGCTCTACACCGCCACGGTGTTCACCATCCTGCTGGGCACGCTGGTGATCTTCACCTTCGACCCGAACATCCGCTAGGCCACCGGGCTGAGGGACTGAGGAATTCTGATGAAGATCCACAAATACGACACCGTCATCGTCGGCGCCGGCGGCGCCGGTATGCGCGCCGCGATCGAGTCGACGAAGCGCAGCCGCACCGCGGTCCTGACGAAGCTCTACCCCACCCGCTCCCACACGGGCGCGGCGCAGGGCGGTATGGCCGCCGCGCTCGCCAACGTGGAGGAGGACAACTGGGAGTGGCACACCTTCGACACGATCAAGGGCGGCGACTACCTGGTCGACCAGGACGCCGCCGAGATCCTGGCGAAGGAGGCCATCGACTCCGTCCTCGACCTGGAGAAGATGGGCCTGCCGTTCAACCGCACGCCGAACGGCACGATCGACCAGCGCCGCTTCGGCGGTCACAGCCGTAACCACGGCGAGGCCCCGGTCCGCCGGTCCTGCTACGCGGCCGACCGCACCGGCCACATGATCCTCCAGACGCTGTACCAGAACTGCGTGAAGGAGGGCGTGGAGTTCTTCAACGAGTTCTACGTCCTCGACCAGCTGATCGCCGACGTCGACGGCGTGAAGACGTCGGTGGGCGTCGTCGCGTACGAGCTGGCGACCGGCGAGATCCACGTCTTCCAGGCGAAGGCCGTGATCTACGCGTCCGGCGGCTGCGGCAAGTTCTTCAAGGTGACGTCGAACGCGCACACCCTGACCGGCGACGGCCAGGCCGCCGTGTACCGGCGCGGGCTGCCGCTGGAGGACATGGAGTTCTTCCAGTTCCACCCGACCGGCATCTGGCGCATGGGCATCCTGCTGACGGAGGGCGCCCGCGGTGAGGGCGGCATCCTCCGCAACAAGGACGGCGAGCGCTTCATGGAGAAGTACGCGCCGGTCATGAAGGACCTGGCGTCCCGTGACGTCGTCTCGCGCTCCATCTACACGGAGATCCGGGAGGGCCGCGGCTGCGGTCCCGAGGGCGACCACGTGTACCTGGACCTGACGCACCTCCCGCCGGAGCAGCTGGACGCCAAGCTGCCCGACATCACGGAGTTCGCGCGCACCTACCTCGGTATCGAGCCGTACACGGACCCGATCCCGATCCAGCCCACCGCGCACTACGCGATGGGCGGCATCCCGACGAACGTCGAGGGTGAGGTCCTCACCGACAACACCACCGTCGTCCCGGGCCTGTACGCGGCCGGCGAGGTCGCCTGCGTCTCCGTGCACGGCGCGAACCGCCTCGGCACCAACTCCCTCCTGGACATCAACGTGTTCGGGCGCCGGGCGGGCATCGCGGCGGCGGAGTACAGCCAGAAGGCGTCGTACGTCGAGCTGCCCGAGGACCCGGCGCAGCAGGTCATCGACCAGGTCGAGCACCTGCGCAACTCCACGGGCACCGAGCGCGTGGCGGTCATCCGCCGCGAGCTGCAGGAGACCATGGACGCGAACGTCATGGTGTTCCGCACCGAGCAGACCATCAAGACGGCTGTCGAGAAGATCGCGGAGCTGCGCGAGCGCTACCGCAACGTCTCGATCCAGGACAAGGGCCGCCGGTTCAACACCGACCTCCTTGAGGCCATCGAGCTGGGCAACCTGCTCGACCTCGCCGAGGTCATGGCGGTCTCGGCGCTCGCCCGCAAGGAGTCCCGCGGCGGTCACTACCGCGAGGACTACCCGAACCGCGACGACGTCAACTTCATGCGCCACACCATGGCGTACCGCGAGGTCGGCGACGACGGCACCGAGTCCATCCGTCTCGACTACAAGCCGGTCGTCCAGACCCGCTACCAGCCGATGGAGCGTAAGTACTGATGGCTACCCCTGTTCTGGACAAGGCGGAAGCGGCCGGCCAGCCCGAGCCCGGCTTCGCCGACTCCCCCTACATCACGGTCACCTTCCGGGTCCGCCGCTTCAACTCCGAGGTCTCGGCGGAGGCGGTCTGGGAAGACTTCCAGCTGGAGATCGACCCCAAGGAGCGCGTCCTCGACGGTCTCCACAAGATCAAGTGGGACATCGACGGCACGCTGACCTTCCGCCGCTCGTGCGCGCACGGCATCTGCGGTTCGGACGCGATGCGGATCAACGGCAAGAACCGTCTCGCCTGCAAGACCCTGATCAAGGACCTCAACCCCGAGAAGCCGATCACGGTCGAGCCGATCAAGGGTCTGACGGTCCTGAAGGACCTGGTCGTCGACATGGACCCGTTCTTCCAGGCGTACCGAGACGTCATGCCCTTCCTCATCACGAAGGACACGAACGAGCCGACCCGGGAACGCCTCCAGTCGGCCGAGGACCGCGAGCGCTTCGACGACACCACGAAGTGCATCCTGTGCGCCGCGTGCACGTCCTCGTGCCCGGTCTTCTGGAACGACGGCCAGTACTTCGGCCCGGCCGCCATCGTCAACGCCCACCGCTTCATCTTCGACTCGCGTGACGAGGCGGGCGAGCAGCGCCTGGAGATCCTCAACGACCGTGACGGCGTGTGGCGTTGCCGCACGACCTTCAACTGCACGGACGCGTGCCCGCGCGGCATCGAGGTCACGAAGGCGATCCAGGAAGTGAAGCGGGCGCTGATCACGCGGCGCTTCTGAGGTTCTTGGCCGTACGTGTGCGAGGGCCCCGTTCCCGGGTGGGAGCGGGGCCCTCGTCGTGTACATGGTGTGCGGGACGGGGAGTTGAGCGCATACTCGACGGACACCGGGCTTGGGGGGAGCGATGGGGGTGCGCGGGCGACTTCTCGTTCTGAGCCGTGTCCTCGCCGCCTATCCAAGCGGCGAGCGCAGGGTGAGAATCAGCGCCGAGGGGGAGCCCGAGTCCGGGGAGTGGGTCTACCTGTGTCTGACCGAAGGCTGCGAACTTCAGTTGACCCGGCAGTCGGCCGAGAAACCCACGCCGCCGGGATGCCCCGACCACGGCCCACGTCACCCCGTGTGCGTGCCGACCCCTCCCGGCGTTCCCGACGTAGCGCGCGCCTCCGATGGGCTCTGGATCTACGTCTGCCGGACCCGCACTTGTCGCAAGCGACCTCTACGGGAACGATCACCCCGCGCACATGCTCTATGCGACGGCTTCAGGCACAAAGGACGTTCCGGCGAGACCGTGTTGGCCGTGGCACCGAGGTAACGAGGAGGCATCGTGCTTGGCGGGCTCGCCCAGGCGGGGACGAGAGCACTCGGAGGCGACCGGTTCAGCCTGCTGAGCGTGCTCCCGGGTGCCATCGTCATCACAGCTGTCACCGTCCTCGCGGGGGCCCATGCCTATGAGCCGGGGAGAAGCATGGACTTGGGAGACGCTCTGCCCGCCGACCACAAGTTCGTCACCCTCGGTTTCGGCGCTGTGGTCGCTTTCCTGGGCGGGGTGCTGCTACGGCCTTTCGAAATCGCGCTCGTGCAATTACTGGAAGGCTACTGGCCTGCGGGAACCCTGCGGGGAAGGGTGCGTCCAATCGCCGTGGAAAGGCACAGGCGACGCCGCGATCAGGCGATCACCCTCGCGGAAGGAATCGACGTCGTCGAACCGCCGGACAACCCATCGCTCGCCCAACTCGCCCGTCTGGACCGGGTATTGGCCCGCGAGGCTCGCATCAAGGACCGGGCCGAACGCACGAAGGCCAAGTACCCCCCGGACGACAACCACCTCATGCCCACCGCGCTTGGCAACATCCTGAAGAACGTGGAAGAACGGACGGGGCGCCGCTACGGGCTTGACGTACTGAACGCATACCGACGTATCTACCCTTCCGTGGCGCCGGAGTTCCGCCAGGCCATCGAGGAACAGTTGGACCTCATCTCCATCACTTCATCACTGTGCTTGGCGTTCGGAGCGGTGTCGCTGGCAGCCTCGCCGCTGATCCTCCGCATGAACTGGTGGACACTGGTGATACCTGTGGCAATGGTGGCGTCAGCCGCGGCGTACCGGGGGGCTCAACGAGCGGCACAGGATCACGAACACCTGATGAAGGCTGTTTTCGACGTGCACCGCTTCGATTTGGCGGCAGCTCTGCACTATGAACTGCCGACGGACGCGGCCGCCGAGCGGGAACTGAATCAGCGGATCACTGAGTTCTTGAACGACAATGCGCCGCTCGCCGACCACCCCAAGCTCAAGAGCGAGCCGTTGAAACATCCCGGAGCGAACCCGCCCACGCCCTGACCCAGTGTTACGCGGGGTCCAGCTGGACCGCTCCGCCGGCGCCAACCAGGCTGACCTCCAGACGCCGATTGAACGTCGAGGACGTCCGGTTGTACGCGCCCAGACCACCGAAGACAGGGACCCGTTCGGTCAGGGACGTGCCGAACGTATGGATTTCACCAGCCAGGACCACCGCACAGCCCTCCCCGAGCACGAACTCGACCCGCCCGAACAGCACGGTCACATCCGCGTACAGCACACCCCGCGCCTCGTCGTCCTGCGGAAACACCGCCTCCGACAGATCGACACGCAGTGACCCGAAGATCGCCCGGACGACGATACGCCGAACACCACCCTCAGACGGAAGCAACTTCGCGTGCGCGGGAACGAAGAGGCTCCCGTACCGCCGTATCGGGATCACCACATCGTCAGCGACCCCGCCCGAACGGCTGAGCGCGATCAGGGCCCCCAGAGCGATCACCGCAAGCGGCACCACCCTGCTCTGCCACACATCGCTCAGCCCACCCTGTCCGGCCAGAGCCCACAGCCCACCACCCACGAGCAGGACGAGGGGGCCGAGCGCCGCCCCCTTCGGGAGAGCCGTGCGGACGATGAGTACCGCCGCGAACGTCATCAGAAGGTACGGGGCCGACACCAGCGCCACTCGCGCTCCGGACCGCAGCGCCTCGGGGCCTCCGAGCAACCACGCCGTGCCGACCACAACCGCCAGCAGCCCAACGACAGTTCGCACACGGCCCACCTGCTCCCCCTCCCGCATTCAGCCTGAAGAGTACTGAAGCCGCCGACAATCCCGGGCCTGCGCCGATCATCGCTCTAATCTGACGGCATGTCAGATGAAGAGTCGTACGAACTGCTCGGCTTCGACAACGTCCTCCTCCCCGTAGGGGACCTCGCCGAGGCGGTCCCCTTCTACGAACGTGCCGGGTTCACCGTCGGGTTCCGGCTCGACGAGGCCGGTATCGCGATCCTGAAGGTCGGCGGAGAGACACCCGGGGTCCTGCTGCGCCTGGAGGAGGGGCTGGGGCACCGGCCGCCGCCGTGGCCCTCGCCGCGCGTGTGGCTGGAGGTGCCGGACGCGCGGAAGGCCGCGCAGCACCTCGGCGACGCCGGTATCGCGCTGCTCGATCCGCCGTTCTCCGTGGCCACCGGGTGGACCGTCGAGATCGCCGACCCCTGGGGCAACGTCATCGGGTTCACCGACTACTCGAAGCGGCCGGAGTTGGCGCGGCGGGTGTGACGCAGGTCCCAGCGCAGCCAAGTTGAACACGTTCAAAAATGCTCCTACAGTTCTTCCTGTCGGCACTTTTGAACGTGTTCAAGAAGGGGGAGGCGCATGGACCGCACGGTCATCGCCTACGTCATCTATCTCATCGTCAGCATCGGACTCACCGTCTGGGTGGCCCGCACGCTCAGCCGCAACGGACGGATCTTCCTCGCCGACGTCCTCCAGGGGAACGAAAAACTCGCGGAGGCCGTGAACCACCTCCTGGTGGTGGGCTTCTACCTCGTCAACCTCGGGTTCGTCGCCCTGTACCTCAGCGGCGACGGCACCATCGACGACACCCGGGGCATCTTCGAAGCCCTGTCGAAGAAGGTGGGCGTGGTGCTGCTGGTGCTCGGGGTGATGCACCTGGGGAACGTGTTCGTGCTGAACAAGATCCGGCGGCGGGGGGTCATGGAGCGGGAGCAGGTGCCGCCCGTCGCGCCGCAGGGCTGGGTTCCGCCGACGGCCGGGGCGTGACGGGGGTGGCCCCGGCCCTCGGCGGGACCCAGGACCGGGACGCCTCGCGCGTCCCGGTCCACGGGCTCACCGTCCTCTACGACGCCGACTGCTCCCTGTGCACCTTCGTGCGCGACTGGCTCGTACGGCAGCCGCAGCTGGTGCCCCTGGAGCTGGTACCGGCGTCCTCCGAAGAGGCCCGGCAGCGCTTTCCCGGGCTCGACCACCGCGCCACCCTCGACGAGGTCACCGTCGTCGGCGACTCCGGGCAGGTCTACCGGGGCGCCGCCGCCTGGATCGTCACCCTGTGGGCCCTGCGCGAACAGCGGCCCCTGGCCCACCGGTTGAACACCCCGGCCGGGGCCCGCCTCGCCAGGGGCGCCGTGCTCGCCGCCGCGAAGTGGCGCGGGGCGCAGTGGGGCGCCGGGCGGTGGGGCGGCGGGGTGTACCGGCAGGGGGACGGCTGGTCGTACGACCCGCACCAGGGGTGGACCTACACCGCGCCGGGCTGCGCCGACGGTTCCTGCCCCACTGGATAGGCTCTCTTTCCGTGCCCGCGAAGAACGACAGCCCAGAAGAGGACGGCGGTACGCCCGCCAGGTCCGCGAAGTCCGAGCAGACCCGTGCGCTGATCCTGGAGACGGCCATGCGGCTGTTCCAGGAGCACGGCTACGACAAGACGACGATGCGGGCGATCGCCAAGGAGGCGGGCGTCTCGGTCGGCAACGCGTACTACTACTTCGCCGGCAAGGAGCACCTGATCCAGGGCTTCTACGACCGGCTCGCCGAGGAGCACCGGATCGCGGTCCGCGAGGTGCTGGACCGGGAGACCGATCTGGAGGCGCGGCTCGCGGGCGTGCTGCAGGTGTGGCTCGACCTCGCGAAGCCGTACCACGAGTTCGCGGTGCAGTTCTTCAAGAACGCCGCCGACCCGGACAGCCCGCTCAGCCCGTTCTCCGCGGAGAGCGAGCACGCCCGTGTGCAGGCCATCGGCGTCCACAAGGAGGTGCTGTTCGGCGCGAAGACCAAGGTGGCGCCGGAACTGCGGGACGTGCTCCCGGAGTTGATGTGGCTCTCCCAGATGGGGCTCGTCCTGTACTGGGTGTTCGACCGGACCGAGGGCCGCGAGCGGAGTTACCGGCTCGCGGAGCGCGGCGCCCGCCTCACCGCGCGCGGGGTGTCACTCGCGCGCTTCAGGGTGCTGCGGCCGCTCGTCCTGGAGGTGCACGAGCTGTTCACGGACTTCCTGCCGGGCATGACCAACGGGCTGCCCGATCCGGCGAAGGCGAAGAAGAAGCAGGAGAAGCGCGGGGCGCCCGCCGACGTGCCTGACGACAACGGGCGCCCCTGAACGCTCAGTTGACGGCGTCCACCTCGCCCTCCGCGAGCTCGACGTCGTAGACCAGCGGACCGTCCGTCACCGCCACATGGCGGGCGATCGAGCCGTACGACGTGGCCGTCGTCGCCAGGAGGTAGGTCCCCGGGCCCGGCACCGACACGATGTACGAGCCGTCCGCCAGGGACTCGACGCGGTCCAGCTGGCGTCCGCCCGCCGACAGGAGCGTCACCGCGGCGCCCTCCACGGGCTCGCCCTCGGCCGTACGGACGAAACCGTGGACAGCCGACGCCGGGCCTTCTGGAGCGGCCTGTACCGGCTCCTCGGCGGGTTCCACCGCGAGGTGCGGCAGCGCCTTGTCCAGCCAGCCGGGCAGCCACCAGTTGGACGTGCCCAACAGGTGCATCGCGGCCGGTACCAGGGCCGTACGCAGGATGAAGGCGTCGAGGGCGACCGCGGCGGCCAGGCCGACGCCCGCCGTCGCCGCGCCGGAGTTGCCGCTGAGGACGAAGGCCAGGAAGACGCAGACCATGATCAGGGCCGCGCTGTTGATGACGCGGCTGGTCTCCGCGAGGCCGACGCGGACCGCGCGGGCGTTGTCCTTGGTGTGCACCCACTCCTCGTGCATACGGCTCACCAGGAACACCTGGTAGTCCATGGAGAGGCCGAACAGCAGGGACAGCATGATGACCGGCAGGAAGGCGTTGATCGGGCCCTCCTTGCCGAGGCCGAGCATGTCCAGGCCCCAGCCCCACTGGAAGATCGCCACCAGGACACCGAAGGAGGCCGCCGCCGCGATGAGGTTCATCAGGGCGGCCGTCAGCGGCACCACGAGCGAGCGGAACGCGAGCAGGAGCAGCAGGAAGCTCAGGCCGATGATCGTCGCGACGAAGAGCGGGAGGCGGTCGCCCGTGACGGTCGCGAAGTCCTTCGAGATCGCTGTCACGCCGCCGACGTGACCGTTCACGCCGGCCCCGGGTATCACCTTGTCGCGCAGGGTGTCGATCAGGTCGTCCGTCTCCACGGACTGCGGTGAGGTCTTCGGGACGACCTGGATCACGGTCACGCCGTGCGCGGGCGGCAGCGCGGCGACCTGGGCCACGTCCTTCGTCGCCCGGATGTCCTCGACCAGCGTGGCGGTGTCGCCGCCCGAAGTGACCACCTGGAGGGGGCCGTTGAAGCCCGGTCCGAAGCCGTCGGCGAGCAGGTCGTAGGCCTGCCTGGTGGTCGTCGACGTGTCGTCGTTGCCCTGGTCGGTGGCGCCGAGGCGCAGCGACAGGATGGGGAAGGCGAGGACGGCCATGACGACGAGGGCGAACACGGCGATCCGGCGCGGGCGCTTCTGCACGGCGGCCGACCAGCGTGCCGCGAGGTTGTCGGTGCGCTCCGGCTCGGACCCGGTGGCGGCCAGCTTGCGGCGCTGCTTGCGGCTGAGCACCCGCACGCCCAGGAAGCCGAGCAGGGCGGGCAGCAGCGTCGTGGCCGCGAGCACGCTCAGGACCACCGTGAGCGAGGTGCCGATGACGACGCCGTCCAGGAAGCGCAGGTTCGTCACCAGCATCCCGGCGAGCGCGATGCACACCGTGCCGCCCGCGAACAGCACCGCGCGCCCCGAGGTGTTGAGGGCGATGACCGCCGACTCCTCGGGATCCAGGCCGCGTTGGACGCCGCGCCGGTGGCGGGTGACGATGAACAGGGCGTAGTCGATGCCGACGCCGAGGCCGATCAGGGTGGCCAGCAGCGGGGCCAGGTCGGGGATGTCGGTGGTGTGGCTGAGGAGCTGGGTGGAGAACAGGCCCGTGCCGACGCCGAAGATCGCGATGCCGATCGGGAGCAGCATCGCGTAGAACGAGCCGAAGGCCAGGAACAGGACGACGGCCGCCGCGAGGATGCCGACCCCTTCGGCTATGCCGCCCGGCGGTTCCTCCACGCGCTGCACGGCCTGGCCGCCCAGCTCGACCTGGAGGCCCTTGCCTCCGGCGTCCTGAGCGGTGTCGACGACCTTCTGGACGAGGTCCTTGGGGACGGCGTTC
Source organism: Streptomyces sp. NPDC048504 (assembly GCF_043200035.1). Lineage (NCBI taxonomy): Bacteria > Bacillati > Actinomycetota > Actinomycetes > Kitasatosporales > Streptomycetaceae > Streptomyces > Streptomyces sp. NPDC048504. The sequence continues at coordinate 28,998 of NZ_JBICXA010000014.1, forward strand.
GCCTGCTCGGCGAAGGTGATCTGCGCGTACGCGATCGTCCCGTCGGAACTGATCTGCCCCGCGCCCCGGGCACCGGAGTAGGGGCCGGTGACTCCGCCGACGCCCTTCATGCCGGCGATCTTGTCGAGCGCCGGCTGGATCCGGGACCGTACGGACGGGTCCTTCACCGAACCCGAGTCGACCTTCCAGACCACCGTGTCGGTGTCGCCCGAGGTGTTCGGGAAGGCCTTCGCCATCTGGTCGTACGCGCTCTTGGAGTCCGTGTCCGGGAGGGAGAAGACGTTCGCGTAGTCCGTCCCGGCCGTCGAGGCCGACAAGCCCAGACCGAACAACGCCCCCACCCACAGCAACAGGACCACCAGCCGGTGCCGATAGCACCACCGTGCCAATGCCGCCACGCTCAACGCTCCTTATTCGAAACCGAGTTGACTCGGTCGATCGGTCGGATGGTCCCCCAGGTCCTGGGCTACAGAATTGGCGGCGGCACGCACGCGTGGACACGTATCGGCCATGACTCTCAAGGAACTCCAAAGACCGAACCGGCCCGACTGTCAGTACCCCGGCCGATACTGGGGGCATGACGGCTCCAGGAACCGTGCTGGTGGTGGAGGACGAACCGAGCATCGCGGACGTCCTCGCCATCGCGCTGCGCTACCACCGCTTCGAGGTGATGGTCGCGGGCACCGTGCGCGAGGCGCTCGCCCTCGCCGAGCGCACCCGCCCGGACTGCGCCCTGCTCGACGTGATGCTCCCGGACGGCGACGGCCGCGCCCTGGGGCACGAACTGCGCGCCCGCAGGCCGGACCTGGCGGTCGTCTTCCTCACCGCGCGGGACGCGCCGGCCGAGATCGTCGGCGCCCTCGGCTTCGGCGACGACTACATCACCAAGCCCTTCGACATCGACGTGGTCGTCGCCCGCATCACCGCCGTCCTGCGCCGCACCCGCCCCGCCGACGTCCTCCCCCAGCGCCCGCCCCTGCGCTACGGCGACCTGGAGCTGGACGAGACGACGTACTCGGTGCACCGCGCGGGCCGCTCGGTCGAGCTGACCCCCACCGAGTACGCCCTGCTGCGCTTCCTGGTGCGCAACGGCGGCCGGGTCGTGCCCAAGGAGCAACTCCTGCGCCACGTCTGGCAGTACGAGCACACCCCGCCGGAGTCGACCGTCGTCGAGACCTACATCAGCTATCTGCGGCGCAAGCTGGAGACCCTGGGACCGCCCGTGATCACCACGCGGCGGGGCGTCGGATACGGGCTCGCATGAACATCCGGCTGCCGAACTGCGAGCGCGGGGCCCACTCCCTGCGCGCCAAGCTGACCCTGGCCAACCTCGCGCTGCTGGCGCTCGGCATCGTCATGGCCACCGCCGTCAGCCTGATGGGCATGCGGCACTATCTGCTCGCCCAGGTCGACACCGAGCTGAACAAGTCCCGTGACTCGCTGAGCGGTTCGCAGCTCACCATGGAGCAGCTCAACATGCTGAGCACCCTGTCCGGCATCGGCGACCATCTGATGCCCCAGAAGAACGCCGCCTCGTCGAACCCGGACAAGGTGTTCGCGGCGGTCGACTCCCGGGGCAAGGTGCTCACCATCGCCGGCTTCGCCCCGACCGCCGACCAGCGGGCGCTCGCCGCCCTCTTCAGCGACCCGGCCGCGCTGGCCGCCGACGGCACGCCGCGCGACATCTCGCTGAGCGACGACCCGTACCGCGCGATCGGAACCCGGCTCGCCGACGGCACGTACATCCTGATCGCCGCCTCCACCGGCGGCCTCCACCACGCCATGGCCAAGGCCCTCAAGCTGGACCTCGCCTTCGGCAGCCTGCTGCTCGTGCTGCTCGCCGCGCTGACCATGATGAGCGTGCGCCGGCGGATGCTGCCCCTGGAGGACATGGTCGAGACCTCCACGGCCATCGCCGAGGGCGATCTGACCCGGCGCGTGCCCTCCAGCCACCATCCGACGCAGGAGGTCGAGCAGCTGCGGGTCGCCCTCAACTCCATGCTCCACCAGGTGGAGTCGGCGTACCGCACGCGCGAGCGTACGGCGGCCCAGCTGCGCCGCTTCGTCGCCGACGCCTCGCACGAGCTGCGCACCCCGCTGTCGGCGATACGCGGCTACCTCCAGCTGTACGACAAGGGCATGCTGACCGAGCCCGACGAGCGCAAGCGGGCCTGGGACCGGATGAACGCGGAGGCGGACCGCATGGGCCGCCTCGTCGACGAACTCCTCATGCTGGCCCGCCTGGACCAGCGGCCCGAACTGCGCTTCCGCAGCGTCGATCTGAGCCGCCTGGTGCGCGACGCCGCCGAGGACCTGCGGGTGCAGCAGCCGGAGCGGCCCGTCACGGTCGGCGCCGACGGCTCCCTCCTGGTGCGCGCCGACGAGTCGGGCCTGCGCCAGATACTCGGCAACCTGGTGACCAACGTCCGCACCCACACGCCCGCCGACGTGCCGGTGCGGCTCGGTGTGGAGCGCGAGGACGGGGTCGTACGGCTGTGTGTCGCGGACCAGGGTCCCGGGCTCTGCGAGGACGACGCGGCGCGCATCTTCGACCGCTTCTTCCGGGCGGGCGGCGGCGCGGGCAGCGGTCTGGGGCTGGCGATCGTGCAGGGCGTCGTCACGGCGCACGGAGGCGACGTGGCGGTGCGGACGGCGCCGGGCGAGGGGCTCGCGGTGACGGTGACGCTGCCGACGCGGACGCCCGTGCCGTCGTAGAACAGCGCCTGTGTCAGGGGGTGTCGGCCTGGACCAGGGCCCACACCGTCTTGCCGTGTGTGCCGCGGCTCCAGACGCCCCAGGCGGCCGCGATGCCCTCCACGAGGTGCAGGCCCCGGCCGGCCTCCTCCAGGGCCGTCACGACCCGCAGACGGGGTTCGAGGCGGCCCTCGTCCGACACCTCTATGAGGCAGGAGCCGTCCGCGAGGGCCGTCACCGCCACCTCGAACTCCCGCTCCAGGAGCGGCCCGTGGCGTACGACGTTGGTCGCCAGCTCTGACACCAGCAGTACGGCGTCCTGGAGCGCCGGATCGTCACTCCGGTGTCCCCAGTCGGCCAGATGGTCCCGGACCCGGCGCCGGGCGAGACCCACGGAAGCCGGGTGCCGGGGCAGCCGGAAGGCGTTGCGTCTGACCACGTCGGCTCCTCACCCCACACACCTCCGTCACATGGTGCTGCGTGCGATGGCCCACCGGCGTCACTCGGACAGAAGATCGAACGAAGGTCAACGGAAGGGGATCACGTCCGACGGCACGGGACCGCGTCAGATCCAGTCCAGCGCCCACAGCCGGAACACACCGGTGCCGTCCGTGAGATAGGAGATGCCGCCGACGTCCTCGCTGCTCACCACGTACTCCTTGCGCTGCCACAGCGGGATCAGCGGCACGTCCGCGGCCACGTCCGACTGCAGGTCGCGGAAGTCGTCGTCGACGCGGCTGCGGTCGGCGAACTTCTGGCTGCTGAGGATCAGTTGGTCGACGATCTTGTTGCTGTAGCCGGTGTTCATGGTGGAGCCGGTGCCCACGAGCGGGGAGCCGAAGGTGTCCGGGTCGGGGTAGTCGGCGACCCAGCCGACGGCGTACGCGTCCAGCTTGCCGGTGGCCCAGCGCTTCTGGAAGTCGGTCCACTCGTAGCCCTTGACGTCCACCTTGAAGAGCCCGCTCGCCTCCAGCTGCTTCTTCAGCTCGGCGGCCTCCTCCTTGCCGGAACCGTGCCCGATGCCGTAGCCGTACGTGAAGTGGACCGGGACGGAAACGTCGGCCTCTTCGAGGAGTGCCTTCGCTTTTTCGACGTTCTGGGAGGGGTAGTCGTCGAAGAAGGACGTCGTGTGGCCGACGATGCCGGTGGGGATCAGCGAGTACAGCGGGTCGACCGTGCCGTCGTACACGGTGGCGGCCAGCTGTTCGCGGTTGATCAGCCAGGCCATGGCCCGCCGGACGAGGACGTCGTGCAGGGGTGTGCCCTTACGGGTGTTGAGGTACAGGTTGCGGGTCTCGGAGCTGTCCGCCTCCGACACGCGCTGATTGGGGTCGCTCGCGGAGAGCCCGGAGAGCATCTTCGGCGGCAACTGGCGGGTGGCCACCTGGACTTGCTTCGCCTTGTACGCCTTCTGCAGCGTGTCCGAGTCGGCGTAGTACCGCAGCTCGATCGGGCTGCCGCTGTTCTTGACGGCCCCCTTGTAGTGGCTGTTCGGCGAAAGGACCGCCTTCTTGTCCTTCGTATACGTGGTCAGGGTGTACGGCCCGGTGCCGTCGACCTGGTAGCCGTTGCGCGGGGCGTCCTTGGGGTACTTGGTGCTGTCGACGATCGCACCGGCGCCGGTGGCCACCTTGAACGGGAACGTGGCGTCCGGGGACGACAGATGGAAGGTGACCGTCATCCCGGAGGCGTCGACCGAGCCGAGCGTGGAGAGCAACGACGAGGGACCCACATCGGAGTTGATCTTCTTGACCCGGTCGAAGGAGAACTTCACGTCCTCGGCGGTCATCGCGCGCCCGCTCGGGAAGGTGAGCCCCGAGCGCACCACACAGCGGTACGTCGTCAGCCCGCCGCCCACGAACGCGCAGCTCTTGGCCGCGTCCGGCACGGGTGTCGTGCCGCCCGAGTCGAACGTCATCAGCGACTGGAAGACGTTGCTGTACAGCGCCCAGGAACCGGCGTCGTACGCGGCGGCCGGGTCGAGGGACGTGACAGCGTCCGTCGTCCCGACCGTGATCGTCCTGTCCTTGCTCCCGTCCGAGGGCAGCAACTGCCAGCCCCCGACTCCCACGGCCGCCAGAACCAGCAGCGTCGCGAGAATCCGTATGCGAACCGACCGCATCGGTGTGCCCTCCCAAGGGCCTTCCCGGGCCCCTCGCATATGCCACTCCCCTAGTGGCGCGGATCACCTAACCACAGGAGTTTCATCCGGGGGAAGAGGGTTCTGCCGAGATGAGAAAGAACTTACCGACGGGTGTTAATTGCCCGTTTCACAGCCGATTCTCAGCCAGTTCGCAAACGTGCCCCCAGGCCGACGGCTAAGCCTGTTTCGACGCCAGTTCGACGACCGTGATGTCCGACGGCGCCCCCACGCGCGTGGGTGGCCCCCAGGCGCCCGCGCCCCGGCTGACGTACAACTCGGTGTCGCCGTACCGCTCCAGGCCCGCGACCGTCGGGTTGGCCGCCGCCGCGACGAAGTTGCCGGGCCACAACTGGCCACCGTGGGTGTGCCCGGAGAGCTGGAGGTCGACGTCGTGCTTCACGGCCTCGTGGATCTGCACGGGCTGGTGCGCGAGCAGCACGCACGCGCGCGTGGTGTCACGGTCCCCGAGCGCCTTCCCGAAGTCGGGCCCCTGCCCCTCGCTCTCGCCCTGGAGGTCGTTGACCCCGGCGAGGTCGAATCCGGCCAGTTCGGTGCGGGCGTTCTCCAGGGGGTGGATGCCGAGTCGCCGCACTTCCTCGACCCAGGCGGCGGCACCGGAGAAGTACTCATGATTACCGGTGACGAAGAACGACCCGTGCCGCGCCCGCAGTTGAGCCAGGGGAGCCGCCGCGGGCCCCAGGTTCTTGACGCTCCCGTCGACCAGGTCTCCGACGACCGCGATCAGATCGGGCTGGGTCGCGTTGATCGTGTCGACGACCTTCTGCGCGAACCCGCGCCCCAGGAGCGGCCCCAGGTGGATGTCACTGACGACCGCGATCCTGAACCCGTGCGCGGACCGCGGCAGCTTGGCCAACGGCACGGTGACCCGCTTGACGCCCGGTCCCCGCAGAACCCCGTAGGTGCCGTACCCGACGGTCCCGACGGCCGCGGCGGCGGCCGCGCCCCCGACGACACGGGAGACGAAGAGACGGCGGGAGGGAACGGCGAGCGGAGCACTCCGCCGCAGCGCTTCAGGCGCCGCCTCAGAGGCCGCTTCGGGGACCGTCGCGAAGGCCGGTGCCTCGCGCTCTTCTACGGCCGTCCCGGCCCGCCCACGCCGTTCGAGGAACCGGCGCAGCAGTGGCCGTAAGACCTCGCCCGCGAGGACGGCCAGCAGGAGGTAGATCGCGAAGGCCATCCACAGGAAGCCGGGCCAGCCCAGGACTTGCTGGAGCCAGAAGGGCGCGCCACCGCGCTCGGCGGCCAGGGCCGCGATCATCAGGACCGGGCCGGCGACGATCACGGCCGTGCCGGTGATGCGGGCGGGGCCCCACGCGCGCGTGGTGTCGCGGACGAGGCGGCGCCAGACGTACCAGTGCAGCCCGCCGAGGACGGCGACGGCGACGGCGACCAGGACCACGAGGGCGATGACGACGATGGCCACTTCTTTATGACGTCTCACGCAGTGCGCGCAGTCCACGCAACCCGAGGCCCCCGATGACCGTCCCCAATACGAAGGAGACGACGGCGAGGGTCAGATGCACCCAGAAGTACGCCGTCGGATGGCCGTCGTCGAAGGCCAGCCCGCTCGTGTCCTTGACCAGGTTCTTGACGAAAGTGACCCAGATGACCCAGCTCCACACCCCGAAGGCGAGCAGGAACCAGGAGACGGGGCGGCTGAGCTTCATGAGTCCAGTATCGCCGTCGTCCCCGGGGGCCCGTGTCCGGGGTGGGGCCGGTGACGGGACTTCGGGTCCCCCGGCATGTACGTTCTCGTCCGTGCCCGCTCCACTGCAGACCATCAGGCGACCCCTGCTGGTGCTTTCCGCCGCCCTGTCGTCCCTCGCGCTCACCGCGCCCGTCGCCCTCGCGGCCCCGAGTCCGACTCCCACCCCGACGACGACGCCGAGTTCGTCCGCGAGTCCTACGGCCACGCCGCCGGCGGACATGTCGTCGGTGGGAGGTACCCGTCTCGGCCAGGCGGGGACGCAGGTCAATCTGACGTCCGGCGTCCCGGTGCTGCCGAAGGACGTGACCGCGCGGTCGTGGATCGTGAGCGACGCCGAGTCGGGCGCGGTGCTCGCCTCGCACAACGCGCACTGGCGGCTGCCTCCGGCGAGCACCCTGAAGATGCTGTTCGCGGACACCGTGCTGCCGAAGTTCCCGAAGACGACCGAGCACAAGGTCGTCGCGTCCGACCTGGCCGGCATGGGCACCGGTTCCAGCCTGGTCGGGATAAAGGAGGGCGAGAGCTACACGGTCCACGACCTGTGGCTCGGTGTCTTCCTGCGCTCCGGCAACGACGCGGTGCACGTCCTGTCCCACATGAACGGGGGCGTCGCCAGGACCGTCTCCGACATGAACGCGCACGCCCAGGACCTCCAGGCGCTGGACACGCGCGTGGTGACGCCGGACGGATACGACGAGCCGGGGCAGGTCTCGTCGGCGTACGACCTGACGCTGTTCGCGCGCTCCGGGCTGCAGAAGAAGGACTTCCGGGAGTACTGCTCGACGGTGAGCGCGAAGTTCCCGGGCGAGACGACGAAGAAGAAAGGCAAGTCGGTCCGCGGGACCTTCGAGATCCAGAACACCAACCGGCTGTTGAGCGGTGACTCGGACGTCTCGGTGTACCCGGGCATCGCGGGCGTCAAGAACGGCAACACCACCAACGCGGGCGCCACTTTCACCGGCGTCGCCGAGCGCAACGGCAAGGTGCTGCTGGTGACGGTCATGAACCCGGAGAAGGACGAGCACAACGAGGTCTACAAGGAGGCCGCGAAGATCCTCGACTGGGGCTTCCAGGCGGACGGGAAGGTGCAGCCGGTGGGTGAGCTCGTCGCGCCCAAGAACGTCCCGCAGGCGAGCGCACAGCCGGGTGCGACGGCCTCCGGGGAGGCGGGCGGCGACACGTCCACGAAGCCGAGCGCCAGTGGGTCGGCCTCCGCGACGGCCTCGGAGGACGACGGTTCGAGCGGGGTCGGGATCGCGCTCGCGGTCACCGGCGGGCTGCTGGTGCTGCTCGCGGCCGGTGTCTTCCTGGTCAACCGGCGCTGGCCGCTGCCGGATCTGGTCCGGCGCCGTCGTCCCTGACCTTGGGGTTCTCGGTCTCGTCGGCCGGGTCGTACTCGTCGTCCTCGGGGTCGTCCTTGCTCGGCGTCGCCGTCCAGGCGGCGCAGAACAGGACCAGCTTCGAGGTGAAGTTCATCCACAGGAGCAGTGCCACGGGGACACCGAACGCGCCGTACATGCTCTTCGCGGCGACGCCCTGGATGTAGCCGCTGAGCAGCAGCTTCAGCAGTTCGAAGCCGACCGCGCCGATCAGCGCGGCCACGAAGAGCCGGCGGCGCGGGGGTTCGACGCCGGGCAGCAGCGTCAGGACGTACAGCAGAAGCAGGAAGTCGACCAACACGGCGACGGCGAACGCCGCGATGCGCAGCAGCACCCCGCCCCAGCCGCCCTGCACCAGGCCCAGTTCGCGGCTGATCCAGTCGACCAGGGCGGAGGCGACGGTGGAGACGGCGATCGTCACGAGGACGGCGCCGCCCAGGCCGATCAGCACCCCGGTGTCGATGAGTTTGCGCAGGAGAGGATTCTCGTCCCGGTCGGGCAGCTCCCACACCGCGCGCAGGCACTCCCGCATCGAGCCGACCCAGCCGATGCCGGTGAACAGCAGGACGGCACCGGCGATGAGACCGATGGTGCCCGCGTTGTCCACCAGGGAGCCGATGTCGAGCTGGTCGGAGATGCCGGGGACCTGCTCGGCGATCTTGTCCTGCAGCTGGTGCTGCTGGTCGGTGCTCAGCGTGGCGGCGGCGATCGCGGCGGCCACGGTCAGCAGCGGGAACAGCGCGATGAAGCTGATGAACGTCATGGCGGCGGCCAGCTGCGACCACTTCACCCGGTCCAGCCGCTCGTACGACCGCCACGCGTGCGTGAGCATCAGGCGCGCCACCAGCGGCCCGATGGAGGGGAGCTTCTTCAGCCAGTCCATGATCCGATTCTGCCCTCCTCCGGGGAGACCGATGTGCGGGTACCCCGCAAACACGCGCGCGTGCCGTCATGGTCGGCGGCATCCGATTAATCGCCCATTTCAGGGAGGGGGTCGATGCCGCACAACTGAACGCCCATAAAGGGACGATACGGTCACCTGTATGCGTCCTCCACAGTCCCTCCTTGTCCTCGGCGGTACCTCAGAGATCGCGTTGGCCACCGCCCGCCGGATGATCGCGCGCCGTACCCGCACGGTGTGGCTGGCGGGCCGTCCGTCGGCCGCCCTGGAGAGTGCCGCTTCGGAACTGCGTGTCCTGGGGGCCGAGGTGCACACCGTCGCCTTCGACGCGCTCGACCCCGACTCCCACGAGACCGTGCTCGGCAAGGTCTTCGCGGAGGGCGACGTCGACATGGTGCTGCTCGCCTTCGGCATCCTCGGCGACCAGGCGCGGGACGAGCGCGAACCGGCCGCCGCGGTGCGCGTCGCGCGGACCAACTACATCGGTGCCGTGGCGGCCGGCCTGGTCAGCGCGCGGGCGTTGCAGACCCAGGGACACGGCTCCCTGGTGGTGCTCTCCTCCGTCGCCGGCGAACGGGCCCGCCGCGCGGACTTCATCTACGGCTCCAGCAAGGCCGGCCTGGACACGTTCACCCAGGGGCTGGGCGACGCACTGCACGGCACGGGCGTGCACGTCATGGTCGTACGACCGGGGTTCGTACGGTCGAAGCCGACGGCCGGCCCGGACAGGGCGCCCTTCGCGACGACTCCGGAAGCCGTCGCCACGGCCATCGAACTGGGCCTGCGCCGAAGCTCGGAGGCCGTGTGGGTGCCCGGGACGCTGCGCGTGGTGATGTCGGCGCTGCGGCACGTGCCGCGGGCGCTGTTCCGGCGGCTGCCGCTGTGAGCACAGGCGGGTGAATCCGCCCTGGTGACTGCCTACTGGTGGCTGGGGATCGTGCCGCGCTCGGTGTGGGCCGCCTGGGGCGGTACGACGGCTCCGCCGAAGGCGAACTCGCGCATCTTGCGCCAGACGCCGTCCGGGCCCTGTTCGTAGAGCGCGAAGCCGGTGCACGACCACTCCGCGCGGTAGTCGGCGAGCGCTTCGTAGGCGCGGTCCATCAGCTCGTCGTCGATGCCGTGCGCCACGGTGACGTGCGGGTGGTACGGGAAGTGCAGGTCGCGTGCCACCGGACCGGAGGCGTCGCGGATCTGCTTCTGCAGCCAGGTGCAGGCGGAGGCGCCCTCGACGACCTGGACGTAGACGACCGGGGACAGCGGCCGGAAGGTCCCGGTGCCGGAGAGCCGCATCGGGAAGGGGCGCCCGGCGGCGGCGACGTCGACCAGGTGGGCCTCGATCGCGGGCAGTTGCGAGGCGTCCACCTCGGTCGGCGGCAACAGCGTGACGTGCGTGGGGATGCCGTGAGCCGCGGCGTCGCCGAAGCCCGCGCGCCGCTCCTGGAGCAGGCTGCCGTGAGGCTCCGGGACCGCGATCGACACGCCGATCGTTACGGTCCCCACGTCGTCTCCTGTCGTCCTGTCGATGGTCCTGATGGTGGTCTTGATGGCGAGCGGGGCGGCCACGCGTGCGGCCACCCGGCTATCGACTGTACGGCCACGACTGAGTTGTGGGCAGGCGCAACCGTAGTGATGTGCAGCGCTCTGTCCAGTGGTACTTCAGTGCGGTCGTACGCCTCAGTGCTTGGCGGGCAGGAAGCCGACCCGGTCGTACACCTGGGCGAGGGTCTCGGCCGCGACGGCTCGCGCCTTCTCCGCGCCCTTGGCCAGGATCGAGTCGAGCGTCTCCGGGTCGTCCAGATACTGCTGGGTGCGCTCCCTGAAGGGCGTCACGAACTCGACCATGACCTCGGCGAGGTCCGTCTTGAGCGCGCCGTACATCTTGCCCTCGTACTCCTGCTCCAGCTGCGCGATCGACTTGCCGGTGAGGGTCGAGTAGATCGTGAGCAGGTTGCTGACACCCGGCTTGTCCACGGCGTCGTAGCGGATCACGGTGTCCGTGTCGGTGACCGCGCTCTTGACCTTCTTGGCGGTCGCCTTCGGATCGTCGAGAAGGTTGATGAGGCCCTTCGGAGTCGACGCCGACTTGCTCATCTTGATCGACGGGTCCTGAAGGTCGTAGATCTTCGCCGTCTCCTTGAGGATGTACGGCTTCGGGATCGTGAAGGTCTCGCCGTAGCGGCCGTTGAAGCGCTCGGCGAGGTCCCGGGTCAGCTCGATGTGCTGGCGCTGGTCCTCGCCGACCGGCACCTCGTGCGCCTGGTACAGCAGGATGTCGGCGACCTGGAGGATCGGGTAAGTGAACAGGCCGACGCTGGCGCGGTCGGCGCCCTGCTTGGCGGACTTGTCCTTGAACTGGGTCATGCGGGACGCCTCACCGAAGCCGGTCAGGCAGTTCATGACCCAGGCGAGCTGGGCGTGCTCGGGGACATGGCTCTGGACGAAGAGCGTGCAGCGCTCCGGGTCGAGCCCGGCGGCCAGCAGCTGTGCGGTGGCGAGCCGGGTGTTGGCGCGCAGGTCCGCCGGGTCCTGCGGGACCGTGATCGCGTGCAGGTCGACGACCATGTAGAACGCGTCGTGGGACTCCTGCAGGGCCACCCACTGGCGGACGGCGCCGAGGTAGTTGCCGAGGTGGAACGAGCCTGCTGTGGGCTGGATTCCGGAGAGCACGCGGGGTCGGTCAGAAGCCATGTTCACCATTCTCTCAGGTCTTGGGACCCGGTCCGGAACTGGTTCGGAAGAGTTGTGACGCGGGTGGGAACCGATCCGGCTCGGGCGGTGTACCAAATGTGTGGAGACGCGGGAGGGGGGCCGCATCGTCGATGAGGCCGCGGTGATCGCACGCGTACGCGCCGGAGAGCCGGAGGCGTACGCGGAGCTGGTGCGGGCCCACACGGGCATCGCACTCAGGGCGGCCGCGGCACTCGGGGCGGGAGCGGACGCGGAGGACGTGGTGCAGCAGGCCTTCGTCAAGGCGTACTGCGCGCTGGGCAGGTTCCGGGACGGTGCGGCGTTCAAGCCGTGGCTGCTGTCGATCGTCGCCAATGAGACGAGGAACACAGTGCGTACGGCGGCGCGTCAGCGCACGCTCGCCGGCCGGGAGGCGGCGTTCGCGGAGGCCGAGCCGCTGATACCGGAATCGGCGGACCCCGCGGTCGCCACGCTGGAGACGGAGCGCCGCGCGGCCCTGCTCTCCGCCCTGGACCAGCTGAGCGAGGAGCACCGCCTGGTCGTGACCTACCGCTATCTCCTGGAGATGGACGAACCGGAGACGGCCCAGGCCCTGGGCTGGCCACGCGGCACGGTGAAGTCCCGGCTGAACCGCGCGCTGAGGAAACTCGGGCGGTTGCTGCCGGATTTCCAGCCTCGGGAAGGGGGTGATGAGGGTGAGTGACGGGCGGGAGTCCTACGACGGTGAGGGCGCCGGTGAAGGTGCCGATGCGGGTGAGGGCGCCGGGTGCCGGCGGGTGGGCCGCGATGGGCGCACGGATGCCGCTCGGTTGCCCTCGGAGCTGCGGGCGTTGGGGCGTTCGCTGGACGCGCGGGGCGGTGGCGAGGGCGAGGCCGCCGGATCCGAGTCGATGGTTGAGCGGGTGCTGGCGCAGATATTGGCCGAGCAGATCCCGGTCCCCGTGCAGGAGTCCGGGCCGACCGGGATCCGGGCGCGGCTGCACGCCGTCCGGCGCTGGATGCGGCTGCGGCGGCGGGCGCTGGTGGCGGCCCTGTGCGGTGTGCTGACGGTGCTCGTGCTCACGCCTCCCGTACGGGCGGCGGTCTTCGACTGGTTCGGCTTCGGCGGGGTCGAGGTGCGGTACGACCCGTCGGCGGTGCCCTCGGCCGGGGCCGAGGTGCCCGGGTGCGGGCGGTCGGTGACGCCGGCGCAGGCCCGTCAGCGGGCGGGGTTCGAGCCGGTGGTGCCGGACGCGTTGGGCGTGCCGGACGCGGTGACGGTGACCGGCGAGCCGCAGGGACGCTTTCTGGTGAGCCTGTGCTGGCGGGAGGACGGGCACACGGTCCGGGTCGACGAGTATCCGGCGCGGCTGGACCCTGGCTTCGTGAAGACGGTGCGCGAACCGCCGGAGTGGCTGTCGCTGGGCGGGACCGTCTCGCCGGACGGCATACAGGACCCGGCGCTGTGGTTCGCGCGACCGCATCTGCTGAGCTTCTGGCTGGTGGACGCGGAGGGGGACCGTTATACGCGGGAGGAGCGGACGGCGGGGCCGACGCTGCTGTGGACCCATGCGGTCGGTGGGGTTCCCGGCGGGGATCTGACGTTCCGTCTGGAGGGCGTGGGGTCGAAGCGGCGGGCCTTGGAGATCGCGCGGTCGCTCGACCGGCGCGGGTAGGGCGACCTGTGCAAGTGGCGCGAACTGTGCGAGTAGCGCGGGTAGTTCAGACAGCGCGGGTGGGGTGGGAACCTCGGCGGGTCGAGCGGTGTACCAGAAGTGACAGGCGGCTCGCGGGCGGGCCGTACGGGGATCGGCTGGTTGGGGGTTCGGGTGTACGGAGGCGGAAGTACGGGCGGGGCGGGCGGGGTCACGGGCGCGACGCGCGGGAGTGCGGGTGGGGTTCGTGAACTGGCGGCGCTGAGCGGGGCGTTGGCGATGACGCTGGCCCTGATGGTGTGGGGTGCGTCGGATGCGGCGGCGGGTGGACCGACGAGCGTGCTCGTGACCTCGCCGGAGAGCGGGCAGGCCACCGCGCTGTACTACTCGGACGAACAGTACGGAGAACTCCAGCAGTTGCTCGGGCCGGAGGGCAAGGGCACCCGCGACAAGCCGCCCGAGGCCGATCTGGCCCACGCCCGCCAGATCAACGTCACCTGGCTGGCGCACGACATATCACCCTGGCGGATCGACCGGGTCTTTCCCGTCGAGTCCCGGCCGCAGGCGGTCTGGATCCACACGGCGGCCGACGTGTCGGAGAACACGAACCTGAACGGCTATTGGCACCGGGCCGGGCAACCCGCCCAACTGCGCGCCCTCTTGAAGAAGTTGGGCGTGACGGGCAAGGGCACCGGCGACGGATACTCCGGCATCTTCCCGGCGCCGTGGCAGTCGACCGAGCCCGCTCCGGCAACTGTCGCACCTGACGCCGACACGGGGACGGGAGCGGGGACGGGGACCACCACGGTGCGAGTCTCCCTGCCGGACAAGGGACACCGCACCGACTGGTGGTGGGCGATACCGGGTGCGGCGGCCGGAGGGGCACTGGCCTTGGTTCTGCGGCCGTTCGCCTCGCGGCTGGCGTTGGACCGGTGGCGGAAGGGGCGGGAGCCGGGGCCCAGGCAGGAGTTGCGGGACGTGTGAGGGGCGGCAGGAGACGGAGGGGGAGGAATGGAACTCGGGAGGGGACGGGCGAGGTTGCGGAGTCTGTGCCTCGTGGCCGGGCCGGTGCTGGTGGCCCTCGTCGGGATGCACCAGGTCCAAGCGGCTCCGCTCCGGGACATCCCTGATCTGGCGCTGGTCGTGGCGGGTGACACCGGCCGGACCGAGACGTGGCGCTCCGGGGAGTCGTCGTTCGCCCGCCTGTGGACGTTGTTGCAGCCGACGTACGCGGGGACGGAGCGGGTGTCGCAGGAGTGGGAGGCGGGCCGGTATCCGGCGGTGCGGATCACCGTGGTGTGGGGGCTGACCGGGGTCGGGGGCTGGCCGCGGACGAGTCGGGCTCCGGGTGGTGATGCGGCGGTGGAGCGGGAGGACCAGTTGTTCGTGGCCTCGGACGGCACACCGTGGGTGCGGACGGATCCCGCTCCGGAGGTGGCGGACGACGACATCCGCTGGCATCGGGCGCCGCGCGCGGTCTTCGCGCAGTTGGATCGGGCGGGGGTGCTCGGCGGAACCGGCGCCGAGGGCAAGGCAGTTGGGGGTCGGCCTCAATCTGCGGGGCTTACCGAGCCTGTCTGGTGGGCGGCGGCGGGTGCGGCCGTCGGGATCGGCGGCACGCTGCTGATACGCCGCGCGGCGGCCCGGCGTGAGGCCGGACCGCCGCGCGAGGAACCACGACAGGAACTCATCGATCTGTGAGAGTCGCCGGTCTTTGACAACTCAAAAGAGTGAGCGTGGGTCAGCCGAGGTCGATCTCCGGGTACAGGGGGAAGCCGGCGACGAGGTCCGTGGCGCGGTGGGAGATCTCGTCCGCGACCTTCGGGTCGAGGATGTGCTGGGCCTTGGACGGCGCGCCCTTGCTGGTGGTGCCGGGTTCCGTGGTGGTGAGGACGCGGTCGATGAGGCCGGCGACCTCGTCCATCTCTGCGGTGCCCAGGCCGCGGGTGGTGAGGGCGGGAGTGCCGATGCGGATGCCGGAGGTGTACCAGGCGCCGTTGGGGTCGGCGGGGATGGCGTTGCGGTTGGTGACGATGCCCGAGTCGAGCAGGGCGGCCTCGGCCTGGCGGCCGGTGAGGCCGTAGGAGGAGGCGACGTCGATCAGGTTGAGGTGGTTGTCGGTACCGCCGGTGACGAGGGTGGCGCCCCGGCGCATCAGACCGCCCGCCAGCGCACGGGAGTTGTCGACGATGCGCTGGGCGTAGTCCTGGAAGGAGGGCTGCCTGGCCTCGGCGAGGGCGACGGCCTTGGCTGCCATGACGTGCGGGAGCGGGCCGCCGAGGACCATCGGGCAGCCGCGGTCGACCTGGTCCTTGAGGGAGTCGTCGCACAGGACCATGCCGCCACGCGGGCCGCGCAGCGACTTGTGGGTGGTGGTGGTGACGATCTGGGCGTGCGGGACCGGGTCGAAGTCGCCGGTCAGCACCTTGCCCGCGACCAGACCGGCGAAGTGCGCCATGTCCACCATCAGGGTCGCCCCGACCTCGTCGGCGATCTCGCGCATGATGCGGAAGTTCACCAGGCGCGGGTAGGCGGAGTAGCCGCCGACGATGATCAGCGGCTTGAACTCACGGGCGGAGGCGCGCAGTGCCTCGTAGTCGATGAGGCCGGTGACGGGGTCGGTGCCGTAGGAGCGCTGGTCGAACATCTTGCCGGAGATGTTGGGGCGGAAGCCGTGGGTGAGGTGGCCGCCGGCGTCCAGGGACATGCCGAGCATGCGCTGGTTGCCGAAGGCCTGGCGGAGTTCGGCCCAGTCGGCGTCGGAGAGGTCGTTGACCTGGCGGACGCCCGCCTTCGCGAGGGCCGGGGCCTCGACGCGGTCGGCGAGGATCGACCAGAAGGCGACGAGGTTGGCGTCGATGCCGGAGTGCGGCTGGACGTAGGCGTGGCGGGCGCCGAAGAGTTCGCGCGCGTGCTCGGCGGCGAGGGACTCGACGGTGTCGACGTTGCGGCAGCCGGCGTAGAAACGGCGGCCGATGGTGCCTTCGGCGTACTTGTCGCTGAACCAGTTGCCCATGGCCAGGAGGGTGGCCGGGGAGGCGTAGTTCTCGGAGGCGATCAGCTTGAGCATCTCGCGCTGGTCGGCGACTTCCTGGCCGATGGCGTCGGCGACGCGCGGCTCGACGGCGCGGATCACATCGAGGGCGGCGCGGAAGGCGGTGGACTCGTTGGAAAGGGGCGCGGAATTGTCGGGCATGGGGACCTCCGGACGTGGCGTTCGGCGTTCTCGGTACGGCCCAGGCGCACGGCACACATTCCAGCTCGGGCCGCTCCCCGATGGTCGGTCCCATCCCAGCGCGCCAGTCACGGCCCGCCGGTCAGCCTACCGGGCGTGCCGGACGGTGCGGCTCCTGCGTCCACCATGCGGGCGAGGATAGGAAAGGGGCACCCTCACCCCCGGGAGACGCCGTGACCAGTACCGAAGCACTCATCGCCGCCGCCGACGCGCACACCGCGCACACCTACCACCCGCTGCCGTTGGTCGTCGCCACCGCCGACGGTGCGTGGATGACGGACGTGGAGGGGAGGCGCTGTCTCGATCTGCTGGCCGGCTATTCGGCGCTCAATTTCGGGCACGGCAACCCGCGGCTGATCGCGGCGGCGAAGGCGCAGTTGGAGCGGGTGACGCTGACGTCGAGGGCATTCCACCACGACCGGTTCGGCGCGTTCTGCGAGCAGTTGGCCGAGCTGTGCGGCATGGAGCTGGTGCTGCCGATGAACACGGGCGCGGAGGCGGTGGATACCGCGCTGAAGACGGCTAGGAAGTGGGGGTACCAGGTCAAGGGCGTGCCTGAAGGGCGGGCGAAGATCGTGGTGGCGGGCAACAACTTCCACGGCCGTACGACGACAATCATCAGCTTCTCGACCGACCCGGAGGCGCGGGCGGACTTCGGGCCGTACACGCCGGGCTTCGAGATCGTGCCGTACGGGGATCTCACCGCGATGCGGGCGGCGGTCAGTGAGAACACGGTGGCCGTGCTGTTGGAGCCGATCCAGGGCGAGGCGGGGGTGCTGGTGCCGCCAGCCGGATATCTGGCGGGGGTACGGGAGTTGACGCGGGAGCGGAACGTGCTCTTCGTCGCCGACGAGATCCAGTCGGGGCTCGGGCGGACGGGGCGGACGTTCGCGTGCGAGCACGAGGGGGTGGTGCCCGACATGTATGTGCTCGGGAAGGCGCTGGGCGGTGGGGTGGTGCCGGTGTCGGCGGTGGTGTCGAGTGCGGAGGTGCTGGGGGTGTTCCGGCCCGGGGAGCACGGGTCGACGTTCGGCGGGAATCCGCTGGCGTGTGCGGTGGCGCTGGAGGTGATCGCGATGCTGCGGACGGGCGAGTACCAGGCGCGGGCCGCGGAGCTCGGGGAGCATCTGCACCGGGAATTGCGGCAGTTGACCGGTACCGGCCGGGTGACGGCGGTGCGCGGGCGGGGTCTGTGGGCGGGGGTCGACATCGCCCCGGCGGTCGGGACGGGCCGGGAGATCTCGGAGAGGTTGATGGACCGGGGCGTCCTGGTGAAGGACACTCACGGGTCGACGATCCGGATCGCGCCGCCGCTGATGATCAGCCAGGAGGACCTGGACTGGGGGCTGGCCCAACTACGGGCGGTGTTGGGGATCTAGGACCGTGCGGGTCCGGGGCATCTCCAGAGATCGGTGAGAGGCCCCGCACAGAAGGCCCGTGGCGATCTCCCCTCCCCTAGAGTCACTTTGTGCTCTTTGGAATGGTGTGCGCGCTCGGCGCGGCGGTCTGCTTCGGTACGGCGACGGTGCTGCAGGCGGTCGCCGCGCGGGCGGCCACGGCGGGTGGGGGCGGGGACGCGGCGCTGTTGCTGCGGGCGCTGCGGCAGTGGCGGTATCTGGCGGGGCTGGGGCTGGACGGTCTGGGGTTCGTGTTCCAGATCGCGGCGCTGCGGTCGCTTCCGATCTACGCGGTCGGGGCGGCGCTGGCTTCGAGCCTCGCGGTGACGGCGGTGGTGGCCGCGCGGCTGCTGAAGGTACGGCTCAGCGGCGTGGAGTGGGGAGCCGTCGGCGTGGTGTGCGCGGGACTGGCGATGCTGGGGCTGGCATCCGGGGCGGAGGGGCACCAGGACGGGTCCACGGCGTTGAAGTGGGCGATGTTGGCGACGGCGGTGGCGGTGTTGCTGCTCGGGCTGGTCGGGGGGCGACTGCCGGAGCGGGGGCGGGCGTTGACGCTGGGGCTGGGGGCCGGGTTCGGGTTCGGGGTGGTCGAGGTGGCGGTTCGGTTGATCGACTCGTTGAAGCCCTCGACACTGGTCGGCAATCCGGCGACGTACGCGCTGCTCGTCGGTGGGGGCGCCGCGTTTCTGCTGCTGACGACGGCCCTGCAGCGGGGGTCGGTGACGACGGCCACCGCCGGGCTGGTGATCGGGGAGACGATCGGTCCGGCGCTGGTGGGGGTGGTGTGGCTCGGGGACCGTACGCGGGACGGGTTGGAGTGGCTGGCGGTGCTGGGGTTCCTGGTGGCTGTGGCGGGGGCGTTGGCGTTGGCGCGTTTTGGTGAGGCGCCGGCGGAAGCAGCCGACGAAGCTCCCGTGGAAACGGCGTAGGCCAGGCCAGGGGAAGACGGCGGCGTAGGTCACGGCAGCACCCTGCACAGCGCCTCCACCGCCCCCGCCCACGCATGGTCCGGCGGCGTGCCGTAGCCCACCACCAGGGCGTCCAGTGGGTCGGCGAGGGCCTGTTCGTGGCGGTAGAAGGACAGGGAGTGGAGGGCAAGGCCCTGCCAGGCGGCGGCTTGGACCACGGACTGTTCGGTGCCGGGCGGGAGGCTCAGGACGGCGTGGAAGCCGGCCGCGATGCCGGTGACGTGGACGTCGGGGGCGTGCTGGGCGAGGGCGTCGACCAGGGTGTCGCGGCGGCGGCGGTAGCGCAGGCGGGCGGCGCGGACGTGGCGGTCGTAGGCGCCGGAGGTGATGAACTCGGCGAGGGTCAGCTGGTCCAGGACGCCGCAGGTGTCGATGCCGCCCTTCGCCTGCGCGACCTCCTCCATCAGTGAGGGGGGCAGGACCATCCAGGCGAGGCGGAGGCCGGGGGCGAGGGACTTGCTGGCGGTGCCGAGGTAGACGACGTGGTTCGGGTCGAGGCCCTGGAGGGCGCCGATGGGCTGGCGGTCGTAGCGGAACTCGCCGTCGTAGTCGTCCTCCAGGACCAGGCTGCCGGTGCGTCGGGCCCAGTCGACGGCGGCGGAGCGGCGGTCGTGGTGGAGGGGGACGCCCATGGGGAACTGGTGGGCGGGGGTCAGGAGGACCGCCGCTTCGTCCGTCAACTGGCCTGGGTTCGTGCCCAGTTCGTCGAGGGGGAGCGGGCGGGTGCGCAGGCCGGCCTCGTTCAGGATCTGCCAGTGGACGGCGAGGCCGTAGGACTCCACCGCGATCGTGTGGGCGCCGCGGGTGCGCAGGACGGCGCCGAGGAGGCGCAGGCCGCTGGAGATGCCCGCGCTGATCAGGATGTGCTCGGGGTCGGCGCGTACGCCGCGGGCGCGGGAGAGGTAGGCGGCGAGGGCGGTGCGGAGTTCGACGCGGCCGCGTGGGTCGCCGTAGCCGAGGGCCTGGTAGGGGGCGTTGGTGAGGGCGCGGCGGGCGGCCTTGAGCCACTCGGTGCGAGGGAAGGCGGCGAGGTCGGGGGTGCCGGGGACGAGGTC
The DNA here is from genome assembly GCF_043200035.1 of Streptomyces sp. NPDC048504. NCBI lineage: Bacteria > Bacillati > Actinomycetota > Actinomycetes > Kitasatosporales > Streptomycetaceae > Streptomyces > Streptomyces sp. NPDC048504. Next base: position 48,821 of record NZ_JBICXA010000014.1, read on the forward strand.
GTAGGTGGGGCTGTTGCGGAGGCGGCGGGGCGGGGTCGTGTCCGTAGGCGGGACGATGGCGCGTTCGGCGACGCGGGTACCTGAGCCCTGGCGGGCGGTGAGCCAGCCCTCGGCGACCAGGTCGGCGTACGCGTCGGCGACCGTGTTGCGGGCGATGCCCAGGTCGGTGGCGAGGGAGCGGGAGGAGGGCAGCCGGGTGCCGGGGGCGAGGCGGCCGGTGCGGACGGCGTCGCGCAGGGCGTCCGTGAGGCCGCGGCGGACGCCGGTGCTGGTGGCGGTCGGTTCGACATGCAGGTCGACGCCGTAAGTGGCCCAAGATTTCGCCATGGAAATGGACCATACTCCTGGGCTGCCTGACTTCTAGAGTCGAGACATGACCACAGCACAGGAAACTCCTTACGCCCACGAGCACAGCCCCCGCCTGAACTGGGCCGAGCATGCGCCCGAGGTCTACAAGGCGATGGTCCGTCTCGACATCGCCGCCCGGCGGGGCCTCGACCCGAAGCTGCTGGAACTGGTGAAGATCCGCGCCTCGCAGCTCAACCACTGCGCGTACTGCCTCGACATGCACACCAAGGACGCGCTCGCGGCGGGCGAGAGTGTGGAGCGGATCATTCAGCTCGGCGCGTGGGAGGAGTCGCGGCACTTCTACACCGAGAAGGAGCTGGCGGCGATCGAGCTGACCGAGGCGGTCACCGTCATCACGGACGGTTTTGTGCCGGACGAGGTGTACGCGCGGGCGGCCGAGCAGTTCGAGGAGGCCGAGCTGGCTCAGCTGATCGCCGCGATCACGGTGATCAACGCGTGGAACCGGTTCGGGGTGAGCACGCGGATGGTGCCGGGGCACTACAAGGCGGGACAGTTCAAGTGACGTCGCCCGCACGGGTGTTGGGCCGTGAAGTCCGGGGGTGTCGGCCGTGAGCAAGGTCGAGCTGTTCCGGAGTCTGCATCGGCGGCGGCTGCCCGGTGATCCGCTGGTGCTGCCCGGGCCCTGGGACGCGGTGAGTGCGCGGGTGTTCGTGGAGGCCGGGTTCACGGCGCTCGCCACGCCCAGCGCCGGGGTGGCCGCCTCGCTCGGGTACGAGGACGGGGCGACGCCGGCGGACGAGATGTTCGCGGCGGTCGCCCGGATCGTGCGGGCCGTGGACGTGCCGGTGTCGGCGGATGTCGAGGGCGGGTACGGGCTCGCGCCGAAGGAGCTGGTGGAGCGGCTGCTGGAGGCGGGGGCGGTGGGGTGCAACCTTGAGGACTCCGACGGCGGTGTGCTCAAGGACCCGCGGCGGCACGCGGACTGGCTGGCCGAGGTGCGGGCGGTGGCGGCGGAGCGGTTGTTCGTCAACGCGCGCGTCGACACCTTCCTGCACGGTGACGGGAACCCCGAACGGGCCATCGAGCGGGCCGCGTTGTACGTCGCGGCGGGCGCCGACTGCGTCTATCCGATCATGGCTCCGGCGGATGTGCTGCCGTTGCTGCGGTCCGGTATCCAGGGGCCGGTCAACGTGCTCGCGCGGCTGGAAGGCGAGGGCCCCTCGCCCACCGCACTCGGTGAACTCGGGGCCACGCGCATCACGTTCGGGCCGGGGCTCCAGCGCTGGGCGGCACTCGCGCTCAAGGAGAGGGCCGTGGAGCTGAAGCGGTGAGCGGGGTCAGGACAGCCAGGCCTTCCAGGTGGAGGGGTGGCTGTCCACCCACTTCTTCGCGGCGTCGGCCGGGGACAGTTTCTGGTCGGCGATCATCAGGGAGACCTCGTTCTGGTCCTCGGTCGTCCACGTGAACTTCTTCAGGAAGGCCGCCGCCTTGCCGCCGCGCTTGGCGAAGTCCGTGTTGAGGTACTTCTGCAGCGGGGTGTGGGGGTAGGCGCAGGCGACCTTGGCGGCGTCGGCGTCGCAACCCTCCTTGTAGGCGGGGAGTTCGACCTCCGTCATGGGGACCTTCTTGAAGAGCCACTGGGGGGCGTACCAGTAGGTGAGGAAGGGCTTCTTCTCCTTGGCGAACTGCTTCATCTGGGTGATCTGCGCGGCCTCCGAACCGGCGAACACCACCTGGTAGTTGAGCTTCAGGTTCGTCACCAGGGCCTTGTCGTTGGTGACGTAGGAGGGCGAGCCGTCCATCAACTGGCCCTTGCTGCCGCTCTCGGCGGTGCGGAACAGCGAGGAGTACTTGTTGAGGTTCTTCCAGTTCGTGATGTCCGGGTGCTGCTTGACCAGGTAGGTCGGGACGTACCAGCCGATGTGCCCGGTCACCCCGAGGCCGCCCGCCCGCGTGATCGTCTTCTTGTCGTCGACGTAGCGCTTCTCCTGGTCGGGGTGGCCCCAGTCCTCCAGGATCGCGTCGACCCGGCCCTGACTGAGCGCGTCCCACGCGGGGACCTCGTCGACCTGGACGGTGTCGACGCGGTAGCCGAGCTTGTGCTCCAACAGGTACTGCGCGACGGCCACGTTGGCCTGTGCGCCCACCCAGGACTGGACGGAGAGGGTCACGGTCTTGGCGCCCTGCGCGTTGGCGAAGGGCGAGGCCTGCTTGGTCATGTCGGCGGCGCCACAGCCCGAGAGCAGGGCGAGGGACGTCACCGCGGCCACTGCATAAGCCGTACGAACTCGCATGTCACGCTCCCTTCTTGGTGCGGCGTTGCGTCGGCTGGGTCACCCGGTCGAGCATCAGGCCGAGGCAGACGATCGCGGCGCCCGCAACGAGTCCGGTCGCCAGGTCGCCCTGGGCGAGGCCGAACACGGCGTCGTAGCCGAGGGCGCCGCCGCCGACCAGGCCGCCGATGATGACGACGGCGAGGACGAGGACCACGCCCTGGTTGACGGCGAGCATCAACGCCGGGCGGGCGAGCGGGAGTTGGATCTGCCGCAGCTGCTGGGCGCTGGTCGCGCCGAGCGAGCGGGCCGACTCCAGGGCGGCCGGGTCGACCTGGCGCAGGCCCTGCGTGGTGATGCGGACGACCGCGGGGAGGGCGTAGACGACGGCCGCCGCGACGGCGGGGGCGCGGCCGACGCCGAAGAGGGCGACGACCGGGATCAGGTACACGAACTGCGGCATCGTCTGGCAGACGTCGAGGACGGGGCGCAGGGCCCGTTCGAAGCGGTCGCTGCGGGCGGCGGCGATGCCGGTCGCGAAGCCGAGGACGAGGGTGACGGCCACGGCGGCCAGCACCTGAGACAGCGTGTCCAGCGACGGCTTCCACACCCCGAGCACGCCGATCGCGGCCATGGCGAGGACGGCGGTGAGCGCGGTGCGCCAGGTGCCGATCACCCAGGCGAGGGCGGCGACGATCAGCAGCACCGACCACCAGGGCAGCCACTGCAGTCCGTCGCGTACGGGGTCCAGGACCCAGGTGGTGAAGTGGCCGGCCCAGTCGGCGGTGCCGCCGAGGTAGGGGACGCCGGAGTAGAGGTGGGCGGTCATCCAGTCGACGACCCGGTTCACCGGTTCGGCGATGTCCAGGGTCCAGCCGGATGGCCAGTCCAGGGCGCCGGCGAGACGGGCGGCGACCGCCACGGCGACGGTGGCGCCGAGTGCGTACAGCCACGGGCGGAGGCCCGACCCCGGCTCCCCCGCGGACTCGTCGGTCTGCTCGGACTGTTCGCCCGCGGCCGCGGTGACGCGGTCCAGTACGACGGCCAGGAGCACGATCGGGATGCCGGCGGCCAGGGCGGCGCCGACGTCCACGGAGGCGAGGGCCTGGTAGACGCGGTCGCCGAGGCCTCCGGCGCCGATGACGGAGGCGATGACGGCCATGGAGAGGGCCATCATGATCGTCTGGTTGAGGCCGAGGAGGAGTTGCCTGCGGGCCAGCGGGAGCCGTGCGGTCAACAGGCGTTGGCGTCCGGTGGCGCCCAGGGACTCGACGGCTTCGAGGACCTCCGGGTCGGCGTTGCGCAGGCCGAGCGCGGTGAGGCGGGCCATGGGCGGGGCGGCGTAGACGACGGTGGCGAGGACGGCGGCGGGCACGCCGATGCCGAAGACCAGGACCACGGGGAGGAGGTAGGCGAAGGCCGGGAGCACCTGCATGGTGTCCAGGACCGGGCGCAGCGCGCGGTCGGTCCGCTCGGAGAGGCCGCCGGCCAGGCCGAGCAGCGCGCCCACGACGACCGAGGTGAGTACCGCGACCACCATCAGGGCGAGGGTCTGCATGGTCGGCACCCACATGCCGAGCAGACCGCAGGCGAGGAAGGCGACGCCCGTCCCGATCGCGAGCCGTACGCCCGCCACCCGCCAGGCGACGAGGGCGCCGAACGCGGTGACGCCCGCCCAGCCCGCGGCGAGCAGGACCAGGTAGACGGCGCGTACGGAGAGGACGACGGCGTTGCTGATGTAGCCGAAGAAGTAGAGGAACAGCGGGGAGCTGTCGCGGTTGTCGATGATCCAGTCGTTGGCCCGGCCGAGCGGACCGGACAGGTCGACGGTGAGTGCGTGCGGCCAACTCCCGCTGGCCCAGTGCGCGTTGGCGAGCGGTACGAGGACCGCGGCGGCGAGCGCGAGCAGCAGGAGCTTGTGCGCGGCCCGGTGCCGGAGGATTCCGGGGAGGGCGAGGCGGGGGGCGGGTGCGGTGACCGTTGCCATCAGACCGCCTCCTTGCCGATATCGGCGAGCTCCGCCCCCGCCACGACGTCCAGCAGCCGTGCGTGGTCGACCACGCCCAGACAGCGGCCGTCCTCGACGACGCAGGCGGGCTTTCCGCTGCGGGACACGACCTTGATCGCCTCGGCGACGACCGCGTCGGCCGCGAGCGCACCGGGGTGTTCCCGGCCTCCGCAGTCTCCTGGGCGCATCGCCGTACGGACGGTCATGACGTCCGCGTGCGGGACGTCGCGTACGAACTCGCGGACGTAGTCGTCGGCGGGTGAGCCGACGATCTCCTCGGGGGTGCCGAGCTGGACGATGCGGCCGTCGCGCATCAGGGCGATGCGGTCGCCGAGCTTCAGCGCCTCGTTCAGGTCGTGGGTGATGAAGACCATCGTGCGGCCCTCCTCGCGGTGCAGCCGGACGACCTCCTCCTGCATGTCGCGCCGGATCAGCGGGTCGAGCGCGCTGAACGGCTCGTCGAACAGGAGGACCTGGGGGTCGACCGCCAACGCCCGGGCGAGGCCGACGCGTTGGCGCTGGCCGCCGGAGAGCTGGCCGGGGCGGCGCTGCTCCATGCCTTCCAGGCCGACCTTGGTGACGACCTCGGCGGCCCGGCGGCGGCGCTCTGCCTTGCCGACGCCCTGGATCTCCAGGCCGTAGGCGACGTTGTCGAGGACCGTGCGGTGCGGGAGGAGGCCGAAGTGCTGGAAGACCATCGCGGCGCGGTGGCGGCGGAGTTCGCGCAGCCGGGACTTGTCCATGGCGCGGACGTCCTCGCCGTCGATGGCGATGGTGCCCGCGGTGGGTTCGATGAGGCGGGTGAGACAGCGGACCAGGGTGGACTTGCCGGAGCCGGACAGGCCCATCACCACGAAGACCTCGCCCTTGCGGACGTCGAAGGAGACGTCGCGGACGGCGGCGGTGCAGCCGGTGCGGGTACGCAGCTCGGCGGCGTCCAGGGCGGTGAGTTCGGGGTCGGCGGGGACCTGGTCGGCCTTCGGGCCGAAGACCTTCCAGAGGCCGTCCACCGAGAACACGGGGTCACCGGAGGTACCCGTGCTCATGCTCGTGTTCGTGGAACTTCCGGGCGTACCAAGGCCGTTGGGCGTACTGAGGGTACTCATCACGCACCACCTCCGATCAGGTCGACAGCCCTCTCGCCGACCATGAGCACCCCGATCATCGGGTTCACGGCGGGCATGGTCGGGAAGACGGAGGCATCGGCGATCCGGATGCCGTCCAGGCCGCGGACCCTCAACCCGGGGTCGACCACGGCCAGTTCGTCGGTGTCGGCGCCCATGCGGCAGGTGCCGGCCGGGTGGTAGACGGTGTGGGCGACCTTGCGGGCGTACTCGCTGAGTTCCGCGTCGCCGAGGATCTCCGGGCCGGGGCACACCTCCCGCTTCAGCCAGCCGGCGAGTGGTTCGGTCTTCGCGATCTCGCGGGCGATGCGGATGCCGTCGACGAGGGTGCGGCCGTCGTAGTCGTCCTCGTCGGTGAAGTACCGGAAGTCCAGGGCGGGTTTGACGGCCGGGTCGGCGCTCTCCAGGTACAGGCGGCCGCGGCTCTTCGGCTTGGGGATGTTCGGGGTCATGGAGACGCCGAACTCGGGGCGTTCGTAGCCGAGGCGCTCGGGGTTGTCCGTGAAGGGAACCTGGTAGAAGTGGAACATCAGGTCCGGGCCCTGGTGCTGGGGGTCGCGGCGCACGAACAGGCCCGCGTCGGAGTCCATCGCGGAGTTCTCCGGGATCGGCCCGTTGGTCTCCCAGACGATCACCGACTCGGGGTGGTCGAGGAGGTTCTCGCCGACGCCCGGGAGGTCGACGGCGACGGGGATGCCGAGCGCTTCGAGGTCCTTGCGGGGGCCGATGCCCGAGTGCAGGAGCAGCCGCGGGGAGTCGACGGCGCCGGCGCACAGGACGACCTCGCGGCGGGCGCGGACGAGGAGTTCCTCGCCGTCCTTGGTGCGGACGTGGACGCCTTCCGCACGGGTGCCGTTCAGCTCCAGCCGGTATGCCCAAGTCTCAAGGAAGATACGGAGATTGGGGCGCTCGTCCATCACCGGGTGGAGATACGCGACGGACGCGCTGGACCGCTTGTTGTTCTCGGGGTGGTAGGCGAGGTCGAAGAAGCCGACGCCGTCGGTGAAGGGTGCCTTGTTGAAGCCCTCGACGCGCGGGACGCCGAGCGCCTCCTGGGCAGCGTCGACGAAGTCGCGGGCGATGGCGTTCCGGTCCTTCTCGTCGACGGGGACGATGTTGTTGAGGAGGCGGGCGTAGTACGCCTCCATCGAGATCGCGCCCCAGCCCTTGGCGCCGGCCGCCTCCCACTCGTCCCAGTCGGACGGCAGCGGCTTGAAGGCGATGAGGGTGTTGTGCGAGGAGCAGCCGCCGAGGACGCGGGCGCGGCTGTGCCGGATGTGGGAGTTGCCGCGCGGCTGTTCGGTGGTCGGGTAGTCGTAGTCCAGCTCGCCGCCGAGGAGGCCCATCCAGCGGCGCAGGGTCAGTACGTCCTCGCGGCCGACGTCGCTGGGGCCGCCTTCGATGACGGCGACGGTGACGTCGGGGTTCTCGGTGAGGCGGGAGGCGATGACGGATCCTGCGGTGCCGCCGCCGATGACGACGTAGTCATAGTCGTACTCGTTGTCGGGCATGGGGGTACTCACTCCAGTGGGGGCTGGGGGTCGAAGGGGACGAGCGGGGTCGATCCGCGAAGCGGGCCGGAGGACGGGGGCACCTGCGAACCGGCGCGGCCGACCGGGGAGGCCGGCCTGCGAACCGGCTCGGCCGGCCGCGGGGCTCAGCCCGCGAACCAGCGCACCGGCTTCGGCGCCAGGTTCTGGTAGACGTGCTTGGCCTCGCGGTATTCGGCGAGTCCGGCGGGGCCGAGTTCCCGGCCCACACCGCTCTTTCCGAAGCCGCCCCACTCCGCCTGCGGGAGGTAGGGGTGGAAGTCGTTGATCCAGACGGTGCCGTGCCGCAGCCGTCCGGCGACGCGGCGCGCGCGGCCCGCGTCGGCGGTCCAGACGGCGCCCGCGAGGCCGTACTCGGTGTCGTTGGCGAGCGCGACCGCCTCGTCCTCGGTGCGGAAGGTCTCGACGGTGAGGACCGGTCCGAAGACCTCTTCGCGTACGACGGTCATCTCGCGGTGGCACTGGTCGAGGACGGTCGGCTCGTAGAAGTAGCCGGTGGCGGGCCGGGTCGCGGCCGGCTCGGGGCGCTTGCCGCCGGAGCGCAGCACCGCGCCCTCGGCGAGGGCGGCGGCGACGTACGACTCGGTCTTGGCGCGCTGCTGTTCGGAGACGAGGGGGCCGCACTCGACGCCGTCCTCGGTGCCGCGGCCGAGGCGGATCTTCTCGGCGCGGCGGGCGAGTTCGGCGACGAAGCGCTCGCGGACGGTCTCCTCGACGATGAGGCGGGAGCCCGCGGAGCAGACCTGGCCGCTGTGGATGAAGGCCGCGTTGAGGGCCTGGTCGACGGCAGCGTCGAAGCCTTCCTCGGTGGCGCAGGCGTCGGCGAAGACGACGTTGGGGTTCTTGCCGCCGAGTTCGAGGGCGACTTTCTTGACGGTCACGGCGGCGGCCTGTGCCACCTTGGTGCCGCTGATGAGGCCGCCGGTGAAGGAGACGAGGTCGACGTCGGGGTGCTCGGCGAGCCGGGCGCCGACCGAGTGACCGGGCCCGGTGACGATGTTGGCGACACCGCTCGGCAGGCCGGCCTCGACGAGCAGGTCGATCAGGGCGATCGTCGTCAGCGGGGTGATCTCGCTGGGCTTGACGACGAAGGTGTTGCCGGCCGCGAGGGCGGGCGCGATCTTCCAACTCGCCTGGAGCAGCGGGTAGTTCCAGGGGGTGATCAGCGCGCAGACGCCGACGGGCTCGTGCACGACGACGCTGTGCACCTCGGGCGTGCCCGCGTCGACGACCCGGCCTGGGGCCTCGGCGGCGACGAGGTCGGCGAAGTAGCGGAAGGCGTCGGCGACACAGTCGATGTCGACCCGGCCTTCTTCCACGGTCTTGCCCGCGTCCCGGCTCTCCAGCAGGCCGAGCTCCTCGCGGTCGCGCACGAGGAGGTCGGCGACGCGGCGCAGCAGGGCGGCGCGCTCGGTGACGGGCGTGCGCGGCCAGGCCCCCTGACCGCCGTCGAAGGCGGCACGGGCGGCGGCGACGGCTATGTCCGTGTCCTTCTCGTCACCCTCCGCGACCACGGCGAACGGCAGCGCGTCCGCGGGGTCGATGATTTCGCGCGTGGCGCCGGAGACCGCTTCGAGCCAGTCCCCGCCCGCGTGAATGGTCTTCCCCGCCTGCTGTTCCGTGTTGTCGGCCATGATCGGTATTGCCTTCCGTTCCTGTTCAGCGCCCCAGCGTCACCTAACTGTCACTCTCGGGGACTGCGAGCGCCTGCCCGGGACGTCCGTATGCATGCGCAATCCATGGCCGAAAGTGGGCCGAGTCACTGAACAGGGGGCCAAAAGCCGCATCACGACCATGGACTCCTCCGATTCCTTTGACTAGAGTCAAAGAACTATGGAGCCAGTCACGGAACCGACACCCGCACCGGCACAGACACGGGTGCCGGCACCGGCACCGGTGAGCGCGGAGGACGTCGCCGCCTTCCGGCACTTCAACCGCTACTTCACCCGCCGCATCGGCGCCCTCGACGACCACTACCTCGGCCAGGACCGCCCCCTCGGCGAGGCCCGGCTGCTCTTCGAGATCGGCGACGGCGTCTCCCTGCGCGAACTGCGCGGCCGACTCGCCCTGGACGCGGGCTACCTGAGCCGCATGGCGAAGTCGCTGGAGGCGCAGGGGCTGGTGCGGCTGACCGTGCCGCCGCACGACACCCGGCTGCGTCTGATCGAGCTGACCGACGCCGGCCGCGTCGAGGTCAAGGAGCAGCACCGCCGCGCCAACGCGCTCGCCGCCGGTCTCCTCGCCACCCTCACCGCACCCCAACGCACCGAACTGACCGACGCGTTGGCGACCACCCGACGCCTCCTCCGCCTCGCCGGCATCACGATCACCCTCGTCGACGGCGCCGCCGAGGACGCCCGCGCCTGCCTTGACGCCTACGCCGCCGACATCGACGCCCGTTTCCCCGAGGGCTTCGACAAGACGGATCTCGTACGGCCGGAGGAGGTCACCGGGGACGCGGGCGCGTTCTTCGTCGCGTACGAGGAGGGGCGGCCCGTCGCCTGCGGGGCGCTGCGGACCCTGGAGCCGGGGGTCGGCGAGATCCGGCACGTCTGGGTGCACCCAGACGCCCGCCGCCTCGGCCTCGCCCGCCGCATCCTCGCGGAGCTCGAACTGGCCGCCGTGGAGCACGACTTCACCGTCGTGCGGCTGGACACGCATGCGGCGCTGACGGAGGCGCAGGCGATGTACCGGGCGTGCGGGTACGCGGAGATTCCGGCCTATGTGGACCATGTCTACGCCGATCACTGGTTCGAGAAGCGGCTGGACGGGGCTCGTTGACATTCCTGCGCCAGCAACGTCCTCACGCGGTCGCGTAGCCAGGCGCAGGACGGGGAGTTGGAGCGGCACGTCGGAGGTGACCAGGCCCAGGGAGTGGGCGATGGACACGCTCCAGAGGCTGATCATGCCGACCAGGTCCGTGTCGCGCCCCACGAAGAGCGAGGCGGGGAAGGTGCCGACCGTGCCCACCACCTGGCGTTTCAGGCCCAGTTCGGCGAGGTCGGTGTCGACGGGGCCATGCCCGCGCTGACGGTCGGCGTGGTCACCTCGCTCCCGCCGCACCAGACGGGGCTCGGTTCCGGTCTCGGCACCTCGGCGCGCGAGCTCGGCGCGCCCTCGGCGTCGCGGTCACCGGCACGATCCTGGCCGCCCACCCCGACCTCGCCCACGGTATGGGCCCGGCGCTGCGCACGGTCGCCCTGCTCGTCCTCGCGGCCACCGGGGTCGTGATCGTCGGACACCGCGAACGTACGACCACTACACGCACTATCGCGTCCCCGACGAGAAACGCGTACTATCGCGTCCAGCCCGCCACTCCTGATCGCCAACTCCCCACGTGTGCACCCCAGTTGAGGAGCCCCTGTGCCGTCCGCCCTCCTGACTCCCGTCCTCGACCTGGTCACCCTCCGAGCCACCGTCACCACCGCCGAACCCATCACCGCCCGCATGCGCCGCCTCCGCATCGAGAGCGACGCACTCGCCGGACTCGACGTCCACCCCGGCCAACAGGTCCGCGTCCTGGTCACCGGCCTGACCCTGCGTACGTACTCCATCTGGCGCTACGACCCTTCCGGCGCCGTCGAGTTGTGCGTGCTGGACCACACCGAGGGGGGACCCGGGGGCCGTTGGGGAAAGAGCGTCGGCATCGGCGAGCAGGTGCGCCTGCGGAAGCCCGAGGGCACCTTCACCCTCCGCCCCGACGCCTCCCACCACCTCTTCGTCGGCGAGGAGACGGCCTCGGTCGCCTTCGGCGCGATGCTGGCCGCACTGCCCGAGGGGGCGCGGATCTCCGGTTGCGTCGAGACGGAGTCGGAGGCGGACCGGCTGCCGTTGGCCCACTCCGAGCGCCTCAACTGGCTGACCAGGGGCGGGACTTCACTCCCGGACGCCGTACAACACCTCGCCCCCGAGCCCGGCGGCATCGCGTACGTCGCCGGGGAGGCCCGTACCGTGCAGCAGGTCCGGCAGGTGCTCGTAAGGGAGTTGGGCTGGGACCGGCGCTCGGTCCTCACGAAGCCGTTCTGGGCGCCGGGTAAGCGGGGGATGGAGTAGGAACCCGCCCCCGCCCACCGGCAGTTCACGCCCGCCTACCGGCAGTTCGCGCCCGCCGGGCAGAAGGAATCCACCGCCGCGGTGAGCGGTCCCCTGACCAGCGCGGGATCGAGAGACTCGGGGCCACTGGACCGGACCGCGTAGAACGAGCCGCCCGCCGCCTCGAAACGGTGGTCGATCACCCGGCGGGCACCCGTGCCCTGGTCGTCGTAGCGGTAGGTGAGTTCGGCCCAACTCGCGCCGGTGGCACGGCCGATGACCTGGTAACCGGGCTGCCGGGCGAAGCCGTAGCCGGGGTCGTTCTCGGCGAGGTCCAGGGACTCGGCAGGGGAGTTCTCCGAGACGCGGAAGATCTGCAGGCGGCGGGTGCCGTCCGGGGAGTCGTAGGTGACCACCGGGGCCTTCGCGCCCTGCCGTTGGCTACGGGTCCAGCCCTTGGGGACGTCGACCGTGTAGCCGCTGGGGTCCTGGGCGGTGCGGTACGACGATCCGGGCCCGGTCGCCCTCGAACTCCCGCTCGCGTCCACGTGGTTGTGCGTGCCGCGCCCATGCGTGACGTACCAGACCCCGCCCCCGGCACCCGCGCCCAGCACGACCGCGAGCGCCACCGCGAGGACCAGCTTCCAGGCGCGACGGCCGGAAGCGGGCGCAGGCGCGGGAGTTGGAACCGGGACGGGAGCCGGTGGTGACACCCACGCCGGCGGGGTCAGCGAGGTCTGTGTCTCCGCCGTGGACCACACCGCCCAGGCCGCCTGTCCCCGCTCCTCGCTCGGACCGCGCTCGGCACCGAAGCCCCCGTAGCCGGAGCCATCCCAACCAGCCATCACGAACCCCCCGAATCACCCACCACGTACTGCTTCAGACCGTAGCGACGAAAAAGGGAACGGGCCCCGCTCCGGCAGTAACCGGAACAGGGCCCGCGCAAGCCCGTGACAGAGCCGTCGAGGACGGCCCGCAGGTGGCTCGGATCAAGCGACTCAGATGAGGCCGAGGGAGCGGACCGCCTCGCGCTCCTCCTCCAGCTCCTTCACCGACGCGTCGATGCGGGCGCGGGAGAACTCGTTGATGTCCAGGCCCTGGACGATCTCGTAGACGCCGTCCTTCGTGGTGACCGGGAAGGAGGAGATGAGGCCCTCGGGGACGCCGTAGGAACCGTCCGACGGGATGCCCATGGAGGTCCAGTCGCCGTCCGCAGTGCCGTTGACCCAGGTGTGGACGTGGTCGATGGCGGCGTTGGCGGCGGAGGCCGCGGAGGACGCGCCACGCGCCTCGATGATCGCGGCGCCGCGCTTGGCGACGGTCGGGATGAAGTCCTCGGCCAGCCACTTCTCGTCGTTCACCGTCTCGGCGGCGTTCTTGCCGGCGACCGTGGCGTGGAAGATGTCGGGGTACTGGGTGGCGGAGTGGTTGCCCCAGATGGTCAGGCGCTTGATGTCGGCGACCGTGGTGCCCGTCTTCTTCGCGAGCTGGGTCAGCGCGCGGTTGTGGTCCAGGCGGGTCATCGCGGTGAAGCGGTCGGCCGGTACGTCCGGGGCGGCGGCCTGCGCGATGAGCGCGTTCGTGTTGGCCGGGTTGCCGACGACGAGGACCTTGATGTCGTCCGCGGCGTTGTCGTTGATGGCCTTGCCCTGCGGCTTGAAGATGCCGCCGTTGGCGGAGAGCAGGTCGCCGCGCTCCATGCCCTTGGTGCGGGGGCGGGCGCCCACGAGGAGGGCGACGTTCGCGCCGGCGAAGGCGACGTTCGGGTCGTCCGTGATGTCGATGCCCTGGAGGAGCGGGAAGGCGCAGTCGTCGAGCTCCATCGCCGTGCCCTCGGCGGCCTTGAGCGCCGGGGTGATCTCCAGGAGACGCAGCTTGACCGGCACGTCCGCGCCGAGCAGCTGGCCGGAGGCGATGCGGAAGAGCAGGGCGTAACCGATCTGGCCGGCCGCGCCGGTGACGGTGACGTTCACGGGAGTGCGGGTCATGGCGTTCTCCGTTATGACAGCTGGCGGTGGGGCGGCACTGCCCCGGGGTGCGGGACGTACAAATGATCGATCTCTTGGCGTCGAGAGATCCACCGGTCAGGCTATCGCGCATCCGCGATCCCGGACTCCCGGGTCCGTGTGGCCCACCCCACAGAGCCGGGAGCCGGACGCGGAAAAGGCGGCCGTCCGGCTCGGGAGAGGAACACCGGACGACCGCCGTGGGGGCACCGGGTGTCCGGACTCCCGTGGGGGTACTGTCCGCCTGCCCCGATCCGGAGCGCGCATTCCGCACGTTCACAGAATCCCCACAGATCCTCGCAACCTGGGCTCCTCCAGGTGGTGCACCTAGGTGGTGCACCCCTTCTGCCCCGACGCCAGCGTCACGCAGGCCTTCGCCTCGCCGGCGTCCTTCACGGCCACCATCGGGGTGTAGGCGATGGCGTCATCGTTCGCCGTGATGCTGTCGGTCTCCTTGACGGTCCCCGCGCTGACCTGCACGGAGTCCCCCGCCACCCCCGTGGTGATACGGCCCCAGGCGGCACTGCACGTCTTGCTGTAGCGGACCTCGACGACGGTCGTACCGACGGTCGCGGTCTTTGCGGTGGTCACCGCGCCCGCCTCCGTCGTGCAGCCCATCGCCTCGGCGTCCTTGCCGGTGCAGCCGGCGCCCACGCACTTCACTCCGGCCGGCAGATCGGGGTTCGTACTGGCGGACGCCGACGCCGAGGTGTGCGTGGCCCCGGCCTTCTTCTCCCCGCCGCCGTTGTTCGTGAACAGGAACACGGCCGCGATCACGACCAGCACCCCGAGGACCCCGGCGCCGAACATGAGTGCCCGGCGCTTGGCACCGCCCACACCGGCGCGCGGCGCGGGCCGGGACGGCTGCGAGGGTTCGCCGTACGGAACCGGCGCCTCGGGTACCTCGGGCTCGGGCTTCACGCCCGCCGCCCCGGCACCGGAGCCGCCACCGATACCGCCACCGGACTGCTTCGGTCCCGAATACCCGGCGATCCCCCAGGAGTTGGCGACGTTCGACGGACCTTCCTTCACGTCCTTCGCAGCGCTTTCCCGTACGTCGCCGTCGGGCGCCGCCGGCCGCGGCGGTACCGTCGGGGACACTCCCGCCGGGCCCGCGATCCCCGGGGTCGCGGTGGCACTGCCGCCACCCTTGCGGGCCGTCTTGCCGCCCTGCGCCTTGGCGCTCGGCGCGTTCGCCGGGGGCGCTCCGAACTCGCCCAGCGCGGCGCGCGCCTGGGAGACCCGGATCGCCTCCATGGTCATGTCGTGCCGCATCTCCGAGCGGCTCCAGGAACGCTCGGCGAGCTCCCACATCGTGGTCAGATGAACGGGATTGGTGCCGGTGACCTCGGCCAGGGCGATGATCGCGCCCTTCGGTGCGAGAAGCCGGCCGTTGAGATAGCGGTCCCAGGACGTCTTGCTGTAGCCCGTGCGGTCGGCCACCGCCGCGATGCTCAGGCCGCTGCGGTCGACGAGCCTGCGCAACTGGCTCGCGAACTCCCTGACCTGCGGATCGAGTTCATCCGGCAAGGCCCTCCAACGAGGCATTGCTTTCCCCCCTCTGCCCTGAATTGCCCACGCTAACGCGGTTGTTGGTCGGCTTCGTTGCATATCCGCAAACTTGTCAATACATCGACACAAGGACCACGACTCCCACGACAGCAGTGATGAGCAGGAGAAGCAACAGCACCAACGCGTACCGGAGCAGCCGTCCGCCGGGCTGCCCCCGCCCGTTCCCCGGCTTCTCCGGCGGGGTGTCCCACCACGGCAGGGTCGGATCCTCCCGGTACTCGTCCGCGGGGAATCCGTCCCCTCCCCCGGTCTTCTCCTGAACCGTCTCCTGCCGGGGCCAGGCCTGGACCGCCAGCTCCCAGCGCACGCCGATGCGTTCGGGGTCGGCGCCGGCCACCCGGCACAGCGCGAGGACGGCCTGCCGGGGCGGGGGCTGGGTGGCGTTGAGATAGCGGTGCCAGGAGGACTTGCTGTACGCGGTGCGTGCGCCGAGCGCCACCAGGCTCAGCCCGGTGCGGTCCTTGAGGAGGCGCAGCTGCTCCACGAAGTGCCGTACCTCCGCCGGGAGTTCGTCCGGCAGCGGCTGCCAGCCGCCCATCGCACCCCCCGGTGTCCTCGGTGTCCCCTTGCGCCCGCTCCGAGCGAAATGACGACACCGGAAGGGGAACGGTTCCCTCGTCGCCGGGCGGTACGGAGCGCGTAGCGAAACGGTCACCTCCCTGCCACAGCGCACTGACAGGTATTGAGCGGGACCCCACCGGGCGTCACGGTGAACGCAGACGGCGGCGCGTCCTTGCTCGGGGGAGAGGACGGGCCGCCGTCGTGTGTGGCGAACTGCCGGGCGCCACGCGCCCGTTACCGGCTGCTGGCCGCTAGTTGCTGTTGACCGTGTAGTGGAGCGTGTCCTTCAGATACGGGATCGTCAGCCACGGCTTCGGCTGCGCCATCAGCGCCAGCAGGACGATCGCGAGGCCGAGCACGCCGTAGGTGACGATGTCGGTGAAGCGGGAGCGTACGGCGAGCATGCCGACGTCCGGCATGACCCAGCGCAGGACGGCGCCGGCCAGCAGCGCGGCACCGATCAGCAGGATGCCGTAGCGGAAGACGTCGAAGGCGGTCAGCAGGAGGCCGAGGCCGACCGTGCCGAGGATGGCGAGGATCGGCCACTGGCGGGCCGGGGCCGGGGCGTCGCGCGGGGCGGCCCGGCCGCCGCCCTCGGGGCGGGCGGTGTCCCGGGTGAAGAGGGGGAAGCGGCGGGTGGCGCGGCGCGGGTGCCCGTCGGCGTCGGGCGCGCTGACCGGGTCCGTGACCTCGATGTCGTCGTCCGCAGGAGCTACGGCGGCTACGGCGTCCGCGCTCGTACCGGGGTCCGTCACCTCGGTGTCATCCACGGCATCCACACCCTTACCTGGACCGGGGTCCTTGTTCGCAGGGTTCGCAGGGCTTTCAGGGCTCTCAGGCGACACTGCGCTCGGCCGCCTCGACCACGTTGACGAGCAGCTGGGCGCGGGTCATCGGGCCGACTCCGCCGGGGTTCGGGGAGACGAAGCCGGCGACCTCGGCGACGCCCGGGTGGACGTCGCCCACGATCTTGCCGTCGGCGTTGCGGGAGACGCCGACGTCGAGGACGGCGGCGCCCGGCTTCACGTCCTCGGGGCGGATCAGGTGGGCGGAACCGGCGGCGGCGACGATGATGTCGGCGCGCTTGAGGTGCGAGGAGAGGTCGCGGGTGCCGGTGTGGCACTGGGTCACGGTGGCGTTCTCGCTGCGCCGGGTGAGGAGGAGCGGCATGGGACGGCCGATGGTGACACCGCGGCCGACGACCACGACCTCGGCGCCCTTGATCTCCACGCCGTAGCGGCGCAGCAGGGTGAGGACGCCGTTCGGGGTGCAGGGCAGGGGGGCGGGCTCGTTGAGGACGAGCCGGCCGAGGTTCATCGGGTGGAGGCCGTCGGCGTCCTTGTCCGGGTCCATGAGTTCGAGGATGCGGTTCTCGTCGATGCCCTTGGGGAGCGGCAGTTGGACGATGTACCCGGTGCAGGCAGGGTCCTCGTTCAGCTCGCGCACGACCGCCTCGATCTCCTCCTGCGAGGCGGTGGCGGGCAGCTCGCGCTGGATGGACGCGATGCCCACCTGGGCGCAGTCCCGGTGCTTGCCGGCGACGTACTTCTGGCTGCCGGGGTCGTCCCCGACCAGGATCGTGCCGAGGCCGGGCGTGACGCCCTTCTCCTTCAGCGCCGCCACGCGGGCGGTCAGATCGGACTTGATCGCGGCTGCGGTGGCCTTGCCATCGAGAATCTGGGCGGTCATGGACCCATCCTCGCGGATGACGCCCTCCTGGTTCCAATCCGGGTACACCCCGGGTGTATCGCCATGATCACTGATGTTGCACTTACACAACACCTATGGAATGCCGCTGGACAAAATCCAGCGTCGGCTAGAACGATGAACGCCGCAGTACTGCGGTAGGTGTTGGGGGGCAAGCCGCTCATCATGTGACATTCCTCCGCGCGATCCGCATCGTCCCCGCATTGCCAACGGAGGAAAACCGGCCATGAGTTACGACCCGAACAACCCCTACGGGCAACCACAGCAGAACCCCCAGCCGGGCTACGGCCAGCCGCAGGGCCAGCCCGGGTACGGCCAGCCCCAGGGCCAGCCGGGCTACGGCTACCCGCAGGGCGCGCCCCAGGGTGTCCCGCCGCAGCAGGGCTACGGCTACCCGCAGCAGCCGGGCTACCCCGGTTACCAGCAGGCGGGTTACGGCGCGACCCCGCCGTACGCGAACTGGGGCCAGCGCTTCCTCGGCACCCTCGTCGACATGCTCGTCTTCCTCGTGCCGTACATCCTGGTCATCGTGAGCCAGGGCAAGGGCGTGCTGCTGGCGATCGGCGGCATCGCCATCATCGGCGTCGCCATCTGGCAGCTGATCCGCGAGGGCCGCACCGGCCAGACCGTCGGCAAGCAGGCGCTGGGCATCCGCCTGGTCCGCGAGAGCGACGGCCAGCCCCTCGGTGTCGGCATGGCCTTCGTCCGCCGCCTCGCCCACTTCCTCGACAGCCTCGCGTGCTACCTGGGCTGGCTGTGGCCGGCGTGGGACGCGAAGCGCCAGACGTTCGCGGACAAGGTCTGCGGTTCGATCGTGATCCGCACGCAGTAATTCGCCGGTTCGGGTGTTCGCCCCGGGGCCGTGTCACTACGTGGTGACACGGCCCCGGCGGCGTTACGGTCGCGGCACTTCATCGAAGTGGGGCAGTGCGAGATGGTGAAGACGGAATCGGAGTTGGTGGTCGACCTGAGGGGCCGGCCGATCATGACGCTCGACGACTTCTGGGACGCCGTCACCGAACCCTGCGGGTTGCCGCAGTGGTTCGGCCGGAACACGGATGCCTGGGCGGACACGATCCAGACCCGAGGCATCTCCGAGGTCATCGACAGCTACGACATCCTGGTCATCCACGTGGACGAACAGGGAATCTTCGCCGACCCGAACCGCGAGGCCCGCGCACTGCGCCGCGCGTTCGCGGGGCACCAGTCGAGACTGGTCGTTCACGAGCCGACCCAGCCGTCGAGGTAGACGGCCAGGCGGTCCCGGCCCAGTCGACGAAGGGCGCCCACGCGGAGGCGGGGATGAGCAGCGCCGAACCGTCCGGGACCTTGGAGTCACGGACGGGGACGAGGCCGGGGAGGTCGTCGCGGACCTCGACGCAGTCACCGCCGCTGCTGTTGCTGTAGCTGCTCGCGCGCCAGAGGGCGGTGCTCAAGTCAGGCCCTGTGCTTGCCATTTCCGTGATCCTCCAAGGTGGACGGCTAGGCAGTACCGGCCCAGTCGACAAAGGGTGCCCAGGCAGTGGCGGGGAGGAGGAGGGCGGGGCCGTACGGGACCTTGGAATCCCGCACGGGGACGAAGCCGGGGAGGTCGTCGCGGACTTCGAGGCATTCGCCGCCAGAACCGTTGCTGTAGGTGCTCTTACGCCAGCTCAAGTCATGCTCGGTGCTTGCCATTTCGGTAGTCCTCTGCCGCTTGCTCGATCATGGTCAGGGACGCGTCTGGCGGTAGCGCCGCGGCCCTGAGCAGATCGTACGACCTGCGGTAGTCCTTCACGAGGGCTGGATAGTCGATCAGTTGACCGCTGTGCAGGCCCTCCGTGTACACCACGGGCGGCGCGTCCGGGAAGGTCATGGTCCGGATCATGCCCATCATGAACGGGTGGGCCGCCGCCGTTTCCGGCAGGATCTGTAAAACGCCCTGATTACCGTTGATCACCTGCCCGATGTGCTCCAGTTGGACCGCCATCTCCTGGGACGGCAGCAGCGGTTTGCGGATCAGCGACTCGTGGAGCACTACCCAGAACGATGGACGCTCGTCCCGTTCCCAGAGCTTCGCGCGGTCCAAGCGAGCCGTGACCTGCTTCTCCACGGTTTCTGGCGGCAGCCAGGGCAGCGAGGTGCGGACAACTGCCCTGGCGTAACTCTCTGTTTGCAGCAGTCCGGGGATGAGCATCGGGGCCCAGTCCTCAATTGAGTCCGCGTACGTTTCCAACTCCGCGACATCCGCGAAGTACTCCGCATGCCCCGACCGCCTCGCCTTCCGCGCGTCTTCACAACGCCGCTCGAAAAAGCCGTCCGTACCCAGCCGCTTGTCCACGTGCTTGGCGAGATCCAACGGCATGCGCCGCTCACCCCGCTCGATCAGGCTCAGGAACGGGATGCCCCGAAAGCTTCCCTCCGCCAACTGTTCGAGCGTCAGGCCCGCCTGTTCCCTTTTGAAGCGCAACTCCGCGCCGTAGAAGGAAGGCACATTCGCCGACGCGTCGGTGTCCTTGCGTGGGGGCACAACTCACCACCGCCTTTTGCCAGTTCCCGGGTGCAACCCAAACCACTGTCACGGTACGAGATTCCGCGTCACTGTGTGAGCACTTCGTCACAGAGAGAGGCGTACGGCAATGAGCAGCCCCTACTCCCACAAGGCCACCAGCGAAGTGGCCGAACTCCAGGCCGCGTTGAAGGCGAACGGGATCATCCTGCCCTCCCTCGGCCTCGATCTCCCCTCCGTCGTCCAGACCTACGGCCCCCCACTCGTCGAACTCGGGAACTGCAACCTCGACACCGCCAGGGCCCTCACCACCGCCCTCCTCAAGGCGGCCGGCCGGTGACTCCGCTCGTCCTCGAACTCCTCGCCGTACCCACGGTCGTGCCGGAGGCCCGCCGTGCCGTACGCGAACATCTCGGCGTCCCGTGTCCCGAAGTCCAGCTCTGTGTCAGCGAGTTACTGACCAACGCGATCAAGCACCTGGGCGAGGGCACCCCGGTGACCCTGACGGTGACCGGCGCCGACGGCCGTACCCGTGTCGCCGTCACGGACCCGGAGCCGTACGCCTGGCTCGTCGTACGCGCGGCCGGGCCCGACGACGAGAACGGCCGCGGGCTCATGCTGCTCGACGCGCTCGCGACGCGGTGGGGCGTGGAGCAGGGGCCGGAGGGCAAGACCGTGTGGTGCGAACTGCCCCCGCCCGAGCCCGATTTCACCCCTGGCTTCACCCCCGACTCCAACCCCCACCCCCACCCCGCCCCACTGAACACTTCGCGCCAATAAGCGCCACGCCCCGCCTCTCGCCCGCAGAAGGGGGACACCGGCCCGGTACGTCGCCCTACCCTGACATGGGTAGCTGTCGGGCACGGGGAGACGCACCTTGTACAGCATCGTCGTGGTACCTCCGCCCACCTCGGAGGACGAGCGAAACCGCACCCAGCACCGGCTCGCCCCCGGTGAGCGGCTCACCTTCGGACGGGCCGGGTGCGGCGCCGACCTGCCGATCGCGCACGAGGGTGTGTCGCGCAGGGCAGGTGAGATCGGCGCCCAGGGCGCGTTCTGGACGCTCAGCAACCTCAGCCGGGAGCAGACGTACGTGGTCGAGAACCCGGAGGGGGCGGGCGAGCACATCAAGGTCGGGCCGGGGCGGCTGGACGCCCCGGTGCCTTTCGAGTTCTCGCGGATCGTGCTGCCCGCGGCCGGTGACCTGCTGCCCATCGAGGTGTGGGCGCCCCGCCACGACTACCTCCGCGCGGAGGCCGGTGGCGACAACGCTGTCGGCGAGACCACGGCGCCCGCCTTCTCCGTCGACCGCACCAAGCGGTACTTCGCGGTCCTCGCCGCCCTGTGCGAACCCCGGTTGCGCGGCGAACCGCACGCCCCGCTGCCGACGGTCGACCAGGTCGTCGACCGGCTGCGCCCCAACTGGCCTGCCGCGTCCCGCACTTCGGTCCAGTGGAACATCGACTACCTGGCCGTGAAGCTGCGCCTGAAGCCCGGCCCGGACGAGGCGGACCAGGGCCCGCGCCTGAACGGCAAGAAGGAGTCCCTGGTGTCGCTGGCGCTCCGCTTCGACCTCGTCCGGGAGGACGACCTGCTCGTCCTCACCGCCGCACCGACGGGCCGGTTAGCGCGGTGACCGAGCCATACGCCGTCGACGTCCCCCGGGGCTACCGCGTCGGCGTCTGGGAGGTGCGGGCACCGATCGCCACGGGCGCGTTCGGCAGCGTCTACGAGGCCCGCCGCACGGCCGACGTACCCGGCGAGGACCTCCCCCGCACGGCCGCCCTGAAGTTCCTGCCGACCGGCACGGGCACCCCGCGCCAACTCGCCCATCTGCGCGAACTCGTCGAGCGCGAGGTCGAGTTGCACCGGCGCCTGAAGAGACCCCGGCTGATCCGGATGTACGACACCCGCACCGTCGACGACCCGTCCCGCCCCGCCCTCGACGGCGCCACCGTGCTCGTACTGGAGAGGGCGGAGAGATCGCTGGCGTCCCTGCTGTCCGGCACCCCGCGCCCCGACGCCGGCCCCGTCCTCCTCGCGCAGATCTGCGAGGGGCTGGCCCAGCTGCATCGCGCGGGCTGGGTGCACGGTGACCTGAAACCGGCCAACGTCCTGCTGATGAAGGACGGTTCGGCCCGGCTGGCGGACTTCAACATGGCGGCCGAACTGGAGGGCACGCACGCGTACACCCCGGCGTTCTCCACCCCGGACTACACACCCCCCGAGGTCCTCTGGTCGGAGATCGACGAACGCGGCCGCCGCATCCGCCCCTCCGCGGACGTCTGGGCCTTCGGTGTCCTGTCCCACCTGGTCCTCGCCGACTCCTTCCCCCTCCCCGGCACCACCCCGGCGGCCCGCCGGGACGCGGCGGCCTCCTACGCCGCCGGCACCGACGAGTTACGTCTCTCCCCCGAACTCCCCGACGCCTGGCGGGAGATCGTCCGCGCCTGCCTCACCCGCACCCACGCCGACCGCGTCTCCACGGCCGCCCTGCTGCGCCGCGTCGAGTCGGCGGCCGGCACGGGCACCCCGCCCCGGCTGCCGCGCGGCCTGCTGCCGCAGCGCCGCCGGACCGCCGTGACCGTCGGCTCGGTGCTCGCCACGGTGGCCGTCGCCGCCGCCGGGTACGGCATCAGCCACTGGGCCGGCACGGGCACGGAAGCATCCCCGGAGGCCAAGAGCTCGACCGCCACGTACGGCGCCTCCGAACTCCGTACGGACAAGGGCGTCCCGGTCCAGTACCGCAAGCTGATCGTCGACTCGGCCCACGAGTGCCCCCGGCCGGAGGTCACCCCGGCCCTCATCGCGGCGATGCTCAAGTCGGAGAGCAACTTCGACCCGAACCTCTCGGACCCGTCCGTACCGGGCGGCGGCGAGTACGGCATCGCCCGCTGGACACCGGCCGTCCTGCGCTGGTGGATCCGCGCCGACGGCGCCCCGGCCTCGGCGACCCCGGCCCCGCCCCTGACCCCGGCCCAGTCGATCCCGGCCATGGGCCGCTACCTGTGCTTCATCGATCGCGGGCTGAGGACCTCCCTGCCCGGCGACCGCCGCGTCCTGATCGCCGCCGCCTACCGGACGTCGTACAAGAAGGTGAACGACACGGGCGGCGTTCCCCCGCAGAATCGCGCCTACGCCGCCCGTGTCGCGCACTACCTCAAGGAGTACACGCCTCGCGGCGCGACGTGACCCTGAGAGTTCCGAGGTACCCCGCGCGGTCTGCGTGCCCCACGGTGTGAGTGCCGCCCCGGACGGGGTGGCAGGGGGAAACGGGGGCGTGTCATGAAGCGTGCGTTCGCTTCGCTGTGTGCGGCCCTGGCGGTGACGGGGGCCGTCGTGACCGGATGCGGTCACGGCCCGGACTCCGACACCCCGGGGCCGGCCGGCACAGCGGCCGGCCGGAGTGGCCCGCGGCCGCTGACCTGGCAGCAGGAACTCCGGATCGGCGATGCCCAGCAGCGCCTGACCCGGCAGTGCATGAACAGCCACGGGTTCGCGTACTGGGAGGACCGCACGCTGACCCTCCGCGAGAGCATGCCGGTGCGGTACGTGCAGGACGACGTGGCATGGGCCCGCCAGTACGGCTACGGCGGCCGCATCGAGGCACGGCAGGACCAACTGCGCCTGCACAACCCCATCGCGGCCTACCGCCAGAGCCTGTCCGCCACACGCCGGGCAGCCTTCGACAAGGCGCTCGACGGCGGCAGCGACGTCCAGATCCTCTCGGCCCGGCTGCCCGGCGGCGGCCAGGAGGTCCGCACCCGCCTCGGCGGCTGCGCGAAGCAGGCCGAGGAGACGCTCTACGGCGACCCCGCCGACTGGTTCCAAGCCTCGAAGACCGCGACCGGCCTGCCCGCCCTGTACGACGAACAGCTGCTGCGCGACCGGCAGTTGACCAGCGCCGTGAGCGCCTGGTCGCGGTGCATGAAACGGGCCGGGCTCTCCTATCCCGACCCCCAGGCCGCCCGGGACGCGGTGCGGGAGAACACCGCCCGCCTGGGCACCGCCGGCGCGGACAGGGCGTTCGCGACCGAACGGAGGACCGCGGCCGCCGACGCCACATGCGCCCGCGCGACCTCCCTGAAGACCGTGGCCGCGGCCCGGGAGACGTACTACGTCGACCGGCTGCCCGGCCGATACGGCGAGGCGCTGGACACCTACCGGCGCCTTGAGCGGCAGGCGTACGACCGCGCGGTGCGGATCGTGCCGCAACGCGCCTGACGCGGACCCGCACGACACATACCCGCAGATTCGCACCACCCACTCGAAAACAAGGGGGATCCACCATGCGCAAACTCGCCATCGCGGCGGCCGTCATCGGCCTCACCGCCCTGGGGCTCGGCGTGCCCGCCACGGCCGCCCAGGCGTCCGACACCGGCGCCCAGGTGACCGGCTGCAACAACAAGTGGCCGGGCCGCAACGGCAACGTCTACGCCTGGGACGGCCTGGACTGCCAGGGCACGCTCCTGGGCGTCACAGCCGGCAACGACAGCGACTGGAACGCGGCCGGCGGCGGCTTCGCCGGTGTCTGGGACCGGGCGTCGTCCGTCATGAACGCCGGTTACACCGGCGGCAACGACGTCGTCCAGTTCTGGTACCTGGCCGGCTACGGCGGCGGTTACACCTGCCTGTCCCCGAACGAGTACTTCGCGGACAACCTGACCGACAACCACTTCAGCAACGGCTTCGTCGTGGACAACAACATCCGCTCCCACAAGTGGGTGACGTCCGCGTCCTGCTCGGTCTGGCTCACCTGATCCACCGCAGAACCGACGGGGCTCCCGCACAGGTCGATCTGTGCGGGAGCCCCGTACTCCTGGCGCGTGCGCGACCCGTCAGTGGAAGAAGTGCCGCGTCCCCGTGAAGTACATCGTGACGCCCGCCTTCTTCGCGGCCTCGATCGTCAGCTCGTCGCGGAGCGAACCGCCGGGCTGGACAACGGCCTTGACGCCCGCCTCGGTCAGGACCTCAAGCCCGTCCGGGAACGGGAAGAACGCGTCCGAGGCCGCGAACGAACCCCGGGCCCGCTCCTCGCCCGCCCGCTCGACGGCGAGCTTCGCGGAGTCGACGCGGTTGACCTGGCCCATGCCGACGCCGACCGAGGCACCGTCCTTGGCCAGCAGGATCGCGTTGGACTTCACCGCGCGGCAGGCCTTCCACGCGAAGGCGAGGTCGGCGAGGTCGGCCTCGGAGAGCGCGTCGCCCGTCGCCAGCGTCCAGTTGGCCGGGTCGTCGCCGTCGGCCTGGAGCCGGTCGGTGACCTGGAGCAGGGCGCCACCGTCGATGGGCTTGACCTCGGCCGGGTGGGAGGGTGCGGCCGGGGTCTTCAGCACACGGAGGTTCTTCCGCTTGGCGAGGATCTCCAGCGCGCCCTCCTCGTAGTCGGGCGCGACGATGACCTCGGTGAAGATCGGGGCGACCTGCTCGGCCAGCTCCTTCGTCACCGGGCGGTTGACCGCGATCACACCGCCGAACGCCGACAGCGGGTCACACGCGTGTGCCTTGCGGTGCGCCTCGGCGACGTCCGAACCGACCGCGATACCGCAGGGGTTGGCGTGCTTGATGATCGCGACACAGGGCTCGTCGTGGTCGTACGCGGCACGGCGGGCGGCGTCCGTGTCCGTGTAGTTGTTGAACGACATCTCCTTCCCGTGCAGCTGCTCGGCCTCGGCGAGGCCCGTGCCCGTGCCGTCGACGTAGAGGGCCGCGGGCTGGTGCGGGTTCTCGCCGTACCGGAGCGTGCTCTTGCGCTCCAGGGTGGCGCCCAGGAAGTCCGGGAACAGCGAGTCGTCCACAGGCGCGTAGGAGCTCGCGAACCAGCCGGCGACGGCGATGTCGTACGACGCCGTGTGCTGGAAGGCCTCGGCGGCGAGCCGCTTGCGGGTGGTGAGGTCGAAACCGCCGTTCTGTACGGCGTTCAGGACGTCGGCGTAGCGCGCGGGGCTGGTGACGATCGCGACCGACGGGTGGTTCTTGGCGGCGGCGCGGACCATCGACGGGCCGCCGATGTCGATCTGCTCGACGCACTCGTCCTGGGACGCGCCCGAGGCGACGGTCTCCCGGAACGGGTAGAGGTTGCTCACCACCAGGTCGAAGGGGGCCACGCCCAGCTCGTCGAGCTGCTGACGGTGGCTCTCCAGGCGCAGGTCGGCGAGGATGCCGGCGTGCACCTTGGGGTGCAGGGTCTTGACCCGGCCGTCCAGGCACTCGGGGAAGCCGGTCAGCTCCTCGACCTTGGTGACGGGGACACCGGCGGCGGCGATACGGGCGGCGGTGGAACCCGTGGAGACTAGCTCCACGCCCGCCTCGTGCAGGCCGCGGGCCAGCTCCTCCAGGCCGGTCTTGTCGTAGACGCTGACGAGCGCGCGACGGATGGCCCGCTTGCCGCTCTCGATGTTCTCGGCGGTCACTGGATAACTACCTTTCGTCCCTCAATGCGATAGCCGTTGCGGGCGAGCCGCCCCACGACATCGACGAGCAGAGTGCGCTCGACTTCCTTGATGCGCTCGTGCAGAGCGCTCTCGTCGTCCTCGTCCCGGATCTCGACCACGCCCTGAGCGATGATCGGCCCGGTGTCGACGCCGTCGTCGACGAAGTGGACGGTGCAGCCGGTGACCCGGGCGCCGTACGCGAGCGCGTCCCGTACGCCGTGGGCTCCCGGAAAACTGGGCAGCAGGGCGGGGTGCGTGTTCACGACCCGGCCGCCGAAGCGGGCCAGGAACTCCTTGCCCACGATCTTCATGAACCCGGCCGACACGATCAGATCGGGCTCGTACGCGGCGGTGGCCTCGGCGAGGGCCGCGTCCCATTCCTCGCGGGTCCCGAAATCCTTCACCTTGCACACGAAGGTGGGCAGTCCGGCGCGCTCGGCGCGGGCCAGGCCTTCGATGCCCTCGCGGTCCGCGCCCACGGCCACGATCTCGGCTCCGTACGTCTCGGTGCCGGCGGTCTCGACGGCGTCGAGGAGCGCCTGCAGATTCGTACCGGATCCGGAGACCAGCACGACGAGGCGCTTGGCCACGGGCTTGGCGGCCACGGCGGGGCCCTTTCTCGGGGGAGCGTCGTCTTGTACGGCCGGCTCGCGCATCCGTACGTCTCGTGCGTTCATACGAATGCTTCGCGCCCCGGGATACGGGGAAGTCTACGAAGCGCCCGACCGTCAGCAACGATACCGGCACACCGGACAGCCCCCACGGGACGGGGGCGTGGCCGGAAGGTAGCGTCTGGGGAGAGCGGGTCCGGGAACGCCGTTGTCGTGCGAGGCGTTCACGTACTGGCAGCTCATGTCGGAGAGACGTATCCACCAAGCACATCCACAAGGGGAAGACGCTCATTTGATGCCGGACCGCAGTCTGCGACTCCTCACGTTCCCCCCGCTGCCGGCGCAGGGAGGGGAGCGCGGCACCGTGCTGCTCCGGGAGCGGCCCTCCTCGCCGCCCGACGCGCCCTCGGACGGGAAGAGCGGTGCGGGGCAGGACGACAATCCCTTCGCGCCGCCGCCCGAGGGCACCCCGGACCGGCCCTGGCAGCCGCGGCGCCCCGAGGCAGGCGAGGACGGCGAGGACGGCGACGCCCCGCAGGGTGACGGCGGTCACTCGCCGTGGGGCAATCAGTGGAGCGACCGGCAGCCGGGGCGTTCCTCGGGCAACTTCGGCGACCGGCCAGGCGGCCCCACCGGACAGAGCGGACCCGAGGGCCCGGGCAACGGCGGCCCCGGCCAGGGCGGTATGCGCTGGGACCCGACGGACCCGGCCCAGCGCCGCGCCCGTTACGCCCTGCTGAGCGGCATGTGGGCCTTCTTCTTCGCCCTCTTCGGCTGGCCGTACGTGGCCCTGCTGCTCGGCGCGCTGGCCCTCTACTGGGGCGGCAGCGCCCTGCGCGCCAAGTCCCCCACGCCCAACCCGGACACCCCGGCGGTGCCCGAGACGCAGACCCGCCCGCAGACGACGGCGGCGATCAGCGGCCTGGTCACCGCGTCCCTGGCGATCGCACTGGTGGCCGCGATGTTCGTCGCGCAGCTCGTCTACAAGGACTACTACACCTGCGCCAACGACGCCCTCACGAACGAGGCCAAGCAGTCCTGCAACCAGCTCCTGCCGAAGGAGCTGCGGGGGTTCCTGGGGACCGCCAACTGACAGACGGCACCGGTCAGTTCGTCACGGGCGGTTCCGGCTCGTCCTTGTGTTCCGAAGGTTCCGGTGGCGTGGACGCCTCCCTCAGGGCCGCCCAGCGGGCCTCGCGGGAGGCGTCGTCGTACCAGGGGGTGGGCGCCGGCTCCGACGGCACGTCGACGGGCAGGAAGTCGTACGGGTCGAACGTGGGGTCGTGGTCGTAGGCGATGTACGGCTGGTCGACGGGAGCCTGCGCCGGCACGGGTACCGGGACCGGCTGCTCCGCCTTCTTCGGCTTGCGCGCCAGCCAACCCCGGCCGACCGCGTACGGCCGCCGGAACCAAGGCACCGGGTCGCCCGCGACAGGGGCGGGGGCGGCCTCGGCCTCCCGCGTCTTCCCGATCGTCGACTTCCCGATCGTCGGTGCGGGCACCCGGCGTTCCCGCAGCCGCCACGCCCGCAGCCCGAGCGCCGTAGGCACCGCCACCGCCGCGATCCACGCCAGCGCCGCGCCCCCGGTCTCCCACCACACCGGCCCGAACCGCGCGAGCGCGGCACTCCCGAGCGGCCCCCCGGACAACTCCGCGAGCAGACCCAGCGCTACGGCACACAGCGCGGCGGCGAGCAGGGCGGTGGCGGCGGTGCGGCCCTGCGCCCAAGGGGCCTGCGCGGAGGGGGTGTGCGGGGTGCGCGTGGAGGGGGCGTGCGGTGGCTGTTGGCGGAGCCCGGCGCTGGCCGCCCTCCGCTTCTGCTCCTCCGTCAACTCGCCCGCGCCGTTGCCCCGTTGACCCGCGGTGCCGCCCACCGCGACCCGCGCCACGAACCACCCCACGGTCACCCCGGCCGCCACCGGCACCAGCCCGGCGAGCCAGTTCAGCGGGGTTCCGGTGCCCGCGTCCGGGACCGCCGCGAGGAGGGGGAACGGCGGGAGGAGGGGGGCCGGGGCCGAGGAGAGGGGGGCGACCGTGTGGTGGACGCCGAGGGCGAAGCCGGGGCCGAGGCCGTAGGACGCGGACCACACCGCCGCGTTCGGGATCAGCGCGACGCAGAGCAGCAGGACGGCGAACCGGCCCGACAACCCCTCCGTCAGCTGGAGGAAGGACGTCCGGGCGGCACCGCCGTGCCAGATCAGGGACGTGCCGAGCAACAGCGCGCCGCCCCCGACGAGGACCGCCGTGCCGAGTCCCCCGGCGCGTGCGGCGGTGCCGATACGGGCCCGGGACTCGCGGGCCTCGGGGCCCAGGACGAGCCGTCGCAGCCCGGCCGGCAGGTGGATCAGCACGCTCAGCACGGGTTCGCGCGGGCGCCCGTACGCCGTCCACACGCCCGAACCGGCCGCGCCCGCGGCGAGCAGCGGCAGGCAGACCGCGGTCCAGCTCCAGGAGGGGGAGAGTTCGCCACCGGACGCGTAGAGGGCGGCGGCGGTGCCTACGCCGAGGTAGCCGAGGGCGACGCCGGTCCAGGCGGTACGGGCGGCGATGAGGGGCGGCCCCTCGGGGTCGTCTTCACCGTCGCCCCCGCCCAGCACCGCGTGCCGGGCCGCCCGGTGCAGCAGCCACAGCGGCAGGGCGAGGAGGAGCAGCGGGGTGACGCCCACGGGGGCGGGGACCCCGGAGAGGGTGTCGGCGCGGACCAGTTCGACGCCGTGCGCGAGGAGCCACAGGGCGGCGGCCATGTGCAGGGCGCCGCCGGGTCCGCTGTCGGGGTACGGCGAGCTGATCCACAGCACCATCACGAGCACCGCGAACGAACCGAGCCCGAGCCCCGCCGCGACCGCGCCACCCAACAGGCTGGCGGCCACTCCGGGGGATCGGTCACGCATCCGGGTGAGCAGGGGCGACAACAGCGCTCGGCGGTGGGTCATCGGCATCACGCCCGCCATGCTCCCAACGACACGCGCTTTCTCGTCGTAACAGGCGAACCTCGGAAGTGTCGCTCAATATACGTTTATGTACTTTTTCGTACGAAGGGGCGTCCGGTGACGCAGAGCCCTGCAACCCCGCTCCCTCCGCCCAAAGAACGCCGACGCCTGCGCGAGGCGGGCTCGCTGACACAGGCTCAGGTCGCGACGCGGGTGGGCGTCAGCCGCGAGACAGTGCGCTCGTGGGAGACCGGCCGTACGACACCACGTGGCCGGAAACGGGAGGCGTACGCGAAATTGCTCACCAGCCTGGGTGAAGAAGAGACCGTGACGAAGCCTCCGGCGGTCGAGGTGGCCGAGGTTGAGGTGGCCGAGGCCAAGGCGGCCGAGGTTGAGGCGGTCGAGGCCAAGGCGGCCGAGGTTGAGGCGGTCGAGGTTGAGGCGGTCGAGGTTGAGGCGGTCGAGGTCGAGGTGGTGGACGACACCGCCGTACTCGAACCCGTCCTCGTACCCGTACCGATCGAGGAACCGTCCCGCGCGCCCCTGACGCCCGCTCAGGCCTTCGACGCGCTCTACGCGTTCTGCGCACCCGCCCTCGTACGGCAGGCCTATCTGCTGACCGGGCGGCGCGAGTTGGCGCGGGAGTCCGTCGAGCGGGCCTTCCAGGTCGCCTGGCAGCGCTGGCCCGAGGTGGCGGTCGACCGCGACCCGGCCGGCTGGGTGCGCTCGGTCGCGTACGAGCACGCCCTCTCCCCCTGGCACCGGTTCCGTCCCAGATACCGCCACCCGGAACCCCCGCCCCCCGACGCCTCCGACCGCGCCCTCCTGACCGCCCTCCTCAAGCTCCCGCCGTCGTACCGCCGCACGCTTCTCCTCTACGACGGTGTCGGGCTCGGTCTCGCTGAGACCGCGGCGGAGACGGAGGCGAGTACGCCGGCGGCGGCCAACCGGCTGCTGCACGCGCGCGAGGCCATCGCCGCGCAGTTGCCCGACCTGTCCGACCCGGCCGAACTGCACCGGCGGATGACCGAACTCGCCTCCACCGGGCGGCTGCACGCGGCCAAGCCGCCGACGGTTCGCTTCGTCGGCGAACGCCGGACCGTGTTCTGGACCCGGGCGGCGATCGCGTTCACCGTCGCGATCATCGGGGCGACGACGTTCACGCTGCGGGTTGCGCCCACGCATTACGAGGCGCCGGTGCCGTTGGGGGAACGGGTGGAGGGGGTGCCGGCGCGGGTTGTGCAGGGTGCGTTGTCGGACGAGGAGGTCTCTCTTCGGGACCGTCTGCGGACCGGGATGACGAGCGGCCCGGAGAGGCTGGCACCGCTGAGCCGGTAGTTCGACGAGTGCAGCCCGGTGGGGGCTGGTCGCGCAGTTCCCCGCGCCCCTAAAAGAACACGGGCCAGCCTGCGTTTTTAAGGGGCGCGGGGAACCCTGAAAGAAACCCGGGCCCGAGTTTTTAGGGGCGCGGGGAACTGCGCGACCAGCCACGACGCACCCGCAGCCGCCGAACAACCGGACCACGCACCCCAGAACGCGCCAATGGACCCGCCCCCGCCCTTTCAGCAGGCCGTCTTTTAGGGGCGCGAGGAACTGCGCGACCAACCCCCACCGGGCCGCAGCCGCCGAACAACCGGACCAGGCACCCCATGACGCGCCGATGGGCCCGCCCCCACCCAGGGGAACGGGCCCATCAACGTGAAGCCAGGTAAACAGGTAACTCAGCCGGCCAGGATCTCGCGGGCGAGCTTGGCCGTCTCGGTCGGGGTCTTGCCGACCTTGACGCCGGCGGCCTCAAGGGCCTCCTTCTTCGCGGCGGCCGTGCCGGAGGAACCGGAGACGATGGCACCGGCGTGGCCCATGGTCTTGCCCTCGGGCGCGGTGAAGCCCGCGACGTAACCGACGACCGGCTTCGTCACGTTCTTCGCGATGAAGTCCGCGGCACGCTCCTCCGCGTCGCCACCGATCTCACCGATCATCACGATCAGGTCGGTGTCGGGGTCGGCCTCGAACGCGGCGAGCGCGTCGATGTGCGTGGTGCCGATGACCGGGTCGCCACCGATGCCGACGGCGGACGAGAAGCCGATGTCACGCAGCTCGTACATCATCTGGTACGTCAGCGTGCCGGACTTCGAGACCAGGCCGATACGGCCCGGCTTGGTGATGTCGCCCGGGATGATGCCGGCGTTGGACTGGCCCGGGGTGATAAGGCCGGGGCAGTTCGGGCCGATGATCCGGGTCTTGTTGCCCTTCGCGACCGCGTACGCGTAGAACGCGGCCGAGTCGTGGACGGCGATGCCCTCGGTGATGACGACCGCGAGCGGGATCTCGGCGTCGATCGCCTCGACCACGGCGGCCTTGGAGAAGGCCGGCGGTACGAAGAGGACGGATACGTTCGCGCCCGTCTTCTCGATCGCCTCGGCGACCGTGCCGAAGACCGGGATCTCGGTGCCGTCGACGTCGACGGACGTGCCCGCCTTACGGGGGTTGACGCCACCGACGATGTTGGTGCCGTCCGCCAGCATGAGCTTGGTGTGCTTCATGCCCGTGGAACCGGTCATGCCCTGGACGATGACCTTGCTGTCCTTGGTGAGGAAGATAGCCATGGCTGTTTTGTCCCTCGTCCCTTACTTCGCAGCCGCGAGCTCGGCGGCCTTGTCGGCCGCGCCGTCCATGGTGTCCACGCGCTGGACCAGCGGGTGGTTGGCGTCGGAGAGGATCTTGCGACCCAGCTCGGCGTTGTTGCCGTCGAGGCGGACGACGAGGGGCTTGGTGACGTCCTCGCCCTTGTCCGCGAGCAGCTGCAGCGCCTGGACGATGCCGTTGGCGACCTCGTCGCACGCGGTGATGCCGCCGAAGACGTTGACGAAGACCGACTTGACGTCGGGGTCGCCGAGGATGATCTCCAGGCCGTTCGCCATCACGGCTGCGGACGCGCCGCCGCCGATGTCGAGGAAGTTGGCGGGCTTGACCCCACCGTGCGCCTCACCGGCGTACGCGACGACGTCCAGGGTGCTCATGACGAGACCCGCGCCGTTGCCGATGATGCCGACCTCGCCGTCGAGCTTGACGTAGTTGAGGTTCTTCGCCTTGGCGGCCGCCTCAAGGGGGTTCGCCGAGTCCTTGTCCTCAAGCGCCGCGTGGTCCGCCTGGCGGAACTCGGCGTTCTCGTCCAGCGAGACCTTGCCGTCGAGCGCGATGACGCGGCCGTCGGCGACCTTCGCGAGGGGGTTGACCTCGACGAGGAGGGCGTCCTCCTTGACGAAGGTGTCCCACAGGGTCACCAGGATCTCAGCGACCTGCTCGGCGACGTCGGCCGGGAACTTGGCCTGCGCGACGATCTCGCGGGCCTTCTCGATCGAGACGCCCTCGTTGGCGTTGACCGGGACCTTCGCGAGGGCCTCGGGGTTCTCCTCCGCGACGACCTCGATCTCCACGCCGCCCTGGACGGACGCCATGGCGAGGAAGGTGCGGTTGGTGCGGTCGAGAAGGAACGAGACGTAGTACTCGTCGACGATCTCGGGCGCGGTCTCGGCGATCATCACCTTGTGGACCGTGTGGCCCTTGATGTCCATGCCGAGGATGTCCGTCGCACGCGCGACGGCCTCGTCCGGGGTGGCGGCGAGCTTCACGCCACCGGCCTTGCCGCGGCCGCCGACCTTCACCTGGGCCTTGACGACGGACTTGCCACCGAGCCGCTCGGTGGCTGCGCGGGCCGCCTCAGGCGTGTCGATGACTTCACCGGCCAGCACCGGTACATCGTGCTTGGCGAAGAGGTCCCTCGCCTGATACTCGAACAGGTCCACGCGCTTCCGTCCTCAGTGATATCGCGGTTCGTTGGATGCGTGGGCGTGCCGCGAAGGGCAACGTGACGTCCGCTGTCACAAGGGAGGCGCACACGGTGACCGAGCGCGCGGCATGTCCGTCTCGCAGGTTATCGCTGCTTGCAGGGGGCCCCTAAATCGAGGGTCACACCTGAGCGGTGATACCTGTCACATGATGCCGGATTCCGTGACACGGAGTGCCGCGGGCGGGGCGTTCGGGCAGGTCGCCGAGTGGGTGGTTGGGGCGGCTGGTTCGGGCGGGGCCTCGCCGGGTTGGGGTTGGCCCGGCGAGGCCCCATACCGTGAGACGCACTCCGGACAGACCGACGGCATTCGGCCGTCCGGGGTCACTGCCTCACGGAGTCGGTCACTCCCAGTGCCGAACGGTCCGGGCGCAGACATTGCGTGCGGCCCGTGCACCCTGGATGGCCGCGGCGGCCCTGACCCGGGACCCTCCCGGGACGGAGACCACGGCATCGACGAGGCGTCGTCGGAGTTCGGCCGGGGTGATGTCGATGTTCGCGCTCGTGTTGCTGCTCATGCGTACGTCGGTTCCTCAGGCGTTCCAGAAATGGAGACAGGGCGACATTCCGGGCAGCTCAACTGCCGGAAAGGGCCTGCCTAGCCTGGGAAAACGGGAACGTCCCGGTACCTGTCCCGGGTCTCTGCCGCATCCGCGCACGCGACAACACCGGGCACGAACCGCACGGGCACCCGGAAGTCCAGGGTCACGACGTGCGCGTCACAGTGCCGCGAGCCACCGTTGTCCACACCCGGCTGATCGCGCTGCGCGCCGTCGGGGGCATCGGTGGGTGCCTGGTGCGGGGTGGGGATGCGTCCTGCGGAGGGGCCCGGGGCGTGACGTACGACGGCTGCATGGTCTACGGCGCCGACGTTCGGCCCGTACGTGGCACCTGCGGCCACGTGGGTGGAAACCGCCGCGGGTTCCGAGGCGTGCCCGTGGGCCGCGGCCCCGCCCTTCTTGCTTCCGCCGCCACGCGAGGTCTGTGGGGCGGCGGGGACCGGCACCTGTGTCGACTGTGCCGGGAGCGTCTGCACCGGAAGAGTCGGCTCGGCGGGCAACGAAGGCAGGGTCGGCAACGAGGGCAGGGTCGGCAGCGACGAAAGCGGCGGCACCTGCGCCTTGGCCAACACCTCGGTCACCGTCTTCACGACATCGGCGACCGGCTGCACGACCTGAGCCGTGGTCTCCGGAACCAGAACCGGAACCGACTTCACCACCGAAGTCACCACCGGAATCCCGGGCTTGCCCAGATGCACCGGCTGCGCCGGGTGCGCCGGGACCGAACCGCCCTCCGCCGCCTGTGCCTGTCCCCCGAAGACGACGCCGAGCACGAACAACCCGCCTACCAGCAGGACGACTTGAAGCACACGTTGACGCACACGCCGCCCGACCGCCGTACGCATCACGCGCAGGGCGGCACCGGACAGTGCGGCGGGCCAGTTCATGAGGCGACGATCCTTGCACGGGCCGCCCTACGACGCACAACCCCCCTGCCCCACAAGCCAGTTCGTCACATGGTGTCCGGTATCGGCAATGGCCGCTTCTCGATCGCCGCCGCCATCACCTCCGGGAACAGATCGGGCGTGCAGGCGAAGGCCGGCGCGCCCAACGCGGCCAGCGCGGAGGCGTGTTCGCGGTCGTAGGCGGGCGTGCCCTCGTCGGAGAGCGCGAGCAGGGTCACGAACTGCACCCCCGACGCCTTCATCGCCGCGACCCGCTTCAGCATCTCGTTCCGGATGCCCCCTTCGTAGAGGTCGCTGATCAGCACGACCACCGTCTCCGCGGGCCGGGTGATCTGCGACTGGCAGTACGCGAGCGCCCTGTTGATGTCCGTACCGCCGCCGAGCTGGGTCCCGAAGAGCACGTCCACCGGGTCGTCGAGCTGGTCGGTGAGGTCGACGACCGCCGTGTCGAAGACGACGAGGCGGGTGTTGATCGACCGCATGGACGCCAGCACCGCCCCGAACACGGAGGCGTAGACGACGGACGCGGCCATCGACCCGGACTGGTCGATGCAGAGGATGACCTCCTTCTTCACCGACTGGGACGCGCGCCCGTAGCCGATCAGCCGCTCCGGCACGATCGTCCGGTACTCGGGCAGGTAGTGCTTGAGGTTGGCCGCGATCGTGCGGTTCCAGTCGATGTCGTGGTGGCGCGGCCTGTTGATACGGGCGCTGCGGTCGAGCGCGCCGGTGAGTGTGGCCCGGGTGCGGGTGGCGAGCCGCTTCTCCAGGTCCCGCACGACCTTGCGGACGACCGCCCGCGCCGTCTCCTTCGTGGTCTCCGGCATCGCCTTGTTGAGGGAGAGCAGCGTGCCGACGAGATGCACGTCGGCCTCGACCGCCTCCAGCATCTCCGGTTCGAGAAGCAGCGCGGACAGCCCGAGCCGGTCGATGGCGTCACGCTGCATGACCTGGACGACGGAGGACGGGAAGTACGTCCGGATGTCCCCGAGCCAGCGCGCGACGGACGGCGCCGACGCCCCGAGCCCCGCCGAACGGTCCCTCGCCGCCCGCCCCTTGTCCTCCCTGCCGTACAGCGCGGCCAGCGCCCCGTCCATCGCGGCGTCCTGCCCGGACAGCTCGCACCCGGTGCCGTCGGCCGCGTCGCCCCCGAGCACCAGTCGCCAGCGCCGCAGCCGCTCCTGGCCGGGCTGCCCGGGATCCGCGACCCCGCTGACCGCGACCGCCTCGGCCGTCATCCGCGCACCCCCGTACGCAGCCCTTCCCACAGCGGCACGACCCGCACGGCCGTCGCCGGGCAGTTGTTCTCGGTACGGCGCCCCCGCACGCCCCCACCGGCACCCGCCCCCTGAGCCCGCTCCCCCGGCCCTCTCATGCCCTGCCTGCCGTTACCCGTCATCCCGCCACCCCCACAAGCTCGTTGTCGGTGTTCCCCACCATGTCGTCCAGCCCCAACAGCAGCCGCAGCACCGGCACGACCGCGTCCGCGCGCCCGGCGTCCAACTCCGCCCCGAACCCGGGTATCCCGGCCGCCGTCGCCGCCGTACCCACCTGCTTCCCCGGCCCGCGCCGCACCAACTCCCCGA
Source organism: Streptomyces sp. NPDC048504 (assembly GCF_043200035.1). Classification (NCBI taxonomy): domain Bacteria; kingdom Bacillati; phylum Actinomycetota; class Actinomycetes; order Kitasatosporales; family Streptomycetaceae; genus Streptomyces; species Streptomyces sp. NPDC048504. The sequence continues at coordinate 85,324 of NZ_JBICXA010000014.1, forward strand.
GTGTCCGGCGCACCCCGGGCTCGTACGACGAGAACGTTCGCCTCAGCAACGGCAGCACGTCCGTGAACGCCTCCGCCGGCACCCCGGTCAGCCACGCGTCCACCAGCGCGAGCAACCGCTCGTCGTGCACGAGGAGCAGCCCGCCCCCACCGCCGACGAACCCCTCGATCCACGCGGCCGCGTCCGCCGGAGGTGTCCCCGGCGAGAGCACGAGCCCCATCAGCCGGGCCGCCTCGTCCGGCCCCAACTCCCCTTCGTCCAGCAGGAGTCGCACGGCCCGCCCCCGGATGACACCGGGGACGGTGTCCCGCGCGGAGAGCGTCCGCAGCACCGCGCGCCAACGGTCCCGCAGGTCACCATGACCAGATCCCGACCCGGGCCCACCCGCATCGCCCAATAGCGCCACCGCCCCGTGCACCGCGTCCACATGCCGCCGCATCTCCTCCGCGGCATCCGCGTCGAGGGCCGCGCAGGCCGGGGGCAGGCCGACGAAGACACGCTCGGCGAGGCCGGCCGCGACCTCCGTCAACGCGCCGGTGTCGGTGCCGCGTACGTCGCCGTAGCGCAGTGAACGGACCAGCGCGGGGAGTGCCTGCGCGAGATGACCGACGTCGGTGTCGAGAGCCGCGCGGTCGGCGAGGACCTTCATCACCACCGGGAGCGCGTCCGGCAGTTCGGCCAGCAGGCAGTGCTCGGCGAGGGCGGTGACGTCGGCGAGGCTCTGCGCCCCGATCGCGTCCGCCTCGGCCTTCGCGGTCGTCGCCGCCAGCACGGTGGTCCCCCACACCCCCGCCTCGGCGACCCGCACCGCCAACTCAGGCTCCCAGCGCAGCCGCCAGGTCTCCCGGAACGTACCCGTGCTCCCCCGCGACGCGGCCGGCTCGCCCCACTCGATGCGCAGCAGCCGCAGCCGGTGCAGGAGCCTGCTGCGCCCGGCGTCGGTCTCCTTGCGCAGGTCGAGCTCCAACTCCCGCTCCAGCGCCTCCGGTTTGATCCGCAGCCTGCGCTGCGACCGGTCGAGGTCGCGCTGCAACGGCACGGCGGGCGCACCCGGCGGCACCTCGCCCAGCACATCCCCGACGACGAGCCGGTCGTGCACCAGCGACAGCGGGACGTCCGAGCCCTCGCACATCACCGCGCGCACCGCGTCGGTGGTCTCACCGAGCCCCGGCAACGGACGGCCGCGCATCACCGCGAGGGTCTCCGCCAGCCGTACGGCCTCGATGACATGGGCCGGAGAGACGATCCGGTCCTCCTCCCGGAACAGCCCCGCGACCTTGGTCATCCACCGCTCGACCGGCCGGTCCGGCGCACCGAACAGATGGCCGTACCAGCCCGGCGAGTCGATACCAGCGCCGTACCCGCTGGCGCGCGACAGCCGGCGATGCGTCCACGGCACCCAGGTCAGATCGGCCTTGACCTTGGGCAGCCCCTTCAGCAGCGCACGGTCCGCGGCGACGGACGCCTTCTGCCGCAGCGCGGGCACATGCCAGGCACCGCACACCACGGCCACGTCGTCCTCGAACTCCCGCTGCGCCGCCCGCACTTGGAGCCGCATGTACGCCTCACGCACAAGATCCCGCTCGTGCCCGCCGACCCCGTATGTCTCGCGCAGCGCCCCCATGGCCTCCTCCAGCGCGGTGAACGGCGCGAACGCGTCCCGCTCCCCCACACCCCGGTGCTCGACGACGTCCTCCCACCAGCGCTCGGGATCGTCGTAGCCGGCGGCCTCGGCGAGGACGGCGAGGGGATCCACGCGGATGTCCTCGGCAGAAGGCTCCGGGGCGGAAGGGGACTCGCTGGACGGAGTCCCGGCAGTCGGCGTCTCGGCAGTCGGGTCCGGCGGCTGCTCCTCCCCCGTCAACTCGCCCTCGGCGTCGTCCTTTCCCCACGCCAGCGTGTGCGTGGCCGGGAGGTCGATGAAGCGGGCCGGGACCTCGTGCTCCAGGGCCCAGCGGATCGCGACCCACTCCGGGGAGAACTCGGCCAGCGGCCAGAACGCCGAGCGGCCCGGCTCGTCCACGGCGTGGGCGAGCAGCGCGACCGGCGGCCGCATGTCCTCGTCGGCGGCCAGCGGGATCAACACGTCGGCCTCGGGCGGTCCTTCGATCAGTACGACCCGCGGCCGGGCCGCCTCCAACGCCGCCCGCACGGCCCGCGCCGAACCGGGCCCGTGATGCCGCACCCCGAGCAACAGCGGCCCGGCGCCCCGGCCCCCGCCCCCCTCAGTTCCCGCCACTTCGTCCCCCTCCCCTCCGGATCCCACTCCCGCTCCCGCTCCAACTCCAGCAGCTCCAGCTGGAGTCGTCGTCGGCCAGTCCCCTGAAGTCGCTCACGCGCTCGCCTCCCGGCAGGCCCGGTAGAAGTCCTTCCAGCCGTCGCGCTCACGGACGACCGCCTCCAGGTACTCCTGCCAGATGACCCGGTCGGCCGCCGGATCGCGGACCACGGCGCCGAGGATGCCCGCGGCGACATCGCTCGGCCGCAGCAGTCCGTCGCCGAAGTGGGCTGCCAGAGCGAGCCCGTTGGTGACGACGGAGATCGCCTCGGCCGTCGACAGCGTGCCGCTGGGCGACTTGAGCTTCGTCCGCCCGTCCGCGGTGATCCCGTCACGCAGTTCGCGGAAGACGGTCACCACCCGGCGGATCTCGTCGACGCCCTCGGGCACCGCCGGCAGGTCCAGGGAGCGGCCGATCTGGTCGACGCGACGCGCGACGATCTCGACCTCGGCGTCAGCGCTCTCCGGCAGCGGCAGCACCACCGTGTTGAAACGGCGGCGCAGCGCGCTGGAGAGGTCGTTGACCCCGCGGTCGCGGTCGTTGGCCGTGGCGATCAGGTTGAAGCCGCGGACGGCCTGCACCTCCTGTCCCAACTCCGGTATCGGCAGCGTCTTCTCGGACAGGATCGTGATGAGCGAGTCCTGCACGTCGGCGGGGATACGGGTCAACTCCTCGACGCGCGCCGTCATCCCCTCCGCCATGGCGCGCATGACGGGGCTGGGCACGAGGGCATCGCGGCTCGGGCCGTTGGCGAGCAGCTGCGCGTAGTTCCAGCCGTAGCGGATCGCCTCCTCCGGGGTGCCTGCGGTGCCCTGCACGATCAGGGTCGAGTCACCGCTGACCGCTGCCGCGAGGTGCTCGGACACCCAGGTCTTGGCGGTGCCGGGCACGCCGAGCAGGAGCAGGGCTCGGTCGGTGGCGAGGGTGGTGACGGCGACCTCGACGATGCGGCGCGGGCCGACGTACTTAGGTGTGATCACCGTGCCGTCCGGCAGCGTGCCGCCGAGCAGATAGGTGGCGACCGCCCACGGCGACATCTTCCAGCGGACCGGACGCGGCCGGTCGTCCTGCGCCGCCAGCGCGGCGAGTTCGTCAGCGAAGGCGTCCTCGGCGTGCGGCCGCAACACCTCGCTCGACGGCTTGGCCGCCTGCTTCTCGTTCACCTGCGCGTTGATGGGTTCTGCGGACACAGTCATGGCTGAGGCCCCCTCCAGCTCGGCCGGTTCGGATCTGGTGTCCACCGTGCACCACCCCACTGACAACGCGATCCGACCTGCGGAAACGCGTTCGCGGAGCAAGCTTCTACGGCTCCCCCGACTCCCACGCCATCGCCACCCTCCACCCCACCCACGACCCGCTCGCGGACCGATTGTCAGTGCTGGGATCTACCTTCGATGACATGACTCAGCAGGGGGTGCGCTGGACGGCTGATCAGGTGCTGGCACTGGCGCCTGACGCAGCGTCACGCAAAGCGGGAAGCAAGCTCGGCGCGGCGGGGCCGTGGTCCGAGGCGGGCAGTTCTGACGAGGGGACGGTGTGGGGGCTGTGCAAGGGCAGTGGCAGCAAGCCGTATCAGACGGTCGTCGACATCGCGGACACCGCGGGACCGGCGTACAAGTGCAGTTGTCCGAGCCGCAAGTTCCCGTGCAAGCACGCGCTGGGGCTGCTGCTGTTGTGGGCGGGCGGGGACGGCGCGGTGCCGTCGGGGCAGGCGCCGGACTGGGCCGGGGAGTGGTTGGCGGGGCGGCGGAAGCGGACGGAGGAGAAGCGGGCGGCGGGGGCGCCCGGTTCCCCGACCGCCGCTGATCCGGAGGCGGCGCGGCGCAGGGCTGAGCGCAGGGCCGAGCGGATCACCGCGGGCGCGGGCGAGTTGGAGCAGCGGCTGACGGACCTGCTGCGCACCGGCCTGGCCTCCGCGGAGCAGGCGGGGTACGGGCTGTGGGAGGAGACCGCGGCCCGCATGGTCGACGCCCAGGCCCCCGGACTCGCCGCACGCGCACGGGAGTTGGGGGCGATTCCGTCATCGGGCCCCGGCTGGCCGGTCCGACTGCTGGAGGAGAGCGCGCTGCTCCACCTCCTCGACCAGGCCTGGCTGCGCCGCGAGCATCTGCCCGACGGCCTGGCGGCGACGGTCCGTTCCCGCATCGGCCTGCCCGCCTCGCCGGACGGTCCGCCCCTGCGCGACCACTGGCTGGTCCTCGCCCAGTACGACACGACGGACCCGAAACTGACGACCCGAAGAATATGGCTGCACGGCACGGACTCGGGCCGCACCTCCCTCCTCCTCTCCTACGGCGCCGCGGGCCGCGCCCCCGATTTGGCGCTGCCTATGGGGCTGGCCCTGGACGCGGAGGTGTCCGCGTTCCCGGGTGCCGGGCAGCTCCGGGCGGCCCTGGGTGAGCAGTTCGGAGCCCCCTCGCCCACGACGGAACGGCCGCGGGGGGTGACGACAACCCAGGCCGCCGTCCACTACGGAGAAGCCCTACGGCACGACCCGTGGCTGGATGCGGTCCCGGTGACGCTGGACCGGGTCGTGCCCACCCCGGACGGCGACTCCTGGCAACTGGCGGACGCCGACGCGGACTTGGCGCTCCCGCTCACGTCCACCGCCCGTTCCCGCCCCGGCCTGTGGCGACTCGTCGCGCTCTCCGGCGGCGCCCCGGTCAAGGTCTTCGGCGAACTGGGCCACCGCGGCTTCACCCCGCTGACGGCCTGGCCGGAGGGGGCGGGAGAGCCGGTGTCGCTGTGCTGAGCCCACTCACCGACTCGATGGAAGGCACCGCATGAACAGCAGCACCTCCGCTCCGGCGCCCACGGCGGGCAGCTGGGAGGAACTCGTCACCACGGCACTGCTCGGCACGGACCGCCGTACGCCTCCGGGGTGTGCGCCGGGCCAGGACGCACCCGTGGCGCTGCTGGACGCGGCGGCCGTGGAGACCGTACGGCGGCGGGCGGGGCTGTGTCCGGCGCGGGCGGCACAGCGTCCGGAGCCCGCCGCGCCCGACACGCGTCCGGCGCTGCCCGCCGCGGCGGCCCGCAGGCTGGCGATGCTGCTGACCGACCGTCCGGGTACGGGCGGTGGGGGCCGCAGGGGCACCTCGCCGGATCTCATGGAGTTGCTGCCCCAGTGGCTGGCGGCGGCCAACGCGCGCGGGTTCGCCGCGCCCGTCCAGGCGTTGCCCGCGCTGCTGGACGCGGCCCGGGGGCGTACGGATCTGCGGCCGGCGGCACTGGAGTTCGCGGGCCCCCGCGCGTTGTGGCTGGCCCGGCTGAACCCGGACTGGCGGTTCGCCCTGCGCGCGACACCGGGCGGCGGCACGGCCCTGCCGGCCCTCGACGACCCGGACCAGGTCCAACTGCTGTGGCAGGAGGGCCTGTTCGCCGAGCGGGTCGCCCTGCTCGCGGCGATACGCACGTACCAGCCCTCAGCCGCACGCGAGTTGCTCGTCACGACCTGGGGGACGGAGCGGGCGGAGGACCGGCTGATGTTCCTCGACTCGCTGCGGATGAGGCTCTCCGCCGAGGACGAGCCGTTCCTGGAGCAGGCGTTGGCCGACCGGAGCCGCAACGTCCGTGCCACGGCCGCGGAGTTGCTGTCGGCGCTCCCCGACTCGGCGCTCGCCGCGCGGATGGCGGTCCGGGCGTCGGCCTGCGTGGCCGTCGACCGTACGCGCGAGGAACCCGGCCTGGTGGTCGAGGCACCGCACGAGTGCGACTCGGGCATGGAGCGGGACGGTGTGGTGGCCAAGGCTCCGGCGGGACGGGGTGAACGCTCTTGGTGGTTCGGCCAGTTGGTGGAGGCGACTCCGCTCGCGACCTGGGAGCGGCGGCTCGGCGGACGTACGCCCGCGGAGATCGTGGCGCTCCCGGTGGCGGACGACTGGCGGAGCGAGTTGCACGCCGCGTGGTGCCGGGCGGCGGTGCGGCAGCGCAACGCCGAGTGGTCCCGGGCGCTGCTGGGGACGCCGTCGGCGCCCGAGGCGGGCGGGCCGGGGGCGGTGTCGCTGGCCGAGCGCGCCAAGCTGCTGAGCACGCTGGGCGGGGGCGAACGGGCCGACTGGGTCGCCGGGTTCATCGCGGCGCAGGGGCTGTCCGAGGCGTTCCAGCTGCTGGGGGTGTGTGCGGTGCCGTGGGCTGCGCCGCTGGGGCGGGCTGTCGTGGACGCGCTCAACATCGCGCGGGACGCGGGGAGTTACCCGTGGAGCTTCAGCGGGGTGATGGGGCTGGCCGAGCGGTGTCTCGATCCGGGCGAGGCGAGTCGGCTCGACGGGTTGCTGGCGGTGCCGGACGAGACGGAGGACGCGGCGCCGGGAGCGGGGGGTTATTGGGCGGAGGCGTTTCAGCGGCTGGTCACGACGTTGCGGTTGCGCGCGGCGATGACGGAGGAGCTGAGGGCGCCGTAGAAACCAAGGTAGTTGGCGGCGCCGTAGAAGCTTGGGGGCTGCGCCCCCAAACCCCCCTTCGGCCTGAACGGCCTCGTCCTCAAACGCCGGACGGGCTGAAAATGCCGGCCCGCGCTGAAAAGCGAACCCCGGACGGGCTGCGCAATCACCGGAGCCCAGTAGCGGAGCCCTGTCGCACGTTCTCCCGCACCCAGTCCACGATCGCCTGCGTCGTCGCCCCGGGCGTGAAGATCTCCGCGACGCCCTTCTCCTTGAGGGGGGCGATGTCCGCCTCGGGGATGATGCCGCCGCCGAAGACGAGGATGTCCTCCGCCTCGCGCTGCTTGAGGAGGTCGATGACCGCGGCGAAGAGGGTGTTGTGGGCGCCGGAGAGGATGGAGAGGCCGATCGCGTCGGCGTCCTCCTGGATCGCGGTGTCGACGATCTGCTCGGGGGTCTGGTGGAGGCCGGTGTAGATGACCTCCATACCGGCGTCGCGCAGCGCCCGCGCGATCACCTTGGCCCCGCGATCGTGGCCGTCGAGCCCCGGCTTGGCCACCACCACGCGGATCGGACCGGCTGCCACACCCATCACTGCCTCCATGAAGCGACTGCGTTCATCCCTACCCACGGGTACCGCGGTACCCGCTTCAGTGCGGGAAGTGAACGAACGTTATCTCCAGCATCCCGCAACCGGCAGTTTCGCGGCGGATACCGAGGGGGAAATCACACGATGGGACACGTTCGCCGCGCAGCGTTCCAGCGGGAACAAGCGCACCGGGAGCCGCAACGAGGTCGCCGTACCACCGCGCCGCAGGCCGCGCGGCGCGGTGGTACGGCGCATCGGCGCAGGCACGAAGGGCACGCAGGGCAGGTACGGCACGACAGCGGGAAGCCTCGTCGCCAGACCGACAGGGCTCCTCGGTACGTCGACGGCGTCGGTCACGCCGCGCACCGCACTCACCCCGCGCATACCCCTCGCGCACCGTCGGTGACCCTCGCCGTGGCCTCCCACGAGGGCACACGGGGGACGGAGCTGTCGTTCCGTGTGCCGACAGGAGGTCGGCCATGAAGGTCACCAGGGCTGCACTGCCCTTTCTCCCCCTCTGTCAGCGCCTCCTGCCCAGCAGGCTGGCGGGCCTCTCGATGACCCTCCTGAAAGCGACCGCCCTGGAGATCGTGATCCTCGCGGGCCACCTTCTCCTCTATCCCTCCGGCATCGCCCAGGAGCGCCGGGAACCCCTGCCCGAGCCGCCCTCACCCAAGGACGCGGCGCAGCTGCCGACCGAGGCGAAGCCTCCGGTGGTGCTGCTGCACGGGTTCATCGACAACCGCTCGGTCTTCGTACTGCTGCGCCGTTCCCTGGCCCAGCACGGCCGCCGGCAGGTCGAGTCGCTCAACTACTCGCCGCTGACCTGCGACATCCGCACCGCCGCCGAGCTGCTCGGCCGGCACATCGAGGAGATCTGCGAGCGCACGGGCAGCAAGGAGGTCGACATCGTCGGGCACAGCCTCGGCGGGCTGATCGCGCGGTACTACGTGCAGCGGCTCGGCGGCGACCTGCGGGTCCGCACGCTGGTGACGCTCGGCACCCCGCACTCCGGCACGGCCGTCGTCCCGCTGGCCAACGCCCACCCGATCGTCCGGCAGATGCGGCCCGGCTCGCCGGTGATCGAGGAGCTGACCCGTCCCGCGCCCGGCTGCCGTACGCACTTCGTCAGTTTCTGGAGCGATCTGGACCACCTGATGGAGCCGCTGGAGACGGCCTGCATCGACCACCCCGACCTGATCGCCCAGAACGTCCAGGTCAGCGGCATCGGCCACCTCGCCCTGCCGGTCCACCCGGCCATCGCGACCGGCATCCGCCAGGCCCTCGACACCCCGCTGCCGGAAACCCCGGCCGCGACCCACACCGGCGGCCTGACAGTGGCCTGACCGGAGACCGACAGCGGACGCACAGCCTCCCGAAGATCGAACGCTATTCGAACCCACGGCCAAACCCGTGCCCGCCGTCCCCCGAAACACGGCCGAATGCCCGTTTCCTGCGGACGCGAAACCTGACGAAGATTGTCGCGCCCGCATACTGCCGGGTACAGTCCACCGCACTGCTCTGGCAGCCCCTGTTGTCGAGGCGAATAGAGAAGTTGGTGAACGATCGTCACCCGTCGGGGACCATGACCACCCCGGCTCCGGCTTCCGATGCCACCTCGGCGCACTACGCGTCGTACGGCGGACAGGACGCCCAGTACGGTGACTTCACCACGTACGGCGACCACACCGCCACGGATTTCCATCCGGGCGCCCAGGCCACCGCGAGCTTCGCCACCGACCCCCTCTTCGGCGACATGCCGGGCAACGGCCACGACACGGGGTCGCACGCCACCGGCGCCTACGACTCCTCCGCCTGGTCCACGGGTGCCCAACACACCCTGAACTACGACCCGTACGCGGCCCAGCACCACGCCGCCTACGACACGGGCGCCTACGAGACCACCGCCTGGTCGGCCGACTACCAGCAGCTGTCCGCCATCCCGCCGCAGACCGGTGCCCCGGACGTCAGCGGCCAGTGGGACGCGAACGCCTGGCTCCAGCCGGACACTTCGGCGCATGCCGCGGCCCCCGCCGACCAGACCCAGCAGTGGGAATGGGGCACGCAGACCTTCGACACCGGCGCGTACGACGCCACGCAGTGGAACGCCGACGGCACCGCCCCCGACGCGACCACCACCTTTGAACAGGCGTCGTACCACGGGACGCACGAGGGCACGTACGACGAACCCGCCCCCGAAGACGGCGAGTTGACCCCCACCGGCGAGCTGCCCGCCCTCGACGAGGCCGAGCCGGAACAGCAGGACGGGGCCCAGACCCACCCCGAACTCCTCGACGACCAGGAGGAGTTCACCCCGAGCCCGGCCCCGGCCGGCTCGCGCGCCGCGGCCCGCAACGGGAGCCGTTCCCGCCGCCGTACGCCTCCGAAGCGGTCCGCGCTGATGACCATCGCCGTGCCGTCCGCGTGCGTGATGGGGGTCGCCGGGATCGCCGCCGCGTCCGTCGGCACGCTGACCGGCGGCAGCGACACGACGGCTTCCGCCTCGGACACGACCTCGGTCAAGCCGTCCGTCGCGAACAACAAGCTGGACGCCCAGATCAAGAGCCTGTCGGCCGGTGCCGACGACTTCGCCGACCGGGCCAGCCGTACGCAGGAACGCATCGACCTCAAGGCCCAGCAGGAGGCCGAGAAGAAGAAGGCGGCGGCGGAGGCGGCCCGCAAGGAGCGGCTGCGCCCCAAGTACGTGCTTCCGGTCACGCAGAAGGGCCTCAGCGCCTACTTCGGCCAGGCCGGCGTCAACTGGATGTCCGTGCACACGGGCATCGACTTCCCCGTCTCGTACGGCACGACGGTGATGGCCGCGACCGACGGCGTCGTCAGCACGAAGTGGAACAGCGCCTACGGCAACATGCTGATCCTCACGGAGAAGGACGGCACGCAGACCTGGTACTGCCACCTCTCCAGCTACCGCGTCGCCCCCGGTACGACGGTGAAGGCCGGCGACCCGATCGCGTACTCCGGGAACTCGGGCAACTCCACCGGCCCGCACCTGCACTTCGAGGTGCGCCCGGCGGGCGGGGCGGCGATCGACCCGCTCCCGTGGCTCCGCAGCCACGGGCTCGACCCGACCTGAGCCGCCCCAACTCCCTTACGGCTACAGCTTCTCCACCGGCGCGTACCGCAGCAGCAGCCGCTTCGGCTTGGGCTCCCCGAAGTCGACCGTCGCCTCCGCGTTCGACCCCGTGCCCTTCACGCCGACCACCGTGCCGAGCCCGAACTGGTCGTGCGTGACCCGGTCGCCGACGGCCAGCGCCACGACCGGCTTCTCCGAGGTCCTGCGCGTGGCGAAGCCCGAGGCACCCGACGCCGACGAGCGCGAGCGGGACGAGGACAGCGAGGCGGCGATGCCCGAGGCCGGACCCGTCGACGGCGGAGCCGCCATCGCGCCGGTCCGCTTCCACTCCACGTGCGCCGCCGGGATCTCCTCCAGGAAGCGGGAGGGCGGGTTGTACGACGGCTGCCCCCAGGCGCTGCGCAACGACGAGCGCGTCAGGTAAAGGCGTTCCCGCGCGCGCGTGATGCCCACGTACGCGAGGCGCCGTTCCTCCTCCAGCTCCTTGGCCTGGCCGAGGGCGCGCATGTGCGGGAAGACGCCGTCCTCCATGCCGGTGAGGAAGACGACCGGGAATTCGAGGCCCTTGGCGGTGTGCAGGGTCATCAGCGTGATGACTCCGGAGCCGTCCTCGTCCTCGTCGGGGATCTGGTCGGAGTCGGCGACCAGCGCCACCCGCTCCAGGAACGCGGCGAGCCCGACCGGCGTCTCGCTCTCCCCGTCACTGTTCTCCTGCTCAAACTCCAGGGCTACGGCGGCCAGTTCCTGGAGGTTCTCGATGCGGGTCTCGTCCTGCGGGTCGGTGGAGGCCTGCAACTCGGCGAGGTAGCCGGTGCGTTCGAGGATGGCCTCCAGGACCGTCGCCGGGCCCGCGCCGGAGTCGACGATCGTACGGAGGTCCTCCATGAGCGTGTTGAACTTCTTGACCGCGTTCGTCGACCGCGCGGCCATGCCGTAGGCCTCGTCGACGCGCTTCAACGCCTGCGGGAAGCTGATCTTCTCGCGCTGCGAGAGGGCGTCGATCATCGCCTCGGCGCGCTCGCCGATGCCGCGCTTGGGGACGTTGAGGATGCGGCGCAGCGGGACCGCGTCCTCCGGGTTGGCCAGGACGCGCAGGTAGGCCAGGACGTCCCGGACCTCCTTGCGCTCGTAGAAGCGGACGCCGCCGACGACCTTGTAGGGCAGGCCGACGCGGATGAAGATCTCCTCGAAGACACGGGACTGGGCGTTCGTCCGGTAGAAGACGGCGACGTCTCCGGCCTTCGCGTCGCCCGCGTCGGTGAGACGGTCTATCTCCTCGGCGACGAACTGCGCCTCGTCGTGCTCCGTGTCCGCGACATAGCCGGTGATCTGCGCGCCCGCGCCCGCGTTGGTCCACAGGTTCTTCGGGCGGCGGGACTCGTTGCGCTCGATGACCGCGTTGGCGGCGCTCAGGATCGTCTGTGTGGAGCGGTAGTTCTGCTCCAGGAGGATCGTCGTCGCGTTCGGGTAGTCCTCCTCGAACTGGAGGATGTTGCGGATCGTCGCCCCGCGGAAGGCGTAGATCGACTGGTCGGCGTCACCCACGACGCACAACTCGGCGGGCGGCAGGTCGTGTTCGCTGGGCGGGACGTCGACGGGGTGCTCGGAGGTGCCGACCAGCTCGCGCACGAGCGCGTACTGCGCGTGGTTGGTGTCCTGGTACTCGTCGACCATCACGTGCCGGAAGCGGCGGCGGTAGTGCTCGGCGACGTCCGGGAAGGCGCGCAGGAGGTTGACCGTCGTCATGATCAGGTCGTCGAAGTCGAGGGCGTTGGCCTCGCGCAGCCGCGACTGGTACATCGCGTAGGCCTGGGCGACGGTCTTCTCGAAGCCGTCGGCGGCCTGGGCGGCGAAGTCCTCCTCGTCGATCAGCTCGTTCTTCAGGTTCGAGATCTTGGCGCTGAAGGACTTCGGGGGGAAGCGCTTCGGGTCGAGGTCCAGGTCGCGGCAGACCAGGGCCATGAGGCGCTTGGAGTCGGCGGCGTCGTAGATCGAGAACGAGGACGTGAAGCCGAGCTTCTTCGACTCGCGGCGCAGGATGCGGACGCACGCGCTGTGGAAGGTCATCACCCACATCGCGTTGGCGCGCGGGCCGACGAGCTGCTCGACGCGCTCCTTCATCTCGCCCGCGGCCTTGTTGGTGAAGGTGATCGCGAGGATCTGCCCGGGGTGCACATGGCGCTCGCCGAGGAGGTAGGCGATGCGGTGGGTGAGCACGCGGGTCTTGCCGGAGCCGGCGCCGGCCACGATGAGCAGCGGGGTGTCGGAGTGGACGACGGCCGCGCGCTGGTTCTCGTTCAGCCCGTCCAGGAGTGCGGCCGGGTCGACCACCGGGCGTGGGGCGCCGTCACGGTAGTGGGCGTCTCTGCTCGCGGGCACGTCGAACTTCCCGCCGAACAGGTCGTCCGGAATCGGCTCCGGTCCGTGCTCGTCCTCGGGCGGTGGCGGGGGCTCTCCCTCGTGGGCCCGAGGGCCCTGGAGATCCGCCAGGAAGCTGTCGTCAAAGAGGCTGCTCATCGCCTTCCGAGTTTAGGGCGCCCCACTGACAACCGACTGCCACCCCGGGAACTCGGGGAAATTCACGGACCAGAACCGCTCGGTCACGACCAGCGACGACCGATCCCGCGCATGGCCAAGCTCACGGACGCGTATCGGGCAAACCGAACACCAACCTTCACACAAGCCACACGAATTGGTTAGCGTTCGATCAAGCCGTACGACCCCGCCGACCAGGGGTGCGTCGGTCCAACTCCCTTTCCGGGCGCGGACCGTAGGGCGGCAACCGCCCGCAGGACGGCAACGGCCGCAGGGCACCATCTGGAAGGAGTCGCCTCCTTTGGCGTCGTCGCACCGCAAGCCGCGTTCCGCGGGCAAGCGCATCGCAGGCATATGGACTCCCGCCGCCGACGACGGCAACCCGGGCCTCGGAGAGGTCGAGAAGAAGGTCGACGACCTCTACCGGCGGGCGGAGTCGGCGACCGAGACGTACAACGCGGCCAAGGAGAGGGCGACCAGGCAGCGCAAGCGCGTCGACTCCCGCCCGGACAGCACGGCCGAGCGTGCGCAGAGGCCCAACTCCGCGCGGGAATGGCTGGGTTCGTTCACCGCCGCGCAGTACCGCACCAGGACCTCCGCCCCGGACACCTCGGCGTTCCTGCTCCCGGACACCCCGCACGACTACTTCGAGCAGGCCCAGCTGATGAGCCGGCTGACCAGCCGCCAGAAGAACGCGGTGCGTCATGAGACGGCCGGGAGCCTCCCCACCCCCGACGACCCGCAGAGCGACCTGAGGACGGCCAAGGCCACCGTCCAGAAGAAGCTCTCCACGGCGCGCGAGCTGCTGACGCGGCCGACCGCGCGGAAGCAGCAGACCGAGGCGGCGCGGAGCACCCCTTCCGGCTCCTCGCCCGTCGACTCCTTCTACGCCACCAAGGCCGCCAAGGCCGTCGCCTTCGCCCGCGCCCAGGTCGGCAAGCCGTACGTCTGGGGCGCCGCCGGCCCCGGCTCGTACGACTGCTCGGGCCTCACCCAGGCCGCCTGGAAGGCCGCCGAAGTGCCCCTCCCGCGCGTCATCACCGACCAGGCGAACGCCGGCACGACGGTCTCCCTGGCCGACGCACAACCCGGTGACCTGGTCTTCTTCCACGAGAACATCAGCCCTGTCGGTGTCTACGTAGGCGACGGCATGATGATCCACGCCCCGAAGCCCGGGGCCTACGTGCGCGAGGAGTCGGTCCACCACGACGGCGCGGCGACCGTCCACAGCGTGGTGCGGCCGACCTGAGCGGGTTCTCGACACGCACGCACGCGTGCAGGTGCTTTTGAGCTCCACGCGCGCGTGGCCCGTCGTCGGCACCAGGGCCGCTCCCTAGCATCGGGCCATGTCCGATACCGGTATCTCCCGCTTCCGCGTCTGGTGGGCGCAGCGTCCGCCGGCGGCCGGGGCCGTCGTGATGGCCACCGCGATCATGTCGGTCGGGCTGCGTGTCACGGGGTACGAGGTGCTGTCCCGTATCGCCTTCGCGGTGGCGTGCGCCTTCTGGCTGGGGCTGGCCGCGGACTTCGCCGTACGGCTGCTGCGGGACCGGCGGAGGTGGCTCACGGAGGCGGGGACGCCCGGTGCGCTGACCGCCACGGCCGCGACCGCCGTACTGGGGGCGCGGTTCTCGGCGGCGGGTCGGCAGACTGTGGCCGAGGCGCTGCTGGCGCTGGCCGCGCTGCTGTGGCCCTGGCTGCTTGTGCGGGTCGTACGGAGCTGGCAGGGGCGGATGCCCGGGACCGTGTTCCTCGACTGTGTGGCCACGCAGTCGCTGGCCGTGCTGGGGGCGACGATCGCCGGGGCCGAGTCCGTGGCCTGGCTCGCGCACACGGCGCTGGTGCTCTTCTGGTTCGGGCTGGTCCTCTACGGGTTCGCGCTGGCCCGTTTCGAGTGGCGGCAGATGATCACCGGGGTCGGGGACCACTGGATCGTCGGCGGTGCGCTGGCCGTCTCGGCACTGGCCGGGTCGAAGCTGATCGCCGCCGACAGCGCGCGCCTGTACCTGTGGAACTCCGACGACCGGGGCGTCCTGCGGGCCGTGACGGTGACGTTGCTGGTGCTCGACGTGGCCTGGTGTGTCGTCCTGCTGGGCGCCGAGATCGCCTGGCCGCGGCTGCGCTTCGACGTGCGGCGCTGGTCGACGGTGTTCCCGCTCGGGATGACGGCGGCGACCATGCTGTCCGTGGGGACCGCCGTGGACGTCTCGTGGCTGCGGACGCCCGGGGAGGTGGTGCTGTGGATCGCGGCGGCGGCCTGGCTGGTGGTCGCCGCGGGGACGGTCCGGTTCTACCTCGCCGCCACGTCCGGGGTCACGTCCACAGGACCGCGATGAAGATGTTCACCATGGTCAGCCCGCCCACCAGCGCGAACTGACTCTTGTCGACCGTCTCCTCGTCCCGCTTCACATAGACGAGGCCGAGGATCACGACCAGCAGCGCGAGCTTGACGCCGATCTTGATGTTGTTGACGTGCTGATCGTCGGCCTGGTTGAGGCCGACCAGGATCGCGCCGGTGACCAGCATGGTCAGCGCGCCGTGCAGCATGCCGGGGACGAAGCGGGCCGTGCCCTGGCCCATCGCCTTCATCTGGGTGAGGAAACCGCCGAGCAGCGCGGCGATGCCGATGATGTGCAGGCCGACGAAGAGATGGATGAGTACGTCCATGAGGCCGGAGCCTAATCAGGGGCTCCGGGACCGACCGACACCGCCCCTCCCTACCGCTTCCCGGCCGTTGCATATATGCGGCCCATAGCACCGTGCCGTCCCGCCCCGCGTCGGAACCGCCGCTTCGGTCAGCGCTCCGTGCGAAGGCGGCGGCCCCGGACCTCGATCAACGTCACTTGCGGTCAATCGCCGATCACCTCATGTCAGTTGTGTACATGCGTTACCGGGCCGTCACCATCAGGTTTAGCGTCCTCCACCAGGTGACCGGCTCCCCACCGCCGCCCGGACCAGGGGCGGCAGTCGGCCACCACCGCCGAAGAATGTCCGGCGGCGGCCGGCTCCCCCTGTGCGGGCCGCCGCCGGACGCGCAATCGCCCGCTCCCCCGGCGGTCGTACGAAAGGACGTGCAGTCCACGTGGCAGCGCACCGCAAGCCCCGACAGCGCTCGCTCAGCGGCAATACAGCCCGTACGGCGGCGACGATCGCCCTCGCGGGCGCGGCGACGGCGACCGGCTTCGACGGGACCTCGCACGCCGAGCCACAGCTGACACCGACACAGGTCAAGGCCAAGGTGGACAAGCTGTACCAGGAGGCGGAGGTCGCGACCGAGAAGTACGACGGCGCGAAGGAGAAGGCGGACGCGGCCGAGAAGCGGCTGAACACCCTGCGGGACGAGGCGGCACGCAAGACGGAGAAGCTCAACTCGGCCCGGGACTCGCTGGGTTACGTGGCCGCCGCCCAGTACCGCAGCGTCGGGATTGACCCCGCGGTGCAGCTCATGCTCTCGGACAACCCCGAACGATATCTGGACGGCGCCGAGTTTGCCGACCGGATGGGCCACCGGCAGACGGCGGCCGTCGCACTCGTACGGCAACAGCTGCGGGAGATCGAGCAGTTGCGCGGCGCCGCGCACATCGAGCTGACCTCGCTGAAGTCGCGGCAGGCGGAGCTCGGCAGGCAGAAGAAGACGATCAACGGCAAGCTGGACCAGGCCCGCCGCCTGCTGTCCGGCCTGACCCCGCAGCAGCGGGCCCAGGTCGGGGACGCCACGACCGGCGGCACGGGCCGCGCGTCACGCTCGTCCACGACGGCCCGTGGCGCGCTGACCGCTCCCGGTTCCTCCGCCGCCGCGGCCGACGCACCCAACTCCCGTGCGGCGGCGGCCGTTTCCTACGCCTACCAGAAGCTCGGCAGCCCCTACGTCTGGGGCGCGACAGGCCCCAACGCCTTCGACTGCTCGGGCCTCGTCCAGGCCGCGTACAGCGCCGCCGGTGTCTCCCTGCCCCGCACGACCTACGCCCAGATCAACGCCGGCCAGCGGGTCTCCCGGTCCGAACTGCGCCCCGGCGACCTGGTGTTCTTCTACTCGGGCATCAGTCACGTCGGCATCTACGTCGGCGACGGCCAGATGATCCACGCCCCGAACCCGACGGCTCCGGTACGGCTGGCGCCGATCGACCAGATGCCGTTCGCGGGGGCGACCCGGGTGGTGTGAATCCCCGGGGTGTCCCCCAGGGTTCCGGGCTGAACTCCCTTACGGGTCACACCAGTCGGCGTGCCGTGGCCCACCGCGTCAGCTCGTGCCGGTTCGACAGCTGGAGCTTGCGCAGGACCGCCGAGACATGGGACTCGACTGTCTTCACCGAGATGAACAGCTGCTTGGCGATCTCCTTGTAGGCGTAGCCGCGCGCGATGAGGCGGAGCACCTCGCGCTCGCGCTGGGTGAGGCGGTCGAGGTCCTCGTCGACCGGCGGGGCATCGGTCGACGCGAAGGCGTCCAGGACGAAGCCGGCCAGGCGGGGCGAGAAGACCGCGTCGCCCTCCTGGACCCGGAAGATGGAGTTGACGAGGTCCGTGCCGGTGATCGTCTTGGTGACGTAGCCGCGCGCACCGCCGCGGATCACCCCGATCACGTCCTCCGCCGCGTCCGACACGGACAGGGCGAGGAAGCGGACGGGCTGCTCGGCGTCGCTCATCAACGGGGCGCAGCGGCGCAGGACTTCGACCCCGCCGCCGCCCGGCAGGTGCACGTCGAGGAGGACCACCTCGGGGCGGGTCGCGGTGATGACCGTGACCGCCTGGTCGACGTCCGCGGCCTCGCCGACCACCTCGACACCGGTCTCCTCGGTACGGCCGATCTCGGCCTGGACCCCCGTACGGAACATGCGGTGGTCGTCGACGAGGACCACGCGCACGTGACGCCCGCCCGCGCTCCCGCCGGTCGGCTCCGCCGGTTCGTTCGTCTCGGTCGCGTCGCTCATGACGTCTTCTCCACCCTCTCCATCTCCAGCTCGACCTCGGTACCGCCGTCCGGCACCGCGCGCAGTCGTGCCGTACCGCCGTGGCGCTCCATACGGCCGATGATCGATTCTCTGACACCCATGCGGTCGGCGGGTATCGAGTCGAGGTCGAAGCCCGGTCCGCGGTCACGGACGGACACGAAGACCGTCTTCCCCTCCACCTCGGCGTAGACCTGGACGGCGCCGCCCTCGCCACCGTACTTGGCCGCGTTCACCATCGCTTCGCGCGCGGCCTGCATCTGGGCGCCGATTCTCTCGTCGAGCGGGCAGTCGCCGACGACGACGACCTCGATGGGGACGCCGTGCTTGTCCTCGACCTCGGCGGCGCTGCGGCGCACCGCCTCGGCGAGGGTGTCGGGTTCGTCGGCCTCGTCCTTGCCGGTGCCCTCCGGTTTGTAGAGCCAGGCGCGCAGGTCGCGCTCCTGGGCACGGGCCAGGCGGCGCACTTCGTTGGGGCTCTCCGCGTTGCGCTGGATCAGGGTCAGGGTGTGCAGCACGGAGTCGTGGACATGGGCGGCGACCTCGGCACGCTCCTGGGCGCGGATGCGCATCAGGCGCTCCTCGGAGAGGTCCTGGGTCATCCGCACGAGGTACGGGCCGGCGAGCAGGGTGATGCCGACGAGGACCGCGAGGGCGGCCTGGAGGACCGAGCCGAGGTGGCTGGCGGAGCCCTGGAGGACGAAGATCGCGGTGGCGCCGGCGGTGACGAGCAGGACGCCGCCGCCCGCGCGCAGCAGGCTGAGCGTACGGCGGCGGCTGCCGACCTCGGCCCAGCGGGCGCGGCGGGCGTTGTCCGCCTGGCGCCAGACGAGGGCGACGCCCGCGCCGACGAGGACGGTCGGGAAGAGATAGGCCTTGGCGCCGCTGCCCAGGTTCACATTGCCGACGAAGACCAGGGCCACGACGACCATGAGGAGCAGGGCGACGATCTGGCCCTTGTCCGGCTTGCGGGCGACGAGTCTGCGGCGGCCGTCCGGCGAGGTCTCGGTGGAGACGAGCGAAGGGGGCCGCTGACCGGCGACCCCGCCGACGCCGAGCGGCACGAAGAACCAGAACGAGGCGTACAGCAGCGCGCCGAGTCCGTCCGCGAGGAACAGCCCCACGAACACCAGCCGCACCCAGATCACCGGCAGCCCGAGATGCCCGGCGAGCCCCCGCGCCACTCCACCGAGCCAGCGACCGTCACTGCTGCGGTAGAGCTTGCGCGGCGGCCGCGGGTCCTCGACGGGCAATGCTGCGGCTTCCGGCATGCCACCGATGTTCACACGCCCCGTCGTTCAGGGCATCAGGGTCGACCCCCGAGACTCCCCTGATCTTCGAATTCGCCGCGCCCGGCCCGCGAAATCGGCGTACCGCGGGGGTTCTGACGGGTTGCCGGAAGGGGGGCGGGCGCCCGCGGTCCATGGGTCGGCCGCGGCTGCAGGGGATATGGGCGTCACCGGCACACGAACCGGTCACGGTGCCGGTCGCCGTGCCGGTCACGGTGCCGGTCGCCGTGCCGGTCACGGTGCCGGTCGCCGTGCCGGTCACGGTGCCGGTCGCCGTGGCACGGGAGCCCGGCGGGCAACCAGCCGCCCGCGGTCCGTGGGCCGCTGGCGACTGCGGGAGATCTCAGCGCCACCGGCACACGAACCGGTCGCGATGCCGGTCGCCGTGCCGGTCGCGATGTCAGTCGCCGTGGCACAGGAAGCCCGGCGGGCAACCAACCGCCCGCGGCGACCGCGCCCGCCCGGCGAACCGTTCGCGGCGCAGACCACCAGCGCGTCACCACAGCCCCTCGAACACTCCCCCGGTCCGGGTCAGGGCGGATTTCAGGGTTCGGCCAGGGTCGTCCCGACTGCCATCGGCGGCTCGCGGCGGGCAGCATGGACGCATGACAGATCACGAGCGCGCCGCGACGGGTCCGGGACCCGGCTCCGGCCCACGTCCGCGAGCGGGCGGCGGGCCGCAGGACGCCGTGCCCGGCGCGGGTGCCGCCTCTTCGCCGGGTGCCGTGCCCGGCGGCGGCACCGCGGCCGCGGCTCCGCACCGGTTCCGGCGGGACCGGCGGTCCAAGGTGCTCGCGGGGGTGTGCGCGGGGCTCGGGCGGCAGTGCGACATGGACCCGGTGATCTTCCGGATCACGCTCGCCGTGCTCTCGGCGACGGGCGGAATCGGCCTCATCTTCTACGGCTTCGCATGGCTCTTCGTCCCGTACGACGACGAGGAGGAGAACGAGGTCCGCAAGCTCTTCACCGGCCGCGTCGACGGCCAGGCCCTGGCCGCCGTACTGTTCGCGCTGGTCGGCTGCGGTGTGTTCCTGTCGATGCTGAAGAACGCCAGTGTGCTGACCTTCGCGGTCGTCCTCTCCCTTCTGCTGGCGGGCGCGGGGTACTGGTCCCAGCAGCGCGGCGCCCCCGATCCCGACCCGCTCGCCGCGCAGGCCGTCGCCGACGCCCCGCCGGAGGCCCAGGCGCCGCCGGTGGCCGCCGCCTACCCCTCCTGGTGGCGTGATCCGATCGTCAAGGACGGCACCCACGTCGGTGGCACCGGTTATCTGTGGGGCCCCAGCGACTCCCGCGACCGTGACATCGCGGACGTGATCGACGTCAGGCTCGCCCCCTCGTACCCGCACTGGCCCGCGGATCAGCGGGCTCCCCGCCCGGTGCCCCCGAGAATTCGCGGCCCGCGCTGGATCGGCGGCTGGGTGTTCCTGCTCGCGCTGCTCGCGGGGGCCCTCGGCACCGCCGCGAAGTGGGACGACCAGGCGCTCGGCACCAGCCTGCAGGCGGGCCTGGCGTGTGCGCTCGTCGTCTTCGGCCTGGGGATCGCCGTCAGCGCGTTCCTCGGGCGTACGGGGGCGGGCTCGGTGTTCCTCGCGATCGTCACGGCCGGCCTGCTCGCCGCCTCGGCCGCCCTGCCCAAGGACCTCACCACCCACTGGGAACACCTCACCTGGCAGCCCGCGGCGGTGGCGGACGTACAGCAGAAGTACGACCTGGGGAACGGGGTGGGCACGCTCGACCTGAGCCAGCTGCGGCTGACCAAGGGGCAGACGGTCGCGACGGACGCCGAGGTGGGCGTCGGGCAGCTGAAGATCATCGTGCCGTCGAACGTGACGGTGAAGCTGAGTGTGGACGTACGCGTCGGGGACATCCAGTTGCCCGGTGACGACAAGAAGGACGTGGACGTGGAGCCGGGCAAGCACAAGCAGGTCACCCTGACCCCGGCGACGGGCGTCAAGAGCACCGGCACGCTGGACCTGGACCTCCAGGTCGGCGTCGGACAGGCGGAGGTCAGCCGTGCTGCGTCATGAGTTCCAGCCCGGAAAGCTGGTCGCCGGCCTCTTCCTCGCCGCCGCGGGCGTGGTCTACGCCGGGGACGCGGGCGGACTGTGGGTGACCGAGTGGTTCGCGGTGATCCCCCTGGTCACGGTCGGCCTGGTCCTGGCCGGCGTGGTGGCGGGCGTCAACGGCGCGATCCGCAGACGCCGAGGGGCCGGCCGCGGGAACACGGCCGACCCCGGTCCGGACATATCCGGCTGAAGATCGCCTACGGACGGGACCGACAGCCCGCCCGGAAAGAGCCCGTCGGCTTCACCGCCGGCGGCTCCCGCCTCGGGAGCTACCGGTAGCCTCCCGCCCCCTGCCTTCGCCTGCCGCGGATCGCCGCGTCCAGGGAGAACACGGAGGCGCCCGCGAGGACGAGGGGCAGCCAGGCCATCAGGTAGGCGAGGTCGTTGCCGTAGTAGTACGGGTCGTTGGCCCAGCTGATGGTCAGCCACAGGCTGAGCGAGATCAGCGCGCCGCCGAGTGCGGCGAGGCGGGCCAGCAGGCCGATCAACGTGCCGATGCCGACGGCGAGTTCACCGAAGGCGATGGCATAGCCGAAGCCGACGGGGTTCTTCAGGGCCAGGTCGACCAGGGCCGGGATCGCCGACGAGTCGCGGACCGCGCGCATCGTCTCGCCGATCGAGCCGGCGCCGGAGGACTTCATGAAGGCACTGTCGGTGAGTTTGTCCAGGCCGGCGTAGATGAAGGTGACGCCGAGGAAGACGCGCAGTGGGAGCAGGGCGTATCGGGTGGCGGTGTCCCGCCAGCTCCGGTCGCCGTCGAGGTACGGGGTTTGCGTATCCATTCGAGTGCCGTGAGTCATCACCCTTAGCCGCCTCTCGCCCGCCGTGCCGTGACCCCTCAACAGACCATACGTACGAATAGGGGGACCCGCTCAATCATGCTTCAACCAGTTTTCGCGACTTTGGTACGGCTCGTGCGGTGGGCGTCCCGCCGCAGGCGTCAGTCCGTGACGTCGACGACGCAGGAGTTCGTCTCCACGCCCGCCGCCGTCACGACCTGTACCTCCACGCGGCCGGGCTCGACGTCGACCGGGACGGGGACGGTCAGCAGGGTGTCCGTCGGGTTGGAGAAACCGCCGGTGACCGGGACCAGGGGGACATGGACGTTGACCGGGCCGATGCGGACGACCATGCGGGAGAGGCGGTCGGCGGTCTGGGCACCCGGGGGCACGAAGCCCGCGCCGCGGATCTCGATGTCGTCGCCGGTGCGGATGGGGGCGTCGAGGTCGCCCGCCTCGCGGGAACGCACCACCGAGAGGATGACCGGACGGCCGCCCTCCGCGTACTTGCCTGCCAGGTATGTCGCGGCCGAGATCAGGACCACCACCGCCAACCCCCAGGGCAGGTCGGGCAGTTGGTCGGGGCGGCGGGCCAGGCGTACGGCCACGAAGACGAGGGCGACGGCGCTGATCGCGACGTACTGGATGTCGGCGAAGGTGCCGCGGCCCGCGTCGTCGGTGAGGAGGTCGGCGGCGCGGGGGCGGTCGGCCGGGAGTTTCTGGAGGCGCTGGCCCAGCACGCGCAGGCCGACGACCCGGCGGACGAGCACGGCGATCGCGCAGACCACGGCGAGGACGGTCACCACACCGGCGCCGCGGGCGAGTTCGAGGCCGGAGATGAGGGCGTCGCGTTCGGCGTGGTCGGAGGCGGCGGCGAGGCGGCCGGCCAGGACCAGCACCGCGTACGCGACGAAGAGCACCCAGGACACGGCCACGGCGCGGGAGGTCGACAGCCGGTTGTCCTCACCGATGACGGGCGCCAGCGCCCCGCCGCGCGCCCGGTGGAACCAGGAGGCCGCCGTCAGCGCGCCGGCGACCACGAGCGCGGCCAGCAGTCCGGCCGTGCGGGCCGACGTCCAGCCCGCGCCGATCGCGGTGAGCGCCTGCACCAGGAGCAGTACGACGAAGGTGCTCCACACCGCGAAGGCCGTGCGGTGCCACAGGCGGGCCAGCCAGGCGCCGCCCTCGGCGCGGCCGCGTTCGGCGACGGCGTCCGCGGACTGGGTCAGTTCGTCCGAGACCCACTGCCGGGAGGCGGACACCGAGTGCGCCACCGCCGCGGGCAGCCCCTCTCCGGCCGCGAAGCCGTCCCGCTTGACGAGGAACGCGGCGACCGCGCGCCGATGCCCCTCACGTGCTCCGTGCGGGCAGTCCCCGCAGGTGCAGCCGCCTCCGTGGGCACCGACGTGCTCGCCGCCCTGTCTCGCCTCCTGCACCGCCACGCCCGACGCCTGCCTTCCCCATGCCCCTCGGCCCGCGACCCCGGACCCTCACGTTCGGCGGCCGGCTCCGAAGCCTTTGGCCACCGCCTTGCAACTCCCGTACGACAACAGCGGATTGTGCCCTACGGGACACGGCCCGCGTCCGGCAGGTCTGGTCAGCGCGGGTGAAGTGACGGCCGCCGTGTTGACCCGGCTGCGAGAATTTCCCTATGGCCGAGATCATCCAGCGCGACGGGACCTGGGCCTTCGACGGCACAACGGTCCGTATCACGCCGGGACTTCACCGCTCCGTGCCACTGTTCCGGCAGACGTACGGGGAGATCGTCGTGCCCCTCGAAGCCGTCGCGGGCGTCGTCTACGAACCCGAACGCAAGCGTGGCCGACTGCGGCTGAGGCTGCGCGAGGGCGCCGACCCGCTGCTCCAGGCGACCGGCGGTCGGCTGCCGGACGCGGCGGATCCGTACCGGCTGATCGTGGACATCGACCGGTCCGGGGTGGCCGAGTACGTGGCGGAGGAGATCCGGCACGGGCTGCTCCTCGACCAGATCCCCAAGGAGCCCACCAAGGCCTATCTCCTGCCCGGCCCGCCGGTCCCCGTCTCGGTCCGCTCGTCCGACGGCACGGTGTCGTTCGACGGCGCCCAGGTGCGCATCGACTGGGCCGACACCTCGGAGCGCGTCAAGCGTGCGACCGGGCCGCGCATAGTCGCCGTCGGCGACCTGGTCCAGGTGGAGTGGCTGCCCAACTCCGGGTACGAGGACGGGTTCATGCGGTTCGTGACCCGAGAGACGGTGTTCTCCAAACTGCCGCCGGAGAAGGACCCGTACGCCCTCGACCTGTGGGGCAGCACCCGCCGGGATCTGCTCACCGCGCTGGTCGCGACGGCGGTGACCGCGCGGCTGCCGCATCCGTCGACCCGGGGCGACGGCGAGTTCGCGGACCGCCCGCCGCGGTCGGCCGGCGTCCCGCCGCCCGCCGACCATCACGACGTACTCCTGCGCAGGCTGCGGGAGTTGGGGGAGCTGCACCGGGAAGGGGTGCTCACGGACGAGGAGTTCACGATGACCAAGGCGGCGGTGCTGCGGGGTTTCCGGTAGGGGTCTCAGCTGAGGAGATCCGGTTCGCTGCGGCTGATGTCCTGCCACAGGGGCTGGTAGTTGATCCACGCGACGAGGTCACCGCCGGTCTGTTCGCGGGTGGCGACGGCGAGTTTGTGGTCGATGAGGAGGGGGCGGCCGGCCGCTTTCGCGAGGAGCTGGACCTGGCAGGAGCGTTCCATGGACAGGAACCACCAGGCCGCCGCGTCCACCGAGTCGCCCACGGTGAGCAGGCCGTGATTGCGCAGCACGAGCGCCTTGCGCGAGCCGAGGCCGGCGGCGATCCGCTTGCCCTCCTCGGCGTCGACGGAGACGCCACTGTAGGCGTCGTAGAGCGCGTGGTCCTCGTAGAACGCGCAGCTCTCCTGGCTGATCGGGTCGAGGAAGTCGCCGAGGGCGGAGAGCGCGCGGCCGTGCACGGAGTGGCAGTGGGCGACCGCGACGACGTCCGGGCGGGCCGCGTGGACCTGGGAGTGCACGGTGAACGCGGCCTGGTTGACGTGATGGCGGCCCTGGAGCACCTGGCCGTCCGAGTTGGCCAGCACCAGATCGCTCACGGTGACGTGCCGGAAGGGCATCCCGAAGGGGTTGACCCAGAAGCAGTCGGTGAACTCGGGGTCGCGGGCGGTGATGTGCCCCGAGACCCCGTCCTCGAAGCCGTACCGGCCGAACAGGCGCAGGGCGCCCGCGAGCCGTTCCTTGCGGTGCCGGCGTTCGTCCTCGACCGACTCGTGCATCGGCGGCATGGCGAACCGCAGCTGGTCGGTGGGCAGGGGGGAGGGCGGCGTCGGCCCGTGCATCGGTCCTCCAGCACTGGGTTCCTGGTTACCGGCGGAAGTTACCGTCAGTGAGGCGAAAAGGGCAGTGGTGTTCTGTAAAGATGCGGCACCAAGCGTGCCCGGCGTCCCTTAATCCGGACAGCGGATGTCGGGTATCGGCGGGACAGTGACCGTATGACATCGAACTGGGCGGTATTCGTCGCCGCGGAACCCGAACTCGCCGCGACCGTGGAGGAGCGCTTCAGCGCCTTCACTCACCATGTCCTCGCGACGCTGCGCAAGGACGGGTCGCCGCGGACGAGCGGGCTCGAAGTGCGGTTCCTGGACGGGGAGTTGTGGTTCGGGATGATGCCCGACTCGCTCAAGGCGCTGGATCTGCTGCGCGATCCGCGGTTCGCGCTGCAGGCGAACCCGGGGGCGGGTACGGAGATGGGCGGCGGGGATGTGCGGGTCGGCGGGCGGGCGGTGGAGGTGACGGATGCCGGGGTGAAGGGGGCGTACAGCAAAGAGGTGGAACCGCCGGAGCCGTTCCACCTCTTCCGCACCGAGGTGACGGAGGTCGTGCGGACCTATGTCGAGGACGAGACGTATCTCGTCACTCAGGTCTGGCATCCCGGACAGCCGGTGCGCACTCTCAAGCGGACCTGAACCTCAAGACAGGCTCACTCCCACTCGATGGTGCCCGGCGGCTTCGACGTGATGTCGAGGACTACCCGGTTGACGTCGGCGACCTCGTTCGTGATGCGGGTGGAGATCTTCGCGAGGACGTCGTACGGCAGGCGCGACCAGTCGGCCGTCATGGCGTCCTCACTCGACACCGGGCGCAGGACGATCGGGTGGCCGTAGGTGCGGCCGTCGCCCTGGACGCCGACGCTGCGGACGTCCGCGAGGAGGACCACCGGGCACTGCCAGATGTCGCGGTCGAGGCCGGCCGCGGTCAGTTCCTCGCGGGTGATCGCGTCGGCCTCGCGGAGCAGGTCGAGGCGGTCCTTGGTGACCTCGCCGACGATCCGGATGCCGAGGCCGGGGCCCGGGAAGGGCTGGCGCTGGACGATCTCGTCCGGGAGACCCAGCTCCTGGCCGACCATCCGGACCTCGTCCTTGAACAGCTTGCGGAGCGGTTCGATGAGCTGGAATTCCAGGTCTTCGGGGAGGCCGCCCACGTTGTGGTGGGACTTGATGTTGGCCGTGCCGGTGCCGCCGCCGGACTCGACGACGTCCGGGTAGAGCGTGCCCTGCACCAGGAACGCGACCTCGGGGCCCTCGTCCGCGATGATCTCGGCCTGCGCCTGCTCGAAGACGCGGATGAACTCGCGGCCGATGATCTTCCGCTTCTGCTCCGGGTCGGAGACCCCGGCGAGCGCGGTGAGGAAGCGCTCCTCCGCGTCCACGACCTTCAGCTGTACGCCGGTCGCGGCCACGAAGTCCTTCTCGACCTGCTCGGTCTCGCCCTTGCGCATCAGACCGTGGTCGACGTAGACGCAGGTCAGCTGAGAGCCGATGGCCTTCTGG
Organism: Streptomyces sp. NPDC048504; assembly: GCF_043200035.1. NCBI lineage: Bacteria > Bacillati > Actinomycetota > Actinomycetes > Kitasatosporales > Streptomycetaceae > Streptomyces > Streptomyces sp. NPDC048504. Next base: position 112,113 of record NZ_JBICXA010000014.1, read on the forward strand.
ACGAGGGCGGCCGCCACGGCGGAGTCGACACCGCCGGACAGACCGCAGATCGCGCGCTTGTCGCCGACCTGCTCGCGGATCGCGGCGACCTGCTCGTCGATGACGTTGCCGGTGGTCCAGTCCGGAGTGAGGCCCGCGCCCCGGTACAGGAAGTGCTCCAGGACCTGCTGGCCGTGCGTGGAGTGCATGACCTCGGGGTGGTACTGGACGCCGTAGAGCTTCTTCTCGTCGTTCTCGAAGGCGGCGACCGGGACGACGTCCGTGGACGCGGTGACGGTGAAGCCCTCGGGGGCGGCGGAGCAGGCGTCGCCGTGGGACATCCACACCGACTGCTCGTCCGGGGTGCCCTCGAAAAGGGTGGAGGACGCCTTGGAGACGTGCAGTTCCGTACGGCCGTACTCGCGGGCGCCGGTGTTGTCGACGGTGCCGCCGAGGGTCGTGGCCATGAGCTGGAAGCCGTAGCACATGCCGAAGACGGGGACGCCGGCGTCGAAGAGTTCGCGGTCCAGGCGGGGGGCGCCCTCCGCGTACACCGACGAGGGGCCGCCGGAGAGGATGATCGCCGCCGGGTTCTTGGCGAGCATCTCCGCTACCGGCATGGTGCTCGGCACGATCTCGCTGTAGACCCGGGCCTCGCGGACGCGGCGGGCGATGAGCTGGGCGTACTGCGCGCCGAAGTCGACGACCAGGACGGTGTCGGGGGCGGGGATCGCTGACACGGTAGCCTTCCGGCGGTTGGGCGGGGTTCTGGTCATCGATTCTAACGGGGCTCGGGTGGGGCACCTGGTCGTGCGTGTGTGACGAGGCTCGGGTGGGCACCTGGTCGTCCCCGGGGGCTCCGCCCCCAGACTCCCGGGCCTGTGCCATACTCGCCCCATGCTCACGCACCCGACCTTCCTCTTTACCTATGGCAACCGGCCCGCCGGCTGCCATGGTCGAGCTGCTTGAGTTACTGACGAGCGACTTTCCAGGCGCCCCGGGCCGACAGGTCCGGGGCGCCTGTTGTTTTCCCGGATCTGTCGCCCCGGGGTACCGCGTCCGCATCCGACAAGGAGCCCCGCATGACCATCACCACGCCCGAGCAGACGATCACCGACGCACGCGAGCGCATCGACGCGCTCGACGACCGGATCATCGGGCTGATCCAGGAACGGGTCGCCGTGTCCGCCGTCGTCCAGGAGACGCGGATCGCCTCCGGTGGGCGGCGGGTGAGCCTGAGCCGGGAGAACGAGATCCTCCGCCACTACAGCGACGCGCTCGGCAAGCCGGGAACGGCCCTCGCGATGACGTTGCTCGAACTGTCCCGGGGTCGCATCTGAGGCCGGTCGTATCTGAGTTCGGGGCCGCTCTCACCCGTACGGCGCGTGACCGCCTCGCGAACCGCTTCGTTGGGGGTGGTGTCCGCGCCAGCCAGGGGCGGGCCCGAAAGAACCACGCGTGGCTCGGCTGGGGCGATGAGACGTACGGATCGTGCCGTGCGTCGTGGGACCTCGCTCCAGGGTCGTGACCGGACGGCAGGGGACAGCAGCCCGGTCACCCAAGAGAACGGTCGGCTCCGGGGACGCCCGGGGCCGCCCGGCGGAAACTGCAAAAATGCACAAAGCCGGATCGAACGGTTGCGGAGGCCGCATCCATCCAGCACGATGCGTAGAGGGCCCTGAGGCTTCTCCGAGCCCCAAGTCCCCAAGCAGACAACCGCATTGCAGTGCACAGTCCCCCTGCCAAAGGTCGAGACCAAGCGTGCGCCCCGTGTGCGCCGGGGCGCCGACCCAGGGCACTTGAGACAAGCGGCGCAACCCCCCGGCGCCGCTCCCAGGCACCGGCGCTGCCCTGACGTCGGTGCTGACGGAGAAGGGCCCCGCGGCTCCGTCCCGCGGGGCCCTTCGCTTGCCCTCAACTGCCCATCAGCACACAGCCGTTCAGCTCACAGGCGTTCAGCTCACGGCCGGTCAGCACACAGCCGGTCGGCTCACGGCCGTCAGGTACGTGACACCGTCCCGCACGTCTCGTCCTCGCCCGCGCCGAGCGCCTTGCTCCGGTCGTACGGGTCCGTCGTCGGGCCGGTCGGTGCCGCTCCCGTGGGCTCGGCCGAGGGGAAGTCGGGGTGGAAGTAGCCGTCGTAGACCTGGCAGGCCGTGTTGCCGAAGTCCGCGTCGTAGTTGAGGACGCTGAGCCGGCCGGCGGTGACCTGGTAGCGGGCGGGGTCGAGGAGTTGGAGGTCGAGCACGCGGCGGACGATGGTGCGGGTGACCTCGGTGGAGCCGTCGGTGCGGACGACCGGGTAGACGAAGGTGTAGTCGGCGTGGATCTCGACGCCGGAGTGCTCGCCCTTCTTGAAGGTGATCCGGCCGCGGGTCTTCACGACGTCGCCGACGAGCCGTACCTGCTTGGGGTCGAAGCGGCTGAACATCAGCAGCGGGTCGTGGGCCTTGGCCGGGGTGCTCAGGGACGTGTTCAGCCGGGTGAGCATGTCCGGTTGCTTCGGGTCGAGCACCGCGAGCGCGGCGGCCGGGCGGGCGCCGGCGATCGTCTTCGGGTCGAGGTTGGCGTCGACGAGGAACATCTCGGCCTGTTTCAGGGCGAGTTGGACCCGGTCCTTGGAGAACACGCCCACGGCCTTCGCCTTCGGCAGGACGATGCCGACCGCGCCGTCGGCCCAGTTCAGGGCGGGTGAACCGGCGAACGGCCGGTCCAGGGTGGGGGTTTCGGGGTCGACGGCGGAGGGCGCGGCCGTCGGGGCGGCCGTCTCCGGCGCGAGCGGGGCCACCGCCGCGGGGTCCGAGTCCGCCTTGCCGCCGAAGGGGTCGCCGGGGATGAGCGACGGTTTCATCGCGACCACGGCGACGGCTATCGCGAGCGGGACGCCGAGAACGGCCCACGCGCGGCGCCTGCGCCGGGCCCGCCCGTTCATCTCCTGCCAGGCGGGACCGGTCCGCCAGCCCTCGGGCTCCTGGCGCTTGCCCTTGCCCTTCCTCTTCGCCCTGCTGTCGTCCTTCTTCAGCCGCTCGGTCACCTCACGGGCGCGGGCGGACGGTTCCTTCGGGGCGGAGGCGCGGATGTCGCGCTCCGTGTCGCGGGCGAACTGTTCCCAGACATCGTCGGGGATCTCCGGGATCGAGGACGGTTCCTCGGCAGGCTTGTCAGACACGTCCCCAAGTTCTAGACGTTCCGAAAGCCTGTTCACAAGAAGAACTTGGGTGTGACACAGCCCACATAAAAATCCTGTGAGGATGGGCACAACCGTTCTCAGGTTTCCCGGGTCTCACCTGCATAACCAAGGGCCACACCCGCGCCCCACACGCGGCGCCCTCCGCCCAGCGTGCTGCGCTGCCGCAGCACACCGGACTTCTTGAGGACTTCATGAAGCTGCGCCGTGCCATGGCCGCGGCGGCCGCGACGGCCGTCATCGCTCCCCTCGCCCTGCTCTCCGCGCCCGCCGCGTTCGCGGAGGACTCCGCGTCGCCGACCCCGAGCGACAGTGCGAGCGAGTCCGTCTCCGCGACGCCGTCCGACTCGGTCTCCCCGACGCCGTCCGACTCCGACTCCGCTTCGCCGTCCGGCAGCACCCTGCCGAGCGACTCGGCCTCGCCCTCGGCGAGCGACAGCGCGTCCACGTCGGCCACGCCGTCCACCTCGTCCGAGCCGAGCGGGGAGCCGACCGACCCGGACGTGCCGTTCTGCGAGGACCTGGACGAGGACTTCTCCGACGCCAAGGTGTCCGCGGACATCAAGGGCCTGCCGGGCAAGATCGTCGCGGGCGACGGCTTCCACGGCTTCAAGCTGACCGTCACCAACGACTCGAAGACCACGGTCGACGGCGTCGCCTTCTACGCCGAGGTCGAGAACTTCGAGATCGACGAGTCGAAGTTCCTGAGCCCGTACGTGGACCTGGAGTTCAAGAACCCCGAGACCGGCTCCTGGGACCGCATCGGCAACGACGAGTGGGCCGGTGACTACTTCTTCTACGTCAACGAGCTGAAGTCGGGGAAGAGCAAGTCGGTCGACCTGCGCGTCAGCATCAGCGCGAAGGCCCCGGCCGGCGACGCCTACTCCTTCGGTTCCGGCGCCTACCTCGACAACGTCAAGGGCCAGGACTGCATCGCCGAGGGCTGGGCCGAGTACGACTTCCAGGTCCTCAAGGCGGGCTCCACGAACCCCGACCCGGGCACCGCCACGCCGGGCGACGGCGGCAAGGACACCTCGGTGAAGAAGCCGCAGGGCGAGGTCTCCGACCTCCCGACCGGCAACCTCGCCGAGACCGGCTCCAGTTCCGCGCTCCCGGTGATCGGCCTCGTGGGCGGCGCCGCCGTCGTCGCGGGTGCCGCCGCGGTGGTCATGGTCCGTCGGCGCAAGAGCGGGGCGAGCGCGTAACACGTAGCTCGTCGCACGAGGAAGGACCTGCGCTCGGAGGGGGGCGCAGGTCCTTCTGTCTGTACCGGCCGCTCAAGTGCCCCTGATCGTCTACGACTTCGGTGGCACCGTCGGCATCCCCAGGAACGGCAGCTTCAGCGCGCCGAACGCGCCCTCGGGGACCGCCGGCTGACGCGGCTCCACCGGCTTCAGTCGTTCGTACGACAGCCCCTGCTCCGGGCGCGGGTCGGGTTCGCCCTTGTTGGGCCAGTACGACATCGCGCGCTCGGCCTGTGCCGTGATGGTGAGGGACGGGTTGACGCCGAGGTTCGCAGAGACCGCCGAGCCGTCGACGACCGAGATGCCGGCGTGGCCGTAGAGGCGGTGGTACGGGTCGATCACGCCGGTCTCGCGGGAGGCGCCGATGGGGCAGCCGCCGAGGAAGTGGGCGGTGAGCGGGGTTCCCATGAGTTCGCCGACGTTGGAGCCGGCGAAGCCGTTGATCTCGGCGGCGATCGCCGCCGCGCCCTCCGAAGCCGCCTTTATCTGCTTGGGGTTGGGGGCGCCGTGACCCTGACGGGCCGTCAGCAGGCCTTTCCCCACGCCGTCCGGTTTCAGGTACGTCGTCAGGGAGTTGTCCAGCGACTGCATCACCAGGCCGATGATGGTCCGCTCCGACCAACGGCGGTTGGAGAGCGAACGCAGGACCAGGAGGGGGTGCCTGGCCGCGTTCGCCAGCCAGCCCAGCGCCCTCGACGAGCCCTCCGCGTACGGGACTTGGAGGATCGAGAGGCCGCCCATCGAGTTGGAGCCCTTGCCGTAGCGGACCGGTTCGATGTGGGTGTTCTCGTCGGGGTGGATCGAGGACGTGATGGCGACCCCGCGCGTGAAGTCGACCTGCCGGGTGCCGGTCGCCTTGCGGTAACGGCGGTTGTTCGTCTGCGCGCCGACCAGCGCCTCGGAGTTGGTGCGGGTCAGCTCGCCCAACTTCTCGGAGAGGTACGGCAGTTGCCCGCCCGCCTTCATGCGGTGCAGGAGGGTCTGGGTGCCGTAGGTGCCGGCGGCGAGGACGACCCGGCGGGCCTTGAAGGTACGGCCCTCCGACGACTTCCTCGCGTCCGTGGGCAGGGTGGCTATCGCGTAGCCGCCCTGCGAGTCGTCCGTGACCGACACGACCGTCGTCATCGGGTGGACCTTCGCGCCCGCCTTCTCGGCGAGGTAGAGGTAGTTCTCGTTCAGGGTGTTCTTGGCACCGTGGCGGCAGCCCGTCATGCACTCGCCGCACTCGGTGCAGGCCTTGCGGTCCGGGCCCGCGCCGCCGAAGTACGGGTCGGCGGCCGGTTCGCCGGGGCGCGCCTTCGCTGTTCCCTCGGCGTCCTTGCCGTCGCCGAAGAAGACGCCGACGGGGGCCATGTGGAAGGTGTCTCCTACGCCCATTCGCTGGGCGGCGGCCTTCAGGTGGACGTCCGACGGGGTCATCGTCGGGTTGAGCCGTACGCCCAGCATGCGGCGGGCCTGGTCGTAGTACGGGGTCAACTCCTCTTCCCAGTCGGTGATGTCGCGCCACTGGGGGTCTTCGAAGAACGGCTTCGGTGGGACGTAGAGGGTGTTGGCGTAGTTGAGGGAGCCGCCGCCTACGCCTGCGCCGGCCAGGACCATGACGTTGCCGAGGAGGTGGATGCGTTGGATGCCGTACATGTTGAGCTTGGGGGCCCAGAGGTAGTTCTTGAGGTCCCAGGAGTTTTTGGGGAGCGTCGTCGGGGTGAAGCGGCGGCCTGCTTCCAACACCCCTACGTTGTAACCCTTTTCCGTGAGGCGCAGGGCGGTTACTGAACCGCCGAAGCCTGAGCCGACGACTATGACGTCGTAGTCGTAGGTGTCCTGGGGCACGGGTTCTCCTCTTTGAGTTTCGCGTGCGGGCCGTCTGTGGCTGGTCGCGCAGTTCCCCGCGCCCCTTAAAAGCAGCTCACCTGAGCCTGAATGCCTTCATCGCCCGGAGACTGCGGCTCATGAACTGGGCGTAGCCCTCATCCGTCATTCCCAGTGAAGGCGCCATCGGCAGCAACCGCTGCTGGGCGATCGTCTGGGCCTCGGTGTACTTGAGGATGCCTTCGGAGCCGTGGCGGCGGCCGAGGCCGGAGTCCTTCATGCCGCCCATGGGGGACTGGACGCTGCCGTAGGCGGAGGCATAGCCCTCGTTGACGTTGACCGTGCCGGTGTGGAGGCGGGCGGCGACGGCGCGGCCGCGGCTGCCGTTCTTCGTCCAGACGGAGGAATTGAGGCCGTACGGGGTGGAGTTGGCCTCCTTCACCACCTCGTCCTCCGTCTTGAAGCGGTAGACGGAGACGACCGGGCCGAAGGTCTCCTCGGCGCAGACGGCCATGGGGGCCTCGACGCCGTCGAGGATGGTGGGCTCGAAGAAGTACGGGCCGATGTCCGGGCGGGCCACTCCGCCTGCCAGTACCTTCGCGCCCTTGGCGACCGCCTCCTCCACGTGCCGGGTCACCGACTCCAACTGCCGTTCCCCCGCGAGCGATCCCATGTCCGCGCCGTACGCGAGGGACGTGCCGAGGCGCATCGCCTTGGTGCGGGCGGCGAAGCGTTCCAGGAAGGTGTCGGCGATCGACTCGTGGACGTACAACCGCTCGATGGAGACGCAGAGTTGACCGGCGGAGGAGAAGCAGGCGCGGACCGCGCCCGCCGCCGCCTTCTCGATGTCGGCGTCCTCCAGGACCACCATGGCGTTCTTGCCGCCGAGTTCGAGGGAGACGCCGATCAGGCGGGCGGCGGCGCCCTGCGCGACCTCGCGGCCTGTGCGGGTCGAGCCGGTGAAGGAGACGTAGTCGGCGTGCTTGACGACCTCGGGGCCGACGACCGGGCCCTCGCCGAGGACGACCTGGAAGACGTCGGCCGGCAGGCCCGCCTCGATGAGGAGGTCGCGGGCCCAGAGGGCGGTGAGGCACGTTTCCGTGTCCGGCTTCATGACCACCGCGTTGCCCGCCGCGAAGGCCGGGAGCGCGTCGCCGACGGAGAGTTCGAACGGGTAGTTCCAGGGGGCGATCTGCCCAACTACCCCGCGCGGGTGGCGGAGTTCGGTGACCTTGGTGAGGGTCGGGACGGCGCCGGTGTGCCGCTTCGGCTTGAGGTAGGCGGGGGCCCTGCGGCCGTAGTGGCGGGCCGCGACGGCGACGGCCTGCACCTCCTCGTGCGCGTGCAGCCGCGCCTTGCCGGTCTCCAGCTGGATCAGATCGAGGACCTCGGCCTGCCGGGCGAGCACCAGGTCGTGGAAACGGAGCAGGACCGCCGCGCGCTGCCGTACCGGCGTCTGTGCCCACAGGGCCTGGGCGGCACGGGCCGCGTCGAAGGCCTTCGCCACGTCCTCGGGCGTGGACTCGGGCAGATCGGCGAGCTTCTCACCGGTGAACGGCGAGTGGTTGGCGGTCCGGCCGGAGCCGACCACACCCTTCGTGAGCTGGGCGACCAGCTCCGGGGTGACCACATCGGCGGCGGTACGGGCGCCTGTGGGGGCCGGCGCGAGGGGGTTCGTGCCGGTCGTCGTTTCCGTACCGGTCTTTTCCGGGGCCTGCGAGTCCGTCATGTGCGGCAGGGTATGCCGGTGCGGAGGGTTTGGGTACCCGTCGGTAATCGGGATTCACCGAGTACTCACACGACGCCAGCGATCACTGGCAACGAACACGCTGATCAGGGCGTTGTACGGGGATGATCACCCCCGGATCGCCACCGGACCGCCACCGGATCACTTTTCCGTGAGCGCGAGCCGGTCGCGGGCGCCCTTGAAGAGCGCGGTGCCCTTCTTCTCGTCCGGGGTGCCCTTGGGCATGTCCACGCGCAGCTGGTACATGCGGTGGTCTGCGGTGCGGACGATCAGGGCCATGGCGCGCGTGGGGACGCCGGACTGTTCGTAGGTGGTGTCGGCCAGGATCGCGTCCTTGTTCCCGCGGAAGCTGGTGCGGGTGTACTGGGGGTCGGACGTGGCTTCGGCCCAGGACCGGGCTTCGGCGAGGGGCGCGCCAACGGCCTTGTCCCATTCGGTGAGGCGGACGCGGAGGGCGCCGGTGCCGTAGGTGACGGTACGGCTGCCGGATGTCGCCCGCGCCTGGAGAAGCCGGTACTGGGACGGGAGGGAGAGGACCGCGCCCATGCCTTCCCTCCGGTGAGCGGTCCAGGAGTCCTTGTCGAGGACACTCTCGACGAACGTGCCGAGAACCAGACCCGCCAGGAGGAGCACCCCGAGCGCGATGAGAAGGGAGCGGCGTGGGCGGCGGGACTTGAGCCGGGGCTTGGGCGTGGGTGCGGGATCGGGGGCCGACTCGGCTTGCGCTACGGCGTCGGCGGCGGTCGCGGCTGCAACGGCCTCCACGTCGGGCACCGCGTCCTGGAGGGCGATCGGCGGCTCCGGTATGTCCTTCCCCTCGGCCACGGCGTCCAGTACCGCGCCGACCTCCTCCGCCCCCGGCCGCGCCTCCGGGTCCCGCTCCAACAGCCGTAGGACCAGCGGTCCGAGAGGCCCCGCGCGGGTCGGTTCGGGCGGATCGCCGGCGAGGATCGCGCCAAGGGTGGACTCGACAGTCGTACGCCGAAAGGGAGATGCCCCTTCGACGGCCGCGTACAGCAGGACGCCCAGGGACCACAGGTCGGAGGCCGGTCCCGCGCCCGTTCCCGACATGCGCTCGGGGGCGATGAATTCGAGCGAGCCGACGAACTCCCCGCTGGCGGTGAGGGATTCCTCGCCCTGGATGTGCGCGATGCCGAAGTCGGTGAGGACGACGCGGTCGTGCGGGCCGAGCAGGACATTGGCGGGTTTGACGTCCCGGTGCACGATCCCGACGGCGTGGGCGGCGCACAGGGCGCCGAGGACGGCGCGGCCGATGCGGGCGGCGTCGGCGGGGGCGAGGGGGCCGCGCCCGAGCCGTTCGTGGAGGGACTCGCCGCGCACCAACTCCATGACGATCCACGGGAGTTCGTCCTCGATGACGACATCGTGGATGGCGACGGCGGAGGGATGGTCGACCCGGGCTGCCGCGCGGGCCTCGCGGTAGAGCCGGTGGGCGGCGCGCTGGAACGCCTCGTCCTCCGGGTCGCCGGGCAACCGCGGTTGCTTGACGGCGACTTCGCGGTCCACGAGTTCGTCGAACGCCCGCCATACGGTGCCCATGCCGCCGGAGCCGATCCGTTCGAGCAGCCGGTAGCGACCACCGACCAGACGTCCGTCGCGCACCTGTTCGCCGACTTCGCTCATGCCCCATCAGTACCGTGCCGGATACGGCCTTGTCGACGCGCGTCCTACTTCCCGAGTACCAGCGTGTCGCCCATCCGCCGCACCTCCGCGACCCCGGTACCGCCGAAGTGCGCCGGAATCACCAACTCCCCTTCGTCCGCCGCCCGTTCGAGCACGCGCTGGCGGCTCCTCGCGGCCTGCCGGGGATCGAGGCAGAAGCAGCTGCTGCACTCGGGGTGCGGGATCTGGACGGGGCTGTGCAGCAAGTCCCCGACGAACACGGCCCGTTCACCGCCGGAGGCCACCCGCAGGACGGACGAACCGGGCGTGTGTCCCGGCGCGGACTCCAACGTCAGCTGCTCGTCGACGCGGTACCTGCCGTCCCACAGGGTCGCCAACCCGGCGCGGTGCACGGGCGCGACGCTGTCCTCGTAGATCAGGCGGTCGTCGGGCCGTACCGCACCGCCGTAGTTGTTGTCGGGCCCGAAGTGGAAGTCGTCGGCAGCGGGGAGGAGGTAGCACGCGTTGGGGAACAGCGGCTCCCAACTCCCGTCCACGTCATGGGTGTTCCAGCCGACGTGGTCGCCGTGGATGTGGGTGTTGACGACGACGTCGACGTCCTCCGGCCGTACACCGGCCCGCGCCAGGCGCCCCGGGAGGTCGCCCTGGCTCATGTGGAACAGCGGATTGCCGGGCCGTTCCCGCCCGTTGCCGACTCCGGTGTCCACGAGCACGGTCCGCCCGGCGCTGCGCACCACCCAGGTCTGGAGGGCCACGACGGCGCGGTCGGTTTCGGGGTCCCAATGGTCGGGGGCGAGCGTCTCGCGGTTTTCCTGCCACACCTCCGGCGGCAGGTCCGGGACGAGGGTGCGGGCGGGGGCGTAGGGCCGCGCCCACTCGACGACGCGGACGACTTCGACGTCACCGATGGTCAGGGTCTGTGTGTTGTCCTCAGTCATGAGGACAAGCATAGGGAGGGCGAGATGAGCGTCTCAATGCGTGAATGACTCATGTCGATGCGCGGATATCTCACCACTGCTCCCCCGGCGTAACCTGGTCCCATGGATGTGGTGAGCGACGCGATCTCCGCCGTACGGACCGGGCGGCCCTCCTCCAACCGCCTTCGGGTGAGCGGCAGTTGGTGCACGCGGCTCGCGCCGTACGAGGGTGCCGGGTTCCATGTCGTGCTCGCGGGCGGCTGCTGGCTGGTGCCCGACACGGGCGGTGAGCCGGTGCCGCTGGGCGCGGGGGACGTCGTGCTGCTGCCGCACGGTGCGGGACACGTGCTGGCGGACTCGCCCGGGGACACGGCGCGTGCGGTGCCGTTCGAGGAGATGCGGCGGCCGGCCGGTGACGGGCGTGCGGTCGAGTTGCTGTGCGGGAAGTACCGGCTGGACCGGAGCCGGACGCATCCGCTGATGGCGGAGCTGCCGGAGGTGGTCCATCTGCCGAACCGGGTCGGCCGTCATCCCGAACTGCGGTCGGCCGTGGACCTGTTGGCGAACGAACTCGGCGAACGGCGGCCGGGGGCCTGTCTGGCGCTCCCGAGTCTGCTGGATCTCCTGCTCATCTACATGGTGCGGGCGTGGATGTCCGAGGCGGAGACGGGCAGTTGGCCGTCGGTGCTGAACGACCCGGTGACCACGGCAGCGCTCCGGGCCCTGCACTCGGACCCGGCCGCCCCTTGGACCAACGACCGGCTGGCCGCGGCGGCGGGTGTGTCCCGGGCGACGCTGGCCCGCCGGTTCACCGCGCTGGTGGGGCGGGCGCCGATGGCGTATCTGACGTGGTGGCGGCTGACGTTGGCCGCGACGCGACTGCGGGACACGGATGCCTCGTTGGCGGCGGTGGCGCGGGAGGCAGGGTACGGCAGCCCGTACGCCCTGTCGCACGCGTTCAGCCGGGAGTTCGGGGTGACTCCGGGCAAGTACCGGGTGTCGGCTGGGAGTTCGTAGCTACCCGCCCTCCCCGTCCGGGCCGTCGTCGTACTCCTCCGCGAGCCGCAGGCCGAGGTCGGACTCCCAGTCCAGGGCCCAGTGCCGCAGTTCCACGATCTCCGCCGCGTCGAGCCCGTGTGCCGCGAACTCCTCGTCGCTCACCCAGACGACGCTCTCCAGCCGGTCGCGCAGACCGAAGAGGTCGAAGTCCGGGCCGTCGGCCCCGAGCGCCAGCTGCTCCAGCTCGATCACGGAGTGGTGGCGGCAGGCCGCGCGCACGTCGATCACGTCCTGCGGCAGACCGCGATCGCTGAGCGCGCGCACGCTCAGGAGCGCCGGGTCTTCCTGACCCGCCGTGTCCTCCCGCTGCGACCGCACCGCCACCTCCCCGACTCCCGGCGCCCGGTCAGACGTCCGTGCCGCCCGATCTCAGCATCGCGAGCCGTGTCTGATCCAGTGCTCCGGCATAGGTGTGGACCTCGCCGATCTCACCGGCCAGACAGTCCGTCCCGGTGGGGGCCGTGCGGGTCCCACCGGGAGACCGGGGCGCCGGGCTCGGCCGCCATGAGGGTCTGCGGCACGCCGCCCGACAGCTCGTAGCGGTACGACACCACGTCGTCGGACGCCGAGTCGATGACGAAGGTGCCGTAACTGCCCACCCCGTCATGCAGGTTGCTCTCGTCCGGATACTCCTGCGACGAGACGACCGGAGCCTGCGGCGCTTCGGTCACCCCGGTGCGTCTCCAGTGGACGTCCCCACGATCAAGCTCCTCCCAAGGTCCGGTAGAGAGGAGGATGACTTTAACTACCGCCACTGACAACGCATTTGCGCACCGCCGCTCACAGCGTGTCGACGTCCAGGTTCGCGATCGCCGCCTTCGCCACCTCGCGGCCGCGGGCCGTGAAGTCGCCGTCGCCGGGGTAGCTGATCGTGAGGCGGTACATGTTGCCGGCGGTGGTCTTGTAGTAGAGGATCTGCACCTCCCAGGGGAGGGCCTCCTGGCTGTCCTCGGTGTCGTAGGCGATCGTGTTCATGGCGGCGGGCCTGCCCCGATAGGTCCCGGTGGGCTTCGGTCTGGTCTTCCCGCCCCTCGCCATGTCGAGTTCGGAGCTGCCGCTCTCCTTGAAGTCTCCGTTGTCGTCGTACATCTGGGCGGCGGCCGAGTCCTTGATCTCGTGGAGGGCGTCCTCGGACTTCCGGTCGAGGAGCAGGCCGATCTGGATGGTCCCGCTCAGGTCCGTGTACGTGACCCAGTGGCCCTTGTCGGTCTTACGGTCGGGCACATCGCGCCTGTACTTGGCGGGAACCGCGAGCGTCGCCGCCACGTCCGTCTCGTGGTGCTTCTTCCAGCCGGACGGGAGCGTCCGCGATCCGGCGAACGGGTTCCCGATCAGCAGGTACGCCGTCACCGCCGCTGCCACGACCACCGCACCGAGGCCGAACCACGTCTTGCGACCTGGACGGAATCCCCTTCCGGATCCGGGGCGTTCGACGTACCGCACCTCCTGTGTGGGGACCGGTGCCGGCGGGTTGGCCACCGACTCCAGCGCGGCGCGCACCTGGGACGCGTTCGGGCGGCTCGCCGCGTCCTTGGCGAGGAGGGCGGTGATGAGGTCGGCGAGCGGGCCCGGGGCCGAAGTCGGCGGCGCGGGCGCGGAGTTGAGGACCGACTGGAGAGTGGCGGGGGTGTTGCTGCGGCGGAACGGCGAGACGCCCTCCGTCGCCGCGTACAGGACCACGCCGAGGGACCACAGGTCGGAGGCGGGGCCGGGACGCTGGCCCAACACCCGTTCCGGCGCGATGTATTCGGGCGAACCGACGAACCCGCCGGTGTCCGTCAGGTTCGTCTCGCCCTCGATCTGCGCGATGCCGAAGTCGGTCAGGACGACGCGGTCGTGGCGGCCCAGCAGGACGTTGTCCGGCTTCACATCGCGGTGCAGGACGCCCTCCGCGTGTGCCGCTTCCAGCGCGCCCAGCACCTGGAGGCCGATCCGGGCCGCGTCGCGCGCGTCGAGGGTGCCCTCCTGCAACGCGTCGCCCAGCGAGCGGCCGGTCACCAGCTCCATCACGATCCACGGCTGACCGTCGACGACGGCCACGTCATGCACGTTCACGACAGCCGGGTGGTCGAGCCGTGCCGCCGCGCGTGCCTCGCGGCGCATCCGCTCGAAGGCGTTGGCGCGTTCGCGTTCGGGAAGGTGGTCCGGGACGCGGGGCTCCTTCACGGCGACCTCGCGGTCCACCGTCTCGTCCTTGGCGCGCCACACCGTGCCCATGCCGCCGTGCCCGAGCTTGCCGAGCAACCGGTACCGCCCGGCTATGAGCCGTCCGGTGCCGGGGTCCGGCTGCGGGGCGGGCGACGAGCCGGGCATCGCGTACGGGTTGTCCGGGTGCGGTACCGGCGTCGGCACGGCCATGCGCGGGTTCGGCGGTTGCAGGGCGAAACTCGTCGGCTCGTCGCCTCCGTGTCCGGCTCCCCCGTTGCTGCTCATACGTCCATCCATATCTCGCCGGACGCCACCACATCCACCTCTGGCGCTTTCCGGTCACAGAGCCGTGACCGAGGCCGCGGCTTATCTCCCGTTTATGTGCGTACGAACGTGTCCAGCGCGACGTCGAAGTACTCCTTCGCCTCCCGCACCTTCCCGACCGGCGCCGACACCCACACGTCGTACATCCGGCCGTTCTCCTCCCAGCACATGTCGTAGGTGTGCCGGGGTCCCTCCGCCGTGCTGAAGCCGTTCCAGCTGAACTCCCAGAGCGCGGCGGGGTGTCCGTAGTGCGTGGTGTCGGTGACCTTGCCGTCGTGGTAACCGGGGTTCGTGTCCGCCCCGTTGGCCGCCTCGCTCTTCATCACCGCGAGCGGGCCGCCCTGTTCGGGGTCGGACATCTTGACGCCGAGCCGGAAGGTCTCCCCCGGCGACATGTAGAAGATGCGCTCACCCTGCGGCACGCGCACGAAGTCCTCCGGTACGGCGAGGGAGAAGCCGTCGGGGTCGTGGGCGACGCGGTAACCGGAGGGCGCGGTGGGGGTGTTGGCGGTGGCTGAGGGTGTGGGTGTGGGGGACGGTGACGGCGTACCGGCACTCGTGGAGGTCAACGGCGCCGAACTCGCCGGCAGGGCACCGCCGTTACCCCCGCCCCCGTCGTCCCCCCGCATCAACAGCGCCGCCGCCGACACCCCGGCCCCCGCCATCGCCGCGACCAGCAACGCGGCCACCAGCACACCCCGCGGGGAACGCCGAGGAGCCTGCTCGGCCGTGGAGGAAGGGGTGGGCGGGGACGGCGATGGTGACGGCGGAGGCACCAAGTTCCCTCGGGGAACGTCCCGTTGGGTCGGCGTGTACCCGGGTGCCGGCTTCACCGCATGGCCGGATGTCACCTTCGGATGCCGCCCCGTCGACGCCTCGGGCGTCCGCCCGGTGTCCAGGAAGGCCCGCAGCATCCGCTCCGCCTCCGCCGCCTCCAGCCGCCGTTCCGGATCGCGTTCGAGCAGTCCCAGGACGACGGGCAGCAGCGGCCGGGCCTGCTCCGGCGGGCGGATCTCGTCGACGACGACCGCGTGCAGGATGCCGCCCAACGAGTCGCGGCGGAACGGCGATTCACCGCTCAGCACCGTGCACAGCAGCGCGCCCAGCGACCACAGGTCGGACGCGGGACCGGTCCGCACACCCGACATCCGTTCCGGCGCGGTGTACTCGGGCGAGCCGACGAACGCGCCGCTCTCGGTGAGTGTCGTGGCGCCCGCGACCTGGGCGATACCGAAGTCGGTCAGCACGACCCGCTCGGAGTCGGCCTCGTCGGTGGCGGTCTGCAGCAGGACGTTGGCCGGTTTGATGTCCCGGTGCAGGACACCCGCCGCGTGCGCCGTGCGCAGCGCGCCGAGGAGGGCGATCCCGATCCGCGCGGCCTCGGCGGCGTCGACGGGGCCGCGGGCGGAGATCCGCTCGGCGAGCGAGCCGCCGTCGATCAACTCCATGACGATGTACGGCCGTTCGTCCTGCTCGACGACGTCGTGCACGACGATGATGTGCGGGTGCCGCAGCTGCGCGACCGCCCGCGCCTCGCGCAGGGTGCGGTCGCGCTGCTGGCGGGCCTCCTCCTCGGAGAGGGTGTCGTCCTGGGCGATCTCCTTCACCGCGACCTGCCGGCCCAGGAGTTGGTCGGTCGCCCGCCACACGACGCCCATGCCACCGCGCCCGAGCCGCTTCTCCAGTCGGTAACGCCCGGCGATCACCCGGGTGTTGTCCCCCTCGGTCCCCATGCGCACCATCATGACGCAACCGCAAGCGGTCAGCCCGAGTTGGGACTCCAGCTCTGCAGGACCGTCTTGAACTGCGTGCTCGTCCGGGCCCAGTCGGCGGCGGGGGACGACATGTAGATCGCGTACTCGACGCCGTCACGGGACATGTACGTCTCCTCGATGGCGCGCCGGGGTCCCGGGAAGGGGGTGTCCTTCGCCAGCGCGGTCCACGTGTAGTCCCACAGGGAGCCCGGACGGTCGCGGTAGGTGTTCGCCTCCAGGGTCACCCGCTGGTAGGCGACCAGCTTCTGGAGCTGCACTTCCAGGTCCAGCTGGTGGTCGTACGCGGTGGGGAAGTCCGGTGAGGTGTCGATGGCTATGCGGACGAAGTGCTTGCCGTTGTCGGGCGTGTAGTCGACCTGCTTGATGCCGTCGGCGTCGCCGTAGACCTTCCGCTTCCAGCCCTTGGGGAGGGAGACGTCGAAGCCCCAAGGGTCGTGGTGGACCTCCCAGTTGGCGGGCAGGGAGCCCTGCGCCGGGGACGACGGCGTGGCGCCGGTCGCCGTGGGGCTGTGCGAGACGGAGGCGGACGGGCCGCCGTCCTGCTGGCTGTCCTGGTGCCACTTCTGCAGCCCCAGCGCCGCACCGCCGCCGACGAGCGCGGCGGCGACGACGACCAGGGCGACCGAACGGAGCCGGCGCCGCTTCGGCGGAGCGGCCGCGGGCGCGAGTGTCGTACTGGCGACGAGCGGCGTGTGGTGGGTCGGCCCGGTCGCCGACGGGTACGGATGCGGGCCGCCGGTCGCCGACGGGTACGGCGTCGCCGCCGAGCCCGAGTTGAAGTCCGCCGCCAACCCGCCCTGCCGCGAGCCCACTTGCTGCGTCGGCAGCCACTCCTCCGCCGCCCGCGGCCGCCGCCCCTCGGCGGCCTCCGCGAGCATCTGCTCGGCCTGGTCCGCGTCGGGCCGCAGCGCGGGGTCCTTGTTCAGCAGCGCGGCGATGACGGGCGCGAGCGCACCGGCGTACCGCGGTTCGCCGGCCTCCTCCTCGACGACGGCCTGCATGGTGGACAGCGGCGAGGTGCGGCGGAAGGGCGAACGGCCCTCGACCGCCGTGAAGAGCGTGGCGCCCAGCGCCCACAGGTCGGAGGACGGTCCGGGGTCGGCGCCGCGGACGCGCTCGGGGGCGAGGTAGTCGACAGAGCCTACGACCTCTCCCGTGCGCGTGATGGTCGAGTCGCCCTCGATCTGCGCGATGCCGAAGTCGGTGAGCAGCACCCGCCCGTCCTGCCCGAGCAGCACGTTGCCGGGCTTGACGTCACGGTGCAGGACACCGGCGGCGTGCGCGGCGCGCAGGGCGCGCAGCACCCATACGCCGATGCGCGCGGCCTCGGCGGGCTCGATCCGGCCCTTCTCCTTGACCTCGTCGGCAAGGGAGTTGCCCTCGACGAGTTCCATGACGATCCACGGGCGGCCGTCGTGTTCGAGTACGTCGTGCACGGTGACGACGGCGGAGTGGTTGATCCGCGCGGCGGCGCGCGCCTCGGCGCGGGTGCGCGCCAGCAGCCTCGGCTGGTCGCTCTCGGACACGTAGAGCGCGGCCGTCAACTCCTTGATGGCGACGGTCCGGTGCAGTACCTCGTCGTGGGCACGCCACACCCGGCCCATGCCGCCGCTGCCGATCGATTCGGCGAGCCGATAGCGCCCCGCGAGAAGCAGGCCCTGCATCTGATTCACGTTTCCCCGCAATGCTCTTGACAGGGTCAGCGTAAGGACAGGGCCTCGTCCAGGGAACCAGCGGGGTACCACGGAGACCGCACTGTGACGGTTGTCGCTTCTGCGACCGAACGGGAACCAGCGGGCCTCGGCGCGCCGCCTCCGCAGGTCACCCGGTGTACTGGTAGGTCGACGACGCCTGCTCGTACAGCGTTGTCACTTCGTCGCGTTGAGCCTCCGGGCCGCGTACCTGCACGATGTGGTATCGCCCGTCGATGAGGAACGCCATGTTGCGCACGAACAGGTCGCCCCCCTGGCTGTCCGTCCAGGTGAACTGCCCCTCGGCCATGGTCTTTCCGCCCACCGTGATGGTCCGCAGCCCGGTCGCGGTGGCCCAGCTGGAGTTGCGGTACGGCTGCAACTCGGCCTCCTTGTCCCGCTGGTAGACCATCGGGTCGCTGCCGTCCGTCGTGGCGCTGTCCCGTCCCGCTACGACGATCAGCTCGAAGTCGCCGTGGGAGTAGACGACTTGACCGCTCCCGTTCTTGGGCGTCCGGGTCCACCCTTTCGCCACCGCGATCCGGAACCCTTCGGGGTCCTTGCGCAGCACGAACCCGTCGGCGACGTTCGGGTCCGTCTGCGTCTCGGTCGAACTGGCGGAGTTGGAAGGGCTGTTGTGGTCACTGGGCGAGGTCTGATCGGGCTGCGGCTGACTGCTGGCCCCGGCCGAGGACTGAGTGGGCGCCGTGCTGACCTCCCCGGCGGCACCGGTCCGATCCCCTTGCCCTGCCCCGGTGTTCTCCCCGGACCTGGGCATGAAGAGCATGGCGTACGCGACCGCGCCAGCCAGCAACAGGAAGATGAGGATCAGCAGGGTCCGCCCCAACCGCCGCGGTGACCCGCCGATCTCCTCCTTGGCCCGCTTGTGCCGGCCGTGCGGACTGGTCGCGGGCAGCCCGGCCCGCCGCCTGCGCACCAACTCGCCGCGCCGCCGCACGATCGGCAGCCGCCGAGGGTCGGTCGGCGGGGTGGCGACGACATGCGTACCGGCCTCGGGCTCGGGCGCCGAACGCACCAACGACCGCAGCCAGCCCCGCAGTTCCTCGAAGTCGAGCCGCTCGGTGGGGTCCTGCCGCAACAGGGACTCCACGACCGGCCTGAGCGGCCCGCACTCCTCGGCGAAGGCAGGCGGCTCCGCACACACGAGCTGCACCAGCTCGGCGGTCGCCTCTTCGGGATAGGGTGCATGCCCCTGCACGGCCCGGAAGAGCAGCGCCCCGAGCGCCCACAGGTCGGTCGCGGGCCCGATCGGCGCGGCCAACTGCCAGTTCTCATGCACCGGTACGGCCTGCTCGGGCGCCCAGCGCTCGGTCACCGGCCCCACGACCGTCATCCGCACCTGCCGCGCGCGCTCGGCGGCCAGCGCGGTGGCGGGACCCCGGCGAGCCGGCGCACCGGCGGAGGCCAACTCGTCCCAACGGGCAGGAGGGCGAGGGGAGTTGCCGGAGGCGGCGGCTCCGGGTGGAACGGGACCGTCGAGGCGGGGATTACCGGTGGAGGGCGCGGCAGCCTGACCGGCGGCGGGGGTGAGGGCGCCGTAGGTGGAGTGTTCTGCGCGGGGGGCTGAGGGGTCGGTGCCGTAGGACGCGGTGTCCGCGCCGGAGGCCGACGCATCCGTGCCGTGGGAACCAGCATCGCGGCCGTGGGCCGAGGGATCCGCACCGTGGGGGCGGGCGCCGACACCGCGAGCGGGGGCACCCGGGCCGTGCGCCGAGGCGCCCGCGCCGTAGGGACGGGCCTCTCCCTCGCGCGCCCGGACGTCCGCATCGTAGGGACGGGCGCCGTAGGCCGGAGCGTCCGGGCCGTGCGCCGAGGCGCCCGCGCCATAGGGACGGGCCTCTCCCTCGCGCGCCCGGACGTCCGCATCGTAGGGACGGGCGCCGTAGGCCGGAGCGTCCGGGCCGTGCGCCGAGGGGCCCGCGCCATAGGGGCGGGACTCTCCGTCGCCGGCCGGAGCGGTCGCGGCGGGGAACGTGCCTGTTTCCCCGGGGGACGGTGCACCGGCGCCGCCGTCCTGCGGAGGGTACGGTCGGTCGCCCTGTGTGGCCGGGGTCGGGCCGCCGGTGCCGGGGCGCGGTGTGGCGCCGTGCCAGGCGGTGTTGCGGACGCCGTAGGGGTCGGCTATCTGGCCCGGGGGTGTGGTGCCGGCCGGGTGCTGCTCCACGCCGTTGCCGCCGGAGTACGGCAGTTGGGCCGAACCGTTGGACTGGGCGGTGCCGTGCTCGCCCTCGACCGCGGGCCGGGCACCGGGGAGTGCCGGGCGCCCCGGCTGCTGGGTCTCCTGGACCCGGGCAGCGGCTCGCGCACCCGCCCGGTACGCGGCGATCGCCCCGGCCCGCGCGGCCCGGACGTCACCGCCGACTTCCGCGTCACGGCGGGCCAGCGCGGCGGAGGACGCGGTCGCGCCACCGCCCTCCGCGCCGACTCCGGGCAGCCCTCCGGCGGCCCGCGCCTCGATCGCGGCCCGCCGGGCGGCCTCGGGGTCCACCGCACCGGGGCTTACGGCTGCCGTACCCGCGCCGGTTCCGCCAGCCGCGCCGCCGAAGCCGATCGCGCCGCCGCCACGGGAGTTACCTGAGACCGCAGGGACCGCAGAACCGCCGGAAGCCCTGGGAACGGCCGGCGCCGTCGAGCCTGCCGGAGGCAGGGAGCCGCCCGGGGCCGTAGAACCCGCGCGCGGCACGGAGCCGGCCTGAGCCCTGAAACTCGCCGGTACCGGTGCCGCTCCGCCACCGCCTCCGCTGTCCTCGCCATCCTCGGGCGGCACCGGGTCGTAGCCGCACAGTGCCTCCTCGGCCGCGCCCACCGCGAGGCCGGTCAGCATGACGCGGCCGTCGTCGCAGACGAGCACCGTGCGCGCGGTGATGTTGCGGTGGACCCAGCCGTGCGCGTGCAGGACCCGCAGCGCCATCAGCACGTCGGAGGCGACCTCGGCCGCCCGGTACGGCGACAACGGCTTCTCGACGAGCAGTGCGGACAACGGCTGGGCGGACACCAGCTCGCTCACTATCCACAGCGAACCGCCCTCGGCGAACACGTCGAAGACCTGGTCCAGCCGGGGATGGTCGGGGATCCGCGCCGCGGCCTGCGCGGCCTCGACCGCACGCCGTACCGCCGGATCGGAGGGCCGCCGCGTCGCGGTCCGCGCCGCAGCCGGCCGCCGCGCCCCGCGGTCGCGCGCCGTGAACCCGTCGGGCAGCCCGTCCTCGCCGAGCACCTCCGCCTCGACGACCTCCGGCAACGGCACCTGGCGTACCAGGACTTCCTGCCCGCTGTAGGTGTCGAAGGCCCGGGACTCGGTGAGTTCGTACTCGTCGGAGGGCGGCAGCGGCAGGCGGTAGCGGTCGGCCAGCACCCGACCCGCATAGTCGTCCACGTTGCCTCCCCCGGCCGCCCGGTTGGTCAATTCCGTTCGCCTTGCGGCCCGTTCCGCCCACATACCTGGATGCGTACGGTCCTCAACCACTCACGATACGTGCCGGAGGCAACCCACAAAGAGGGGTTGACGGATCTGGCGCGCCAAACCCGGACCCACCCGCCTCACGCCTTCGGTTCGAACGTCTTCGTCAGGGTCGTCCAGGTGTCCTTACGAAGCTCAGTACCCCAATTGGCCGCCTTCGCGGTGTACATGAGCGCATATCCGAGATGACTGTTGACGACGAACCCGCGGTCGATGGTGCGGTACTTCGTCCCACCGTCCTCATAGGTGAACTCCCAGTCGGCCGTGTTCCAGCTCCGGTAGTCCACCTTCTCTATTCGGATCCGCGTGTACCCGGAGCGCGTCATGTACTGCTCCTGGTTCTGCCAGTCCGCCACCGGATTGCCCTTCGGCGTACTGGTCCAGGCGATCAGCAGCTTCTGCCCGTCGGGGCCGGCCAGCCGGACTCCGGCGGAGTCGGTCGACTGGTACGACCACCCGGCGGGCAGGCCTATCGAGAAACCCTGGCTGCCCTTGTACGTCTTCACGACCGCGGCGCCGCCCGAGGAGCCGTCCGCCTCGTCACCGCTCCCGCCGGACGCGCCCGTACCCGAACTCGCCGTACTCCCCGAAGCCGATGCCGTGGCCGTGGAGTCGGTCTGCGCACCGCCCGTGCTCCCGGTGTCGCCGCTGTCCTTCTTGGTGCCGGTGCTCGCACTCGCACTCGCACTGACACTGCTGTCCGCCTTGGCACCGCTGCTGTGCTTCGACCCCTTGGAGTCGTCGTCATCGCCACCGAGCGTGAACGCCAGCACGACCCCGATCACCGCGAGGACGATGACGACCGCGATGATCACCAACGTCCGCTTCGGCACCACGTCCGTGAGCGGCGCCCTCGGCACCGGCCGCGGCGGCAGATCGGGCGGCGTCATCACGGGCCACCCTGAACTCCGCCCGCCCGAACCCGAGTTGGCCGACCGAGTGCTCGACTCGTGCGTCGCGGCACCCAGATCGCGAGTACCGGAGTCCCGGGTACCGGAGTCCCGCAGTCCCATCTCCCGCAGCCCGGACGACTGCACACCCAGCTCACGCGTACCGGGGTCACGAGCACCCGAGTCACGTGCGCCCGAGTCACGCGTACCCGAGTCCGACGCACCACCCTTCGCCGCCGAGCCGGCCACAGCGCCGGACCCAGCCGCAGCGCCAGTGCCGGCGCCGGCCGCGGTTCCCGAACCGGCAGCCGTCCCGGAACGCGGCGCCGGACCAGAAGCACCTCCCGACCGAGCCGAAGGCACCCCAGGCGTCCGAGGCCCGGCAGCGGCAGACCCTGAACTCCCGCTGGCAGCCGCGCTCTTCGCCCCACCGGAGCCGGCGCTCCCAGCAGCACCGGAGCCACTCTTGCCCGAGGTACCGGCAACGCCGGCCGAACCAGCCCCGACAGCCGCACCCGCACCCGAGCCACCCGGCTTACCAGCAACGGGAGTTGAAGCAGCCCCAGAACCCGAACCCGTAGCCGGACCCGCCCCCGCACCCGGACTCGTAGCAGAACCCGCGGCCGCCGAAGTCGTGGCCGCCCCGGCGCCCGCAGAACCCGCCGCGGCCTTCCGCATGGACCGCAACGCCCCACGCAACCGCTCGGCCCCCGCCGAGGGACCCGAACTCCCGCTCCCGCCACCGCTCTTCTTGCCGCCGGACTCCGCGGGCCCCGGCTGCGCCGGCAACGGAACCACCCTCGTCGCGTCCAACGCCGGCTCCGGCTCGGCCTTCGGCTCGGGCGCGTGGATCACCGCGTTGAGCATCGCCCGGGCACCCGCGTCGTCGAGACGCTGGGCCGGGTCCTTGTTCAGCAGGCCGTAGATGACGTCCTTCAGCGGCCCGGCGTTCTTCGGCTCCTCCAACGGCTCCGTCATCACCGCGGTGAGCGTGGCGATCGCGGAACCCTTGTCGTACGGCGGTGCGCCCTCGACCGCCGCGTACAGCAACCCGCCGAGCGACCACAGGTCGGCCGCCGGACCCGGCTTGTGCCCGCGGGCCCGCTCCGGGGAGATGTAGGAGGGCGCGCCGACGAGCATGCCGGTGGAGGTGATCGACGGGTCGCCCTCGACCTGCGCGATGCCGAAGTCGGTGAGCACGACCCGGCCGTCCTCGGCGATCAGCACGTTCGACGGCTTCACGTCGCGGTGCAGGATGCCCTCGCGGTGCGCGGACCGCAGGACGTCGAGTATCGCGAGCCCGACCTCCGCGGCACGCCGCGGCTCCAGCAGGCCGTCCTCCCGGATGGCCTCGGCGAGCGACTTGCCCTCGACCAACTCCATGACGATCCACGGCCGGTCGTCCTCGTCGACGACGTCGTAGACCGTCACCGCGCTGGTGTTGCGGATCCGTGCGATGGCCTTGGCCTCGCGCAAAGTCCGCGTGATCAGCCGGCGTTTCTCGTCCTCGTCGATGCTGGACGGGAACCGCAGCTCCTTGACGGCGACCGTCCGGCCCAGGGTTTCGTCCTCGGCACGCCACACCGTGCCCATGCCTCCGCGGCCGAGCACTGCTCCCAACCGGTACCGCCCGGCGAGGAGACGTTCGCTCTTGTCCTGACGGGATGTCCCCGCCCGCTCCGCCTCCGACATGCGTCCCCTCATGCAACCCGCCCTGACAGAGCCTCCATTGTCCCCTACCGAACAAGTGCCCAACGCCCAGGGGGCCTCTCCCCGCGCACCGGCGGCACATCCGGTCGCATATCCGCCGCAGGTCACACAGCCAAGCCGGGCAGGATGACCGGTGAGAACGGAGGATCACGATGCCCACACCTCGGACACTGCTCGCCGTCCCGGTGTCCCTGGCGCTCCTCTGCCTGTCCACGGCCGCCTCCCAGGCCCACCCGGCACCGGATACGAACGCCCTGGTCAGACTGCTGGTCACCCGGGGCAGGGCGCCCGCCGCGGCCCTACTGGCCCACGACAGCACGGGCGTTGACACCGCACCGACCGGGACGGACATCGCCCAGGCCGAGTCCGACTACGCACTCGGTACGACGGAGTACACACAGGCCGGAACAGGCATCAGCCGCGCCGACCACTTCCGCGCCGGCAGCGTCACGAAGACCTTCATCGCGACGGTGATCCTCCAACTGGCCGCCGAACACCGGCTGTCCCTGTCCGACACCGTGGAGCAGCACCTGCCCGGTCTGGTACACGGAGCGGGCAACGACGGGCGCGCGCTGACCCTCCGTTCCCTGCTCACCCACACCAGCGGTCTGTACGACTTCACCGCGGTCACCGGGGGCACGGTCCCCGTCTCCCCAACTCAGGCCATCCGTACAGCAGTCACCCACCCTCCGGCCGATCGAGGCCGCTTCTCCTACTCGAACACCAACTACGTGCTGCTCGGCCTGGTGATCCGACAGGTCACCGGCTACTCGTACGCCACCGAGGCCGAGCGCCGCATCATCGCTCCGCTGAGTCTGACGGGCACCTCCTTCCCGGGCTCCCGCACCACTCTTCCCTCGCCGCACGGCCGCGCCTACGCGACCGACGGCTCCGACGTCACCGATCTCGACCCGCGGGTGGCCGGCGCCGCGGGCGAGCTGGTGACCACGCTCACCGACCTCGACCGCTTCTACTCGGCCCTGCTCGGCGGCGCGCTACTGCCCCCGCACTGGCTGCGCGAGATGCTCGACACCCGTACCGCACACGGCTCGTACGGCATGGGCCTGTTCCCGGTGAAGCTTCCGTGCGGCATCACGGTGTGGGGGCACAACGGCCGTATCTCGGGCAGCTACGTGCGCACCGCAGCCACCGTCGACGGCCGTCGTGTCCTCACCTTCCGTGTGAACACGAGCGAGATAGCGGACCCCGGTCTCGAACCGGCCCTGCTCGCCGCCGAGTTCTGCCCCCGCACCTCGTAGAACGGCCGGGTTCCGGACAAAGATCCCAGTTCGCGACACTCGTTCGAGTGAAGCCGGCGGTGGCCTCGGCGAACTTCGGGCGAATCCGACCGCACTCCGGGTCCCTACAGCGGCGCGATGTCCGGCGCCCCCAACCGCGCCGCGTCCGCCGTCAGGTCGTCGGGCTGGCGTTGCGACTCCCGCTCGGCCTCCACCCGCTTCTCGTAGTGCTCGACCTCGCGCTCGATCTGGTCCTTGTCCCAGCCGAGCACCGGTGCCATCAACTCGGCCGCCTCACGGGCGCTGCGCGTGCCCCGGTCGAAGGTCTCGATCGAGATGCGGGTGCGGCGGGTGAGGACGTCGTCGAGGTGCCGTGCGCCCTCGTGCGAGGCGGCGTAGACAACCTCGGCGCGCAGATAGTCGTCGGCGAACTGGAGGGGCTCGCCGAGCGTGGGGTCCTTCTCGATGAGGTCGAGGACCTCCTCCGCCATCGACCCGAAACGGTTCAGCAGGTGCTCCACGCGCACCACGTGGATGCCGGTCTTGGAGGCGATCCGTGCCCGCGCGTTCCACAGCGCCCGGTATCCCTCCGCGCCGAGCAGCGGCACGTCCTCGGTGACGCACTCGGCGACCCGCATGTCGAGGCCGTGCACCGCCTCGTCCACGGCGTCCTTGGCCATCACGCGGTACGTCGTGTACTTGCCGCCCGCCACGACGACGAGCCCCGGCACCGGATGCGCGACGGTGTGCTCGCGCGACAACTTGCTCGTGGCGTCGGACTCGCCGGCCAGCAGGGGCCGCAGTCCCGCGTACACACCCTGGACGTCGTCCCTGGTCAGCGGCACCGCGAGCACCGAGTTCACGTGCTCAAGGAGGTAGTCGATGTCGGCGCTGGACGCGGCCGGGTGGGCCTTGTCGAGGTCCCAGTCGGTGTCGGTGGTGCCGACGATCCAGTGCCGGCCCCAGGGGATGACGAACAGCACGGACTTCTCGGTGCGCAGGATCAGCCCGCTGGAGGAGTTGATGCGGTCCTTGGGGACGACCAGGTGGATGCCCTTGGAGGCCCGGACGTGGAACTGGCCGCGCTCGCCGACCATCGCCTGGGTGTCGTCGGTCCACACGCCCGTGGCGTTCACGATCTGCTTGGCACGGATCTCGTACTCGCCGCCCGCCTCGACGTCCTGCACCCGGGCGCCGACCACGCGCTCGCCCTCGCGCAGGAAACCGGTCACCCGCGCGCGGTTGGCGACTTTCGCGCCGTACGACGAGGCCGTGCGCACCAGGGTGGCCACATAGCGGGCGTCGTCCATCTGCGCGTCGTAGTACTGCAGGGCGCCGACCAGGGCGTCCTTCTTCAAGGCGGGCGCCACGCGCAGGGCGTGACGGCGGCTCAGGTGGCGGTGGGTGGGCAGGCCCCGGCCGTGGGCTCGGGCCATGGACATCGCGTCGTAGAGCGCGACGCCCGAGCCGGCGTAGAGGCGCTCCCAGCCCTTGTGCTGGAGCGGGTAGAGGAACGGCACCGGCTTCACCAGGTGCGGGGCTAGCCGCTCCAGCAGCAGTCCGCGTTCCTTGAGTGCCTCGCGGACGAGGGCGAAGTCGAGCATCTCCAGATAGCGCAGACCTCCGTGGATGAGCTTGCTCGACCTGCTCGATGTGCCGGACGCCCAGTCGCGCGCCTCGACCAGTCCCGTGGACAGGCCGCGCGTGACCGCGTCGAGAGCGGTGCCCGCGCCGACCACACCTCCGCCCACCACGAGCACATCCAGTTCGCGCTCGGCCATTCCCGCCAGTGCCTCGGCTCGCTGCGCCGGACCCAGTGTCGCTGTCCTCACCGCTGCCTCCCGCTATCGGTAGCGCCGGCCGCACCCGTTCGGCGAAGCCCGGTTCGTATCCCTCCTGCCCAAATTCTGACCGGGTTGCCCGACTTCAGCCACCACTCGCCCCCAGCCTGTGGACAACAATCACAGGACTGCCGAAAAACACAGCCATCCAATCCCGCATAACGGTCATATTTACTCCTAGTCTGACATTGCGCTCGCTCGTTCTGTCCACAGGGCTTGCGCACCTGTCCCACTTCGGTTATCTGTCCCGCTTCGGTTACTGGGAAGGACGGCCCACGCCATGCCCGCAGATCTCGCCGTCATCGGACTCGGTCCTCTCGGCCTGCCCCTGGCCCAGGCCGCTGTCGCCGCCGGTATCGCCACGGTCGGCTTCAAGACCGGTCCTGAGGCCGGCTCCCTCAGCCCCGCCGAACTGCGCCGGATGCTCTCGGGAGGCTTCCGGCCGGCCACCAACCCCGCCGAGCTCGGCCGCGTACGCACCGCCGTGATCTGCGCGCCGACCCCCCGGGACGCCGACGGCGGCCTCGACCTCAGTCAGGTGGAGACGGCCGCCCGCGCGCTCGCCGCCCACCTGCGCCCGCACACCACGGTGATCCTGGAGTCACCGGTGCACCCCGGCACCACCGAGAACTTCCTGCGCCCCCTCCTCGAAGAGGGATCGGGCCTCCGCGCGGGACGCGACTTCCACCTCGCCTACTCCCCCAGCCGCATCGACCCCGGCAACCGCGACTTCACCCCGGCCAACACCCCGAAGGTGATCGGCGGCCTCACCCCGGCCTGCACCGAGTCGGCCGCCGCCTTCTACAGCCGTCTCACCGACAAGGTGGTACGCGCGCGTGGCCTGCGTGAAGCGGAGACCGTGCAGCTACTGGAGACCAACTTCCGGCACGTCAACATCGCCCTCGTCAATGAAATGGCCGTCCTGTGCCACGACTTGGGCGTCGACCTGTGGGACGTCATCCGCTGCGCCGAGACCAAGCCGTTCGGCTACCAGGCCTTCCGCCCCGGCCCCGGCGTCGGCGGCCACGCCGTCCCCCAGGACCTCACCGGCCACGGCCCCCGCCCCCTGCGCATGGTCGAACTCGCCCAGCAGGTCAACAACCAGATGCCCCGCTACGTCATCCAGCGCGCCGCCACGCTCCTCAACGAACACGGCAAGTCCGCGCGCGGAGCACGGGTGTTGCTGCTCGGCGTCACCTACAAGGCCGACCTCGCCGACCAACAGGGCACCCCCGCCCAGGAGATCGCGATCCGCCTGATGGAACTCGGCGCCTCCGTCAGCTACCACGACCCCCACATCCCGTCCTGGAGCGTCCTGGACCGCCCGGTCCCCCGCGCGGACTCCCTCTACGAGGCGGCGGCCGACGCCGACCTGACGATCCTGCTCCAGCAGCACCGGACGTACGACCTCCAAGGCCTGTCCGTGAAGGCCCAGTTGCTGCTGGACACGCGCGGGGCGACACCGACGGGCGCGGCACACCGGCTCTGAGCACGAAGGCACACAGGCTCCGAGCACGAAAACGACTGGTCACAGGGTTACGTCGACCTGCTAATCTCCCCACACTCGTCGCACAGTTGTCGCATATCCGCGCGCACGCGACTCCGTTTCGCTTTTCCTGTCTTCGCATCCCGTGGGGGGATCTCTGTCATGAGCCAGTCAGCCACGCCACCACAGCAGCCACAGCCGCAGCCCGAGGCGCAGGCCCAGCCGCAGGCGCCCGCGCAGCCGCAGCCGGTCGACGGCAACCCGTACGCCCAGCAGCCCGGCGCCGTACCGCCGCCTCCGGCCCCGAACGCGCCGTACGCCCCGCCCGCTCCCCCGAAGAACAACATCGCGCTCGGCCTGCTGACCGCCGTCGTCGCCGCGCTGGTCGCCGCCGGGATCTACGGCTTCGTCATCGGCACCACCAAGCACGAGATCGGCTGGGCGGCGGTCGGCGTCGGCTTCGTGATCGGCCTGGCCGCGGGCAAGCTCGGCGGGCGCAATCCCGCGCTTCCCGTGGTCAGCGCCGTGCTGGCCCTGGGCGCGGTCTACCTCGGCCAGCTGGTCGGCGACGCGATGCTCATCGCGGACGAGTACGGCGTGAACTTCAGCAAGGTGTTCTTCGACCACTTCGGCGTGGTCCAGGACGCCTGGAAGGCCGACTCCGACCCGCTCACCTTCGTCTTCTTCGCCATCGCCGCGTTCGCCGCGTTCTCGGGCGCCAAGAAGGCTGCGCTCTGACCCCGGCGCGCGGGTAGTGCAGAGGGGCGCTTGAGGCGGGGTGTGCGTCGGGGGCTGGTGGCGTGCGACTCGCGGCGCCGGTACCGTAAGAAACAGGTGGAACCGGCCGTAGCGGGCTACTGCGGTTGGCTCTTGAAAAGTGAACGGAGTGTCCACCCCTACTTGTGCTGGGGGTGGCCACTCACCTTCCACCAACAAGGTGGAGCCCACCGCAGTAGGCCCTGCGGTGAGCTCCTGAAAAGTGAACGGAGTGTCCACCCCTACGTGTTATGGGGGTGGCCGCTCACTTTCCGCCGTACATCCACAAGATCCACCTCCTCCGTTGCTTCACCATCCGAAGACGGATCCGGTCCCAGCGGGTGGGCTTGCGGTGGCGACCCATGGGCGCCCCCTTCCACGAGGCCGCCCATTGGCCCGGTAGGCGGTTCGTCTGGAATTCGGGCCGGGCCCCGAGAGCCCGGGTCCGGAACGATTTCCATGGAAGGGGACACCCCACACAACTGGGGCGCCGATCACGGACGTTACCGCCCCGACACGCCCCACCAGCGAACTTTCGCCCCGAACGCAACCGTGCGCCCCCCAACATCAACGCGCGCCCCACCAGCCCCACTTGGGCACGCAAAAGGGCCCGGACCACCCAGGCCCGGGCCCCTGAAAGCGTCGTACGGCTGCCGCGTCGTAGAACCGCCTACCGCCTACCGCTTGTGCTGCGAGTCGGCCACCGTGACCTCGACCCGCTGGAACTCCTTCAGCTCGCTGTACCCGGTCGTCGCCATCGCCCGCCGCAGCGCCCCGAAGATGTTCATCGAGCCGTCGGGGATGTGGGACGGGCCGGTGAGGATCTCCTCGATCGTGCCGACCGTGCCGAGGTCGACCTTCTTGCCGCGCGGGAGTTCCTCGTTGACCGCTTCCATGCCCCAGTGGTGGCCCTTGCCCGGCGCGTCCGTCGCGCGGGCGAGCGGGGAGCCCATCATGACCGCGTCCGCGCCGCAAGCGATCGCCTTGGGGAGGTCACCGGACCAGCCGACACCGCCGTCGGCGATGACGTGCACGTACCGGCCGCCGGACTCGTCCATGTAGTCGCGGCGGGCGGCGGCGACGTCGGCGACCGCGGTGGCCATCGGGACCTGGATGCCCAGGACGTTGCGCGTGGTGTGCGCCGCGCCGCCGCCGAAGCCGACGAGGACGCCCGCCGCGCCGGTGCGCATGAGGTGCAGGGCCGCGGTGTACGTGGCGCAGCCGCCGACGATCACCGGGACGTCCAGTTCGTAGATGAACTGCTTCAGGTTCAGCGGCTCGTGCGAACCGGACACGTGCTCCGCCGAGACCGTCGTACCGCGGATGACGAAGATGTCCACGCCCGCGTCGACGACGGCCTTGGAGAACTGGGCCGTGCGCTGCGGGGAGAGCGCGGCGGCGGTGACCACGCCCGAGTCGCGCACCTCCTTGATGCGCTGCCCGATCAGCTCCTCCTTGATGGGAGCGGCGTAGATCTCCTGGAGACGGCGGGTCGCGGCGTCCACGTCCAGCTCGGTGATCTCGTCGAGGAGCGGCTGCGGGTCCTCGTACCGCGTCCAGAGGCCTTCGAGGTTCAGCACGCCGAGGCCGCCGAGCTCACCGATGCGGATCGCGGTGGCCGGGGAGACGACCGAGTCCATGGGGGCGGCCAGGAAGGGCAGCTCGAAGCGGTAGGCGTCGATCTGCCAGGCGATCGAGACCTCCTTCGGGTCCCGCGTACGGCGGCTGGGGACGACGGCGATGTCGTCGAAGGCGTACGCCCGGCGGCCGCGCTTGCCGCGCCCGATCTCGATCTCAGTCACGTGTGTGGCCTTTCCTTCTGCGTCTCAGCGTCTTCCAGTATCGCCGACGGGCACGACAAGGGCGGCCCCGGTGTCCCCGGGGCCGCCCTTGAGGAAGCCTGCCGACTACTTGCTGCGGCTGTAGTTCGGTGCCTCGACCGTCATCTGGATGTCGTGCGGGTGGCTCTCCTTGAGGCCCGCCGACGTGATCCGGACGAAGCGGCCCTTGGTCTCCATCTCCCCGATGGTGGCCGCGCCCACGTAGCCCATGGTCTGGCGCAGACCGCCGACGAGCTGGTGCAGCACGTTGGCCAGCGGGCCGCGGTAGGGCACCTGGCCCTCGATGCCCTCGGGCACGAGCTTGTCGTCGGAGGCGACTTCGGCCTGGAAGTAGCGGTCCTTCGAGTACGACCGGCCCTGGCCGCGGGACTGCATCGCGCCGAGCGAGCCCATGCCGCGGTACGACTTGAACTGCTTGCCGTTGATGAACTGCAGCTCGCCCGGCGACTCCTCGCAGCCCGCGAGGAGGCTGCCCAGCATCACCGTGTCGGCACCGGCGGCGAGCGCCTTGCCGATGTCGCCGGAGTACTGCAGGCCGCCGTCGCCGATGAGCGGGACGCCGGCCGCGCGGGCGGCGAGGGACGCTTCGTAGATCGCGGTGACCTGCGGGACGCCGATGCCGGCGACGACACGGGTCGTACAGATCGACCCGGGACCGACACCGACCTTGATGCCGTCGACACCGGCGTCGATCAGGGCCTGGGCGCCGTCTCGGGTGGCTACGTTGCCGCCGATCACGTCGACGCCGACGCTGGACTTGATCTTCGCCATCCAGTTGAGGGCGTTGCTGTTGTGGCCGTGCGAGGTGTCGACGACCAGGAAGTCCACGCCGGCCTCGGCGAGGGCCTGGGCGCGCTCAAGCGCCTCGGGGCTGGCGCCCACCGCGGCGCCGACGATGAGGCGGCCCTCGGCGTCCTTGGCGGCGTTCGGGTACTGCTCGGCCTTGACGAAGTCCTTGACCGTGATGAGGCCCTTGAGGATGCCGGCCTCGTCGACGAGGGGCAGCTTCTCGATCTTGTGGCGGCGCAGCAGCTGCATGGCGTCCGCGCCGGAGATGCCGACCTTGCCGGTGACCAGGGGCATCGGGGTCATGACCTCGCGCACCTGACGGGAGCGGTCGGTCTCGAAGGCCATGTCGCGGTTGGTGACGATGCCCAGCAGCTTGCCGTTGCCGTCGGTCACCGGGACGCCGCTGATGCGGAACTTGGCGCACAGCGCGTCGGCCTCGCCGAGCGTGGCGTCCGGGTGCACCGTGATCGGGTCGGTGACCATGCCGGACTCGGAACGCTTCACGAGGTCGACCTGGTTGACCTGGTCCTCGACCGAGAGGTTGCGGTGCAGGACACCGACACCGCCCTGGCGGGCCATCGCGATCGCCATCCGGGACTCGGTCACCTTGTCCATCGCCGCGGAGAGCAGCGGGATGTTGACGCGGACGTTGCGCGAGATGCGGGACGAGGTGTCGACCGCGTTCGGGAGCACGTCCGACGCGCCCGGCAGCAGCAGCACGTCGTCGTAGGTCAGCCCTAGTGTCGCGAATTTGGCGGGCACTCCGTCGACGTTGGCAGTCATGACACCTTCCCCAAATGGCCTTGATCGGTGCGGATGTCCATGCTAACGGGAAGCAGGGGCCCCGAATTCCACGATTCCACGGCTGTGACCGACTCCGGGCTTCGTATGTTCGTACGTGATCGGTCGGCCGGCTGTTCAAGGAAGGCACCGCGAGCGAAGGCGCTGCTACGGAAGGCCCTACTGCTCGGCCAGTGCCCGCAGTCGGCTCAGTGCCCGGTGCTGGGCGACCCGGACCGCGCCGGGTGACATTCCCAACATCTGGCCGGTCTCCTCGGCGGTGAGGCCGACGGCGATGCGCAGCAGGAGCAGTTCGCGCTGGTTCTCCGGGAGGTTGGCCAGGAGTTTCTTGGCCCATTCGGCGTCGCTGCTGAGCAGGGCGCGCTCCTCGGGGCCCAGCGAGTCGTCCGGGCGCTCCGGCATCTCGTCGGAGGGGACGGCCGTGGAACCGGGGTGGCGCATCGCGGCGCGCTGGAGGTCGGCGACCTTGTGGGCGGCGATGGCGAAGACGAAGGCCTCGAAGGGGCGGCCGGTGTCCTTGTAGCGGGGCAGTGCGAGGAGGACGGCGACGCAGACCTCCTGGGCGAGGTCCTCCACGAAGTGCCGTGCGTCGCCCGGGAGTCGGGACAGCCGGGTGCGGCAGTAGCGCAGGGCCAGTGGGTGGACGTGGGCGAGCAGATCGTGGGTCGCCTGCTCGTCTCCGTCGACCGCGCGAAGGACGAGTCCACCAATCGCCCCTGGGGCTCTGGCCGCCTCGTCGTCACGCATCGGTCCATGGTGCCTTGCGGCCGAAGGGTCCGTGGCACCGCGTCCGTTGTTGTGCACCGAAGCGTTATGAGCAGGTGCGCCGGAAGTCATCTCCTGCGCCCTCCCCTCCCGCTCGACCGACTCGTCCCCGAGGAACTCCACACCTCAAGGATGCGGCATCCGCGGCGAAACGAGCAGCGGGCACCCGGCGGGCCCTTTTGCCGCCCCCGCCCACCATGAGGTAGGCGGGGATTGTCGTACCCCCGCTGCAACCCACTGACCTGGTCCTAACGGACCAGGCCCCACCGGAAACCGAGCGCCACGGCGTGTGCCCGGTCGGAGGCGCCGAGTTTCTTGAAGAGGCGCCGTGCGTGTGTTTTGACGGTGTCCTCGGAGAGGAACAGCTCACGGCCGATCTCCGCGTTGGAGCGGCCGTGGCTCATCCCTTCGAGGACCTGGATCTCGCGCGCGGTGAGCGTCGGTGCGGCGCCCATCTCGGCGGACCGCAGCCGGCGCGGGGCCAGTCGCCAGGTCGGGTCGGCGAGGGCCTGGGTGACCGTGGCCCGCAGTTCGGCGCGCGAGGCGTCCTTGTGCAGATAGCCGCGGGCGCCGGCCGCGACCGCGAGGGCCACGCCGTCCAGGTCTTCGGCGACGGTGAGCATGATGATGCGTGCGCCCGGGTCGGCGGACAGCAGCCGCCGCACGGTCTCGACACCGCCGAGTCCGGGCATGCGTACGTCCATCAGGATGAGGTCCGAGCGGTCGGCACCCCAGCGGCGGAGGACTTCCTCGCCGTTGGCCGCCGTCGTCACGCGCTCGACACCGGGCACGGTCGCGACCGCGCGGCGGAGCGCCTCTCGGGCAAGCGGGGAGTCGTCACAGACGAGGACGGATGTCATGGCCGCCCTCCGCAACTGATGCGCGTCACCTTGAGCCTCCAGGCTGGTACGAAATCGTCACCTGTGCGGTCGACCGTCTCGGACGCCTGCCCGAGCGCTTGATGTTTTCAACCGCCTCGCACTCTCAACGACGGTCACTCGAAAGAGTTACGGGGCCGTGTGCCATCTTCGGCACTCTACGTGAGGGTGCGGACACGGTGGAGGCGTGCGCGGCCGACCCACAAGCTTTCATCACAACCGGTGCCCCATTCAGCCCTATTTCTTCCCTTTTGCTGGTGTCTGAGGCTAGATTCGCAATGAGTCATATTTTCATCTCCTTAGATCGTAGTTGTACGGTCGTGGACACCGTATCCGCCCATAACGGCTACAAGGGGTCACGCAATGGCAGATTTCTCCCGCCTTCCCGGACCGAACGCGGACCTGTGGGACTGGCAGCTCCTGGCTGCCTGCCGAGGGGTCGACAGCTCGCTCTTCTTTCATCCCGAGGGCGAGCGCGGTGCGGCACGAAGCGCTCGTGAGAACTCGGCCAAAGAGGTCTGCATGAGGTGCCCGGTCCGCGCACAGTGCGCGGCGCACGCGCTGGCGGTGCGCGAGCCGTACGGCGTCTGGGGCGGCCTGACCGAGGACGAGCGCGAAGAGCTCATGGGGCGTGCCCGCAACCGGCTGGTGTCGGCTTCGGCCGCCGGGGACATGGCTTCGAACAACTGAAGGAACGTTTCTCCAACTAGCCCTCCACCAGGGGGCACGCTCAGCTCTCCACCAGGGGTACGCGCACGCGTGCCCCCCTATTTTTCGCGGGCCTATTTTTCCCGGGCCGCCCGCGCCAGCTGGTCCAGGGTCGCCGCCACCGCCGGTACCCGCGCCAGGTCGGGCAGCGTCAGCGCGACGATCTCCCGCCGCACCGCCGGTTCCAGCGTCACCGTCCGCGCACCCCGGGGCCGTACGGACTCGATGGCGAGTTGGGGCAGGACGGCGACGCCCAGCCCCGCGCTCACCAGGCCGACGACTGCCGGATAGTCGTCGGTCGCGAAGTCGATGCGCGGGGTGAAGCCGGCCCTCTCGCAGACCTCGACCAACTGGCCCCGGCAGCGCGGGCAGCCGGCGATCCAGGGGTCGTCGGCGAGTTCGCCGATGGCGACCGACCCCGCGCGCGCGTGCCGGTGTTTTTCCGGGACCAGGGCGACCAGGCGGTCACGGAGCAACGGTCGTACCACCAGGTCGGACCAGTCCTCCGCGCCCGCCGCCGCCTCGTAGCGGAAGGCGAGCGCGATGTCGCAGTCGCCCTCCCGGAGGAGCTCGACGGAGTTCGGCGGCTCGGCCTCCTCCAGGGAGACACGGGTGCCGGGGTGCGCGGCGCGCAGGGCGGCCAGTGCGGTGGGGACGAGCGTCGAGCTGCCGCTGGGGAAGGAGACCAGGCGGACCCGGCCGGCGCGCAGGCCCGCGATCGCGGCGACCTCCTCCTCGGCAGCCGTCAGGCCGGCGAGGATGCCGGCGCCGTGCCGGACCAGGGCCTCGCCCGCCTGGGTCAGCCGCATCTCGCGGCTGGTGCGGATCAGCAGCGGGGTGCCGACCGAGGTCTCCAGGGCCTTCATCTGCTGGCTCACGGCGGGCTGGGTGCAGCCCAGTTCACGCCCGGCCGCCGAGAAGGAGCCGGTGGCGGCGACGGCGCGCAGCACACGGAGATGACGGGCCTCGATCATGCGCCGAGCATAAGGGCCTCTTGGGTACGGCGACGAATAATGCGCCGCACCTTTGGGGCGCTCTCGTCTACCGTGCCGTCATGAAGCTTCTCTCGCTGAATCTGGGCCGGGCCACGGCCGTGCCGTACACGGACCAGCCCGACGGGGTGACCGGCATCGACAAGCGGCCGAGCGACGCGCCGGTACGGGTGAGCGCACCCGGCCCGAAGGGCGTCGCCGGGAGCGGGCTGGCCGGGGACGCGGTGTGTCACCGGCGGCACCACGGGGGCGACGACCAGGCGGTGTACGCAGTCGCGCGCGAGGATCTCGACGACTGGGAGCGGGAGTTGGGGCGCCCGCTGACCAGCGGTTCCTTCGGGGAGAACCTGACGACCCTGGGGCTCGACGTGTCCGGCGCGCGGATCGGCGAGCGCTGGCGGATCGGTCCCGAGGTGGTCCTGGAGGTCACCTGCGGGCGGATACCGTGCCGTACCTTCCAGGACCATCTGGGCGAGCGCGGGTGGGTGAAACGGTTCACCGTGAAGGGTGCGCCGGGGGCCTATCTGCGGGTGATCGAGCCCGGTGAGATCCGGGCGGGGGATGCGATCGAGATCGTGCACCGGCCCGATCACGACGTGACGGTGGCCCTGCAGTTCCGTGCCGTGACGACCGAGCGGGAGCTGTTGCCGCAGTTGCTCCCGGCGGGCGAGGCGCTGCATCCGGAGTCGCTGGCGCAGGCCCGGAAATATGTCGCGGAGTACCCCGGCTGACCTGCCGTCACGGCCTGTTCGGCACGTTGTTCGACACGTGTTCGTCACGGATCGGGAGGGCCTGTGCAGAGATCGGACCGGCTTGCTCCGGGTCACTAATCTTGCGCCATGACAACGGCATTGATTACGGGATCGACCGCGGGGATCGGTGCCGCGTTCGCGCGGCGGCTCGCGGCGGACGGACACAACCTCGTGCTGGTGGCGCGGAACACCGCGCGGCTCGGGGAGCAGGCGACCGAACTGCACGACCGGCACGGCATCGAGGCGGAGGTGCTGACCGCCGACCTGGCCACGGACAAGGGCATCGACACGGTGGCCGCCCGCCTCGCCGACCGCAAGAACCCCGTCGACCTGCTGGTCAACAACGCGGGCTTCGGCAACAAGGGCCGCTACCTCGACGTGTCCATGGCCGACGAGCTGAAGATGCTCAAGGTGCACTGCGAGGCGGTGCTGCGGCTGACCAGCGCGGCGACCGAGGCGATGCGGGAGCGCGGGCGCGGCGGGGTCGTCAACGTGGCGTCGGTCGCCGCCTTCGTACCGCGCGGGACGTACGGCGCGTCGAAGGCGTGGGTCGTGCAGTTCACGCAGGGCGCGGCCAAGGACCTGGCCGGCAGTGGCGTACGGCTGATGGCGCTGGCGCCCGGGTTCGTGCGGACCGAGTTCCACGAGCGGGCCGGGATGGGCACGGACAACATCCCGAACTGGATGTGGCTGGACGCGGACAAGCTGGTCGCGGCGGCGCTCGCGGATCTGGCGCGCGGCAAGTCGCTGTCGATCCCGGACCCGCGCTACAAGGCGCTGATGGGGCTGGTGAAGATCACTCCGCAGGCGGTGCTGGGCGGGATCACCTCGAAGACCGGGCGGAAGTACGGGCCGCGGTGACGGCAGCCGCCACGGTGACGGCGGCCTCGACGACGAAGGTGACGGAAGAGACGGCAACGCGAAGGCCCGGCTCCCCCTGAGGGGCGCCGGGCCTTCGACGTACACGTCCTACGGGTTCACCGACTCGCGTCAGTGGGAATGGCCGTGGCTGTGACCACCGGCGGCCGGCTCCTCTTCTTCCTTCTTCTCGACGACCAGGGTCTCGGTCGTGAGGAGGAGGGAGGCGATGGAGGCGGCGTTCTCCAGGGCGGAGCGGGTGACCTTGACCGGGTCGATGACGCCGGCCTTGACCAGGTCGCCGTACTCGCCGGTCGCGGCGTTGAAGCCCTGGCCCTTTTCGAGCTCGGCGACCTTGGAGGTGATGACGTAGCCCTCCAGGCCGGCGTTCTCGGCGATCCAGCGCAGCGGCTCGACGACCGCGCGGCGCACGACCGCGACACCGGTGGCCTCGTCGCCGGTCTTGTCGAGGTTGCCCTCCAGGACCTTGGCGGCGTGCACCAGAGCGGAGCCACCACCGGAGACGATGCCCTCCTCGACCGCGGCGCGGGTCGCGGAGATGGCGTCCTCCAGACGGTGCTTCTTCTCCTTCAGCTCCACCTCGGTGGCGGCGCCAACCTTGATCACGCACACGCCGCCGGCCAGCTTCGCGAGGCGCTCCTGGAGCTTCTCGCGGTCCCAGTCGGAGTCGGTGTTCTCGATCTCGGCCTTGATCTGGTTGACGCGGCCCGCGACCTCGGAGGCGTCACCGCCACCGTCGACGACGGTCGTGTCGTCCTTGGTGACCGTCACGCGGCGGGCGGAGCCCAGCACGTCCAGGCCGACCTGGTCGAGCTTGAGGCCGACCTCCTCGGCGATGACCTGACCGCCGGTGAGGGTGGCGAGGTCGCCGAGCATCGCCTTGCGGCGGTCGCCGAAGCCGGGGGCCTTGACCGCGACCGCGTTGAACGTGCCGCGGATCTTGTTCACGACCAGGGTCGACAGGGCCTCGCCCTCGACGTCCTCGGCGATGATCAGCAGCGGCTTGGAGGCGTTGGCCTGGATGACCTTCTCCAGCAGCGGCAGCAGGTCCTGGATGGAGCTGATCTTGCCCTGGTGGATGAGGATGTACGGGTCTTCGAGGACCGCTTCCATGCGCTCCTGGTCCGTCACGAAGTACGGCGACAGGTAGCCCTTGTCGAAGGCCATGCCCTCGGTGAAGTCCAGCTCCAGACCGAAGGTGTTGGACTCCTCGACGGTGATGACACCGTCCTTGCCGACCTTGTCCATCGCCTCGGCGATGAGCTCGCCGACCTGGCTGTCCTGCGCGGACAGACCGGCGACGGCGGCGATGTCGGCCTTGTCGTCGATGGGCCGCGCGGTGGCGAGCAGCTCGTCGGAGACGGCCTTGACGGCGGCGTCGATGCCCTTCTTCAGGGCGGCCGGGGAGGCACCCGCGGCGACGTTGCGCAGGCCCTCGCGCACGAGCGCCTGGGCGAGCACGGTGGCGGTGGTGGTGCCGTCACCCGCGATGTCGTTGGTCTTGGTCGCCACCTCCTTCACCAGCTGGGCACCGAGGTTCTCGTACGGGTCCTCCAGCTCGACCTCGCGGGCGATGGTGACACCGTCGTTGGTGATGGTGGGGGCGCCGAACTTCTTGTCGATGACGACGTTGCGGCCCTTGGGGCCGATCGTCACCTTCACCGTGTCGGCAAGCTTGTTGACGCCGCGCTCAAGGGCGCGACGGGCGTCCTCGTCGAACTTCAGGATCTTCGCCATGGGAGCGGTTCAGCCCTCTCGGAAAACGTGGGTGAAACGAACTACGCCCCTGACGCCCGGCTTCATAAGGTCGCGGGGGCCAGGGGCGCAGCTCACTGCAAAACTGGGTGTATCGGTGAAGCTCAGTACATCCGGGTGGTACCGGGTGAACTACTTCTCGATGACCGCGAGCACGTCGCGGGCCGAGAGGACGAGGTACTCCTCGCCCTGGTACTTCACTTCGGTGCCGCCGTACTTGCTGTACAGCACGATGTCGCCGGTCTGGACGTCGAGCGGCAGGCGCTCGCCGTTCTCGAAGCGACCCGGGCCCACGGCGAGGACGACGCCCTCCTGGGGCTTCTCCTTCGCGGTGTCCGGAATGACCAGGCCAGAAGCCGTGGTCTGCTCGGCTTCGAGCGCCTGGACCACAATGCGGTCCTCGAGCGGCTTGATGGCAACCTTGGAGCTGGCGGTCGTCACGATCCGACCTCCCCCTTCGGAGATCTCACGGGGTTAACTGTCTGAGGTGGCGACCAGGTCGATCCGTCGTCGCGGGTGCCGGACCTGCCCGTCGCTATTGGCACTCTCCAGGGGGGAGTGCCAGGTCTGAGACTATGACTGCGATTAGCACTCGGTCAAGCGGAGTGCCAATGCCCGCGGCGCCGCACCGGAATTTTGCCGTCGCCCTGAGCTGCCTGGCGGGCCTGTGCTTGCCGCCGCTGTCCCTGGGGGCTGCGCCCCCAGACCCCGCTTCGGCCTGAACGGCCTCGTCCTCAAACGCCGGACGGGCTGATTTTGCCGACCGGCGCTCAAGTGGCACTCAGAGGTAGTCCTCCAAGCTCCCCACCGTCAGCCCCGACTCCTGGATTCCGCGCAGCAGGCGGGCCGTGCTGTCGGCCGGGCCGACCTGGACGATGTCTCCGGGGGTGAGCCGGTGGTCGCCGCGGGCGTAGGTCAGGGTGCCGGTCGTGGTGGAGGCCCGCCAGAGGACCAGGGCGGAGATGCCGCAGTCGGCCGCGGCACGGCGGGTCGTCGTGTCGTACGTGCCCTCGGGGGGCCGGAGCAGGCGGGAGCGGGGGCGGGGGCGGTGGCCGCAGATCTGGGCGCGCTGGGTGGCGTAGGGCAGGCCGGTGAAGCGGGCGGGCTTCGGGGGTGTGCGGAACTCCGTGACCGGGAGGCGCAGTTCGCGGATCAGGTCGGTGAACCTCGGGTCCCGGCGGGCGCTCGCGTCATGGTCGTAGGTCAGGAAGACGACCCGGTCACGGGTGCGGACGTGGTCCACGACCGGTGGGAGGCCCGGGCCCGCCGAGCGCGCGGCGGGGTGGGGGGACGGTTTCGGGGCGGGGGCCAGTGGGGCCGTCAGACCCCAGTGGCGGTACGGCTGTTCGTGGGACGGGCCGTGCGGGTGGACGCGTTGGGCGGCCTTCTTGCCGAGCCGTTCGATGGGGTCGACGGACTGGGCGCAACCGGTGAGGAACAGCAGAGCGGCCGCCGACGCGACGGCCACCGGTACCCGCAGACGGCCCGCCCGCCTCACAGGTAGTCCTCCAGGCGGGCCACCGCGTACCCCTCGGCCGTGACCTTGCCCAGGAAGCGGCGCATGTCGTCGACCATCGTGCCGTTCCAGTCCTCACGGCCCCGGAAGTGCGTCAGGACGATGTCGCCGGGGTGCAGGGACCGGTCGTCCTCGCGGTACTCCCAGTGGTCGACGAACACCTCCTCGTCCCAGATCGGGGCGTACTTGATGCCACAGGACTTCGCGGCGACGAGGGTGTCGTGGTTGTAGTTCCCGTACGGCGGCCGGAACACGGTCGGGGCCTTGCCGAACTGCTTCTTCATGATGTCCTGCATGCCGCAGATCTCGCGCTTCTGCTCGGCGTAGGACAGGCCCGGCAGGTACGGGTGCGTGAGGGTGTGGTTGTTGACCGTGTGGCCCTGGGCCTGCATCTTCCGGAAGTAGCCGTAGTCGTCCTTCACCAGGTAGTTGCTGAGGAAGGCCGTGTACGGGATCTTCAGGTCGCTCATCATCCGCAGGAACGCGGGGTCCTTGTTCTCGCCGTCGTCGATGGTGAGGAAGACGATCTTCTGCTTCGTGGGGATGGTGGTGAAGACCGGCGGGAGGTTCAACTCCTCCTGGTCGTCCACCTCGAAGCCCTTGCGCGCGGTGATCTCCGGCTTATGCGCGGGTGCCGGCGGCGCCTGGAGCGGCACCTTCGCCAGCCCCCAGCGCTTGGCCGCGGCAACCCGCGCGGCGTACGCGGCACGCAACTTGCTCGCGTAGGAGTCCAGCGCGCGGGCCGGGGGCGCGTGCAGCGGCTGCGCGCCCTGCGCCGGGTGGACGGCCCCACCCGAGCCGGGCTGGCCGCAACCGGAGACAAGAGCGGCGAGCGCGAGGGCGGCGAGCGCGCCACGGGCGACTCCCGCCTTCCGACCCCGATCGCCCCGGGTTCCCCGACCACTCCGGGTTCCCTGATCTTCTCGGTCCCCACACGCCCGATTGATGTCATTTTGTACGACTACTCGCATGGGGTCGGATCTTTTCAGCCCCCGGCCCCGATCCCGCGCCGACACCGCCAACACACCGCCACCGGAGGCACACCGTCCACCGACTGGCCCACAATGACCCGGTGAACGACCCCGTACGCGCCTTCGCCGCCCTGCTCACCCCCGAGGGCCGCGCCCTCCTCGACGAGGTCCGCGGCACCGACCCGGCCAAGGAACTCGCCGTCGCCACCCGCCTGCGCCGCGACCACCCCGCCGACCTCGTCTCGGCGGCCCTCGGCCAGGCCCGGCTGCGCCAACGCGCGGCAGCGGCGAAGTTCACGCCCGAGGACGCCGACCGGATGTTCTTCACCCCGAACGGCTTCGAACAGTCCACCCGGGCAAGCGTCGCCACGTACCGCGCCGCCCGCCTCCTGGACCTGGGCGTGACCTCCGTCGCCGATCTCTGCTGCGGCATCGGCGGCGACGCGATCGCGCTGGCACGGGCGGGGGTACGGGTCCTGGCCGTGGACCGCGACCCGCTGACCGTGGCCGTGGCGCGGGCCAACGCGGAGGCACTGGGCCTGGCCGAGCTGATCGAGGTACGGGAAGCGGACGTGACGGACGTCGACACGTCCGCGTACGACGCCGTGTTCGTCGACCCCGCGCGGCGCGGCGGACGCGGCCGCATCTTCGACCCCGAGGCCTACTCCCCGCCGTTGTCCTGGGCCATCGGCGCCGCTACGACGGCCCCGCTCGCCGCGCTGAAGATCGCACCCGGGGTACCGCACGAGGCGATCCCGGCGGAGGCCGAGGCGGAGTGGGTCTCGGACGGGGGTGACGTGAAGGAGGCGGTGCTGTGGTTCGGGACGGGAGTGCGGCCGGGGGCGGTACGGGCAACTCTGCTGCCTGGACCGCGAGTTCTGCACGGGCGCGGGTTGCCCGACCCTGAAGTGCGTTCCGTGGGGCGGTACTTGTACGAACCCGACGGCGCGGTCATCCGCGCCCACCTCGTCGCCGAGGTCGCGGAGGAGGTGGGTGGTGGGCTCGTCGACGAGACCATCGCGTATGTGACGGCGGATGAGCTACGGCCGACCGCGTACGCCTCCGCTTACGAGATCACCGATCAACTCCCCTTCGGCGTCAAGAAGTTGAAGGCGTTGCTGCGGGAGCGCGAGGTGGGCGTCCTCACCGTGAAGAAGCGGGGGTCGGCTGTCGAGCCGGAGGAACTGCGGCGGAAGGTGAAGCCTCAGGGGCCCAACTCGGCGACGGTGTTTCTTACTCGGGTGGCGGGGGCGCCGGCGATGTTGATCGGACGGCCTGTCTGACGGCGCTGCGGAGCGTGCTGCCGGGGAGGACTCGGCGGGAGGCACGGGACGCGTCGAGGATCCCTGCCAGCGCGAGGCCCTGTCCGCCGACAGTGTGCGGTCGGCTCAAACCTCCGCGCCCGCCGCGCATGTGACGGCCCGTCGGATTCCGACACCGCGCCTCCACAACGTCGTCCTACGATGCCTCCGCCGCCCGGCGCAGCAGGAGTTGGCGTTCGCGTTCGTTGCGGGCCAACGAAGCCGCCCGGGTGAACTCCGTCTTCGCCTCCGTCGTACGGCCCAGGCGGAGGAGCAGGTCGCCGCGGACGCTCGGGAGCAAGTGGTAGTCGCGCAGGGCCGGTTCGGAGGCGAGGGTGTCGACGATCTCCAGTGCCGGGGCCGGGCCCTGTGCCATCGAGACGGCGACCGCGCGGTTCAACTCGACCACCGGGGACGGGGATCGGGCGGCGAGGAGGCCGTACAGGGTCGCGATCGTCGGCCAGTCCGTCTCGTCGTAGGTGTACGCGTGGGCGTGGCAGGCGGCGATGGCGGCCTGGAGGGCGTAGGGGCCGGGGGCGCCGGTGGAGACGGCGTCGGCACGGCCGAGGGCGGTGATGCCGCGGGCGATGAGGAGGCGGTTCCAGCGGCGGCGGTTCTGGTCCTTGAGGAGGACGGGGTCGCCGTTCGGGGCGGTGCGGGCGGCTGAGCGGGAGGCCTGGAACTCCAACAGGGAGGCCAGGGCGTGCACTTCGGGCTCCTTCGGCATCAGGCCGGCCAGGAGACGGGCCAGGCGGAGCGCGTCCTCGCAGAGGCTCGGGCGGAGCCAGTCGTCGCCCGCCGTCGCCGCGTAACCCTCGTTGAAGATGAGGTAGATGACGTCCAGGACCGAGCCCAGGCGGGCCTCGCGGTCGGGGCCGTAGGGGACCTCGAAGGCGACGTTCTTGGTGGCGAGGGTGCGTTTGGCGCGGACGATGCGCTGGGCGATCGTCGGCTCGGGGACGAGGAAGGCGCGGGCGATCTCGGGGGTGGTCAGGCCGCCGAGGAGGCGGAGGGTCAGGGCGGTGCGGGCCTCCGGGGACAGCACCGGGTGGCAGGTCGTGAAGACCAGGCGCAGGAGGTCGTCGTCGATGTCGTCGGGGGCCGGGGGTTCCTCGGGCGGGGCCGTCGTCTCCAGGGTGCGGCCGATCTCCTGGAGCTTGCGGGCGTAGTTCTCCCGGCGCCGGATCAGGTCGACGGCGCGGTGCCTGGCCGTCGCCATGAGCCAGGCGCCCGGGTTGTCGGGCACACCGTCCCGCGGCCACTGCTCCAGCGCTGCGACCAGCGCGTCCTGCGCGAGTTCCTCGGCGATGCCGACGTCGCGGACCAGGCGGGCGACGGCGGCGATGATGCGCGGGGACTCGATGCGGAAGACGGTCTCCAGAGCGGTTTCCGGAGCGGTCACGGGCGAGGTGGGTTGTGCTTCCGGTTCCACAACCCACCATCGAACACCTCTGGTGCTCTCAAGCCAAGGAAGGCCCGCAGGGCGGGAGGGGCTCAGCCCTCAG
The DNA here is from genome assembly GCF_043200035.1 of Streptomyces sp. NPDC048504. Taxonomy (NCBI): domain Bacteria; kingdom Bacillati; phylum Actinomycetota; class Actinomycetes; order Kitasatosporales; family Streptomycetaceae; genus Streptomyces; species Streptomyces sp. NPDC048504. The sequence goes on from NZ_JBICXA010000014.1 coordinate 156,492, forward strand.
CGATCTCCCGCACCTCGCACGTGACCGTCCAGAACTCCTCGTGCACCTTCAGGAACCGCTTCGTCCACTCGATCGCCTCGGCCATGTCCTTGCACTGCATGAGCGCGTAGCCGCCGACGACCTCCTTGGACTCGGTGAACGGCCCGTCGGTCACGGAGATCTTGCCGCCCTCCCAGTGCACGCGGGCGCCCTGCGCGGTCGGGGTGAGGCCGGCGGTGTCGAGCATGACGCCGGCCTTGGTGATCTCCTCGATCAGCTCGCCCATGCGCTGCATCAGCTCGGCGCTGGGGCCCTCGGCGGGGGCGGTCTTCTCGTCGATCTGCACGAGGGAGAGGTAGCGGGGCATGGTGACTCCTCGGTTCGTTCTCTGGCGTTCTCCGGCCGGGCTCTTCCCGGCCTTTCAACCATGCGTCGAACGAGGGGCGGGCGGATCGACACACTCGCCGGAAAACCTCGAAGATTTTTTCCGCCCACCTGTTTTCGCAGGTCAGGTACCTCTCATCCGATCCCTCAGCGCAGCGACTCCCACAGATCGCTCGCCGCCGGCTCCTTCGCCACCACCCGGTTCGGATCGGACGGCGCCGTGACGTTCGGCATCGTCACCGTCGTCACCGCGTCCGCCGACAGGCCCTTCAGACTCTGGCCGAGGCTGATCAGTTCGCTCAGGGAGTCGAGGCCGGTGTCGGTGGTGAGGCTGTCGGTGACCGCGTCGGTGACCTCGTAGAGCTTGGTGGGGTCGGTGAGGAGGTCGTGGGTGGAGATCTGGGTCAACAGGGCCTTCACCAGCATCTGTTGGAGGCCTATTCGGCCGAGGTCGCTGCCGTCGCCTATGCCGTGCCTGGTGCGAGCGAGGGCCAGGGCCTGCTTGCCGTTGAGGTGGTGCGTGCCCTTCTTCAGGTGCAGGTGGCTGTCGTCGTCGTCGATGTCCTGCGTGGTCGTCACCGTGACGCCGCCCAGCGCGTTGACCAGCTTCGCGAAGCCCGCGAAGTCGATCTCTATGTAGTGGTCCATACGGACGTCCGTGATCGACTCGACCGTTTTGACCGCGCACACCGGGCCGCCCACCGAGTACGCGGTGTTGAACATCGCGTTGTACGCCACCGACGTGGAACCCCCCGACGACAGCGGGCAGGACGGGCGGGTGACGAGGGTGTCGCGCGGGATGCTGACGATCGTGGCCTTCTTACGGCCCGCGTCGATGTGGACGACCATCGCGGTGTCGGAGCGGGCGCCGGAGCTGCTGCCGCCGCCGAGCGCCTGGTTCTCCTTGCCGCTGCGCGAGTCGGAGCCGAGGACCAGGATGTTCAGGGAGCCGGTCGGCACCGGGGTGGCGGACGCGGACACGGCGGCCGACGGTGTGGTGACCGCCTTCGCGGGGCGGTCGGTGCCGAGCGCGCTGTCGATGTCGACGCTCTTGATGTTGCTGTTGAGGTGCCAGTAGGCCCAGCCGGCCGTGGCGACACCCAGGACGAGGGCACCGGCCAGAGTGAGGCCGGCGATCTTCAGCACTCTCGACCGCCGGCCCACGCGTCTGTCCTCGTCAACGTTCTCTGTGTCCGTCACGGAGAGGAACGTAAGTCCGAATTATTAGGAGAAAGTTAGGGGAAGCGTCCCGGTACGGTTTTCTGCGGAAAATCTCACGGTTCTCAGCCCCGCTTCACTCCCCCCGCCTCCCTCATCCCAGGGTCACCACCGGCATCGGATTGCTCCCGCTCCACGACGCGTTGAAGCCGAACGTCACCGAACCACCGTCCGGGACAGTCCCGTTGTAGCTCGCGTTCGCACAACTCACCGCCGTGCCCGACTGGGTGCAGGTCGCGTTCCAGGCCTGCGTGATCTGCTGGCCGGCTCCGTACGTCCAGCTCGCCTTCCAGGACGACAGCGAGGCCCCGGAGCAGGCGATCGTCACCTGCCCCGTGAACCCGGTGTTCCACTGGCTCGTCACGCCGTACGTCGCCGAGCACGCCCCGGTCGGCGGCGGGGTGGTGGTCGTGCCGCCGAGCGCCTCCGAGAGGCCGTAGTACGCCGGTTTCGGTGCGTAGTCGGCGTCGTACGGGGTCGCCGCACCGTAGCCCGGGAACGTGCTGTCGACCCAGGAGTCGGAGTCGGTGAAGCCCCACACGGTGACGTTCACACAGCGCGTCACGGCGACGCAGGCGGCCATGACGCTCTTGAAGTCGGCCTTCTGCTGGGCGAGTTTGGCGCTGTCCGCCGGGAGTGCCATCCGTACGTCCAGCTCGGTGATCGCCACGTCCACGCCCAGGTCGGCGAAGCGCTGGATGTTCTGCTGGAGGGTGGCCGGGACCTGGCCGAGGATGAGGTGGGCCTGGAGGCCGACCCCGTCGATCGGGACGCCCGCCGCCTTCAGGGACTTGACCAGGTTGTAGAGGGCTGTGGACTTCGCGTTGACGCCCTCGACGTTGTAGTCGTTGATGTACAGCTTGGCGGCCGGGTCCGCCGCGTGCGCCCAAGTCAGCGCCTGCGCTATGTAGTTGGCGCCGAGGCCGTTGTACCAGAGCGTCGAGCGGTACGTGCCGTCCTCGTTGAAGGGTTCGTTCACCACGTCCCAGGCGGTGATCTCGCCCTTGTAGCGGCCGACTTCGGTACTGATGTGGTTCTGCAGCAGGCTGCTCAACTGGGCCGACGTCCAGGTGCCGTTGGTCAGCCAGCTCGGGTTCTGGCTGTGCCAGACCAGGGTGTGGCCGCGCACCTGCTGGTTGTGGGCCTGCGCGAAGGCGACGATCTGGTCCGCCTCCGACCAGTTGAAGCTGCCCTGCGTCGGCTCGACCGTCTCCCACTTCATGGCGTTGCCGGGGGTGAGCGAGCTGAACTGGCCGCCTGCGATGGCGCCGTACGTGCCGGTGAGCTTGGAGCCGGTGACCGCGGTGCCGACGACTTTGCCCTTCGCGGCGGCGAGGTCGCGCAGCGGGGTGTCGGCGGCGTGCGCGGCGGGTGCCGCGAAGAGCATGACGGCGCCGGTGAACAGGGCCGCCAGGGACAAGCCGGTTCTCAGAGATCTCATTGCGGGTGCCTCCGAAAGTTTCGGTTGTGCAACCGATTGGCTTCGGAGGAGTGTGGGGCGACGCACCCCACTCGTCAATACGTCACCTTCCGGCCACCGGGGTCACCCGGCGGGCGGTGCCGTACTGCTCCGCACCACCAGGCTCGTCGCCAGCTCCACCCGCCGCGCCGCCGAGGTCTCCTGCTCGCGCCCGAGGTCGAGCACCAGCTTGGCCGCCGCCTCGGCCATCTCGGTGAGAGGCTGTCGTACGGTCGTCAGCGGTGGGCCGACCCAACGGGCGACCGGCAGATCGTCGAAGCCGACCACGCTCAGGTCCTCCGGGATGCGCAGCCCGAGTTCGCGCGCGGCCTCGTACAGGCCGAGCGCCTGGAGGTCGTTGCCGGCGAAGACGGCGGTGGGCCGGTCGGGCCGGCGCAGCAGCTCAAGCCCCAGCCGGTAGCCGGCCTCGTGGTGGAAGTCGCCGGTGGTGATCAGCGAGGGGTCGACCGGCAGCCCGGCAGTCTCCAGCGCGGCCCGGTATCCGTCGACCCGGGCGCGGCTGCACATCATCCGGGACGGTCCGCTGATCGCGCCGATCCGGGTGTGGCCGAGTTCGACCAGGTGCCGGGTGGCGGCGAGCCCGCCCTGCCAGTTCGTCGCACCGATCGACGGCACGTCCGCACCCGGGTCGCCGGCCGGGTCCATCACCACGAACGGGATGGAACGGCTGGTGAGCAGCGCGCGCTGCGACTCGTCGAGCCCGGAGAGGACGAGGATCACGCCGTGCGGGCGACGCGCGGCGACCTGGTCGGCCCAGGTCCGGCCGGGGGTGAGCCGTCCCGCGCTCTCACTCAGGACCACGCTCAGCCCGGAGTCCCGCGCCACGTTCTCCACGCCCCGGATGACCTCCATCGCCCAGGCGCTCTCCAGCTCGTGGAAGACCAGGTCGATCAGCGGGGAGCGGGTCGCCTCGGCGCGGCGGCGCCGGTAGCCGTAGACGCGGAGCAGGTCCTCGACGCGGGTGCGGGTCGCGGGGGCGACGTCGGCGCGGCCGTTGAGGACCTTCGAAACAGTCGGAGCCGACACTCCGGCCTCGCGGGCGATCTCGGCGAGCGTGGCGGTCTGGGTCGGCCGACCCGCTGTCTGGGTTTCGGCGGAATCCGGGGCTGTCATGGCGGCGATCGTATCCCTGCGCGACCTCTTGACGAACCCCCCGGCGCGCCTTACGTTCCCGGAACATTCGTATAACGGCTCGAAACATTCGCACGAGAGGTGCTGTCCATGGAGCCCAACACGTCCAACGGCGGGCGTACGTTCAGCAGGCGCTGGGTGCTCGGCGCCGGTGCCACCACCCTGCTCACCACCGGGCTCACGGCCTGCGGCTCCAGCGGCAGCACCGGCGGCAGCGGCACGGTGACCGCCTTCACCTACGGCGACGACGCGGCGAAGGTGCAGGTCAAGGCCGTCACCCGGTTCAACGCGTCGGCGGCGGCGAAGAAGGCCAAGGGCAAGATCAAGCTGGAGAAGGTGCCCGGCACCGACTACCCGGCCAAGCTGCGCACCGCGATGGGCTCACCGAACGCGCCGGACGTCTTCTTCAACTGGGGCGGCGGCTCGATCAAGGCGTACCAGGAGGCCAACCAGCTGGTCGACCTCACCGACACCATCAAGTCCGACCCGGTCCTCAAGGACGGCTTCCTGCCGTCGGTGCTCGCGGCGGGCGCGCTCAAGGGCAAGAACTACGGCATACCGATGCGCGGTATGCAGCCGGTGATCCTCTTCTACAACAAGACCGTCTTCGCCGCGCACAAGCTCCAACCGCCCACCACCTGGGCCGGGTTGCTCGACATCAACAAGAAGCTCAAGGCCGCGGGCATCACCCCGTTCGCGCTCGGGGGTGCCGATATCTGGCCCGAGTTGATGTGGCTGGAGTACCTGGTCGACCGGATCGGCGGGCCCGAGGTCTTCGACAAGATCAAGAACGGGGACGCGTCCGGTTGGGGGGACCCTGCCGTTCTCAAGGCCGCCGAGACCGTCAAGCAGCTCATCGACGACGGGGCGTTCGGGAAGGGGTTCAGCTCTGTGTCGTACGTCAATGGGGGCGCGCCTGCGGTGTTCGCCAAGGGCAAGGCGGCGATGCATCTGATGGGGTCGTGGGAGTACTCGACGCAGCTCGGGAAGTTTCCCGACTTCGCCAAGACGAACCTGGGGTGGTTCGCCTTCCCCAAGTACGAGGGCGGGGCTGGTGATATCCGGAACGTGGTCGGGAACCCCACCAACTACTGGTCGGTGAACGCCCGTACGGGTAACAAGGATGCGGCGATCGCGTTCCTTCGTGACTGTGCGTCGGAGGCGTATGCGAAGGACCTGGTCGCCAACGGGGATATTCCGACCACGTCCAACGCGGAGAAGTTGCTGGACTCCTCGCCCAACCCGGAGTTCGCGAAGTTCCAGTACCAAATGGTGCAGCAGGCGCCGGCGTTCACGTTGAGCTGGGATCAGGCGGTGGATCCGGATGTGTCTACGCCGATGCTGACCGAGATCAACAAGCTGTTTGTGGGGAAGAGTTCGCCGGCTGAGTTCGTTTCGGCGCTGAAGGGGTTGAAGTGAGGTCGCGCAGTTCCCCGCGCCCCTATCGGGGCGCTTCACCTCACGGCGTGTGGGCTGTGCCCGGGGTTTTGTTTTTTGCCTTCTTCGCCATCGCCCCCATGGTGCTCGCCGTGTACCTCTCCTTCACCAAGTGGAACGGGCTCGGGGATCCGAAGCCCGTCGGGCTTGCCAACTGGGAGAAGTTGCTGCACGACGATCGGCTGACCCAATCCCTCACCGTTACCGTCCTGTTGACGGTAACCAGCTGGGCCTTCCAAACCGTCGTGTCTCTCCTCCTCGGCGTTTGGGCGGCCGGGCGGCAGCGCAACCGGGCGATCCTCTCCGCGATCTTCTTCGTGCCGTTTCTGCTCTCCTCGACGGCGATCGCCCTGCTCTTCTACGCGCTGCTCGACCCGAACTTCGGTGTCATTCATCAGGACACGCTCGGGTCGACGAGTGGGGCGTTTCTCGCGATCGTGTTTGTCGGGGGGTGGCAGTTCATTCCCTTCCACACGCTGATCTATCAGGGCGGGGCACGCCAGATCCCCGAAGTGCTCTACCAGGCGGCGGCAATTGACGGCGCCGGGCGCTACCGGCAGTTCTTCTCGATCACGTTGCCCCAACTCCGCAACACGGCGACGACATCCAGCGTGCTGATGATCGTCGGCTCGCTCACCTACTTCGAGACCGTGCTGATCCTCACCCAGGGCGGCCCCGGCACGGACACGGCGATCCTGCCGTACCTGATGTACGAAGCCGGCTTCAAGAGCTACGACTTCGGCTACGCGAGCGCGATCGCGACCTTCCTGGTCGTCATCGCCACCGCGCTCTCCCTCGTCCTTGTCAGGCTCACCGGTTTCGGCGCCATGCGCAGTACCCGCGAAGGGATGTGACGGAGTGTCACATGACACGTTGCCGCGTCCGGTGAAGACGGCGGGGGAACCGGTGGAGCCTCCGCACACCCGTCGGCGCCGGCACTGGACCAAACGCCCCAACCCCGTCGCCGGGCTCGGCTCGCTCCTCTGGCTCGCCGTCGTCATCGTGCCGATCTACGCGATGATCTCGGCGTCCCTCACCCGCCAGGACAAGGCCCTGGGCAACAACGCCCTGAAGCCGCCCACCGATCCGACCTTCGCCAACTACAACACCGTCCTGCACAACGGCTTCGGTCACTTCCTCGCGAACACGGCACTGGTCGCGGCGGCGGTCGTAGGGATCGTGCTCGTGCTGTGTGTGCCGCTCGCCTACGTGGCCGTACGCACGCGCACGGTCTGGTCGAGCGGCGCCTTCCGCCTGTTCCTGATGGGAGTGGCGATCCCGGCGCAGGCCGTCGTAGTCCCCCTGTACCTGATGATCGCCAAACTCGACCTGTACGACAGCCTGTTGGCGGTCATCCTCCCGACGGCGGCGTTCGCGATGCCGGTCTCCGTGCTGATCCTGACCGGCACCCTGCGGGACATCTCGGAGGACCTGTACGAGGCGATGGCGCTCGACGGCGCGTCGGCGACGCGGATGCTGTTCCAGCTGGTCATCCCGATGACCAAGGGCGGTATCAGCACGGTCGTCATCTACGCGGCGCTGCAGGCCTGGAACGGTTTCCTCTTCCCGCTGATCTTCACCCAGTCCGACGGGCCGAGGGTCCTCACGCTCGGACTCTTCAACTACGTCAGCCAGTTCGGCGTGAACATCCCGGCGCTGCTCGCCTCGGTCGTCCTCTCCGGCATCCCGATCTTCGCCGTCTACCTGGTGGCCCGGCGCGCCCTGGTCGGCGGCCTGATGGGCGTAGGCGGCAAATGATCTCGGCTGACCCCCGGCAGCCGAACCCCCGTTCTCTGACAGGAGTTTCATGACCACCGCCCCCTGGCGCGACCCCGCCCTGCCCGCCGCCGCCCGCGTCGACGACCTGCTCGCCCGGATGACCCTGGAGGAGAAGACCGCCCAGCTCTACGGCGTGTGGGTGGGCGCCGCCACGGACGGCGACGGAGTCGCTCCGCTCCAGCGGGAGATGACCTCGGAGTACGACTGGGACGAGCTGATCACCCTGGGTCTCGGCCAGCTCACCCGTTCCTTCGGTACGGCGCCGGTGGACCCGGAGTTGGGCGCGCAGGCGCTGGCCCGGGCGCAGCGCCGGATCGCGGCGGCGGGGCGTTTCGGCATCCCGGCGGTGGCCCACGAGGAGTGCCTGGCGGGGTTCACCGCGTGGGGTGCGACGGCGTATCCGGTGCCGTTGGCGTGGGGCGCGAGCTTCGACCCGGGGCTGGTCGAGGAGATGGCCCGGCACATCGGCGCGGACCTGCGCGCGGCCGGCGTCCATCAGGGTCTCGCCCCGGTCCTGGACGTCGTACGGGATCCGCGCTGGGGCCGGGTGGAGGAGACGATCGGCGAGGACCCGTATCTGGTGGGGACCATCGGTACGGCTTATGTGCGAGGCCTGGAGTCGGCCGGGGTCGTCGCGACGCTGAAGCACTTCGCCGGGTACGCGTCCTCGGTGGGCGCGCGGAACCTGGCTCCGGTGCGGGCCGGGGTACGGGAGTTCGCGGACGTGACCCTGCCGCCGTTCGAGATGGCGCTGCGGGAGGGCGGGGCGCGCTCGGTGATGGCGGCGTACAACGAGACGGACGGCGTACCGGCGTCGGCAGACCCCCGCCTGCTGACCGAACTCCTGCGTGACGACTGGCAGTTCACCGGCACCGTGGTCGCCGACTACTTCGGCATCGGCTTCCTGGAAACGCTCCACCGGGTGGCGGCCAGCCCGGCACAGGCGGCCCGTGCGGCGCTGGAGGCGGGCATCGACGTAGAGCTCCCGACCCTGAAGTGCTACGGGAAACCGCTGGTGGAGGCGGTGCGGGCGGGGGAGATTGCGGAGTCGCTGGTCGACCGGGCGGTGCGCCGAGTGCTGTTGCAGAAGGCCGAGTTGGGGCTCCTAGACGAGGACTGGTCCCCGGAGCCGACCGGGCGGATCGACCTCGACTCGACGGCGAACCGCGCCCTGGCCCGCCAACTGGCGGAGGAGTCAGTGGTGTTGCTGGACAACCCGGACGGCCTGCTGCCGCTGACACCGGACGCGCGCATCGCCGTGGTCGGCCCGCGGGCGGCGGACGCTCTGGCCATGCTCGGGTGCTACTCCTTCCCGTCCCACGTGGGTACGCACCACCCCGAGGTACCGATGGGCATCGAGATCCCCACGGTGCTGGAGTCGCTGCGGGCCGAACTCCCGGACGCCAAGGTGACGTTCGCGGAGGGGTGTGACGTCTCCGGCCCGGACACCTCCGGTTTCGAGGAGGCGGTGGCGCGGACGGCGGAGGCGGACGTGTGCGTGGCGGTGCTCGGCGACCGCGCGGGCCTGTTCGGACGCGGCACGTCGGGCGAGGGCTGCGACGTGGCGGACCTCCAACTGCCTGGTGTGCAAGCCGACTTGCTGGACGCCCTGGTGTCGACGGGCGTCCCGGTGGTCCTGGTCCTGCTGACCGGCCGCCCCTACGCGCTGGGCCGCTGGCACGGCCGACTGGGCGCGGTGGTCCAGGCGTTCTTCCCGGGGGAGGAAGGCGGCCCGGCGGTGGCGGGAGTGCTGTCGGGCCGCGTCAACCCGTCCGGCCGCCTCCCGGTGAGCGTCCCGCACATGCCCGGCGGCCAGCCATGGACGTACCTGCAACCCCCGCTGGGCCTGGCCGACGAGGTCAGCAGCCTGGACCCGACCCCGCTCTACGCCTTCGGCCACGGCCGCTCGTACACGACGTTCGCGTGGGAGCCCGCCGAATCAAGGGAGTTGGAGATCGGCACGGACGGCTCCTACGACCTGCCCCTCACCGTCCGCAACACCGGCGACCGCACCGGCACGGAGATCGTCCAGCTCTACCTCCACGACCCGGTCGCCTCGGTGACCCGGCCGGACGTCCGCCTGATCGGTTACCAGCGCCTGGAGTTGGGACCCGGCGAGGCGACGCGGATGACCTTCCACTTCCATTCGGACCTGTCGGCGTTCACGGACCGCTCGGGGCGCCGGGTGGTCGAGCCGGGCGTACTGGAGCTGAGGTTGGGGGTTTCCAGCGCGGAGGTACGCCACACGACACGGCTGACGCTGACGGGTCCCGTGCGGGTGGTCGGGGCGGAGCGGCGGTTGCGGTGCGAGGTCGGCCTCGGCGAGTGACGCCGCCGGCCGTCCTCGGGCGCTACCCTCTGGCCTTGCCCCGGGCCGCCTGTATCAGTGCCGTCACGCCGAGCAGCGCGAACGCCACGACCAGGAACGTCACGACCTCCAGCAGCGGCGGCAGCGTGTGCTCGGTGATGAGGGATGTGATCGTCATGGCCACGGCCATGAAACCGAAGGACAGGACCACACGCTTCAAGAAGAGCCTCCCGACGGTCTGTTGGGTGATGTGCGAGGGCGGCGCCGGGGGCAGAACCCTTGTTACTCGCCCACCGACTCGAACCGCCACCGATGCACCGCCCGCATGGCCAACTCCCCGTCCGGCTCGGGGAGTTCGGGCAACTCGGTATCGTACTCCGCGTCCCACCACGTGATGACGAGAACCCGGTCCTGGGGTCCGCGCAGGAACTCCCGGCGCAGGGGCTCGGCCGGGAGCCGCTGCTCCCGTGCCCAGGCGAGCAGTTCAGCGCCCCGCCCCGGGACCGCCCGGGCCTCCCACATCAACGCGACCGTCGTCACGAGTACAGGTTCTCCTTGCTGACCTCGTGCACGTGGTCGTGGTGGTGATGCCCCGGGACGTGCGGGTCGGTCACCGGGAGGGACGAGTCAGCGGACAGGTCCCAGTCCGAGGGGACCCGGTTCCGGGCGACCATCTCCGCACCCAGCGCGGCGACCATCGCGCCGTTGTCCGTGCACAGCTTGGGGCGCGGGACGCGAAGACGGATGCCGGCGGCCTCGCAGCGTTCCGCCGCCAGTGCGCGCAGGCGGGAGTTGGCCGCCACCCCGCCGCCGATCATCAGGTGGTCGACGCCCTCGTCCTTGCAGGCGCGTACGGCCTTGCGGGTCAGGACGTCGACGACGGCCTCCTGGAAGGACGCCGACACATCGCGCACCGGCACGTCCTCGCCCGCCGCCCGCTTCGCCTCGATCCAGCGGGCCACGGACGTCTTCAGCCCGGAGAAGGAGAAGTCGTACGCCGGGTCGCGCGGCCCGGTCAGTCCGCGCGGGAACGTGATCGCCGTGGGGTCGCCCTCCTTCGCGTACCGGTCGATGACCGGGCCGCCCGGGAAGCCGAGGTTCAGGACCCGCGCGATCTTGTCGAAGGCCTCGCCCGCCGCGTCGTCGATGGTCGCGCCCAGCGGCCGTACGTCCGAGGTGATGTCCGAGGACAGCAACAGCGAGGAGTGACCGCCGGACACCAGCAGCGCCATGGTCGGTTCCGGCAGCGGGCCGTGTTCCAGCTGGTCCACGCAGATGTGCGAGGCGAGGTGGTTCACGCCGTAGAGGGGCTTGCCGAGGGCGTAGGCGTAGGCCTTGGCGGCGGAGACGCCGACGAGCAGGGCACCCGCGAGTCCCGGCCCCGCCGTGACCGCGATGCCGTCGAGGTCACGGGCGCTCACGCCCGCGTCCTTCAGCGCGCGCTGGATCGTCGGGACCATCGCCTCCAGGTGGGCGCGGGACGCCACCTCCGGTACGACCCCGCCGAAGCGGGCGTGCTCGTCGACGCTGGACGCGACCGCGTCCGCCAGCAGGGTGGTGCCGCGGACGATGCCGACGCCGGTCTCGTCGCAGGAGGTCTCGATGCCCAGGACGAGAGGCTCGTCGCGTGAGTCAGTCATGGATCTCGGTTCCTTGTACGGAAGGCGACCCCGCAGCGGAGCTGCTGTCGGGATCTGTGGTCAGGCGCATCACCAGGGCGTCGACGTTGCCCGGCTGGTAGTAGCCGCGCCGGAATCCGATCGGGGCGAAGCCGAAGCGCTCGTACAGCTTCTGCGCGCGGACGTTGTCGACGCGGCATTCGAGCATGACCTCGGCACACTCGAACTCGCTTGCCGCGGTGAGGAGTTCGGTCAGCAGGGTGGAGCCGAGGCCGGTGCCCCAGTGGTCGCGGGCGACGGCGATGGTCTGGATGTCGGCCTGGTCTCCGGTGGTGGCGAGGCCCGCGTAGCCGATGAGCCGGACACCGCCCTCGTACTCGGCACCGGTCACCTCGGCGACCAGGTATCGGCGGGTCGCCTCGGCGCCCCGCGCGTGTGCCAGTTCGGACCAGAACATGCCCCGGGACCAGGCGTCCTCGGGGAAGAGGTCCTTCTCCAGCTCCAGCACGGGGTCGATGTCCCACCAGCGCATCTCGCGCAGCCGAGGGTTCGGGGATTCGGTCACTTGGGGGTGACCACCTTGTAGTTCTTGGGCACCTGGGCGTCGGGACGGCGCAGGTACAGCGGCCGGGGCGCGGGGAGTTCGACGCCCGCCGCGAGTCTCTCGGCGGCCAGCGAGGCGAGCGCGGCGGCGGACACGTGCTCCGGCTCGTGGGCGGACGGGAAGGTGTCCGGGTAGAGCAGCGCACCGGCGCCGACGGCGGGCAGTCCGGCGACCTGCTCGGCGATGTCGGCGGGCCGGTCCACGGCCGGGTCGGTGACGCGGGTCCGGGAGTCGGCGTAACGCGCCCAGTAGACCTCCTTGCGCCGCGCGTCCGTGGCGACGACGAAGGGGCCGTCGAGGTCGGCGGCGTAGGCGAGGCCGTCCAGCGTGCACACACCGTGCACGGGCACGCCGAGCGCGAGCCCGAAGGTGTCGGCGGTCATCAGGCCGACGCGCAGCCCGGTGTAGGGGCCGGGGCCGATGCCGACGACGATTCCCGTGACGGCGTCGAGCGTGAGCCCCGCGCCGGCGAGCACGTGGTCGACGGCCGGGAGCAGCAGCTCACCGTGGCGGCGCGCGTCCACCTGACTCGACGAGGCGATGACGGCCTCGCCGTCGTGCAGGGCGACGGTGACGGCGGGGGTGGCGGTATCGAGAGCGAGCAAGAGCACGCAAACAGCCTACGGCTCCGGCGCCGCGAGCACGGCCGCCCCGGTCGGCCCGGCCCCGGCTGCTACGGTCACCTAGGGTCACCGGACTTACGGGACGTACGGGACCGTACGGGGCACCGTCACAGGACGTAGACGTATGAGACGCGGAGGTGGGCGCTGATGGCCGGCAGCAGCTCGGGAATCGTGGCCGGGCTCACCGTGGCGGCGGTCGCCACGGTCGGATTCCTCGCCTACCAGGCGTCGGCGACGGTCCCGGCCGGACTGGGGAGCACGGCCCACGCCAGCACCTCCCCCGCGGCGGTGGCCGCCAAGAAGGCCCCACGCGACAAGAAGAACCCCACCGCGCTGCCCGCCGGCTCCGGCACGGGCGAACGGGTCGTGTACTCGGTGGACGACGACCGGGTGTGGCTGGTCGCCAAGAACAACAAGGTCAACCGCACGTTCAAGGTCACCCCCGGCACGGTGGACCCACCCACAGGCACCTATCCGGTCACCTCCCGCTCGAACGCCATCACCGGCACCGACGGCACCCCCATCCAGCACGTCGTCCGCTTCACCAACGCGGACAACGTCGCCATCGGCTTCAGCGCGGCGGTCAGCGGCGCGACGGACGCCCCCGACCCGACGACGAAGTCAGGCGGCATCCGCGAATCGATCGCCGACGGCGCGGCCATGTGGGAGTTCGCGACGATCGGGCAGAGCATCGTCGTGATCCGCTGAGCAGCTCAACCGGGGGCCAGGCAACCCCCTGCTTTTCAGGGGCGCGGGGAACTGCGCGCCCAGCCACAACGCGCCCGCAGACGAACAACTACGCGGCTTTACTCCGCTCAACCGGCGGAGCCTCCGGCGCACGAGGCGGCGTAGAAACCGCCCTCGCCGCCTCACCCGCCGCCAACAACTCCCGCATCGACACCCCGGCAAACACATGCGGCTCCGGACGGTCCTGGTTCTCTGAAGCCGACATGGACGCCTCCTGGGGCCTGGGGCAGACGTAGTTAGGTAGACCTAACTACGAACTGGATACCATGTGACCACGCCCGAGACCTCGAACGCAACATCTTGCCGACACCTTGTCGGAACCCACACCCCTCGCACCCCCGGTCAGCCGCCGAGCACGCCCAGTTCAACCGCGGCCCACCGCGCCCCGAGCCCGGTGACAGTGACGTGCCGTACCTCGTCCGTCGTATCCCCGACGGCTCGGTGGATCACGAGTGAGAGCCGGTCGTCCGCCAACTCCTCGACCTTGCCCTCACCCCACTCCACGACGATCACGGACTCGGGCAGCGAGACATCGAGGTCGAGGTCCTCCATGTCGTCGAGCCCGCCGCTCAGGCGATACGCGTCGACGTGCACAAGCGGCGGCCCGTCCCCCAGCGAGGGATGCACACGGGCGATCACGAAGGTCGGCGAGGTAACCGCCCCCCGCACCCCGAGCCCCTCCCCCAGTCCCCGGGTCAGTGTCGTCTTGCCGGCGCCCAGCTCACCCGTGAGCATCACGAGGTCGCCCGCGCGCAGCAGTTCGGCGAGGCGGCGTCCCAACTCCCGCATCTGCTCAGGGGAGTTGACGGTGATCGAAACGGACAGGGGCTCAGCCGCGTTGTGCGGTGCTGCTGGTGCTTCCATAGCCACTTACGGTAGCCCCTGTCGGCACGGCACCCGCGCGGGTGAGCAGGTCGGCGAGGCGGTCGGTGACCACTTCCGGGTGCTCCAGCATGACCAGGTGCCCGGCGTCCGGCACGAGCACCAGCTCGGCGTCCGGCAGCAGGTCGGCGATGGCCTCGCTGTGCTCACTGGGCGTGACGAGATCGCCGATCCCGGCCAGCACGAGTACCGGCATGTCCTTGAAGTGGGGCAGGGCGGCGGTCTTGTCGTGGTCGGTGAACGCCGGATAGAACTCGGCGACGACATCGATCGGCGTGCCCTCGATCATCCGCTCGGCGAACCGCGCGACCGCCGGATCGACGTCCCGCGAAGCGAACGAGTACCGCTTGATGATCCCGGCGAACAGATCGGCGGTGGCCCGCCGCCCCCGCTCCACCAGCGCGGCCTGCTGCCCGAGCGCCTTCAGCACACCGGGCAGCACCCGCCGCACCGCGTTGACCCCGGCGACGGGCAGCCCGAAGTTGACCTCGCCGAGCCGCCCGGAGGACGTACCGACGAAGGCCGTGGCGACGACCCGGTCGCGGATCAGGTCGGGGTACTGGTCGGCGAGGGCCATGATCGTCATGCCACCCATGGAGTGCCCGACGAGCACGATCGGCCCCTCGGGCACGGCCGCGTCGATCACGGCCTTCAGGTCGCGCCCCAACTGGTCGATGGTGAGCGGCATGTCGTCTTCCAGCTGCGCGACCCCGCGCGCGGAACGCCCATGGCTGCGCTGGTCCCAGTGCACGGTCCGCACGACCCCGCGCAGGGCGGCCCGCTGGAAGTGCCAGGAGTCCTGGTTGAGGCAGTACCCGTGGCTGAAGACGACAGTGACGGGAGCGGGTGCCTTGCGCCCGAAGAGCCGCCGCCGCTTGGGCGTGACGGCGACGTCCGGCTCGATGTCGTCGACCTCGTAGTACAGCGCGGTGCCGTCGTCGGCCTGGGCCGTGCCCGGGGTGCCGCGCAGCGAGCCGTACGGCCCGGTGGAGTCGAGCGCCAGCCGGGCCCGCTCGCGCATCCCACGCCCGACGGTCATCCGCTCTATGGCGACACCGGCCGCGGCACCGGCGGCGATCACACCTATCGCGGCGCCCGCGATACCGGTGACCTTCCGCCAGTTCCCGCCCGCCCCCGCGGCGGCGGAGGCGACCGCGGCGACCGCCTCCGCACTGCTCTCGCTCACGTGCCGCTCCTCTTCACGTCAGGACCCTGCGCTACGTCGTCTCCCTCATACCCGGGGATGACCTCACCGACGACCTCGGGGACGATCTCTCCGACGACCTCATTGACGTAGACGCGGGGAACGCGTGTTCCGATGCGGGTCACGATCTCGTACGCGATGGTGCCGGCGGCCTGCGCCCAGTCCTCGGCGGTGGGCTCACCGCGGTCACCGGCCCCGAACAGGATCGCCTCGGCCCCGGCCTCCAGGTCGTCCCCACCCAGGTCCACGACGAACTGGTCCATGGCGACCCGCCCCGCGACCGTCCGCCACTTCCCGCCGACGAGCACGGGCCCGGTACCGGAGGCATGTCGCGGAATGCCGTCCGCGTACCCGACGGGGATGAGTCCGAGGGTGGTCGCACCGGGCGTGACGTAGTGATGGCCATAACTGACCCCGTGCCCGCCAGGCACCTGCTTCACGAGCGCGACGGACGCCTTCAGGGACATCACGGGCCGCAGCCCGAAGTCGGCCGAGGACCCCACCTCAGGGCTGGGCGAGATGCCGTAGACGGCGATGCCGGTCCGGACGAGGTCGAAGTGTGAGTCGGAACGGGTGAGCGTGGCAGGCGAGTTGGCGATGTGCCGCACCTCTGCCCGCACCCCACGCTCTTCCGCGTACGACACCATCTCGCGGAAGAGGGCGAGTTGGGCGTCGGTGGAGGGATGCCCGGGTTCGTCGGCGCAGGCGAGATGAGACCAGAGCCCGGTAATACGGAGAAGCCCTTCGGCCTCCGCGCGGAGGGCGCCCCCGACCAGCTCGGCCCAGTCGTCGCCGGGCTGGCACCCGTTGCGCCCGAGCCCGGTATCGGCCTTGAGCTGCACGCGCGCGGGGAGTCCGGCAGCACGAGCGGCCGCGACGACCTCCTCCAGGGCCCACATCCCGCTCACCGCCACATCGAGATCGGCCTCGATGGCCTCCCGCCAGGGCCCGCCCGGGGTCCACAGCCAGCACAGGATCCGCACGCCGTCGGGCAACCCGGCGCGGGCCCGCAGGTCGAGCGCCTCCTGGGGCGTGGCGGTACCGAGCCAGGTGGCGCCCGCCTCCACCGCGGCACGCGCACAGGGCACGGCCCCATGGCCGTAGGCATCGGATTTCACGACGGCCATGAGGGCCGCGCCCGGCGCGAGGGCGCGCAGAGTCCGCACGTTGGCCCGCAGGGCGCCCAGATCGATCTCGGCGCGGGCGCGCAACGGTGCGGTGGACTGTGTCTCTGTCTCGTTCATGGCACCCCCAGTGTCTCAGAGGGGACTGACACCCCCTCTGAGCCCTCCTTGTTCCCTAGTTCCCGGTTCCCTAGTTCCCGGGCCGGTGCCCCCACACGTACACACGGTCACCCTTCTTGAGGACACCCCAGAGCTTGCGCGCGTCGGCCAGCCGCAGATTGACGCAGCCCCAGGAGCCGACGGTGGTGTAGATGCTGCCGTAGACGGCGTGGAAGGCGATGCCGCCGTCGAAGAACTGGGCATACGGCATAGGGCTGTTGTAGAGCGTCGACCAGTGGTTCTTGTGCTTCCAGTAGATCTTGTGCCAACCGCCCCGGGTCACATGCCCGGTCCGCCCGCTCCGCATGGGCACAGGCCCGAAGACGACCTTCTTCCCCTTCTGCACCCAGGTGAGCTGCCGATCGAGATCGACACAGGCGACGCGGTACGAGCGGACGGGACATTTCCGGGCGGCATTCGGATTCTTCTTGGCACCGATGAGCTGCATACGCGCCCAGGTGACAGGTCCCGCGAACCCGATAGCGGGCTTGATGCCCTGCTTCTTCTGAAAGGCACGGATGGCCTTGCAGTCGGCGCCCGACTGCTTCCCGTCCACCTTGAGCTTCAGCCACCGTTCGACGCCCCGCTGATACGGCCCGGTCTGCTTGCTGCAGGTCACCTTGGCGACGGCGTCCGCGATCGGCACGTACTCGACGAGCGCGTAGGTCCCCGCGGCGGCGTCCCGCGGCTCGACCCTGTCCTCTTCGGCGGTAGGTGTGTACACCTTCGGCGCGAGCGCCTGATCCGGCGTATCGATCTGCCACGGCTGATACGGCCCGGGCGGCACCCCCGGCACCAACTCGGTCTCCTCGGGCCCCGCAGCCGACGGCACCGGCCCGTCCGCCCAGGCACTACCGGCCCCGAGGGGGAGGGCGATCACCGCGGTGAGCAGCACCGCGATACTTCTGTGCGCGATTCGTGTACTGATCATGCGATCAGAGAAACGCGCGGGTACGGCGTGAGCCGAGTGCCGCGCGGAGGGGTCACCCTTATTGACGAGCGCGAGCCCTTTCAGCACAGGCCGCCACACCCAGCCCGTCCGGCGATTGAGGACGAGGCCGTTCAGGCCGAAGGGGGCCTGGGGGGGCAGCCCCCAGGGATGGGACGGGTAGGGGCGGCGGGGGCGAAAGAAACTCAGTCCCGCACATCCCGCCACGCAACCCGAACCGCCTCAGCCACATCGTGCGCCCCCACAGGCGCCCCGTCCGCGGCCAGCCTCCCCGCCAGCCCATGCAGATACGCCCCCACACTCCCCGCGTCGAACGCCGACAACCCCGCCGCCAGCAGCGACCCCGCGAGCCCCGACAACACGTCCCCGCTCCCCGCCGTAGCCAGCCACCCCGTCCCCGTCGGATTCACCCGCACCGCCCCACCCCCGGAGTCAGCGACAAGCGTGGTCGACCCTTTCAACAACACGGTCGCCCCATACCGCCCCGCCAACTCCCGCACGGAATCCAGCCGAGCCCCTTCAACCTCGGCCCGAGGAACCCCGAGCAACGCGGCGGCTTCTCCCGCGTGAGGAGTCATGAGCGTCGGCGCGGTACGAGCCCGTACCGCGTCCGGGTCGGCCAGCCGCAGCCCGTCCGCGTCGATGAGCACCGGCACATCGGCGGTCACGACCTCCGCCACGGTCCCGGCGTCGTCCCCCGCCCCCGGTCCGACGACCCAGGCCTGCACCCGCCCCGCCTTACGCGGCCCCCCGTCCGACACGAGCGTCTCCGGGAACCGGGCGATCACCGCGTCCGCGGCCGGCCCGACGTACCGTACGGCTCCCGCCCCGCCCCGCAAGGCCCCGGCGACGGCGAGCACGGCCGCCCCCGGATACCGCCCGGACCCGGCGGCGATCCCCACGACTCCGCGCCGGTACTTGTCGCTCTCGGCCCCCGGCACGGGCAACAACCGTGCCACGTCCACGTGTTGGAGGGCCTCCAGGGCGGGCTCGTCGGGCAGCTCGGCCCCCAGCCCGATGTCGACGAACCGCACGGAACCGGCGTACTCACGCGCGGGATCGATCAGCAGCCCGGGCTTGTGGGCCCCGAAGGTGACGGTGACATCGGCCTGTACGGCGGCCCCCCGCACCTCACCGCTGTCCGCCTCGACCCCGCTGGGCAGATCGACGGCGACGACGATGCCCCGGGAGTCCCCGGCAAGCGCCGCGAGCCGTGCGGCGTCGGGCCGCAACCCGCCCCTCCCCCCGATCCCGAGAATCCCGTCGACGACGAGATCGGCGCGGAGGACGGTCTCCTCGGCGTCACCGGCCGCGACGGTACGACCGCCCGCCCGCAGCAGCGCCGCGAGCCCGCCCGGGTGGGTGCGCTCGGGCGCGAGCAGCACGGCCGTGACCGCCGCGCCCCGCCGAGCCAGCCGCGCCCCGGCGTACAGGGCGTCGCCGCCGTTGTCCCCGCTCCCCACCAGCAGCGCGACCCTGCTGCCGTAGACCCGCCCCAGCAACTGGGCGCAGGCGACGGCCAGTCCGGCCGCGGCACGCTGCATGAGCGCACCCTCGGGAAGCCGCGCCATCAGCCTCTGCTCTGCTGCCCTTACCGTCTCCACGCTGTACGCAGTACGCATGCGGTCGAGTCTGCCCCGGAACCACCCGCACCCGCACCCGCACCCGGGCGAGCCACCCCGGCCGGCGGCGGTCCCCGCCGTCACCCCTCCGCGATCACCACGGCCGAGGCCACCCCCGCGTCGTGGCTCAACGAGACATGCCAGGACCGCACCCCCAGCTCGGCCGCCCGAGCCGCGACAGTCCCGGTAACCCGCAGCCGGGGCCGGCCACTGTCCTCGACGTACACCTCCGCGTCCGTCCAGTGCAGCCCGGCCGGCGCGCCCAGCGCCTTCGCGAGGGCCTCCTTCGCGGCGAAGCGCGCGGCGAGGGACGCGTTCCCCCGTCGCTCCCCACTCGGCAACAGCAACTCGCTGTCCAGGAACAGCCGCCGAGCCATCCCCGGCGTACGGGCCAACGACGCCGCGAACCGGTCGATCTCGGCCACATCGATACCAACCCCGATGATGCTCATGCCGAGCACCCTACGACCGAGTCCACCCCCGTCCCGCCTGTCACAGACGGCTGCTAGCCTGCGGCAACTCGCATCACCCGCACGACATCAAGCGCACGACACCTCACGCATGACACCACTCACGTTCGCGCGCCCTGGGGGGCCAGTAGGCGCGCCGTGGGTTCAGGATTCGCCAGGGGGCGGAGCATGACCACCACGCGCACGACGACCGACGACGACGAAAGACCCGTAGCCCTGTCGGATCCGGTCGACGACCCGTTCACCGCGCTGCCGGACCTCACCCCGCTGCGGGACGCGGCCCGGGCAGGCGACTGGCAGGCGACACAGACCTTCTTCACCGCCCTCGGCTCGACCGGGCACCCGGTCGAGAGCTCCGCGGAGAACATGTCCTTCGCCTCGGCCCAACTCGCGGGCCTGGACGGCGTGGAGACCTACCTGGAGCGGGCGGCGGCCGAACACCCCGCGGACCCCCTCCCCCGTACCCTGCTCGCGGAGCGCTACATCCGCATCGGCTGGGCCATCCGCAGCCGCTACCGCGCACAGCACGTCTCACGCGACCAGTTCGACCAGTTCCACGACTGGCTGCGGCGGGCCGAGCGGCTGCTGATCGACGTGTGCGCCGAGCAGCCCGACAACCCCGCCGCGTGGACCGCCCGGCTGCTCACCGCCCGCGGCCTGGAACTCGGCCAGACCGAGGCCCGCCGCCGCTACGACCGCCTCTCCGCCCACCACCCGCACCACTACCGCGCGCAGTCCCAGCTGCTCCAGCAGGTGTGCCCCAAGTGGAGCGGTTCCTGGGAGGCGGCGCACGCCTTCGCGCAGGAGTGCGTGGCCGCGGCCCCCGGCGGTTCGCACGCCGGGGCGGTGGTCGCCGAGGCGCACATCGAGCACTGGGCGGACCTGGACGGCGTGGCGCAGCGCACGTACATGCGGAGTGTCTCGGTCCGCGACGAACTGCGGGCCGCCGCACGGGCGTCCGTGCTGCACCCGGACCACGCCTCCGGCTGGAGCTGGATCACGGCGGACAGCGCGTTCGCCCTGGCCTTCTCGATCGGCGGTCATTTCGAGGACGCGGCGGCGCACTTCGTCTCCCTCGAAAACCGGGTGACCGAGTACCAGTGGCTGTACCTGCCCGGCTGGCAGGCCGCGTTCGTGAAGTACCGCAAGTCCGCGCTCGCGACGCTCTAGGGGGAGCCGACGATGACGACCACCGAGTTCGCGCCGGAGGCCCTCTCCGGCCTGATCGGCTGCACGACCACCCAGGGCATTCCCACGCTCTACGCCCCGCGCCGGGGCGGCCAGGTCACGGCCGGCCTCTTCTTCCGGGTGGGCCGCGCCGACGAGACCCTGGCGACGGCCGGGCTCACCCATCTCGTCGAGCATCTGGCCCTGCACCGGCTACGGTTGGCCGACCTGCACTACAACGGCGCGACGGCGAACACGTACACCCTCTTCCACGCGACGGGCGACGAGGACGAGGTCGTAGCGCACCTCAACAGTGTCTGCGCGGCGCTGCGCGACCTGCCGCTGGCCCGGCTGGACACCGAGCGGGAGATCCTGCGCACGGAGGCCGCGGGCGGCAAGAACGGCGCCAACTCCAGTCTGCCGCTGTGGCGTTACGGCGCTCAGGGCTACGGACTGTCCAGCTACGACGAGTTGGGGACCTGGAGCGTGACGCCGGACCAGGTCAGCGACTGGGCGCGGACCCGTTTCACCCGTGAGAACGCGGTCCTGTGGATCACGAGCGAGTCCGTCCCGGACGGCCTGGACCTCACCCTGCCGACAGGCACCCGCCTCCCGGCCCCCGCGGCCACCAGCGCCCTCCCGACGACCCCCGCGTACATCTGCGGCGAGGACGGCCAGGTGGTCCTGACCTCGGTCGTACGACGGTCGACGGCGGCCGCGGTCTTCGCGGACGTACTGGGCCGGGCGCTCTTCCAGGACCTGCGCCAGGAGGGCGGTTACTCCTACGCGGCGGAGGCCGACTACACCCCGCGCGACGCCGACTTCGCCACGCTCACCGCGTACGCCGACGCGCTGCCGCGGAAGCAGGACGCGGTGGTCGGCGGCTTCGTCGACACCCTCGCGCGCCTCCGCAACGGCACCATCGCACAGTCCGAACTGGACTCCGTCCGCGGCAAGATGCTCAAGATGTACGACGTCCCGGACTTCGCCGCCGCCGCCCTCCCCGGATACGCCCTGAACCTCCTCCTCGGCCACCGCGTCCTCTCCCCCGCCGAGCACCGGGCCGAGTTGGCGGCGGTCACGGTCGCGGACCTGCGCGAGGTGGCCCGCGAGGCATGGGCGTCCACCCTGCTCCAGGTCCCGGGCCGCCGGGGCGTGGACTGGGCGGGCCTGACCGTGGCCCCGCAGTACTCCGGGACCACGGTCACGGGCAGCCGGCACCGGTCCCTGGAGAACGAGGACGTCACGCTGGTCATCGGCGAGGAGGGCGTGAGCGTCACGACCCCGCGCGGCGCGGTGACCGTCCCCTACGGCACCTGCGTGGCGATGACCACCCGCCCCGACGGAGCCCGCGGCCTCACGGGCCCCGACGGCTTCGCGATCACCGTGGAACCGACGTTGTACCGCGACGTGACACCGGACCGGATCGCGACGATCGACGCGGCGGTACCGGAGGCGGCGGTGGTGCGGCTGCCCGCCCGCGCTCCGGAACACATCCCGCGGCCGCGGCAGGGGACACCGCAGCCCCCGCGACGCAAGGACTCCGGTTTGGTGACGCGGCTCCGGACCATCGGCGGCTGGGCGCTCGCCGTGGTCGCGGCCGCATGGGTCCTGCTCGGCGGGTTCACGATCGTCCGCCAGATCATCGGGCCCGACGGGGACTTGGGCGGCGCACTCGCCGTCGCCCTCATCGAGGTCCCACCGTTCATGCTCCTCCGGAGGCTGTACCTGGTGCATCGCATGCGGCGACGACGATGACCCGGTCCGGGCGCGCCTCTCAGGTCAGTTGAACTGCCGGCGCGGCCCGCAGCAGCCACTGCTGGTTGTTCGCCCGGGAGTAGGCACCACCCAACTGCCCATGGAAACCTGCCGAGTTCAGGCGGCGTCGAGGGCTCCGGTGATCTTGCGGACCATCTCCAGCATGACGGGGCCGGGCTCGCCCTTCTTGGGGCGGACGGCCGCTTCGAGGGCGACGAGGACGGTGCCGCGGAAGTTGTCGGCCTCGGCCGGGTCCTGCTTCTTGAGCAGGCTCATGGCGGTGGTGAGGGCCGGCAGCACCTGATCGGCGATCTCGGCCACGGACTTCCCGTTCAGGTTCGGGATCTTGGAGTTCTCGGCGAGCACGTACCCGACCGGCCCGGTCGCCGAGGCCAGGGCGAGGCTGCCCTGGGTGGCGATCCGGTGCGGCGAGCCGGTGGCGGCACCGGCGGCGGCCATGAGCGTGATGGCGCCGTACGCGGCGGTACGGAGGGTGAGCTTGTCCTGGTCGGTGAGGTTGATGCCCATGGTGATGTGCTCCTTGGAATCGTCAGACCGTTACGACCCCGGGTCGGGGCTCGCATCGCCTTCGTTCTGGAACAGAGCCTGCGCGCACCGGGTTTCACGACGCCCTCAGCGCGCTTTCAGCGGAGCGCAACTAGCCTGAAGGCCATGCATCAGGCCCGACGGCGCGACCGGCGCCCCGCTCATCGCACGGGAGCGGGGGCGAGAGCGAGGGCGGCCCAACACCGGGCTCCGGCCACGACAGTTGAGGTCGAGGGTGCCGACGTGGTGATCGTCGGTTACTTCTCCGGCAAGCAGAGGGACTGGGCTGCGCTGATGGATGCGGCGGCGCGGGCGTTGAAGGAACGCGGTGCGCGGGTCGTGGGCCGGATCGTGCGGCGGCGGGGCGTCTCGGCCGGCGGTGCCAGGAAGATGGCGTTGCCCTATTCTTCGCGAACTGTTCTGACCTACGGCAAGGTTCGCGAAGTGGCGACACTCTGCGAACGGACGAACGCCGACGCGGCGGTCTTCGTGGGCTGCCTGACGCAACGTCAGTGCCGGGTGCTGACAGGGATGTTGAACTGCCCGGCAGTAAGTCTCGCCGATGCACCGACATCCGAGATATCCGGCTGAACACCCCTTAAGCCGCGTCGAGTTCGCACCAGACGTACTTGCCCCGGTTGCCGTTCCGGGCAAGGGGCTGCCACCCCCACTGGGCGGCACAGGCCTTGACCAGGGCCAACCCGCGCCCCTCCTCCGCGTCAAGAAGCAGATCGAACGCCCCCGGCGGCTCGGGCGGCCGAGGATCGGCGTCCCAGGCCCCGATCTTGAGCACCCCGCCCACCCACCCCATGCGCAACGCGGCAGGACCTTCGGTGTGCCGTACGGCATTGGCGACCGGCTCCGCTGCGACGAGTTCGGCGGTGTCGACGAGGCGGATGAGTCCGTGGACGGTGAGGATCAGCCGGAGGGTACGGCGGCTGACGGTGACGGCGCGGGGGTCGTTGGGGACGTAGAGGGAGTACTCCCAGGGGGCGGAGGGTTCTTGGGTTTCGGGCATGGGTCAACTCCGTTTAGATATAGGGGAGTTCAGGCAGATCTCGTGCGGTGGCTCCACCACGGCCGTCATGGCAGGACGGAGTGGTGCACTTCCGCAGAGTGTGCGTTGCGTCACCGACGGTAGACCTGAAAGTTTCGGTACGGCAAGCCGATCGCGTAATCTGCCCTCAAACGAGGAGGAGCGGGCGATGACAACCAGGCGCGAACCAACGGCACGTCAGATGCGCCTGGCGGTCGAACTACGAAGACTGCGCGACGCGGCAGGCCTCACGGCCCGGGAAGCAGCAACCCTGCTCGGCGTGAGCAACGTCCAGATCAGCCAGATCGAGGCCGGCCTCACGGGCGTGAGCGAACAGCGACTCCGCCGTCTCGCGTCTCACTACGCCTGCACGGACGAGGAGTTCATCGACGCACTGGTGGGGATGGCCACGGATCGCACGCGGGGGTGGTGGGAGGAGTACCGGGGCTTGTTGCCGACGCCGTTCCTCGACCTGTCCGAGCTGGAGCACCACGCCCGATTCCAACGCCACGTGGCCATCTTGTACGTGCCGGGGCTATTGCAGACGGAGGACTACACACGTGCAGTGTTCTCCTCCAGACTTCCCGAACTCACCGATGAGGAAGTGGAGTTGCGTATCCAGCATCGGATGAAACGACAAAAGATCAACGTCCCGTACGAGGTGGTGCTCCATGAGGCGGCGCTACGGATCAGGGTCAGCAACCGCGCCACCTCGCAGGCTCAACTCGCCCAGCTTCTTGCGCTTTCCGAAGCGAACCACATCACCCTGCGCGTCATCCCCTTCGACGTGGACGACTTCGCCAAAGCCTCCAGCACGATGACCTACGTGGGTGGCCTCCTGCCCAAGCTGGACACAGTGGTACGTGACGCGCCCCACGGGTCCGTCTTCATCGATTCCGAGGCTCAACTCAATACCTACCGACGGAGCTTCCGTAGAGTAGTGGCCGCGTCACTCGAACCCGAACAGTCGCGCAAGTTCATCCACAAGCTGACCAAGGAACTGTGAGGCATCGCATGGACAACTGGCGGAAGTCGTCCTACTCCGGCGAGGGGGACGGCAACGAGTGCGTGGAGATCGCGAACTCCCCCACCCACATAGCCATCCGCGACTCAAAGACCCCGGCCAGGGCCACCCTCACCTTCCCGACCGGAGCCTTCACCCCCTTCATGGAAGCCCTGAAGAGCGAGCCCTACTCCACCGTCACCGACTTCGCCAGGTTCCGAGGCTGATCGACCTCGTTCCCCCGAGCCGTGGCCAGCTCACAGGCGAACACCTGCAACGGCACGGTCGCCACCAGCGGTTGCAGCAACGTCGGTGTGGCCGGGATCCGGATCAAGTGATCGGCGTACGGGACGACCGTCTCGTCCCCCTCCTCCGCGATCACGATCGTCATCGCACCGCGCGCCCGGATCTCCTGAATGTTGGACACGATCTTGTCGTGGAGCACGGAACGCCCACGCGGCGACGGCACGACCACCACTACCGGCATGCCCTCCTCGATCAAGGCGATGGGCCCGTGCTTCAACTCCCCCGCCGCGAAGCCCTCGGCGTGCATGTACGCCAACTCCTTGAGTTTCAGGGCGCCTTCGAGAGCAACGGGATATCCGACATGCCGGCCCAGGAACAGCACGGTGTTCTTGGACGCCACCGACCGCGCCAACTCCCGTACAGGCTCCATGGTTTCCAGCACCCGCTCGACCTCACCGGAGATCTGCGACAGGTCCCGGATGACGGCCTGGATCTCGTCGCCCCACTTGGTGCCCCGCACCTGACCGAGATACAGCGCGACCAGATAACACGCCACCAGCTGCGTCAGAAACGCCTTCGTCGACGCTACGGCGACCTCCGGCCCGGCATGTGTGTACAGCACCGCGTCCGACTCCCGCGGAATCGTCGACCCGTTGGTGTTGCAGATGGCCAGGACTTTCGAGCCCTGCTCCCTCGCGTGCCGCAGCGCCATCAGCGTGTCCATCGTCTCGCCGGACTGGGAGATGGCGATGACGAGAGACCGCGCGCCCAGGATCGGGTCCCGGTAGCGGAACTCGCTCGCCAGCTCCACCTCGCACGGGATCCGCGTCCAGTGCTCGATGGCGTACTTGGCGATCAGGCCCGCGTGGAAAGCCGTACCGCAGGCGACGATGACGACCTTGTCGACCTCGCGGAGTTCGTGGACGGGGATGCGGACCTCGTCCAGCTTCAGCAGTCCGTCCGCGTCGATCCGGCCCAGCAGCGTGTCGGCGACCGCCTTCGGCTGCTCGGCGATCTCCTTGAGCATGAAGTAGTCGTAGCCGCCCTTCTCCGCGGCGGAGGCGTCCCAGTCGACGTGGTAGGAGCGGACCTCGGCCGGTGCCCCGTCGAACCCGGTGACGGTCACCCCGTCCCGCCGCAGCTCGACGACCTGGTCCTGGCCGAGCTCGATCGCGGAGCGCGTGTGGGCGATGAACGCGGCGACGTCGGAGGCGAGGAACGCCTCGCCCTCGCCGACGCCGACCACGAGCGGCGAGTTGCGGCGGGCGCCGACGACCACGTCCGGCTCGTCCGCGTGCACCGCGACCAGCGTGAACGCTCCCTCCAGACGTCGGCACACCTGCCGCATCGACTCCGCGAGGTCCGCGCACGCCGAGAACTCCTCGGCCAGCAGATGCGCGACCACCTCGGTGTCCGTGTCGGAGGCGAGATCGTGTCCGCGCTCCGCCAACTCGGCCCGCAGACAGGCGAAGTTCTCGATGATGCCGTTGTGGACGACCGCCACCCGCCCCGCGTTGTCGAGATGCGGATGGGCGTTGGCGTCCGTCGGACCGCCGTGCGTGGCCCAGCGCGTGTGCCCGATGCCGGTCGACCCCGCCGGCAGCGGCCGATCGACCAGTTCCTTCTCGAGATTGACGAGTTTCCCCGCCTTCTTGGCCGCCGCCAGCCCGCCGTCCGCGAGCACGGCGACACCCGACGAGTCGTACCCCCGGTACTCCAGCCGCTTCAGCCCGGCCATCACCACATCAAGCGCCGACTGCGACCCCACGTATCCCACGATTCCGCACATGCGCCGCAGCCTAGGCGCCGAAGCCCGCCCGAACACGGCACTTCGTGCCCGATTTCGGAAATTCCGGCCGCCGTGGAAAACCGGCCAACTCTGCTCGCCGCACCCTCAAGGGCTTCACGGTTCAACCACAAAAGAAGCACAGAATTTCCCTTGGGGCGGCCGGGTTCCGCGTGGCGCGCCGCGCAAGTCGACCATGGGCGACTTCGCGCTACCGCGCCTGAGCGAAACCGAAAAGCCTTGCCCAAAGCACTTACCTCCTGCTTACAGTGGCGCGCGCTTGACCGGCTCTTGACCAAGCCATAGGCGCTCAGTTCAAGCCAGCGACCAGCGACCGGGGGAACACGTGTCGCCGCGCCACGGGGGACACGTCGCCATGCCGCACTGCCGCACGCGCGCGCTCACCGGAGTGGCCGCGCGCCGCCTTCCCCCCGACAGGGGACCCACGCATGCGCCTCAGACGCGGCCGACCGCCGAGAGCACCAAGAGCATGGGAGTCGAAACGATTCCCCACGACCGTCACCCGGCTCCTCCCGCCGGTCCTCGCCACCGCCCTCCTGGCCGGCATAGCCGTCGGCTCGGGTCAGGTGGTCCCCGCCGACGGGCGGGACGCCACCGCCGCGAGTGACAGCTACCCCTGGTACGACGACACCGCCGCCGAGCAACTGCGGCAGGACCAGTGCCTGATGACCGACGTCCTGCGGCTCGGCGGCACCTCCATGGCCACGACCGCACAGAACGCCCTCAACCAGCCGCAGGACACCTTGCACACCCTGGCCGACCGCGCCCACTGGGAGCAGACGCCGCTGTCGACGGCGTACCAGAAGGACCGCGACCAGTCGGCAGCGGAACTCGGCGCGATCAACGCCCTGCGCGACACCTGGAAAACGCCCGTCACCGGACTGAACACCCCGGCCGGCTTCACCGAGACCGACTTCCACTGGCCGCCCGGCACCAACGGCGACGGCCAGCAGAGCTTCTACGGCCAGACCGGCCTGACCCAGTGGATCTCCGACCGCTTCTGGCAGAGCGAGGACGACTTCTACGAGGACTCCACGCCCCCCCGTCGACGCGACGACCCTCAAGGCCGTCGACGACCTGGGTGCCCCGCGCTACACCGCCGACCCCGACCCCGGCCTGCCGGGCGGTGAGCGGAACCGCGCCCTCGCCGAACAGGACGCGTTCCGCTGGATGCACGGAGGCCCGGGGCAGCACACGGACGCCGACGACGCCCGGATCTTCCTGGAGTCCGGCGGCTTCCCGCGCATCGCGCCCGAACCGGACAGCGCCGAGTACCGGATCGCCGTCGAGAACCTGAAGGCCCGGTTCTCGGCCTGCGCCTGGCGCGACCCGCTCGACCCGAACGGTGTGCTGAGCGCCGCCACCGTCACCGCCGCCACCGAGTGGCAGCAGGAGATCGCCTCCCAGGCGACCCAGCGCAACCAGATCCTGGACGCGAACAAGACCGCCGTGGAGGCCCTCTCCAGCGCGTCCAAGTCGCTCGGCGATCTGCTGGGCCAGTCCTGGGCCGCCGACCGGCTCACCCGCTGGCAGGACTACTGGTCCGACGGCGGGGTCGGCTGGGTCGGCAACGCGCCGACCGCCATCAAGGTGCACGCGGCCGCCGGCAAGTGTCTGGAGGTCCAGGACGGCGCCAAGACCGATGGCGCCGCGGTGCAGTTGAACACGTGCAGCAGTTCGGCCGCCGCGCAGAAGTGGGAGATCTTCGGCGACGACAAGGGCCTGCACCTGCGCAACCTCAACTCCCTGAGGTGCTTGGACGTCGCGGGCAACAACCCGGCCAACGGCACGAAGATCCGCCAGTTCACGTGCAACAGCTCGCCCGCGCAGACCTGGGAGTTCAACCTCCGGGCCACCTCGGCGCTGAAGAACACCGGCACTGGCAAGTGCGTCGACCTGGCCGCGTACACCGTGGGCCAGGACAGCCGGCTGTGGGACTGCACCAGCGGCGGTCCCCAGCAGTACGACGTCACGCCCTCCGGCCACACCGGGACCGTGCCGCCGACGGCCCAGTTCCTCAAGGCCACGACCAGCCTCGCCAAGGCCCGCGCGGCGGCGGCGAACAAACTCGCCGACATCAAGGCCCAGCTCACCGCCGCGCAGAAGGCGGCCACCGCCTCGGACACCGCCGAGCAGGCCGCGTACACCGTCGCGGACACGAACGGCGCGCCCCGGGGCCGCGGACTGCTGGTCGGTCAGCAGAAGGCGCAGGTCACCAAGGGCGCGGTCGCCGCGCTGGACGCGATGGTGAAGGCCGGCACGACAGCCGAGGCCGCCACCCGCGCCGCCGCCGCGGACAGCGCGACCATCACCCAGCGGGCGCTGGCGCAGGCCGCGCAGGTGAAGGCCGAGTTCCGCGAGAAGGCCGCCGAGAAGGCCGAGTTGCAGGCCAAGGCCGCGGCCGACGCGGCGAAGGTCCACCGCGACAACGCCAAGAAGGACAAGGAGACCGCGGAGGCCAAGCTCACCGTGGCCCTGGGCGCTGAGGGCGACGCGAAGGCCGCCGCCGCCGACGCGCACGCCAAACGGCTCTCGGCCGAGTCCGAGGAAGCCACCGCGAAGGCGGAGAAGGAGACCGCCGAGGCCAAGCAGGCGGAGGCCAACCAGCACAAGCAGACGGCCCAGGCCGAGGCGACCAAGGCCAAGGACGCCAAGGACAAGGCCGAGACCGCCGAACAGACCGCCCAGAGCAGGCGGGACGACGCGGTCAGCGCCCGCGACAAGGCCAAGGACAAGCGGGACGACGCGTGGGAGGCCGAGCAGAAGGCCGACGCCGCCCGCGCCAAGGCCGACGCCAAGGATGCCTACGCCGACTCCCTGGACGCCGGTGACGCGGCGGACGCGGCCCGAAGTGCCGCGAACGAGGCGGACACCCAGGCCGGCAAGGCGGAGACAGCCGCCACGAACGCCCGTACCGCGGCGGACGCCGCCACCCAGGCGGCCGCCGACGCGGACGCCGCCGCCACCCGGGCCGAGGCCGCCGCCAAGCGGGCCCGCGCCGACTCCGACGCCGCCCAGGCCGCCAAGCTGAAGGCCGACGCCGCCGTACGCACCGCCACGGCAGCGGTCGCCGACGCCATCAAGGCCGCCGCGCACGCCGCCGAGGAGGCGAAGACCGCGGTCCAACTTGCCGACCACGCCGAGGAGTTGGCCAAGACCGCACGAACCAACGCCAACGCTGCGCTCAAGGAGGCCGCCAACGCCCGGCTCGCCGCGGCGAAGGCAGCGGGCTTCGCCCATGTCACCGCCCAGGCGGCGGTGGACGCGACGACGTCCGCCGAGCAGGTCGCCACCCCGGCCAACGACGCGATCCAGTTGGGCTCGCCCTATGTCACCACCGACTCGGCCGCGGCCCTGGTCGTCCTGAGCGGGCAGTCCTCCAAGACGATCGCCGAGCAGCAACAGGCCGTGGCCGCCGCCCACGCCCGCAATGCGTCCGAGGAGGCCGCCGCCGCCCAGGCCATCGCCGACCAGGCGACGGGCGACGCCAAGGCCGCCCTCCAACACGCGGCCAACGCCGCCGGCTACGCCAAGACCGCCCGCGGCTACGCCCAGGAGGCCCTCGGCTACGCGGCCGACGCGGCGACAGCTGCCGCCAAGGCCGCGCAGTCACTGACCCGCACGGTCGAGTACGACCGCCAGGCCACCGAGGACGCGGCAGCGGCGGACGCGGCAGCCGGCCGCGCCGAGGGCTACGCCACGTCCGCCCGCTCCGCCGCCGACCAGGCAGCCCTCGACGCCACCGCCGCCCGCGCGGCAGCCACCGAGGCCGAACAGGCGGCCAAGGACGCCCGAGCGGCGGCCGACCGGGCCGACACGGCGGCGACCGAGGCAGAGCAGGCGGCGAAGGACGCGGACAAGTACGCGACCGAAGCACAGGAGTCGGCCACCCGCACGGAGACAGCGGACAAGAACGGCAGCATCCAGAAGGGGACGTCGGCCGGCGGCATCGGCAACGTCTTCTACGTCGACCGCATCGAGGCAGTGGGCGAACCGCGGGATGTGAAGAAGGACAACTGCGGCGTCATCATCCACACCGGGAACTGCACGGTCACCGCGACGATCCGGTACAAGGTCGAGATCGACGTCTACCTCTGCACGGCTCTGGACCTGCCCGCCACCCAGGCGGGATGCCCGGACTGGGAGACGTTGTTCCTCGGAACGCAGCCGGTTGACACCCAGACACAGACGGTCACGAAGGTCCTCTCGATGACCGAGTTCAACGAGGGGATCGACCCGGTCGACATCCTCGTCGGGCACTGGATCGACTGCGCCGAGAAGGTGGTGCCCGGAGGCGCGAGCGGAAGCCTGGGAGGTTGCGGCTGGGCGGCCTTCGATATCGCGACCTTCATCTTCGGCGGCAAGATTACCGCAGCGGTGGTCGACTCGATCCGCGCCCTCGATGCCTCGCTGCGCACCGGGATCGGTGTCGGCGACGCCTACCGGGCGCTACGAGCCCTGAACATGGACGCCGGCGCCGTGGCCGACATCGGCCGTACGGTCGCGGCGTACGAGGATGACATTGCCGCTGCCTGCCAGGCCGTCGGCAGCGTCACCCAGCTCACCAGAGCGCTGGCCGCGGCGGCAGCGGGCGGGCCGCCCTGCAAGTTCTGGAAGCTGACCGACTTCGAGGGCCAGCGTGTGTACCAGCGGGACGATCTCATCAATCCCGACTACGTTTCCCCCGAGGACCCCTACGGTCGGACCAACTTGAAGCGGATGACGCAGGGACTCGCCCCGATGGCCCCGGGCAGAACCGCGAGCGGTGGGATCGACAAACCCATGAACCTCCACCACATGCTCCAGACTCAGGACGGCCCGATCGCCGAGGTCACGGACGTGATGCACTTCGACAACTACGGGAAGTTGCACTGGAAGTCCGGCACCAAGATCCCCAGTGGAATCGACCGGCCCGAGTTCGACAGGTGGAAGACCGCATATTGGAAGCAGAGGGCGAAGGACTTCACATGACGAACGGTCTACGAGCGGCCGAGCAGGTGATCAGCCTCGTGCGTGAGAACGAGGATCTGGCTCATCACGCCGACGGCTGCCCTCCCGAGATGATCGCCGCGGCGGAGGCGGAGATGGCACTTGCCTTCCCCCCCTCCTATCGGCGCCTGATCGAGGAATTCGGCACGTGGGACGTGCCGCCCATCGAGTTCCTCGGCGTGTACCGGACATCGGCCGCGGGAGAGAGACTGCTGGGAACTCCGGCCTACACACAGGAGGACCGTGCCGCCCTCGGGCTTCCCCACCACTTCATGGTCCTCCTGCACGACGACGTCTGGGGGATCGTCGTCCTCGACACCTCCCAGCCTGACGAGGACGGCGAGTACCCCGTCTTCGCGTGGAACCCCGGGGTCCCGGCTGGGGGGCTCATGGAGAAGATCGCGAACAGTTTCGGAGAGTTCGCGCTCAAGGAGTGCCTACAGAACCTGAGCTGATCGTCTCGACAGGGGTCCGCACGCCCGGCGTGCGGACCCCTGCGCGCCGGCACCCACGTGACGCACCCCACCCACCACCCCGTTCAAACTCCGTTAACAATGGACTGTGATCTCTCCGGTCTCCCCGATGCCCCGGAGCGCCCACCGGCACAAGCCGGAGGCGACTCCCTACGTCGACCTCACCCGAGCCGAGTGGAGCGCGCTGCGCGACAAGACGCCGCTGCCGCTCACCGCCGAGGAGGTCGAGAAGCTGCGCGGCCTGGGCGATGTCATCGACCTCGACGAGGTGCGTGACATCTACCTCCCGCTGTCCAGACTCCTCAACCTCTACGTCGGCGCCACGGACGGCTTGAGAAACGCGCTGAACACCTTCCTGGGCGAGCAGGGCTCCCAGTCCGGCACCCCGTTCGTCATAGGCGTCGCGGGCTCCGTGGCCGTAGGGAAGTCGACCGTCGCGCGCCTCCTCCAGGCGCTCCTCTCCCGCTGGCCCGAGCACCCCCGCGTCGAGCTGGTCACCACCGACGGGTTCCTGCTGCCCACGCGGGAGCTGGAGGCGCGCGGGCTCATGTCGCGCAAGGGCTTCCCCGAGTCGTACGACCGCCGCGCGCTCACCCGCTTCGTCGCCGACATCAAGGCCGGCAAGGACGAGGTCACCGCCCCCGTCTACTCCCACCTCATCTACGACATCGTCCCTGACCAGCGGCTCACGGTCCGCCGCCCCGACATCCTGATCGTCGAGGGGCTCAACGTGCTCCAGCCCGCGCTCCCCGGCAAGGACGGCCGTACCCGCGTCGGGCTCGCCGACTACTT
This sequence comes from Streptomyces sp. NPDC048504, assembly GCF_043200035.1. Taxonomy (NCBI): domain Bacteria; kingdom Bacillati; phylum Actinomycetota; class Actinomycetes; order Kitasatosporales; family Streptomycetaceae; genus Streptomyces; species Streptomyces sp. NPDC048504. Next base: position 190,028 of record NZ_JBICXA010000014.1, read on the forward strand.
CGACTTCAGCGTGTACGTCGACGCGAGCGCCGAGGACATCGAGCGCTGGTATCTGAACCGGTTCCGCAAGCTGCGCGCCACCGCGTTCCAGAACCCCGACTCGTACTTCCGCAAGTACACCCAGGTCTCCGAGGACGAGGCCGTCGCCTACGCCCGCACCCTCTGGCGCACCATCAACAAACCCAACCTGGTGGAGAACATCGCCCCCACCCGGGGCCGCGCCACCCTCGTCATCCGCAAGGGCACCGACCACAAGGTGCGGCGGCTGAGCCTGCGCAAGCTGTAGCCCCGTGGCGGGCGCCTGTTAGAAAGGCGTCATGCTGCATCTGCGCCTCATCACCCCCGCCGACAAGACCGACGCCGTGGTCCGACTGATCGAGAAGACGGTCGGTACCACGCACCTCGTCGTCATGACCGGCGCCGCCCGCAACCCCGTCGGCGATGTCGTCATGTGCGATGTCGCCCGCGAGGCGGGTGACGAACTCATCAGCGCGCTAAGGGAGTTGGAGCTGGACCGGACCGGCTCGATCGCCGTCGAGAACATCGACCTGTCGCTGTCGGCGCGGGCCGACAAGGCCGAGGACGAAGCGCCCGGCGAAGGCGCGGACGCGGTGCTGTGGGAGCACCTGGCGGACGCCACGCACGAGGAGTCGACGCTCACCGTCACCTACGTCGCGTTCCTCGCCGTCGCCACGATGCTCGCGGCCTGCGGTGTGATGCTGGACAACGCGATCCTGATCGTGGGCGCGATGGCCGTAGGACCGGAGTTCGGGCCGCTCGCGGGGATCTCCACGGCGCTGGTGCGGAAGGCGCCGCACCTGGTGTGGCGGTCGCTGTGGGCGCTGCTGGCCGGGTTCGCGGCGGCCATGGTCCTTACGGCGGGCTTCAGTTGGCTGCTGGACACCCTCGGGCTCTTCGAGAGGTCCATGGTGGAGGCCTCGCGGCCCAACACCGCCTTCATCTGGAATCCCGACTGGATGTCCTTCGTCGTGGCCTTCCTGGCCGGCATCGCGGGCACCCTGTCCCTGACGTCCGCCAAGTCCGGTGCCCTGATCGGCGTGGCGATCTCGGTGACAACCGTCCCGGCCGCCGCGAACGCCGCCGTCGCCTTCAGCTACCGCGACTACTCCCAGACGTGGGGCTCCACTTGGCAGCTCCTGGCCAACCTGGGCGGCATCGTGCTGGCGGGCACGCTCACACTGCTGGCCCAGAAGTGGTTCTGGGCGATGCAGCGCGAGCGCACCCCTCAAGTGGGTTAGCCGAGCGCCGACTTGACGGCGTCCGCCAACCGGCCCGCCACCGACCGCGCTTGATCGATGTCAGCGGCCTCCACCATCACCCGCACCAGCGGCTCGGTACCCGACGGACGCAGCAACACCCGCCCCGTGGAACCGAGTTCACGCTCCGCCTCGGCGACCGCGGCCGCCAGGTCGGCAGACGTGCCCACCCGCGTGCGGTCCACGTCCGGCACATTGATGAGCACCTGCGGCAGCCGCGTCATCACGGACGCAAGGTCCTTGAGCGTACGACCCGTGTCGGCGACCCGCGCCGCCAGCATCAGGCCGGTCAGCGTGCCGTCGCCCGTGGTCGCGTGGTCCAGGATGATCACGTGGCCGGACTGCTCGCCGCCCAGCGCGTAGCCGTGCTCCTTCATCTCCTCCAGGACGTAGCGGTCACCGACCGCGGTCTGGACGAGCGTCAGGCCCTCGCGCTCCATGGCCAGTTTGAAGCCGAGGTTCGACATGACGGTCGCGACGACGGTGTCGGAGCGCAGTGCGGAACGCTCCCGCATCGCCAGCGCGATCACGGCCATGATCTGGTCCCCGTCGACCTCTTCACCGGTGTGGTCCACGGCCAGGCAGCGGTCGGCGTCACCGTCGTGCGCGATGCCGAAGTCGGCGCCGTGCTCGACGACGGCGGCCTTGAGCAGACCCAGGTGGGTCGAGCCGCAACCGTCGTTGATGTTCAGCCCGTTGGGGTCCGCGCCGATCGTGATGACCTCGGCGCCCGCCCGCGAGAACGCCTCCGGGGAGACCCGGGCCGCGGCGCCGTGCGCCTCGTCGAGGACGATCTTCAGCCCGTCGAGCCGGTTCGGGAGCACGCCGATGAGATGGGCGACGTACTGGTCGAAGCCTTCGTTGTAGTGCCGGACCCGGCCGACGCCCGAACCGGTCGGGCGGTCCCACGGGGCGCCGGTGCGGTGCTCCTCGTAGATCTTCTCGATCCGGTCCTCCAGCTCGTCGTCGAGCTTGTGCCCGCCGCGCGCCAGGAACTTCAGTCCGTTGTCCGGCATGGCGTTGTGGCTCGCGGAGAGCATCACACCGAGGTCGGCGCCCAGCACACCGGTGAGATACGCCACCGCGGGGGTGGGCAGCACACCGACGAGCAGTACGTCCACTCCTGAGCTGGCCAGGCCGGCGACCACGGCGGCCTCCAGGAACTCCCCGGACGCGCGCGGGTCCCGCCCGACCACGGCCGTTGCCCGGTGGCCAGCGAAGGTGCCCGCCTCGGCGAGTACGTGCGCCGCCGCGACGGAGAGCCCGAGGGCCATCTCGGCCGTCAGATCCACGTTGGCGACACCGCGCACGCCGTCCGTGCCGAAGAGTCGTCCCACTTGTCCTCCTGAGGAAGGCGAAAATCCTGCCAGGCGAAAGTCCTGCATCCAGGCATAGGATGCCTGTTCATCCGATCACACAAGCCTTTGAGCGTCTTGTGCCGTTATACGCCCCCGGCTGTGATAAACGAACGCCCCGGCGGCACGAGTGGCGTGCCGCCGGGGCGTTCGGAGTACAGACAGCCAGCGCGATTTAGCGCTTGCTGTACTGCGGAGCCTTGCGGGCCTTCTTGAGACCGGCCTTCTTGCGCTCGACCGCACGGTCGTCGCGACGGAGGTAACCGGCCTTCTTGAGGGCGCCGCGGTTGTTGTCCACGTCGGCCTCGTTCAGCGCGCGGGCCACGCCGAGGCGCAGGGCACCGGCCTGACCGGAGACGCCGCCACCCGAGATGCGGGCGATGACGTCGTAGCGGCCGTCGAGTTCGAGCACCTTGAAGGGCTCGTTGACTTCCTGCTGGTGGACCTTGTTCGGGAAGTAGTCCTCAAGCGTGCGCCCGTTGACCTTCCACTTGCCGGTGCCGGGCACGATGCGAACGCGCGCGATGGCGTTCTTGCGGCGGCCCAGGCCGGCGGCGGGCTGCGGGTCGCCGAAGCGGCCGGCGAGCGACTCCGACGTGTACTCACCCTCGACGGGGACGTCGGACTCGGTGGTGTAGCTCTCGATGTCGACGAGCTCGGTCTCGGTCTCTTCGACCGGCTGCTCAACGGTGGTCTCGGCCACGGTTCTCCTCAGATTCTTTTCTGTCTTAGGGGGTGTGTGGCCGGAACTACTGCGCGACCTGGGTGATCTCGAACGGCACCGGCTGCTGGGCAGCGTGCGGGTGCTGATCGCCCGAGTAGACCTTCAGCTTGCTGATCATCTGACGGCCCAGGGTGTTCTTGGGGATCATGCCCTTGATGGCCTTCTCGACGGCCTTCTCGGGGTTCTTCGCCAGCAGCTCGTCGTAGCGGACGGAGCGCAGACCACCCGGGTAACCGGAGTGGCGGTACGCCAGCTTCTGGGTCTTCTTGTTGCCGGACAGGTGAACCTTGTCGGCGTTGATGATGATGACGAAGTCACCCATGTCCATGTGCGGGGCATAGGTCGGCTTGTGCTTGCCGCGGAGGAGGTTCGCAGCAGTGGTAGCCAGACGGCCGAGGACGATGTCCTGGGCGTCGATGACGTGCCACTGGCGAGTCACATCGCCGGGCTTGGGGCTGTACGTACGCACTTCGCAGCCTTCTTCTTCAGTGGATGGGTGCTGACACATGGCATCACTGAAGCGATCGTGCAGCTGGGGACGACAATGGCCGGGGACGATGCCCGTATGCCGCCCACTGGTAACTGCTCCAGGGAACCTACGCAAGGGCTTCTCGCCTGAGAGCGACCAAGCCGATACGCATAACAAACCGTAAGAGTACCCGCGCCGCCCCGGACGGGTCAAAACGGGGTCGGCGCGACCGGCACGGGCGCGGAGAGCGATGGCGAAAATACTTACCGTGACATCCCCAACGTCAGTCGCCACAGGCCTCATTGAGGCGCACCGGTACCACCGTCGCCCCGTCTAGGATGCGACCCATGAGCTTCGGACAGGGGGGACCCCAGTCCCAGTGGGATCCCTGGAAACCCAATTCGCAGCAGCCGTGGGGCGGCAGCGTCGACGACGAGACCCCGGACTGGGCCGCGCTCGCCGACCAGGCGGAGACGCGCAACAGACGCAAGCGACTGCTGCTGATAGGCGGCGGCGCGCTCGCGACGGTGGCCGTCGGGACAGCCGTGGCCATGGCCGTGATGTCGGCGAACGACGACACGAGCGCGTCGGGCAAGCCCACGAACCTGCCCGCGAGCGCCTCCGTGCCCAGTGCCGACGCCACCTCGCCGTCCTTCGCGCCGACCAGCGCGCCCCCGCCGCTGGACCCGAAGGACTTCATCTCCAGCAAGGCGAAGGACACGGCACCGCTCAGCCCCGCGGGCCTCTTCCCGGGCACCCAGCTGACGGTCGCCTCGACGGTGTACAAGAAGGGCCCGACGGCCGACACCACGAACTGCGCCTCGGTCGCCTCGGGCACCCTCCCCAAGGTCCTCACCGCGAACGGCTGCACCCGCCTCATGCGGGTCTCGTACGTCAAGGACAACATCGCGGTCACGGTCGGTGTGGCCCTCTTCGACACCGAGGCACAGGCGACGAAGGCCAAGGCCCAGGCGGACACCAAGAGCGCTGTCAGGTCACTGTCCGGCAAGGGCGTCAAGGCCTTCTGCGACGGCGCGATCTGCCGTACGACGACCAACGCCTACGGCCGCTACGCCTACTTCACGGTCGCCGGTTTCACCAACGGCACGGACGTGACGGCGAAGGACACCAAGGTCTTCGCGATCGGCGACGACCTGGGCAAGTTCGCCTTCGACCAGATCCGCGCCCGCGGCGAGGCCCAGGCTTCGGCGGCGGCGCAGTAACAGGCGGGGGGCCACCGGGAGTTGGCGCCCGGCGCGCCCACCCGGCCGGCCCTCAGTGCACAGCCCCCCGCACCCGCCGGGCCAGCAACTGCCGCTCCGCCAGCCCCTCGTCGGCCGGATAGGCGACCTCCTCCAAGGTCAGCCCGTGCGGCCGTACGACATGCACGGCGCTGTCCCGCACCCGCGCGTCCAGCACCTTCCGTGGCCACTCGGCGCCCCGGTGTCCATCGCCGACGAACACCAACGCGCCCACCATGGACCGCACTTGGTTGTGGCAGAAGGCGTCGGCACGCACTTCGATCTCGACGACCCCGTCATCCCGCCGCCGCACGCCGAAGTCAAAAATCTCCCGAACGGTCGACGCCCCCTCACGCTTCTTCGCATAAGCGGCGAAGTCATGTTCCCCCACAAGGGACTTGGCGGCGGCGTCCATCACATCGACGTCCAACTCCCAGTCGTGCCACAGCACATGGTTCCGCAGCAACGGATCCACGCCCCCCGGCCAGTCCCCCACCCGGTACACATAACGCCGCCACAGAGCCGCGAACCGCGCGTTGAAGCCCTCAGGAGCCTCCGCCACGCCCCACACCCGCACATCCTTCGGCAACCGCCCCGCAAGCCGCTTCAGCAGCTTCTCCCGGTGCTCCGCCCACAACTCCCCCGGCAGATCGACATGCGCCACCTGCCCCCGGGCATGCACCCCGGCATCGGTCCGCCCGGCCACGGTCAGGTCGTACGCCGCGGCCCCGGACCGCGTCACCGTCCGCAACGCATCCTCGACCTCCCCCTGCACAGTCCGTCGCCCCCCGGCCTGCTTGGCCCACCCGGAGAACAGGGTCCCGTCGTAGGAGAGGTCGAGTCGCACGCGTACGAACCCGGCTTCTACGTCATCACTCACACAGAGATCCTCTCAGGAACACAAAAGCGGGCCCGCTCCATAAAAGGAACGGGCCCACTACACGCCCTGCATTTAGGGGCGCGGGGAACTGCGCGACCAGCCACAGCGGACCGGCAGCCAAAAACGGTGTTACGCGTCCTTGGCCTCTTCGTCGGCCTCAACCGGCTTCGCGTCCTCAACGACCTCAACCGGAGCCGCAGCCTCGGCGTCCTTCGCGGCACGCTTGGTCGCGGCCTCGGCCTCACCGGTCGCAGCCTGCGCGACGGTCAGGGCCTCGACGAGCTCGATGACAGCCATGGGCGCGTTGTCGCCACGACGGTTACCGATCTTGGTGATACGGGTGTAACCACCGGGACGGTTCTCGTAGCGCGGGCCGATCTCGGTGAAGAGCGTGTGGACGACGCTCTTGTCCGTGATCACCTGAAGCACCTGACGGCGGTTGTGAAGGTCGCCCTTCTTGCCCTTGGTGATCAGACGCTCGGCGTACGGCCGCAGTTTGCGGGCCTTCGCCTCGGTGGTGGTGATACGGCCGTGCTCGAAGAGCGACTTCGCGAGGTTCGCGAGGAGCAGCTTCTCGTGCGCGGCACTGCCGCCCAGACGGGCACCCTTGGTGGGCTTCGGCATGTCTTTCTCCTTGGTATCTGCCCCGGCCGTATCAGGTACCGGGGTCAGGACCCGGCGAGCGGATGCTCACCGGCAACAACCGATCAGTACTGCTCGGTCTCCACGAAACCCGCGTCCACGTCGTCGTCGGCGCCGAAGGCGTCGGCAGCGGCCGTCGGGTCGAATCCGGGCGGGCTGTCCTTCAGGGCCAGGCCCATGCCGGCCAGCTTCGCCTTGACCTCGTCGATGGACTTCGCACCGAAGTTGCGGATGTCCAGGAGGTCGGCCTCGGAACGAGCCACGAGCTCACCCACGGAGTGGATGCCCTCGCGCTTGAGGCAGTTGTACGACCGAACGGTGAGCTCAAGCTCCTCGATCGGCAGGGCGAGATCAGCGGCAAGGGCGGCGTCCGTCGGGGACGGGCCCATGTCGATGCCCTCGGCGTCGATGTTCAGCTCGCGGGCGAGACCGAACAGCTCGACCAGGGTCTTGCCGGCGGACGCCATGGCGTCGCGCGGCCGCATGGCCTGCTTCGTCTCGACGTCGACGATGAGCTTGTCGAAGTCGGTCCGCTGCTCGACACGCGTGGCCTCGACCTTGTACGTGACCTTCAGCACCGGGCTGTAGATGGAGTCGACCGGGATACGGCCGATCTCCTGGCCCACCTGCTTGTTCTGCACGGCGGAGACGTAACCGCGGCCACGCTCGACCGTGAGCTCCATCTCCAGCTTGCCCTTGCCGTTGAGCGTGGCGAGGACGAGATCGGGGTTGTGCACCTCGACACCGGCCGGAGGCGCGATGTCGGCGGCGGTGACCAGACCCGGACCCTGCTTGCGCAGGTACATCACGACCGGCTCGTCGTGCTCCGAGGAGACGACCAGCTGCTTGATGTTGAGGATCAGGTCGGTGACGTCCTCCTTGACGCCCGGCACGGTGGTGAACTCGTGCAGGACACCGTCGATCCGGATGCTGGTGACAGCGGCACCGGGGATCGAGGAGAGGAGCGTACGACGCAGGGAGTTGCCGAGGGTGTAGCCGAAGCCCGGCTCCAGCGGCTCGATCACGAACCGGGAGCGGAATTCGTCGACGACCTCTTCGGTCAACGAGGGGCGCTGAGCGATCAGCATGAGGTGATTCCTTCAGTCATGGACACCCACTATTTGATGTCCTTGCCACCGGGCGGTAGCCCGATGTTGATACAGCTGCAAGGGTACGGGCGGCACGGCCCCGAAAGGCCATACCGCCCGAAACCTGAGACAACCGTGCGTCAGACGCGGCGGCGCTTCGGCGGACGGCAGCCGTTGTGCGGGGTGGGGGTGACGTCCTGGATGGAGCCGACCTCAAGGCCAGTGGCCTGGAGGGAGCGGATCGCGGTCTCGCGACCGGAGCCCGGGCCCTTCACGAAGACGTCAACCTTGCGCATGCCGTGCTCCTGCGCGCGACGGGCGGCCGACTCGGCGGCCATCTGCGCGGCGAAGGGGGTGGACTTGCGCGAGCCCTTGAAGCCGACGTGGCCGGCGGAGGCCCAGGAGATCACGTTGCCCGAGGGGTCCGTGATCGAGACGATCGTGTTGTTGAACGTGCTCTTGATGTGCGCGTGGCCGTGAGCGACGTTCTTCTTTTCCTTGCGGCGCACCTTCTTGGCAGCGCCCTGACGACCCTTGGGGGGCATCTATTACTCCTACGGGGAGGTGGTCGGTCCTACAGCGAAGACCGCTGGTGAAGCGTTGTCCGCTGCGGACTACTTCTTGCCCGGCTTCTTCTTGCCGGCGATGGCGCGACGCGGACCCTTGCGGGTACGAGCGTTCGTGCTGGTGCGCTGACCGCGAACGGGCAGACCACGACGGTGACGGAGACCCTGGTAGCAGCCGATCTCCACCTTGCGGCGGATGTCGGCCTGGATCTCGCGACGGAGGTCACCCTCGGTCTTGATGTTGGCGTCGACGTACTCACGAATCGCGACGAGCTGCTCTTCCGAGAGGTCGCGAACGCGGGTGTTGGGGTCGATGCCGGTCTCGGCCAGCGTCAGCTGGGAAAGGGTCCGACCAATGCCGAACACGTAGGTGAGGGCGACCTCCACGCGCTTTTCGCGCGGGATGTCGACACCGGAAACGCGTGCCATTCAATGGCTCCTGGTGATCTTCGGAGGTCTTCCGCAGAACCGGATCCCAGCCGCCGGCCTCTTCTGTCGAAGATTTGGTACGGCGTGGGTCCCCAGCCTCCGAGCCGGGGGTGTCGGACGCCTACTACGCCCGGGTCCTGCGTATGAACATGTATTGCTCGCGTCGCGCGAAACTCTGCGATGGATGCAGAGGGAAGGTCCTGCGTCAGCCCTGGCGCTGCTTGTGGCGCGGGTTCTCGCAAATGACCATGACCCGACCGTGACGGCGGATCACCCTGCACTTGTCGCAGATCTTCTTGACGCTCGGCTTGACCTTCATTGGTGAGGTTCTCCGGGTCAGTTGCCTTCGGCGCCGCTTGCGCGGAACCTGGGCAAGATCTACTTGTAGCGGTAGACGATCCGGCCACGCGTCAGGTCGTACGGAGACAGCTCCACCACGACCCGGTCGTCAGGGAGGATGCGGATGTAGTGCATACGCATCTTGCCGCTGATGTGTGCCAGGACCTGGTGGCCGTTCTGGAGCTCCACCTTGAACATGGCGTTCGGGAGAGACTCGACGACAGTGCCTTCGATCTCGATGGCACCTTGCTTCTTGGCCACGCTTCGCCCTTCGAATCGACTACCTTGATCGACTCTGTGCGTCCCCTTACGGGGTGCATGCGGACATGCGGCTGCACGAGAGCCGACGAGTCAGTCTACGTCAGGCCACTCGGAAAGACGAATCGAGGAAGGATGCCCCGGAGCGGAGATCACTAAGCACGCGGAGAGCTTTTAGGGGCGCGGGGCTGTGACATTTGCGGCTCCGCCGCGTGGGCGCGACCAGCCCCCACCGGCGGTCAGCCAGGCAACTACGCGAGCGGATCCGGCGCAGCCGTGATCCCATACTCGGCCAATTTCGCCTTGCCACCATCAGGAGCCGTCAGCACAAGCGGCCCCTCCTCGGTCAAGGCAACCGAGTGCTCCCAGTGGGACGACCAGGTCCCGTCCGTCGTGATGACCGTCCAGTCATCCGAGAGCACCTCGGTCTTCGGGGTCCCCAGAGACACCATCGGCTCGATGGCGAGGCAGAACCCCGGCACCAGCTTCGGCCCCTTACCCCGCCGCTTCTCCACGTAGTTCAGCAAGTGCGGGTCCATGTGCATCTCGGTACCGATGCCGTGACCGCCGTAGTCCTCGACGATCCCGTACTTCCCCCCACCCGGCTTCGGCTGCCGCCGGATGTACGTCTCGATGGCCCGGGAGATGTCCACGAGCCGATTCCCCAGCTTCATCGCGGCGATCCCGGCCCACATCGACCCCTCGGTCACCCGCGACAGCTCAAGGAGCTCCGGGGAGTGCCCCGAGCCCACGAACGCCGTGTACGCCGCGTCCCCGTGCCAGCCGTCGATGATCGCGCCGCAGTCGATGGAGATGATGTCGCCGTCCTTCAACACCACGTCCTCGGACGGGATCCCGTGGACGACGACCTCGTTCACCGAGGTGCAGATCGTCGCGGGGAAACCGCCGTAGCCGAGGAAGTTCGGCTTCGCGTTGTGGTCGGCGAGGACCTTGCGGGCGACCTCGTCCAGATCCTTCGTGCTGGCGCCGGGCACCGCGGCCTCACGCGTGGCCGCGTGGATCGCGGCGACGACCAGCCCCGCCTCGCGCATCTTGGCGATCTGCTCGGGGGTCTTGATCTGCACCATGGGGGCCTGCGCTCTCCGTCTTCCGCGACACAAAGGAATGGCCGTGGACAAAAACGGCCGTACACAACAGTACGACCGCGGCGCCCCTGCGGGCACCGCGGCCGGTTCTGCTTGGTGACTACTTCGCGCTCTCGTCCTCGCGCTGCAGCGCGTCCAGCGCCCGCTGTGTGATCTCGTCCACCGGACCGAGCGAGGAGATCGTGACCACCAGGCCCTGGGCCTTGTAGTAGTCGATGATCGGCTCGGTCTGCGTGTGGTAGACCTCCAGGCGGGTGCGGACCGTGTCCTCGGAGTCGTCGTCGCGCTGGTACAGCTCGCCGCCGCAGGTGTCACAGACACCGTCCTGCTTCGGCGGGCTGTACGTCACGTGGAAGACGTGACTGGAGTCCTTACGGCAGATGCGGCGGCCGGCGATGCGCTTGACCACCTCGTCCTCGGAGACCTCCAGGTCGAGGACCGCGTCCAGCTTGATGCCCTCGGTCTTCAGCAGCTCGTCCAGCGCCTCGGCCTGCGACACATTGCGCGGGAAACCGTCCAGCAGAAAGCCGCCCGCGGCGTCCGGCTGCTCCATGCGGTCCTTGGCCATCGCGATGGTGACCTCGTCCGGGACCAGGTTGCCCGCGTCCATGTAGGACTTCGCCAGTTTGCCGAGTTCCGTGGCCTGACTGATGTTGGCACGGAAGAGGTCGCCCGTGGAGATGTGCGGGATGTGCAGCGTCTTGGCGAGGCGCACAGCCTGCGTTCCCTTACCGGCACCCGGCGGCCCGACGAGGACGATTCGCATCAGCGGAGGAACCCTTCGTAATTGCGCTGCTGGAGCTGGCTCTCGATCTGCTTCACCGTCTCAAGACCGACACCCACGATGATCAGGATGCTGGTCCCGCCGAACGGGAAGTTGCCGCTTGCGTTGAAACCGACCAACGCCATCGTCGGTACGAGAGCGATCAGACCCAGATACAGCGAACCCGGCCAGGTGATCCGGTTGAGTACGTAACTCAGGTACTCAGCGGTGGGCCGGCCAGCCCGGATGCCCGGGATGAAGCCACCATACTTCTTCATGTTGTCCGCGACTTCCTCGGGGTTGAACGAGATCGCCACGTAGAAGAACGCGAAGAAAACGATCAGCAGGAAGTAGCTGACCAGGTAGATCGGGTGGTCACCCTTGGTCAGGTTGGTCTGGATCCAGGTCTTCCAGCCGGACGTACCGCCGGAGAACTGAGCGACCAGAGCCGGGATGTAGAGCAGCGACGACGCGAAGATGACCGGAATCACACCGGCCTGATTGACCTTCAGCGGGATGTAGGTCGACGTACCGCCGTAGGAACGGCGGCCGATCATGCGCTTCGCGTACTGGACCGGGATCCTGCGCTGGGCCTGCTCGACGAAGACCACGAGGCCGACCATCACCAGGCCGACGAGGATGACGGTGCCGAACTCGATCCAGCCGCCGGCCAGCGTGCCCTGCTTCTTGATGGCCCACAGAGCGGACGGGAACGTCGCGGCGATCGAGATGAACATGAGGATCGACATGCCGTTGCCGATACCGCGGTCGGTGATGAGCTCGCCGAGCCACATCACGACGCAGGTGCCGGCGGTCATGCAGACGACCATGGTGATGGTGGTGAAGATCGACTGGTCCGGGACGATCTGATTCGCCGTCGGGCAGCCCGAGAACAGGGCGCCGCTGCGGGCGGTGGCCACCAGACCCGTGCCCTGGAGGATGGCGAGCGCCACGGTCAGATAACGCGTGTACTGCGTGATCTTCGCCGTACCGGCCTGCCCCTCCTTCTTGAGGGCTTCGAGGCGCGGGATCACGACGGTCAGCAGCTGCAGAATGATGCTCGCCGTGATGTACGGCATGATGCCGAGCGCGAAGATCGTGATCTGGAGCAGCGCGCCACCGCTGAACATGTTGACCAGACCGAACAGACCCTGGTTGCCGTTCGAGACGTCGATACAGGTCTGGACGCTCTTGTAATCGACGCCCGGGATCGGGACGTGCGTACCGACCCGGTACACCACGATGATGCCGAGCGTGAAGAGCAGCTTCTTGCGCAGGTCGGGTGTCCTGAACGCCCGGGCGAACGCGGTGAGCACGGTGCCTCCTGCGACCCCCGCGTGTGCGCGCGTGAGGTGACGACTAAGTGTGGTTGATGGCCTGTGGAACGAGATTACGGCATGCCAAGACGACGCTGGGTACCAGCCGCACAGCCTACCTACATCAACGCCCCTAGGGGATACCGATCGAACGTCCCATGAGTCACGACTGCTGAAAAAACGGCCGGGGTCGACCCTCTGTAGAGGGCCAACCCCGGCCGCCGTTGCTGACGTTGGTCAGGCTCGGTCCGAAATATCAGACGAGCTCGGTGACCGTACCGCCCGCAGCAGTGATCTTCTCCTTGGCGGAGCCGGAGACGGCGTCAACCGAAACCTGCAGCGCCACGGAGATCTCGCCCTGGCCGAGCACCTTGACGAGGCTGTTCTTGCGAACGGCACCCTTGGCGACGAGACCCTCAACGGTGACCTCGCCACCCTCGGGGTACAGCGCGCCCAGCTTGTCGAGGTTCACGACCTGGAACTCGGTCTTGAACGGGTTACGGAAACCCTTCAGCTTCGGGAGACGCATGTGGAGGGGCATCTGGCCACCCTCGAAGCGCTCCGGAACCTGGTAACGGGCCTTCGTGCCCTTGGTACCACGACCGGCCGTCTTACCCTTCGACGCCTCACCACGACCCACACGGGTCTTGGCGGTCTTGGCACCCGGGGCGGGACGGAGGTTGTGGATCTTGAGCGGGTTGTTCTCCGCCATGATCAGTCGACCTCCTCAACCGTCACGAGGTGGCGGACGGTGTGCACCATTCCGCGGAACTCGGGGCGGTCCTCCTTGACGACCACGGTGTTGATCCCCTTGAGACCAAGGGACCGCAGTGTGTCACGGTGGTTCTGCTTGCTGCCGATGTACGACTTCGTCTGCGTGACCTTGAGGCGAGCCATTACGCACCCGCCCCCGCACGTGCACGAAGGAGAGCCGCGGGGGCGACGTCCTCAAGGGGCAGACCGCGGCGGGCCGCGATCTCCTCGGGACGCTGCAGGCCCTTGAGGGCCGCCACGGTCGCGTGCACGATGTTGATCGCGTTGGACGAGCCGAGCGACTTCGACAGGATGTCGTGCACGCCGGCGCACTCCAGGACAGCTCGCACCGGGCCACCGGCGATAACGCCGGTACCGGGGGAAGCAGGCTTGAGCAGGACGACGCCCGCGGCCTTCTCGCCCGTGATCGGGTGCGGGATGGTGCCCTGGATACGGGGGACCTTGAAGAAGTGCTTCTTGGCCTCTTCAACACCCTTGGCGATCGCGGCCGGCACCTCCTTGGCCTTGCCGTAACCGACACCGACGGTGCCGTCACCATCGCCCACCACGACGAGCGCGGTGAAGCTGAAGCGACGACCACCCTTGACAACCTTGGCGACGCGGTTGATCGCGACTACGCGCTCAACGTACGCGGTCTTCTCGGCGGCAGCAGCGCCGCCGTCACGGCCCTTCCGGTCCCGCCGCTCGCCGCCACCGGCACCGCTTCCACGGCGCTGGGGTCCAGCCATTGGATTACCTCTCTCTTTCCGCTAGCTACGGAAGCGACTAGAACTTCAGTCCGGCTTCGCGGGCGGCATCCGCCAGGGCGGCGATGCGCCCCGCGTACTGGTTGCCGCCACGGTCGAATACGACAGCCTCGACACCGGCAGCCTTGGCGCGCTCGGCGACCAGGGCGCCGACCGACTTGGCCTGCGCGGACTTGTCGCTCTCGCCGCCGCGGATCGAGGTGTCCAGGGTCGACGCCGACGCCAGGGTGTGACCCTTGATGTCGTCGATGACCTGGGCCACGATGTGCCGGTTGGAGCGGGTCACGACCAGGCGCGGACGCTCAGCCGTACCGGAAATGTGCTTCCGGATGCGGATGTGACGACGCTTGATGGCAGCACGCTTGTAAGCGTCGCCCTTAGCGATCTTCGTACCGTATGCCATGGCTTACTTACCCGCCTTTCCGACCTTGCGCCGGATGACTTCGCCCTCGTACTTGACGCCCTTGGCCTTGTACGGGTCGGGCTTGCGCAGCTTGCGGATGTTGGCCGCAACCTCGCCGACCTTCTGCTTGTCGATGCCCTCGACCGAGAAGTGCGTCGGGTTCTCGACCTTGAACGAGATGCCCTCGGGCGCCTCGACCGTGATCGAGTGGCTGTAGCCGAGAGCGAACTCAAGGTTCGAACCCTTGGCCGCGACGCGGTAACCGACACCACTGATTTCGAGCTTCTTCACGTAACCCTCGGTCACGCCGGTGATCATGTTCGCCACCAGCGTGCGGGACAGGCCGTGCAGGGCCTTGTTCTGACGCTCGTCGTTGGGGCGGGTGACGCTGAGCACGCCGTCCTCACCCTTGGCGATGTCGATCGGCGCTGCGACGGTGTGGGTCAGCGAGCCCTTGGGGCCCTTGACCGAGACCGTACGGCCGTCGATGGTGACGTCCACGCCGGCGGGAACCGTGATGGGGAGCTTGCCAATACGCGACATAGCTTCTTCCGATTCCTTTCCGCTACCAGACGTAGGCGAGAACTTCTCCGCCTACGCCCTTCTTGCCGGCCTGCTTGTCGGTGAGGAGCCCGTGCGACGTGGAGATGATCGCCACGCCGAGGCCACCCAGCACCTTGGGCAGGGAGGTGGACTTCGCGTAAACCCGGAGACCGGGCTTGGAGATCCGCTTGATGCCCGCGATGGAGCGCTCACGGTTCGGGCCGAACTTCAGCTCGAGAACGAGGTTCTTGCCGACCTCGGCGTCCTCGACCTTCCAGCCCGTGATGAAGCCCTCCTGCTGGAGGATCTCCGCGATGTGAGACTTGATCTTGGACGCCGGCATCGTCACTGAGTCGTGGTATGCCGAGTTCGCGTTCCGCAGACGCGTAAGCATGTCTGCGATCGGATCAGTCATGGTCATGAATTGGCCTTCGGCCTCTCTCGCCGGGGTTTCCAGGTGCCCATCCCTCTCCTCGATCCGAGACGAGGCGGGTGCGGTGCGGTGGACCTACGGCGTAGTAAGTCGTGTGGGCGTCAGGCGCCCAACCCTCCTAGCCTAAGCCATGGAGAGGTGGGCACCTGACCGAACCCTTTGCTTACCGAGAGCTTCGGGAGTCCGGAACTACCGGACTACCAGGAGCTCTTGGTCACGCCCGGCAGCTCGCCACGGTGAGCCATCTCACGAAGGCACACGCGGCAGAGGCCGAACTTGCGGTACACGGAGTGCGGACGGCCGCAGCGCTGGCAGCGCGTGTAGCCACGTACTCCGAACTTGGGCTTACGAGCAGCCTTGGCAATCAGAGCCTTCTTCGCCATCTCGCTTACGCCTCCTTGAAGGGGAAGCCGAGGTGACGGAGAAGGGCACGGCCTTCGGCGTCGTTGGTCGCCGTGGTCACCACGGTGATGTCCATACCCCGGACGCGGTCAATCTTGTCCTGGTCGATCTCGTGGAACATGACCTGCTCGGTGAGACCGAAGGTGTAGTTGCCACGACCGTCGAACTGCTTGGGAGACAGACCACGGAAGTCGCGGATGCGCGGAAGCGCGAGCGACAGGGTGCGGTCCAGGAACTCCCACATGCGGTCGCCACGGAGCGTGACGTGGGCACCGATCGGCTGACCCTCGCGCAGCTTGAACTGCGCGATGGACTTGCGGGCCTTGGTGATGGCCGGCTTCTGACCGGTGATCGTGGTCAGGTCACGGACGGCACCGTCCATGAGCTTGGAGTCACGGGCGGCGTCGCCGACACCCATGTTCACCACGATCTTGACGAGGCCGGGGATCTGCATGACGTTCTCGTAGGAGAACTCCTCACGCAGCTTGCCCGCGATCTCCTCGCGGTACTTCGTCTTGAGACGCGGAGTGGTGGTGGTAGTCATCAGATGTCCTCACCCGTCCGCTTGGCAACGCGAACCTTGTTGCCCTCGTCGTCGAAGCGGTAGCCGACACGCGTGACGACCTTGTTGCCGTCCTTCTCAACGACCAGCTGGACGTTGGAGACGTGGATCGGCGCCTCGGTCGTGACGATGCCACCGGCCTGCGAGCCCTTTGCGGTGGGGCCGGCCTTGGTGTGCTTCTTGACCCGGTTCACACCCTCGACCAGGACGCGCTCGTCGCGCGGGTAAGCGGCAATGACCTTGCCCTGCTTGCCCTTGTCCTTGCCGGTGATGACCTGAACCGTGTCACCCTTCTTGATCTTCATGCTTACAGCACCTCCGGAGCCAGCGAGATGATCTTCATGAACTTCTTCTCGCGCAGCTCGCGCCCGACCGGGCCGAAGATGCGGGTACCACGAGGGTCGCCGTCGTTCTTCAGAATGACGGCGGCGTTCTCGTCGAAGCGGATGTACGAGCCGTCCGGACGGCGGCGCTCCTTGACGGTGCGAACGATGACGGCCTTGACGACGTCACCCTTCTTCACGTTGCCACCGGGGATCGCGTCCTTGACGGTGGCGACGATGACGTCACCGATGCCCGCGTAGCGGCGACCGGAGCCACCGAGCACACGGATGCAAAGGATTTCCTTCGCACCAGTGTTGTCGGCGACGCGCAGTCGCGACTCCTGCTGGATCACGTCTATCTCCTGGATGTCTGCCGGTTCCCGGGGCGGTGCGACACTTGCACGCCCGCCCAGAGCCTGGCGGAACTGTCCTGCGGGGGTACCCGCAGGAATTACTTGGGCCACCCGGCGGCTCCGTCAAACGACTCGCGCTACTCGCGCTAGTGCTTCACGCAGCTCAGCCGGGTTTTCCCGGCGGAGCTCCGCAAGTCGTTTGACGGAGCTCCGCCGGAACGGCGATCAGTTCTGCGGGTTGGCCCCGCAGGGACTACTTGGCCTTCTCGAGGATCTCGACGATGCGCCAGCGCTTCGTCGCGGACAGCGGACGCGTCTCCATCAGGAGGACGCGGTCGCCGACGCCTGCGGCGTTCTGCTCGTCGTGGGCCTTGAGCTTGTTCGTACGGCGGATGACCTTGCCGTACAGCGCGTGCTTCACGCGGTCCTCGACGGCGACGACGACGGTCTTGTCCATCTTGTCGCTGACGACGAGACCCTCGCGGGTCTTGCGGAAGCCGCGGGATGCGGTCTGCTCTTCAGTCACATTGCTCTCGCTCATCAGGCGCTCTCCACCGTCTCGATGCCCAGCTCGCGCTCACGCATCAGGGTGTAGATCCGCGCGATGTCCTTCCGGACGGCCTTCAGCCGACCGTGGTTCTCGAGCTGACCGGTCGCCGCCTGGAAGCGGAGGTTGAACAGCTCTTCCTTGGCTTCGCGGAGCTTGTTGAGAAGCTCCTCGTCACCCAGTTCGCGCAGCTCGGACGCCTTGGTACCGGCCGACATCACGCTTCACCTGCCTCGCGCTTGACGATCCGGCACTTCATCGGCAGCTTGTGGGCTGCGCGAGTGAGGGCCTCACGGGCGATCTTCTCGTTGGGGTAGGACAGTTCGAACATGACCCGGCCCGGGTGCACGTTCGCGATCCACCACTCGGGAGAACCCTTACCGGAACCCATGCGGGTCTCGGCAGGCTTCTTTGTGAGCGGGCGGTCCGGGTAGATGTTGATCCAGACCTTGCCGCCACGCTTGATGTGGCGGGTCATCGCGATACGGGCGGCCTCGATCTGGCGGTTCGTCACGTACGCCGGCGTGAGGGCCTGAATGCCGTACTCGCCGAACGAAACCTGCGTACCGCCCTTGGCCTGACCACGACGCTTGGGGTGGTGCTGCTTGCGGTGCTTGACCCTACGGGGGATCAGCATTTCGGTCAGGCCTCCGTTCCGCCAGTAGAAGAGGGCGCGGCCTCAGCCGGAGCGGCAGCGGCGGCGGGAGCGTCGGCCTTGGGGGCCTCGGCAGCCGGCGCGGACTGCTGCTGCGGCTTGCGGCCGCGGCCGCCACGCTCGCCACCGCGGCCACCGCCACGGGCCGGGCGGTCGCCGCCCGGGCCGCCACCGCGAGCCGGGCGGTTACCCGCACGGGCAGCGGCGTTCTCGGCGCGGACCTCGGCGATGTTCTTGACGTCGCCCTTGTAGATCCAGACCTTCACACCGATACGGCCGAAGGTCGTCTTGGCCTCGAAGAAGCCGTAGTCGACGTTCGCGCGGAGCGTGTGCAGGGGCACGCGGCCCTCGCGGTAGAACTCCGAGCGGGACATCTCGGCGCCGCCGAGGCGGCCGCCGCACTGGATCTTGATGCCCTTGGCGCCGGCCTTCATCGCCGACTGCATGCTCTTACGCATGGCGCGGCGGAAGGAGACGCGGGAGGAGAGCTGCTCGGCGACGGCCTGGGCCACCAGCTGAGCGTCCGTCTCCGGGTTCTTGACCTCAAGGATGTTGAGCTGGACCTGCTTGCCGGTCAGCTTCTCCAGGTCGCCGCGGATGCGGTCGGCCTCGGCGCCGCGGCGGCCGATGACGATGCCCGGGCGAGCGGTGTGGATGTCCACACGCACGCGGTCACGGGTGCGCTCGATCTCAACCTTCGAGATGCCGGCGCGCTCCATGCCGGACGTCATCATCCGACGGATGGCGACGTCTTCCTTGACGTAGTCCTTGTACAGCTTGTCGGCGTACCACCGGGACTTGAAGTCCGTGGTGATGCCGAGCCGGAACCCGTGCGGGTTAACCTTCTGGCCCATTACCGGGTTCCTTCCTTGCTGCTGACGACCACGGTGATGTGGCTGGTCCGCTTGCGGATCCGGTAGGCGCGGCCCTGGGCACGCGGCCGGAACCGCTTCAGGGTCGGACCCTCGTCGACGTATGCCTCGGAGATGACGAGGCTGCCGGCGTCGGTGTGGTCGTAGTTGTGTGCGGCGTTGGCAATGGCGCTGTCAAGCACCTTGCCGACCGGCACGCTCGCGGCCTGCGGGGCGAAACGCAGGACCGCCTGAGCCTCCGTGGCGTCCATGCCACGGATGAGGTCCACCACGCGGCGGGCCTTCATGGGCGTGACGCGGATGTACCGCGCCTGGGCCCTGGCTTCCATGGTTGTCCCTTCAGTGTTTGTCATGGTCGGTCACCCCGCGCTAGCGGCGCTTCGACTTCCGGTCGTCCTTGACGTGACCCCGGAAGGTGCGCGTCGGCGAGAACTCGCCGAGCTTGTGGCCGACCATCGACTCGGTGACAAACACCGGGATGTGGGTCTTGCCGTTGTGCACCGCGATCGTGTGGCCGAGCATGGCCGGGACGATCATCGAGCGGCGGGACCAGGTCTTGATGACGTTCTTGGAGCCGGCCTCGTTCTGTACGTCCACCTTCTTGATGAGGTGGCCGTCGACGAAGGGCCCCTTCTTGAGACTGCGCGGCATCTAAACCCGCTCCTAGCGCTTCTTGTTCGTCTTGCGGCGGCGGACGATGTACTTGTTCGAAGCCTTCTTCGGCGAACGAGTACGACCCTCCTTCTGACCCCACGGGCTGACCGGGTGGCGACCACCGGAGGTCTTGCCCTCACCACCACCGTGCGGGTGGTCGACCGGGTTCATCGCAACACCACGGACGGTCGGGCGGACGCCCAGCCAGCGCTTGCGGCCTGCCTTGCCCCAGTTGATGTTGCTCTGCTCGGCGTTGCCGACCTCGCCGACCGTGGCGCGGCAGCGCTGGTCGACCAGACGGATCTCGCCGGAGGGCATACGAAGGTGGGCCATGGTGCCCTCCTTCGCCAGCAGCTGCACGGAGGCACCGGCGGAGCGGGCGAACTTGGCGCCGCCACCCGGACGGAGCTCGATCGCGTGGATCGTGGTACCGACCGGGATGTTGCGGAGCGCCAGGTTGTTGCCCGGCTTGATGTCGGCCCCGGGACCGTTCTCGACGCGGTCACCCTGCTGCAGGTTGCGCGGGGCGAGGATGTAGCGCTTCTCGCCGTCCGCGTAGTGCAGCAGCGCGATGCGCGCGGTGCGGTTGGGGTCGTACTCGATGTGCGCGACCTTCGCCGGCACGCCGTCCTTGTCA
Source organism: Streptomyces sp. NPDC048504 (assembly GCF_043200035.1). Classification (NCBI taxonomy): domain Bacteria; kingdom Bacillati; phylum Actinomycetota; class Actinomycetes; order Kitasatosporales; family Streptomycetaceae; genus Streptomyces; species Streptomyces sp. NPDC048504. The sequence goes on from NZ_JBICXA010000014.1 coordinate 210,385, forward strand.
TGGCGACGGAAGTCGATGACGCGGTAGGCGCGCTTGTGTCCGCCACCCTGGTGGCGGACGGTCACACGACCGGAATTGTTACGGCCGCCCTTGCTGTGCAGGGGGCGAACCAGCGACTTCTCCGGCGTGGACCGCGTGACCTCGACGAAGTCGGCGACGCTGGAGCCACGGCGGCCCGGCGTAGTCGGCTTGTACTTGCGGATTCCCATTTCTCAGTCCTCGTCCGATATCGGACGATCCGACCCGCTTACGCGGCCGGACCGCCGAAGATGTCGATACGGTCGCCCTCAGCGAGGGTCACGATCGCGCGCTTGGAGCCCGCGCGCTGACCGAAACCGGTCTTGGTGCGCTTGCGCTTGCCCTGGCGGTTGATCGTGTTGACCCCGGTGACCTTGACCGAGAAGACCGCCTGGACGGCCTGCTTGATCTGGGTCTTGTTGGCGCCCGGGGCCACGATGAAGGTGTACTTGCCCTCGTCGAGGAGCGCGTAGCTCTTCTCCGAGACGACCGGCTTCAGCAGCACGTCACGGGGGTCCGTGAACGACTTGCTGATCGGCGTCTCGACAGTGTTCTTGCCCTCGGTCTCGTGACGCTTCGCCTTGGCGACGCGCGCGACCTTCTTGGCCTTGGCGGCCTTGGAGGCGATGCTCGGGTGACGCGTAGCCATCAGGCTTCGCTCCCTTCGGTGTCAGCGGCCTGGGGGCCAGACACGAAGGACTCGAAAGCGGCCTGGGTGAAGACCACGTCGTCCGAGACGAGAACGTCGTACGTGTTCAGCTGGCCCGGCTCCAGGATGTGGACCTGGGGCAGGTTGCGCGCGGAAAGCAGCGCGGCCTCGTCGGAGCGCTCGATGACCAGGAGCACGTTCTTGCGCTCGCTGACCTTGCCGAGGAAGCTCTTGGCGGCCTTGGTGGAGGGGGTCTCGCCCTCGATCACGCCGGTGATGACGTGGATGCGAGCGTTGCGGGCCCGGTCGGTGAGGGCGTGGCGCAGGGCCGCGGCCTTCATCTTCTTCGGGGTCCGCTGCGAGTAGTCGCGCGGCGTCGGGCCGTGCACGACGCCACCGCCGGCGAACTGCGGGGCGCGGGTCGAACCCTGACGGGCGCGGCCGGTGCCCTTCTGGCGGTACGGCTTCTTACCGCCACCGCGGACCTCGCCACGACGCTTGACCTTGTGCGTGCCCTGACGGGCGGCGGCCAGCTGCGCGACGACGACCTGGTGAAGCAGCGGGATGCTGATCTTCTCGACGTCGAAGATCTCGGCCGGGAGCTCTACGGTCCCGGCGGTGTCGCCGGAGGGCGACAGAATGTCAATGGTGCTCATAGTCCTCAGGCCCCCTTGGCCGCGGTGCGGACCAGGACGAGGCCGCCGTTCGGACCAGGAACCGCGCCCTTGATGAGGAGCAGGCCCTTCTCCGCGTCAACGGCGTGAACGGTCAGGTTCTGGGTGGTGACCCGCTCGTTGCCCATACGACCCGCCATGCGGAGGCCCTTGAACACACGGCCCGGGGTGGCACAGCCACCGATGGAGCCGGGAGAGCGGTGCTTGCGCTGGGTGCCGTGTCCGGCGCCGAGGCCCTTGAAGTTGTGACGCTTCATGACACCGGCGAAGCCCTTGCCCTTGCTCTTGCCGGTCACGTCCACCTTGACGCCGGCCTCGAAGGTCTCGGCGGTGATCTCCTGGCCGAGGGTGTACTCGCTGGCGTCAGCGGTACGGATCTCGACGAGGTGGCGGCGGGGCGTGACGTCGGCCTTGGCGAAGTGGCCCTTGAGGGGCTTGTTCACCTTGCGCGGGTCGATCTCGCCGAAGGCGATCTGGACCGACTCGTAGCCGTCACTGTCGTTCGTACGGACCTGGGTCACAACGTTCGGGCCGGCCTTGACGACGGTGACCGGAACAACACGGTTGTTCTCGTCCCACACCTGCGTCATGCCGAGCTTCTCGCCCAGGATGCCCTTGATCTGCTTAGCCATCTTCAGCTCACCGACCCCTAGAGCTTGATCTCGATGTCGACACCGGCCGGCAGGTCGAGTCGCATCAGAGAGTCAACGGTCTTGGGGGTGGGGTCGAGGATGTCGATCAGGCGCTTGTGCGTGCGCATCTCGAAGTGCTCGCGCGAGTCCTTGTACTTGTGCGGCGACTTGATGACGCAGTACACGTTCTTCTCAGTGGGCAGCGGCACCGGGCCCGCGACCGACGCACCAGTGCGCGTCACCGTCTCGACGATCTTCTTCGCCGAGGAGTCGATGACCTCGTGGTCGTAGGCCTTGAGCCGGATGCGGATCTTCTGTCCCGCCATGGCTACTCAGTAGTCCTGTCTCTAGTAACGCTCTGCACCCCGGCAAGCCCTTCTGCTCGCTTCACTCTTCGATTCCTCCGACCCACGCGGTCGGGTGTGTCGCGCTCTCACCGACACAGAAGTCCCATATACGGAACTTCCCTGCTGGGAAAGCACGGCCCTTCCGGAACCGCAAGCCGAGGGCGAAGAAGCCCACCGGGTGCCTGGCCGGCGCCGCACTGACACTTCCCGAAAGATTCCCGTACGTCCGCCCCAGCGCTGCCGTAAGGCAGTTGGGACGACGAGTACCGTGGGACTCGCTTCCGGTCCTCCCGACGGGAGGCGCGCAGCATCAACACTCGACCGAGCAACTCCGACAGTCTGCCATATGGCGGAGGCGGCTGGCCAATCGGGGCGTAGAGATTACCCCTGGAGTGACGTAGGTCAAACACGTGCGCGCGGCGGGCGCACAGCTTGGGCACGTCTGCCCAGGCATCCCGATCAGGCGATTGCCTGCAATTTCGCACTTCACGGTATCGGGACAGGCTAGTTTGCGTTCTTGATCAGGGCACACAGGGCAGGAGGTCCCCACGTCATGGTCAAGGTACGGATCGAGACGAGCCGTGAGCACATCGCCGAGTTGGCTCGCCTACGGGATCCCGTAGGCGCTGTCGAGGAGCTGCTCTGGAATGCCGTGGACGCCGATGCCGAACGTGTCGTCGTCACCTTGGAGCGCAACGACCTGGGCGGTGTGGACAGAGTCCGGGTCCAGGACGACGGCAGTGGGATGTCGGCAGAACACTGCGAGGAGTACTTCCGGCCCATCGGTGCTTCCTGGAAGAAACGCGCCCAGGGAAGCCCGGTGAAGAAACGCGCTCTGCACGGGAAGAACGGGCGAGGACGGGTACGCGCCTTCGCCCTCGGCACCCAGGTGCGCTGGACCAGCGCCAGTGACGCCTTGGGAGGCCGCCAACAACTGGTGATCGAGGCCAACCAGCGTTCCATGGACGAGTTCGACATCGGCGATCCGGAGCCCACCGACGATCCCACCGGCACGCTCTTCGAGGCCTTCGGCGGTGACGAGCTTTTGAACCTGCTCGCCGACGAGCGAGCCAGATCATCGCTCACCACTGCCTTCGCGACGTACCTGGAGAAATATCCGGACGTCCGCATCGAGTACGACGGCCAGGACCTCGACCCGGCTGCGGAACAACTCCACGTACACGACTACGTTTTGCCGTCGCCTTCCGGCTGGAACGGCGAGCCCGCCCGACTGAAGGTCGTGGAATGGCGCAGGCCCGTCACTCGGGCGCTCTTCCTGTGCGACGGCCAAGGTATGTCCCGGGCTCACCTCAAGCCGGGTATCCAGGCTCCCGGTTTCGAGTTCACCGCACATATCACATGGGCCGGTTTCGACGAGGTCGACGCCGAGGATCTCGCCTTCACCGACTGGGCGTCGGAGGGCCCGCTCGCCGAAGTGCTCGCAGCGGCGCGTGATCAGCTCAAGGCCCACTTCCGGGCCAGGGTGGACGAGCGCAGACGGGAGCAGGTCGCCCAGTGGCGGCGCGAAGGGATCTACCCCTACGCGGATGACGCCGCAGACGAGCGAGAGCGGGCGGAACGCGAGACGTTCGACGCCGTCGCCACCACCGTCTTCCGGCACCTGCCGAGATCTCAGGGCACACGCCGCACGACGTTCGCGCTGCTTCGATCCGTCCTCGCGCACGAGCCTTCGGACGTGCTGCGCATCGCGGACGAGTTGTTCTCGCTCTCCAAACAGGAGCGGGAAGAACTCAACCGGCTTCTGCAGCGCACCACTCTCTCGGCTCTGATCAAGGCTTCTACGGCGGCGGCCAACCGGATCGACTTCCTAACCGCGCTGGAACACCTTGTCTTCACTCCGGAAGCGAAGCAACGTGTGACCGAACGGGACGAACTCCACCGCCTCCTAGAGGATCAGTGCTGGGTCTTCGGCGAGGAGTACGCGCTCCATGTCAGTGATCGCAGTCTCAACGCGGTCCTCACGGAACACTGTCGGCTGCTCGGCCGTGAGGCTCCCGCACCAAAACCAGTCCTGCGTGAAGACGGGCGACGCGGCAGGGTGGATCTGATGCTGTCCCGGGCCGCCCGGCACCGGAAAGGTGAACGGCACCATCTGGTCATCGAGTTGAAGCGCCCCAACATCGTCCTCGGAATGACGGAGTTCGGCCAGATCAGCAGTTACGCGGAGGCGGTCATGTCCGACGACCGCTTCCGCGATCCGGCGGTGACGTGGGACTTCTGGCTGGTGGGCAACGCCATGGACAAGACGCTCCGGCAGATGGCCCACCAAGTGGACCGTGTTCCGGGTTGCGCGGTCTCCACGCCCCTCTTCCGGATCATGGTGAAGACCTGGGGCGAGATCATCGAGGACTGTCAGGAGCGCCTGCGGTTCCACAGCGCGCACCTTGAGTACCAGTCCTCCACCGAGCATGCGATGAACTACCTGGTACGCAACCACGGTGATGTGGTGGCCGAACTGGTCGCGGACGGGACCATCCCCGGCCCCCGAAGCGCTGAGACTACCGACGACGTCACGCTGTGAACCTTGGCCGACTGATGCCCTGATGGCCGCCTCTTGTCAGTGGCCCGGTCTACTGTTCTTGGCGCGCCTGTGCCCAGGGCGCACCGTCCCGTTCACAGCGCCCCAAGCAGAGAGCGAGCCACCCTTCGTGACCACCACCGTGCACGACGTCCTCCGGATCATCCGTGAGCAGTCGACGACGAACCGCGAACTCGGCACCGCCTTCGAGCGGTTGATGGTGCGTTTCCTCAGTACGGACCCGCTCTGGAGCGAGCAGTTCAGCCGGGTGTGGATGTACGGCGAGTGGCCGGGCGCGGCCGGCAACCAGAAAGATCTCGGCATCGACCTGGTGGCGCAGGAACGCGAGACCGGCGACGTGTGGGCGATCCAGTGCAAGTTCTACGAACCGAATCACACGGTCCAGAAGGCTGACATCGACTCCTTCTTCACCGCCTCCGGAAAGGGCGGGTTCGCTCACCGCCTGATCATCTCCACCACGGACAGGTGGGGACCGAACGCCGAGGCGGCTCTGGACGACCAGCAGATCTCCGTGCACCGCCTCGGTCTGTCGGACATCGCCGCCAGCCCGGTGGAATGGCGGCTGCCCGCGAGCGGCAACGCGGACCGGGTCGAATTGTCCCTACGGGGCAAGAAGTCTCCTCGCCCCCACCAGCGCGAGGCCATCGATGCGGTGTTCCAGGGCTTCGAGGAGCATGATCGCGGCAAGCTGATCATGGCCTGCGGCACTGGCAAGACGTTCACGGGCCTGAAGATCGTGGAGCGGCTGGCGGCCGAGCGGGCCGAGGGCGGGCAGAGCGAGAACACCCGGGTCCTGTTCCTCGTCCCGTCCATCGCTCTGCTGTCGCAAACCCTGCGGGAGTGGCGGTACGAGACCGAGACCCCGCTGCGCGCCTTCGCGGTCTGCTCCGATACCAAGGTCTCCCGGGGTCGGGTCGACGCCGACGACTTGGACATGGCCACCCACGATCTGGCCCTGCCCGCCACCACGGACCCCGCCCGTCTACTCACCCAGATCACCGGCGATGGTAGCGAGCCGCCCGCCGGTCTGACGGTGGTCTTCTCCACGTACCAGTCGATCGGCACCATCGCAAAGGCGCAGGAGATGGGGCTCGACACCTTCGACCTCGTCCTATGTGACGAGGCGCACCGCACCACGGGTGTCACGCTCGCGGGCCACGACGAGTCGAACTTCGTCCGGATCCACGACAACACCGTCATCCGGGCCGCCCGCCGCCTCTACATGACGGCAACTCCGAGGCTCTACAACGAGGACACCAAGGCGGACGCGAAGAACGCCTCCGCCGTGCTGGCCTCCATGGACGACGAGAGTCTGTACGGCCCGGAGTTCCACCGGCTCGGTTTCGGCAAGGCGGTGGAACAGGGGTTGCTCACCGACTACCGGGTCCTCATCCTCACCGTGGACCAGGACGTGGTCGCCAAGTCCGTCCAGCAAGGCCTGGCGGCTGGCGGCCCCGAACTGAACCTCGACGACGCTGCCAAGATCATCGGCTGCTGGAACGGCCTGGCGAAACGCACCGGGACCTTCGGGGACGGCACCGGTTTCCTGCCCGGTGAGGAGCCGATGCGCCGGGCGGTCGCCTTCACCCGCTCCATCAAGGACTCCCAGGCGATCGCAGACCACTTCAACGGCATCGTCTCGGCGTACGAGGACGCCGATGACGACCTGCTGAACTGCGAGGTCCAGCACATCGACGGCACCTTCAACACCCTCCGCCGCAACGACCTCTTGGACTGGCTCAAGCAGGACCCGGGCCCGAACAACGCCCGCATCCTGTCCAACGCCCGCTGCCTGTCCGAGGGGGTCGACGTCCCGAACCTGGACGCGGTTCTCTTCCTCCAGCCGCGCAACTCCGTCGTCGACGTCGTCCAGTCCGTCGGCCGCGTGATGCGCCTGGCCCCCGGCAAGCGCTACGGCTACATCATCCTGCCCGTCGCCGTGCCCGCCGGGATGTCCGCCGAAGAGGCCCTTGCCGACAATCGCCGCTTCAAGACCGTGTGGCAGGTCCTCCAGGCACTGCGCGCCCACGACGACCGCTTCAACGCGTCCGTCAACCAGATCGATGTCAACAAGAAGGCCCCGAACACCATCGGGATCGGCGCGATCGGCGCCGGGGACGAGTCGGTCGGCGATCAGGACGGCAGCAGCACCGAGCAGAGTGCCGAGGCGAAGAAGGCCAAGGAGGAACAGACCGCGCGCTACGTCCAGGACCGCCTGGAGTTCGACGAGGCCTGGCGTGCGGCCATCTACGCCCGGATCGTCGACAAGGTCGGCGAGCGCACGTACTGGGAGCAGTGGGCCAAGGACATCGCGCTGATCGCGGAGCGGCATGTCGCCCGTATCAAGGCCGGCCTGGCGAACCCGCAGAAGGCGGAGGCCTTCAAGGAGTTCACGGACGAACTGCGGGCGAACATAAACCCCGGCGTCACCGAGTCCGACGCCATCGACATGCTCGCCCAGCACCTGATCACCAAGCCGGTCTTCGACGCCCTCTTCCAGGACTACGCGTTCGCCGCCAACAACCCCGTCTCCCAGGCGATGCAGCGGATGCTGGACATCCTGGACGACGACACCATCTCGGCCGAGGCGAAGACCCTCCAGGGCTTCTACGAGTCGGTGCGGGTGCGCGCGGAGGGCATCACCGACCACGATGGCCGCCAGCGTGTCATCACCGAGTTGTACGAGAAGTTCTTCAAGACGGCGCTGCCCAAGACGGCGGACGCGCTGGGCATCGTCTACACCCCGACCGAGGTCGTCGACTTCATCCTGCGGTCGGCCGACCAGGCGCTGGACCGGCACTTCGGCCGGTCGCTGTCGGACGAGGACGTGCATGTGCTGGACCCTTTCACGGGGACGGGCACGTTCGTGGTACGGCTGCTGCAGTCCGGGCTGATCAAGCCGGAGGATCTGCTGCGCAAGTACACGCGTGAGCTGCACGCCAACGAGATCGTGCTGCTGGCGTACTACATCGCGGCGGTGAACATCGAGGCGGCGTTCCATGACCTGTACCTGGAAACCAGGGGCGGCGGTGAGGGCGGGGACGCGTACGTGCCGTTCGAGGGCATCGTGCTGACCGACACATTCCAGCTCGCCGAGTCGGATGAGGGGCGGCTGTTCGGGGAGGTGATGGCGGGAAACAGCGAGCGGGCGCGGAAGCAGATGGGCCAGGACATCCGGGTCGTGCTGGGGAATCCGCCGTATTCGGTGGGGCAGGACAGCCAGAACGACGACAACCAGAACCTCAAGTACGAGGCGCTGGACGGTCGTATCCAGGCGACCTACGCAGCCAGGTCGACGGCCAAGAACAAGAACTCGCTGTACGACTCCTACCTGCGTGCCTTCCGGTGGGCCTCCGACCGGGTCGGGGACGAGGGCCTCGTGGCGTTCGTGTCCAACGGCGGATACGTCGACGGAAACACAGCGGACGGCGTGCGTAAGTGCCTGACAGACGAGTTCGACGCGGTGTACTGCTACAACCTGCGGGGCAATCAGCGCACGGCCGGCGAGCTGTCCCGTAGGGAGGGCGGCAAGATCTTCGGTTCCGGCAGCCGTAACACGGTGGCTGTGATCGTCCTGGTCAAGGGTGGCCGCGAGAACGCCCCGCGTGGGCTGTTCTACCGGGACATCGGGGACTACCACAGCCGGGAGGAGAAGCTCAGCATCGTCGACGGGCAGAGCCTGGACGCGGTGGAGTGGGAGCGGATCGCTCCGAACGCGGACGGAGACTGGATCAACCAACGGGACGAGCGGTTCGGGACGTTCCAGCCGATCGGCGAGCCGGACAAGTCCGCAATTGAGAAGGGCATCTTCAGGCTGTTCTCCCGTGGGCTTGAGACTGGTCGAGACTCATGGGTCTACAACTTCTCCGGACAACATCTCCGCGAGAACATGGAGTCGATGGTGGACTTCTACAACGAGCAGGCAACTGGGTACCAAGAGCATTGCAAAACCTCGGGCATTACCCAGGCACAAGTTGCAGACGCGGACCGCTACATCGACCGTGATGCGAAGCGAATCAGCTGGACGACAAGCTTGATCTCGAAGCTGGCGCAGGGGAAGCAGGTGGAGTACGCCTCGGAGCGAGTTGTAACGGGCCTATATCGTCCCTTCAACCGCCAAGCGGTGTATTTCGACCGAGATCTCAACCATCGTCCCGGCAAGATGCCACAGCTTTTCCCGACGCCGGAGCACGACAATGTCGGGTTCTACAACGTCGGCAACGGATCGGCAGTCCCCTTCTCGGTCCTCATGCTGGACTCCCTCCCCGACCTGCACGTCACAGGCGCGGGCAGCGGCGGCCAGTTCTTCCCCCGCTACACCTACCGCGATCTAGCCGTAGAAGGCGGCTTCGACTTCGGCGACGCAGACGGTACCGCCGCCTACGAGCGCGTCGACAACATCACCGACGCCGCCCTCGCCGCGTACCGCAAGACGTACGCTGACACGGCCCCCGGCCTGACGAAGGACGACATCTTCTTCTACGTCTACGGCCTCCTCCACTCCACCGCCTACCGCGAGGCCTACGCCTCCGACCTCAAGAAGTCACTGCCGCGTATCCCCAGAGTGCGTGACTTCAAGGGCTTCTCGGCGGCCGGACGGGCCCTGTCCGAGCTGCACATCGGGTACGAGACGGCCAAGCCCTTCGGCGGCGTCGTGCTGACGCTGACCGGCACCCGCCCGGACATGCCCGACTCGGAGCTGTACCGGGTGACGAAGATGAAGATCCCGAAGACGAAAGGCGTTCAGGACCGGACCCGGATCGTCTACAACCACCACGTCACGCTGGAGAACATCCCGGAGGAGGCGTACGAGTACCAGCTCGGGGCGCGGTCGGCGATCGAGTGGATCATCGACCGGTACCAGGTGAAGACCGACCCGAAGTCCGGCATCGTCAACGACCCCAACGACTGGTCCGACGACCCGCGTTACGTCATCGACTTGCTCAGGCGCATCGTGACGGTCAGCCTCGCGACCGTCGAGATCGTCCGGCACCTCCCGCCGCTCGACATCATCGAGGAAGCCGTCGGCTGAGCTGACCTCCCCAACAGCAGCGCGCCCCGTGCACGGCACCAACCGGGCGTGGGGCGCGAGTAGTTGAGGAGTCGACCGGTCAGTTCCCGGACGCGTACGTCACGAAGTCCGCCCAGGCTCCCGGCGTCAGTGCGAAACGGGGGCTGGCGTCGCGGTACTTGGAGTCGCGGACATGGATGGTGCCGGGGGTGGTGGCGACCTCGACGCAGGAGTCACCCTCACTGCTGCTGCTGTAACTGCTCTTGAACCACTCCGGTTCAAAGGCGCTGTCGCGGATCATGTTTCCCCCAGCAAGTGCTCGATGAAGGCCAGCGACTCACGGGGCGTGAGTGCCTGAGCCCGGATGATGCCATACCGCAGTTCAAGGATATGGAGATGCTTCGGCTCGTGGACCGGCCGACCTTGTGCCACCACCGGCGACCGTCCCACGGCTGAACCGTCCTCGAACTTCAGCAGCTCGATCCCGCCCGCCAGCCCGGCGTGCTCCTCACGGTCCATCGGCATCACCTGAAGCTCGACGTTCCGCAACCCCGCTACCTCCAGGAGGTGTTCGAGCTGGCCCCGCAGCGCCGCCCGCCCGCCAAGCGGACGCCGTAGCGTCCACTCCTCCAGCACGAAGCTGACCTCGGGCGCCGGGTCCCGCTCGAACACCGCCTTGCGGGCCACGCGCGCGGCGATGAACCGCTCCACCTCGTCCAAGCCGTACGCGGGACGCCTCATCAGAAGCAGCCCGCGCGCGTACTCCGGCGTCTGCAACAACCCGTGGACGTTCAGGGGGTCGTAGAGCTGAAGCTCGACCGCCTTGGCCTCCAGCTCCCGCAGAGCCCGGACCTTCTTCGGATACCGAACCTTCTCCACGTCCTCCTTCATCGCGGAGATGAGCCCGTCCGCCCCCAACACCCGGTCGGCGTCGTCCAGATACTCGGGCCGGGGAATCCGCTTGCCGCCCTCGATCTTGTACACCATGTCCTCGCCGTACCCGACTCGCTCCCCGAACTCGCCGGCGCGCAGCCCCGCCGTCTCCCGCCGAAGCTTCAGTTGCCGCCCCACGGTCCCGAGGACCGCAAGCCCCCATTCGTCGTCCGCGTCCACCTCCCAACCCAGCTCGTCCGCCTCGGTCCTGAGCCGTCCCGGGTCCGCTTCCATCGACATTTCGCACCCCTCCGCCATAGCGCCGTACCTCACCGCCGCCCTACCCGCGAGACCCGCCCCGACAAGCCCGGACACCACCGGACAAGCTCCGGACAGTCACCGTACGCAACGGCCTTGTGACTCATCACCGAAAGCAAAACCGGCCACGCTGAGTGACATGAATCAAGAACCGCCAAGCCCGAGGCCCAACTCGTCAACCCCGCCCGCACTTCAGCGCACTCCTGCCACCCACACCCCGGGGAGCCCGCCAGGCCCGCCTGCTGGCGGTACGGCAACTCCGCGACTGGGGACTCCCGTTGGCCCCGGCGGAGCATGTCGTGGCCGAGCTGGCGGCCAACGCGACCACGCACGGCCGCGTCCCGGGCCGGGACTTCAGACTCACGCTCTACGTCGTTGGCGCCACCCTCCGCATCGAGGTCACCGACACCTGTGGCGACCGCCTACCCCGCCCCCAACACCCGGCTGCGGAAGCCGAATCCGGCCGGGGACTCCTCCTCGTCGAGGCGCTCACCAACCGCTGGGGCGTCGTCCGGGAACCGCGCCCGCGCAAGACGATCTGGGCGGAACTGGACCTCGTACCGGCACCGGAGCACGGATCCTCGTGCTCCGGTGCGCGTGACGCCTTTTCCCAAGAACCACGACGGTGAAAGAACCCCCACCCCACCCTCCCGGCAGCCGAGTCAGCCACTCACCCATGTGGGTGAACATCGCCAACTGGGCTGGATTCCGGGCAGGTTGCGTGATCTACGCTCAGCGCAACACAACCGCAGACAGCAGACAGACAGCGGACATACGACGGCCCTCGCCGGGACTGGCATCCCAAGGCGAGGGCCTGACCACCAAGGAAGCAGAACCTTCCCGATGGATACGCACGACATTAGCGCGCCCCCGCGCGCCCAGTCCCGGCACACCGCCGACAAACACCCGAACCAGCGGCACCGTGCATCCGGCGTTGGACTCACGCACGACAACGCCCGTCACACCGCCCGCTTCACGGTGATCGGCAACCACCTCGCCCAGCACCCGGAGCTGTCGGCTCTCGCGATCGGCCTCGGCGTTCACATCCAATCGCTTCCGGCGGGCGCCCGCGTCGGCATCAAGACGCTCGCAGCCCGTTTCCCGGAGGGCACGACCCGAATCGCCGCCGCGCTACGGGAGTTGGAGACCTACGGCTACCTCCGCCGCGAACGGCACCGCATCCCCGACGGCCGCATCGTCACCCGCACGATCTCCTGCAACCAGCCCGGCGGCCGTAGAGACCGCAAAGAACCCCACACGCCACCGAAAGCATCCGCGCCCCGGCGCGAACGGGCACCCCGCAAGCCGCTTCCCGTCGTACCGCGCCCCGCGTACCCGACCCCCGCCCTCCTCCAGACCGCCACCGACCTGCTCGCAGACCTCCGCCGCCACAACCCCGATCTCCTCCTGTCGGCCTGCGACACGGCCCACCTCGCCCCAGGAGTGGCGGCCTGGCTGGAACGGGACGTGTCCCCCACAGCCGTACGCCACACCCTCACGGCAGACCTGCCACCCGAAGGACTACGCCGCCCCGCAGCCCTCCTCGCCCACCGACTGACGGCCCAGCTCCCGCCCCCACCACCGTTCCGCGCCCCGGCACCGCCACCGCCGGTCCGCCACCCGCTCCACAACTGCGATGGCTGTGACCGGGCCTTCCGCTCCCCCACCCCAGGCCGCTGCCACGACTGCCGAACCGATCTCCCGGAGGCCGCCTAGCGTGAAGGGGACGATCCAGTACCGAGCCATGAGGGACTTTCTGCAGTCCATGGACGACACCCTTCCCGGCAGGTTCGAGATCACCAAAGAAGGGATCGTCCACGACATGACGGCGGGCATCAGCCCCCACGAGCTGACCACGCTGCGCCTTCGCAAGCGCGTGGAGAAGGTCATGCCGGACGAGCTGGTCGCCCACACGGGTGCACCGTATGTGGAAGTCGAAGGCGAGGGCATCCTGCGCCGTCCTGATGTGATGGTGATCGCGTGGGCGGACATGGACGTGCCGGGTTCGTTCGACCCGCGCACTTTGATCGCCGCCATCGAAGTCGTCTCCCGCTCCAACCCGGACAACGACTGGGTCGGCAAGATGCGCGACTATCCCCTGATCGGGATCCCCACCTACGCCGTCTTCGACCCCCGCACCGGCACCGGCGCCGTCCTCACCGACATCCACGCCACCCCCGACGGCCCCCGCTACGCGACCCGCAAGGACTTCGTCTACGGCGAGGACGTCACCATCGCCGAGTGGACCATCTCGACGGAGGGCTTGCCGCTCTATGCGGCGTCTGGCAGCCCAGAGTCCTGAGGGAGGCAGGAACTCCCCCTGGCTAAATCCGCGCAACGAGGACCATGACGGCCATCCAGCCGACACAGCCCCCGCATGCGATCAACAGCGGCAGCCACCTCTGGGCGCGCCGGGCCCGGACGATCAACCACACCGCGACCACAACCACCGCGAGCCCCATGACGGCCGCGATCACCTGAAGACCGCCGGGCGCCTCCCCCTGGCCCTGGCCTGTCGCGGCCCGGCGGAGAACCGCCAGCAGGCCTACGGCGAGGAGCGTCACGAAGATGCAAGTGAGACCGGTGAACAAGCTCCGAACTCGGTCGTCGACCGCGGCCAGCGCATCTGTGCCCAACGGCATGACCGCATACCTCCCGAACGAGGAGTACCTGACCGACTCGGGCCGGACGTTCGACGGCACGGGGATCCCGCCGGAGGTTCGGGTACCGGTATTCACGAAGGAGGAGTTCGCGGCGGGGCGGGACTCGGGGCTCGACCAGACGGTGGCTGTACTGAGGAACGAGCACTGAACCGCGCCGGCAGCCCAGCGTCGCCCTTGCAACCGAGTTCCTTGACCATCGCCAGGGAGACCGCGTGGAGGACGTTCATGTTCCTTTCCCGCAAGGTGTCGTCATTGCTGTTCACTGCCAGCGGGTTCGTCAGTTCCCCTCGGATCAACACGCTGTCGCCGTCCGAACTGAAGGAGCCACTGGAGCACTTCATGTAGAGAAACGCGTTCAGTGGCCTGGAGAGGGCCAGTTCACCCATCTCGTACTGGGTGAACTTCGGCAAGAGAGGGGTGGGCGCGGGAACTGTTTTGCTGAGGTAGAAGGACAGCTCGACACCAAAGTCCGCCGCAGGAGCGTAGGCCGTGCACAGCTGGTATTCCTCCGCTGTGGCGGAGTCGTCGGGCCCCTTCTGCTGATAGCCGGAGACGAGCGACCGAGCGGTCCTGCCAAGGGCTGCGGTCGGTTCGTCCGTCGTGAACTTCTTGCTCCCGAGCACATAAAGGAGTGCCCTCCTGGCACCTGTTGAGAGCTGTGCTCCGCACAGGTTCGACGACACAGCCTCGGTCGTCGGCTTCTCTGTTGGCTCATTGCTGTCGCAGGCCGTCAGAGAAGCAGCCAGGGCGGCGACGGTCGCCGCGGCAACGGCAAGTTGTCGCACTGGCCTATTGCTGAGCATCGTCATTCTCCCGTTTGAGGCAGTTGCCCCCGTTGGTCCTCGCGGAAGCTGCCGCTGTGGTAACCACTGATCCAGGCTTCCTCAAGGTCCTGCCCGAAGGCGGTGTCTCCCTGACTGATGTTGTGGTGGGTCAGGAAGGTCCTGGCCGGCTTCTCAGCGTTCGTCTGACCGGCCTCAAAGATCGCCTTGCGCTGCGCCTGGATGTCCTCGCCGCTGTCCTGCTGCTTGGCCTCGGTCCAGTCCCCGATGACATTGCCGATCTGCTGCTCCAACATGCCCTGACCCGTGTCGGTCAGCACCGGGATCGCCGTTGCGGCGACTCCGGCCGCGGCGACCTCGGGCAGGAAGGCCACACCGGCCGCGACGGTTGCCCCGGTGCCGAACTCGATCCAGCCGTTGCGCTTCGCCAGCGCGTCGTTGTACTCCTTGTCCGCCGCGAGTTGCCCGGCTTTCAGCTGGTCCGCCCGCGACTGGTCCAGGAGTCCTTGGATCTCCGCACCGCTGCGGGTCGCATCGCGCACGCGCGGCGCGTTGATGGAGCCGTCGGCTCCCACCTGCGCTTCGAGCACGCTGGTGGTGTACACCCGTCCCGCCGAGGAGACCTCGGCGTAGGCGTCCGGATGTTGTCCGAGGGTGCTGAGGAAACTGATCGTGTCGCTCTGACCGAACTTGGCGCGCCCGTCGGCCCCCGACGCCGGCGCGAAGGTGCTGTCCTTGCGGTTCTCGTCCAGTCCCCAGTTCAGGTCGTCGATATAGCCCGCCCCCATCCGGCCGAGGCTGTCGGAGAGGATCGCCTGCTGTTGGACGAGCTTGGGATCGTTGCCGTACGTGTGCACGACCTGTTTCATGATCTTGGCCGAGTCCTCGTCGCGCACCAGCCTCGGTGTCGGATCGTCGTACGCGTGCCCGAGTGTCGCGGATTCCAGCGCGTGGCCCAGGGCGTCCACTCCGTAGGCTTTCGACGGCGCCCCCGAGCCGTCCATCGGCCACTGGAACTTCTTGTCCGTCAGCTCGTCGAAATACGTGTAGCCGAGCTTCGCGCCTTCGTGTTCTCTGCCGTCGGCGTTGTACACCTTTGGGCTGTCATCCGCGAAGAACGCCTTCGAGGCTTCCGGGCTGTGTCCCAGCCCTTCGAGGACGCTGGTCAGCGGGTCGTACCCTGCTCCGACCTTTCCCGAAGGGTTGTAGCCGAAATCGGCGTCGAGCCCGCCCGTCATGGGCCTGTTCATGGTGAACAAGTTGGGGTTCTGGTGGTGCAGTTGGACGATGTGTCCGGCGATGGGGTTGATGAAGGCCGCGTCGTAGTTTCCGTATCGCAGCAGACCGCCGGGGACCTGGTAGCCGTATGGCTGGTTGAGCCCGGCGTTCTCGAGGTGCAGGCGCTGGCCGCCGAGTTTGCGCAGCTGGTCGCCCCAGCTCGCGGGCACGTGGTACCTGTGATCCGGGTCGGTGGCGTTGGCCAGCGCCAGGCCCATGGACTGCTGGAGGTCCTTGGTCAGGGCGAGACGGGCCTTGTTGTCGCCGGCCGTGCCGTCGAGCGCCATTGAGCCGTAGAACTCCAGCGTCTTCTCCGGGCCGAGGGTCTTGTAGAAGTCGGTGGCGAACTCCCCGCCCTTTTCCGTGCCGTTGTACTTCATCAGCCGGTCGAATTCCTTCAACTCGGCGTTGCTCATGTGCTCGCCCTTCTGGGCGAGCTCGACCGCACGTGCGGCCTGGGCCTCGTTGAGCGAGCCGTAGTCCGCGTGGCCCGCGTCGTGCAGGTCGTTGCCGTGGGACCGGGCGAGCGCAGCTTTCACCGACTGGTCCACGTCGTCGGCGCGCCCGACCGTCGCCGAGATCTGGTCGGCGATCGACTGCCAGTCCTGCCCCGCCTTGCCACCGGCCTTCGCCGTCTGCGCCTGGTCCCGCACGACACATTCGTGGACGGTGACCGTGGTGTCCCCGTTGTCGGTGATCGTGTAGTTCTTCGCCCGCGCTTCCTCAACCAGGGTCTTCAACCCCCGCTGCAGCGCGAGGAGTTCACTGTGCGCGTCGTCGAGGACCTGGTAGATGCTGTTCGCCTCGGTGTGCAGATCGGTGAACTCCTTGGCCGTCCTGTCGACGAACCCCCGGGTGACATCGGCGTTCATACCGGCCCAGCGAGCAGCGTCCGACTTGACCTTCATCCCCGAACGGGCGTCCTCGTCCAGCGACTTGAGGGCGTCGACCGCTCGCTTCCAGTCGTCGACGGCCGCACCGAGTTTCCCGAGATCTACGTCGAGCAGGTCCGTGTACTTGAGTGGCACGGCGGTTCGTCTCTCTCAGTTCTCTCAGTGGAAGTAGCGGCTGAGGCTGGACACGGACATCGCGGAACCGTCCCGGCCACGGATCTCGGCGGCGATCTGCGTGTCGTCCTGGGCGTGCAGCTTCTTGCTGTAGTCCAGGTGATTCGAAATGTGCGCGACGGCCTGAAGCACCGACTTGACCTGCGAGGTCCAGACCGAGACCGTGGTCACGAGGGCGGGGCCCATCGCGAAGCCGCTGCCCTTCAACTCCTCACCGGCCTGCGTCGTCGAGCCGGGTCCACTCCTGCCCGAGCCCGCACCGGCGATGTCCACACGCTGCCGCAGCTGGTCGTGAAGTACGTACGCCGAATGCCCTACGGCACCGAGGTCGTCCTGGTGCACCACCAGGTCACCACCGGCACCGCGCCCGCCCGCGCCCGCGGAGAGTTGATCGAGCCGCATGTGCTGCTCGGAACCTCTCCGGACCGCGTCGGCCTTGAGCTGCTCCCACTCTTCCCAGGCCATTCCCCCGTACCTCCCCAGATCCTCAATGTCCGCTGCTCACGCGTGCCCGCGCCCTCGGCGGTGCACGACGAGCACCACCGGATCCAACGACCGGGCCTGTCAGGAGGACACCGCTGCCGCTGCCGCCCAAAGGCGAGGCCGGGGTCCGGAGGTTGCGGTCCTCTTCGTCGGCGCGCCTGCCGTCGTCAGCCGGGCTACGGAACCATCCCCTCGAAGAGAAGAAACGAGAACACGACGGTGCTGGGCGCGAGGACGGCGGACACGGCGCGCCGGGCGGCGTTCTCCTCCGTCTGCGGCAAGCCCCAACTGACCAGCAGCAGCGCGACGGAGGCCAGAAGCCCCACCTGAAGGAACGTGAAGGCGGTGTCGAACCTCCGGGTGAAGTGCTCCGCCTCCGCTCCGTCGCAGGCGTCGCAGGCCATGGGTGAGAGGCCGGCGACGATGTATGCGACGAGGGCGGCGGGAAGGGTGACGACCGTCGCGATCAGCGGCCCGACCCATGTACCGCGTACGGAAGTTCCCTGTGTGATCCACATGCCCTCAGCCAACTGCAGGGCGCGGGGCGGCACATGAGCGCTCGTACTCATTCCGGCAACGTCACTTGCACCCCAAGGTCTTGAGTGTCGCCGGGAAGTAGGCCCGCATGAACTTCTCGACGTCCTTGCGGTGGGTCTGGTCCGTCAGGCGGATTGGGGGGACTTGGAGGGTGAGGGTGAAGTAATTGCCGCCGTTGGTCTTGCACCGGTCGATCGAGATGGCCCCGTCGGTGCCGACGATCGACTTGTAGCCGAGATTGATACTCCGCGGTTCCGTGACGCGGGAGATCGACCCAGAACCCGTCGCCAGGTACATAAGGTCCGTTGCCGTGTCGTCCCACGAGAAACGGAACTCAAGAACAGGATCGTGCTCCGCCAGAAGGATGCAGGGCGCGGTGATCGCATCGGAGCGATCGACTCGGTTGTACTCGTGAAATTCCTTCGTGGACGTCACAAGCAGTCGCGTGAGGGCGGGATCGATGGGGGTCCCGCAAATCGCCTTCGGAACCTCGTGATACGTGGAACTACCGCAGGACACAAGAAGGATGGACAGTAACAACACGATCAGGATTCGGCGAGCGTTCACGTGGCTTGTTCTCCGGACATTCCAGTGGCGTGCGCCATCCCGTCTCGGGCGGCTCTACCGATCTCCTCTTTGGCGTTGTAGTACGGATTACCGTCCAGCTGATGGGTCTTCTTCCACTCGCCCGCGAGGGCCATCAGTTGGCCGTTGCGCCTGGTGTACGCCTGGATGTTGTCCTCCGCCTGCTTGTTGTCCAGACGCCGCTGCTCATCGGCCAGCCACTGGTCCGTCACATAGTCGAACCCCGTCTGCACATCACCACTGACCACAGGGATGTAACTGATCGCCTTGTCAAAAAACGGCTTGGTCTGGAACTCCGCGACCTTCGGATCTCCGGCGGCCTGTACCCTCGCCTCCTCCAGGAATCCCACGGTCCGGCCGGCCCCGCTCAAGGAATCGGCTGATTTCGAGTGGTCGTTGTGAATGGCTGACACCATCGCCTGGTTCATTCCACCGTTCAACACCCCATAGGCCCCCTCATCTTTCGACACCTGCTTAGCAACCTCGAAAAGCTGATGCTGGTCCAAGGGCGAATGGCCAACATCCACCTCACTCATCGCCGCGTGCACAGTCCCCCCATGATTGACCAGAACGTTAGCCATCGGTTTCCGCAGCGACGGCGGAAAGTCGTCGCCGCTGTCCGACAGATACGTCAACGCCGACTTGAACACCGCATCGTTAGTCGCCCGATCCCCCACCCGACCGCCATGCGGATCCGCAGGATCGATCCCCGTGGCCCCCGCCTGCAACGCCGCCCCGAAGCCGGCCCGGTCGTCCCCGTCCAACCGGGGCACATAACGCCCGCCCTTCGAAACCCCCTCGTCGTTCAGGGTGACATTCCAGTCCCGGTCCTTCATGAGGTATTTCATGTGGGCGTCGGAATGGAGATACCGCGCCGACTCCGCCGGATCGCGGCTCATGATGCCGAGCATGCCGTCGACGGGGTCGTTGGCGAACCAACCGCCGCGCGCCCCGGCGTAGGTGCCCTTCACCCGCCAGATCCCGGGGTGTTTCTTCTCGGCGGCGATCATGTCGTCGGTGAGATCCTCGACCATCCCAGCGGAATAGCCGTGGCCCTTCCGCATCAGCGTGACGAGGGACTGGTAGCCGACGGCCTTGTCCAGGTGGAGGCCCTGGGCGTCCGTGGCGTAGCGCGCCAAGCCCACGCGTCGCATCTCGATACGCCACTCCCCGTACCAGTGCGACTTGGTGTCCCGTGTCGCCGTAGCGAGGGTGTTCGCCAGGCCCGTCTCGATCGCCGAGTACGCCCCCGCACCCGTGCCGCCCTGGACGTGGATGCGGTCGTTGAGTTCGTTCGTGAGCTTGATCGTGCCGGTGGGACCGAGGTCGTCCAGGACCATCTGCGAGAACCCCTCGTCCTCGCTGTTGTCGCGGAACGACCGTTCCAGCTCGGCGAGTTGAGCGTCCGTCAATTCACCGCCCCTGCTCAGCTTCTGCAGGTACCCCTCCGCCTCCTCGGCCTCGTACGCTTCGATGTCGCCCATCGCCCTGCCGTTGAACCCCCGCCCACCGGCCAGCAGTTCGGAGTCGATCACCGCCGCCGCCAGCGCGACCCGGACGCCCGTGTCCGCGTCCGTCACATCGCGTACGGCCTTGTTGATCCCGTCCTGCCAGGGCTGTACGGCCTGGGGAGCGGCGGGGGTGTCCGGCTGGTCCGAACTCGGGCTCACCACCCCGGACTCCGAGACCCGCATGCCCGCCCGGACTGCGTCCCACCGCGCCGCCACCACCCGGCCCCGCAACTCCACGAACCGGTCGTGCGCGTCCCGCAGCAGCGCCGCGATCCCCTTGGCCTCCGTCTGCGCGTACTGGAACTGCCTTAGCGTGACGTCGAAGCGGGCGTTCGCCGCGTCGGCGCTGAGCCCGGTCCACGTCGTGCCCACGGAGATGCCGTGCACGTCCCGCCGGTACGCCGCCTCCTGCTTCTCGAACTCGCCCGCCATGCCGTCCCAGCGCTCGGCCGCGGTGGTCAGCGCGGCGAGGTCGGTGGTCATGATCTCGTGATACGTCGGCATGCGCCCAGTCGCCCCAATAGCTCTGCTGGCCCAATAGCTCTGCTGGCCTAATAACTCCGCCGGCCAATAGCTCCGCCGGCCCAGTAACTCCGCCGACCCGAAAGCCCGTTGACCCGCCGACCCGCCGACCCGCTCACCTCAGAACGTGTCCAACGCGGACCGCTCCCGCAACGTCGACCCCACCGCCAGGTCCGTACTCGTCAGCACCGCGTTCCCGCTCCGTAACGCGTCCTTCTCCGCGCCCAACCGGTCCATCAGGTTCTTCACCTGGTCCGCCCACGCCCCGTGCGCCTTCCTCAGGGCCCCCGAAGTCACCCACCCATCCCCGTCCTTCGCCGCGAACTCCCGTACGGCGGCACTGCTTTCGTCGTCCGCCCAACGCCCCGCCGCACGCGTACCGGGCTCGATGTGGTCCTCGATCGCCCGCGCCGCCGCCCGTTTCTCACCCGGCGACGAAGCCAGACCCGGCCGTGGTGCCGAGACCCCCGGCACACTCGGCACCCCCGAAAGGTCCAGCACACCCGGCACGCCACCGGAAACGCCCACCCATCACCCTCCGCGCTCAACCACGGGCTACACCCGCCGACTCTCCAACGGCCCCAGATACAGCGCCGACAGACCCCCCGTGTCGATCACGAGCCGCTGCAGCACCACCGTCGGGTCCACCATCCAGAACTTCAACCGGTGGACCCCGGCCTTCGTCACGGAGTGTTTCGTCGCCGTCGCGTTGACGTTGTCGGAGGTGTTGCGCGCCCACACCGCGTTCAACAGCCCGTCATCTGCACCGATGTTGATGTCGACGGTCTCGATCGGCCCGTCGTCGAGGGAAACGCCGTAGCGCAACCCGCCCGTCGGCAACGCAGGGTTACGAGGGGACAGATACGCCCACACCGTCACCTCACCCGCGGCCAACAGGCTCACCTCGTACTCCAGCCGCGGCGCACCCGCTCCACCTGGCGTCTGCCGCGGCAGCGTCACGGGCCACGGCGTCACCCCCGCCCCCGTCCGCCCGATGCCGTCGATACGACGCCACCCGCCGACCGCCCGGTCGTAGTGCTCCCCGTCGATCGCCACGTAACCGCCCGCCTCCACGAACCCCCGCAGCCCCCGCCCCGACGGCGTCTCCGCCACGCACGAGACAGTGACCGACTCCCCCGCACCGTGCACCGTCAACGACCCCCGCGCCCCAGAACCCCCCGGCACCCGCGCCCAGTCCACCCCCACCTCCACCCGAACCTGCCGCTCGACCCGCCCCCGCGGCCGTTCCACCACCAACCACGGCACCGACACCTCGATCCGGTAATCGAAGGCGGTACGACCCCGGTTAAACACCTCGACGAACTGCTGCGGCCGCGTCTGATACGGACTGAACGCGGGGAGTACGGCCGCCACCCCCGCCGCACCCCCCGGCCACCACGCCCCCGACTCCGACCCCGAAGCACCGTCCACCGACACCCCGAGCCCCGCCGCCCCCGGCACCTCAATCCGCCGCACCGCCGGGAACAGCACATCCGGCAACGCCACGTTGTCCCTCTCCGGCTGCTGCCACCCGGCGTTGGGTCCGTACCGCTCCACATCCCCGTAGTCGATGTGCGGCTGGCTCTGGAACCCCCGCCATTTCCCGCCCGCCACCGCCGAGTTGAAGCGCTCGGCCAACGCGAGGTCCCGCGCCAACCCCGCCTCCGCCGCATCCGCGAGGTCGTTGGTCGCGGCCCGGCCCTGCGCCGCGTAGAGCAGGTTCGTGAACTCGGCCGACCGCAGCCCGTACAGGTTGGCGGTGGCCTGCACCTCGTACCCGACGAGTTCGAACCACGCGTCCCGCACCCCGGCCGGCAGCCGCCGCCCGATCCGCTCGGCCCGTCGCCCCAGTTCCCGCCACTCCTCCGTGACCCGTTCCAACTCCCGGTGCCCGAAGGAGAATGGCGTCTGCTGATCGTCGTAGACCACCTGGCCGTCGACGAGAGTGATCCGCCGGTTCAGCAACTCCGGCTTGCGGCGGGCCTGCGACTGCCCGTACGCCGCCAGCACGGAAGCGATCTCCTGCGCCTGCCCCGCCCCGAAGTTCTGGCGTGCGTACCGCAGTTCCCACTCGCCCAGCCGCGAGGCATCCCAACCCTCCGGATTCCAGGCGTAGTTGAGGAAGAACTCGGTCGGCAGCTCGTTCCCCTTCAGGTCGCCCACATTCGCGACCCACAACCCGCGATTCCCGTACGCGTACGCCGCGTGCAGCTGCTCCCACACGTTCCGCACGTTCGCCGTGTCCACCCACTTGTAGTTCCGCCCGGCGCCCACGTAGTCGAAGTGGTAGTACAGGCCATAGCCCCCGGCCCGCTCGCCGTCCCCCGACCCGCCTCCATCCCCGGCCCTGCCCCCTACATCCGGATGCTTACGGATGTTCCCCCAGTTGTCGTCCGTGAGGACCACCGTCACGTCGTCCGGCGCCCTCAACCCCCGGTCCCAGTACCGCTGCACCTCCTTGTACAACGTCCACACCTGCGGAGTCTCCGCCGCCGGCCGCCCCGTCACCTCCTCGATGATCTGCCGTTGCGCCGCGATGATCTCCTGCATCAGCTCGATGCCGTCGCCGTCGGGGAGGCTCGTGTCACCGTTCCCGCGCATGCCGAGCGTGACGACGCCCTCGAAGCCCTGGTCGACCATCCGCTGCACACCGGCGAGCCAATAGGCCCGTATCGCGGGGGAGTTGTGCCGATACGACCACTCCCCCGTCCCGCCGTACGGATCGTGCCCCGCGGTCACGATCGCGCCGGAGGAGTCCCGGACGGCGGCCACGGCATGCCGGTTCCACTCCTCGATCCCCCGCATCATCGGCGCCTCATGCGACGTGCCCATGACAATCCCGTACTCCGCGGCCCGCCGATGGTTCTCCGGGTCGTCCTCCGCGAAGGCCCGCCCCCACACCGCCGGCCAGAGGTAGTTCCCCTTCAGCCGCAGCAGCACCTCGAAGACCTGGCCGTAGAAGTCCGCGGTGAAGCCACCCGGATACCCCGGCGCCTTCCCCGGCCCGAAGTACGTCGGCGCCCACGTCCCCAGCGCCGGATTCTCGTCGTTGATGAAGAAGCCGCGGTACTTCACCACCGGGGTGCCCTGCGAGTACCGCCCGGGCAGCACCCACACCTCGTCACGGTGCGTCGGCGGCACGTCGTCCCACCAGTGCCAGGGCGAGACCCCGATGCCGTACGACACGTCGTACGCACCGAAGATCGTGCCGCGCGGGTCGCTCCCCGCGACGACGAACGCCCGCTCCACACCCGGCATCGGCCGCTCGACCACCGTCTGCAGCGAGGTCTCCCACCGGCCCCGCACCCCGGACACGTCCAGCTTCCCGGCGGCCACCAAGCCGTCGATCAGCGCGCTGCGCCCGATCGTGCCGACCAGCACCACCTCACGCGCCCGCGCGAGCGCGCTGCCGGGGCGTACGCCGGTGACGCGTTCGATGTCGTCGCGCAGATCCCCTGCTACCCGTACGACTCCGGGGTGATCGTCGGGGTCCACCACGACCGGGGCGCCTACGAGGGGGAAGGCACCCGTCGTACGCGAGAAGGAGATGTACGCACCCGCGTCCATGGACCGCGGGCCCCTCGACGACAAGACCGGCACTGCGGCAAGTCCCGCACCCAGAACGGCTCTTCGGCTCACGCGCTCGCCCATGACTCATCCCTCCGAAGCGAATTTGCTCAGCGGCATGACAAATGGTGGGACGAGTGGAAGGAGGGGACAACGGGTCGTACCCGCCGAATAGTTTCGTAACAGCAACCGGCGGGCGGCAGCCGGCGAACAACAAAGGGGCCCGTACGACCGAAGTCGTACGGGCCCCTTCGAGACCTACCAGTCAGAGACCGGTCGGATCAGCCAAGACAAGCAGCCAAGACTACTTGTTGATCTTGGTGACCTGGCCGGCGCCCACCGTGCGACCACCCTCGCGGATGGCGAACTTCAGGCCCTCTTCCATGGCGACGGGCTGGATGAGCGAAACCGTCATCTCGGTGTTGTCGCCCGGCATGACCATCTCGGTGCCCTCGGGGAGGGTCACGACGCCGGTCACGTCCGTGGTGCGGAAGTAGAACTGGGGACGGTAGTTGTTGAAGAACGGCGTGTGACGGCCGCCCTCGTCCTTGGACAGGATGTACGCCTGCGCCTCGAACTCCGTGTGCGGGGTGACCGAGCCGGGCTTGATGATGACCTGGCCGCGCTCGACGTCCTCGCGCTTGATGCCACGGAGGAGGAGGCCGACGTTCTCGCCCGCCTGGCCCTCGTCGAGCAGCTTGCGGAACATCTCGATGCCGGTGACCGTGGTGGTGGTCTTCTCCTGCTTGATGCCGATGATGTCAACGGTCTCGTTGACCTTCAGGACACCACGCTCGATACGGCCGGTGACGACCGTACCGCGACCGGTGATCGTGAAGACGTCCTCGACGGGCATGAGGAACGGCTTGTCGACGTCACGCTCGGGGGTCGGGATCGACTCGTCGACGGCGGCCATCAGGTCGAGGACCGTCTGGCCCCACTCCTTGTCGCCCTCGAGAGCCTTGAGCGCCGAGACCTTGACGACCGGCAGGTCGTCGCCCGGGAACTCGTACTCGGAGAGGAGCTCACGGACCTCGAGCTCGACGAGCTCCAGGATCTCCTCGTCGTCCACCATGTCGGCCTTGTTCAGGGCGACGACGATGTACGGAACGCCGACCTGGCGGGCCAGGAGCACGTGCTCCTTGGTCTGCGGCATCGGGCCGTCGGTGGCGGCGACCACGAGGATGGCGCCGTCCATCTGCGCGGCACCCGTGATCATGTTCTTGATGTAGTCCGCGTGACCGGGGCAGTCGACGTGGGCGTAGTGACGCGTCTCGGTCTGGTACTCGACGTGCGCGATCGAGATCGTGATACCGCGCTGGCGCTCCTCAGGAGCCTTGTCGATCTGGTCGAAGGCCGAGGCCTCGTTCAGGTCCGGGTACGCGTCGTGCAGCACCTTGGTAATGGCGGCCGTGAGGGTCGTCTTACCGTGGTCGATGTGACCGATGGTGCCGATGTTGACGTGCGGCTTAGTCCGCTCGAACTTCGCCTTCGCCACTGGGTCCTCCTGTGGAGTGGTTCTGGTACGCCTTACTCATCGGCGCCAGGTGATCTTTGCTGGGATGCCGCCCGCCGGGGTCTGCCCTCCCGGGTGAACCCCGGCGGTCGGTGTCAAGCCTAAAGCGTGCAAACGGTGTGTGTTACTCGCCCTTGGCCTTCGCGATGATCTCCTCGGCGACGTTCCGGGGAACCTCGGCGTAGGAGTCGAACTGCATCGAGTAGCTTGCGCGACCCGAGGTCTTGCTGCGGAGGTCGCCGACGTAGCCGAACATCTCCGAGAGGGGCACGAGGCCCTTCACGACGCGCGCACCGGCACGCTCCTCCATGGCCTGGATCTGGCCACGGCGGGAGTTGATGTCGCCGATCACGTCACCCATGTAGTCCTCGGGCGTGGTGACCTCTACGGCCATCATCGGCTCCAGGAGCACAGGGCTCGCCTTGCGCGCGGCCTCCTTGAAGGCCTGCGAGCCGGCGATCTTGAACGCGAGCTCGGAGGAGTCGACCTCGTGGTAGGCACCGTCGAGCAGCGTGATGCGGACACCCGTCATCTCGTACCCGGCGAGGATGCCGAACTGCATGGCCTCCTGCGCACCGGCGTCCACCGACGGGATGTACTCCCGCGGGATACGGCCACCGGTGACCTTGTTCACGAACTCGTACGCCGGACCGTCGGCCTCGGTGATGGGCTCGATCGCGATCTGCACCTTGGCGAACTGACCGGTACCACCGGTCTGCTTCTTGTGGGTGTAGTCCACACGCTCGACGGCCTTGCGGATCGTCTCACGGTACGCGACCTGCGGCTTACCGACGTTGGCCTCGACCTTGAACTCACGGCGCATACGGTCGACCAGCACCTCGAGGTGCAGCTCGCCCATACCGCCAATGATGGTCTGGCCGGTCTCCTCGTCCGAGTGAACCTGGAAGGAGGGGTCCTCCTCCGCGAGACGCTGGATGGCTACACCCAGCTTCTCCTGGTCACCCTTGGACTTGGGCTCGATGGCGACCTGAATGACCGGCGCCGGGAAGTCCATGGACTCCAGGATGACCGGGTTCTTGTCGTCGGACAGCGTCTCACCGGTGGTGGTCTGCTTCAGGCCCATGACGGCGACGATGTCGCCGGCGCCCACCGACTCGATCTCCTCACGCTTGTTCGCGTGCATGCGGTAGATCTTGCCGATGCGCTCCTTCTTGCCCTTGACCGAGTTCAGCACTGCCGAACCCGCCTCCAGGCGGCCCGAGTAGACCCGGACGAAGGTGAGCTTGCCCAGGTGCGGGTCGCTCATGATCTTGAACGCGAGCGCGGACAGCGGCTCGTCCACGGACGGCTTGCGCTTGACGACGACCTCGGGGTCCTTGACGTCGTGGCCTTCGATGGCCTCGACGTCGAGGGGGGTCGGCAGGTAGCGCACGACCGCGTCGAGCAGGGGCTGGACGCCCTTGTTCTTGAACGCGGTGCCACAGAACACCGGGGTGACCGTGATGCCCTTGGACTTGCCGGACGCGATGGTGACGCGGCGGATCGCGGCGTACAGCTGCTCCTCGGTGGGCTCGACGCCCTCCAGGAACAGCTCCATGATCTCGTCGTCGTTCTCGGCGACGGCCTCGACCAGCTTGCCGCGGTACTCCTCGGCGGCCTCGGCGTGCGTGGCCGGGATGTCGACGACGTCGTACATCTCGCCCTTCGCCGCCTCGGCGGACCACACGAGCGCCTTCATGCGGACCAGGTCCACAACGCCCTTGAAGTCCATCTCGGCACCGATCGGCAGCTGCATGATCAGCGGCACCGCACCGAGGCGGTCCTTGATCATGTCGACGCAGCGGTGGAACTCCGCGCCGGTCCGGTCGAGCTTGTTCACGAAGCAGATGCGCGGGACGCCGTAACGGTCGGCCTGACGCCACACCGTCTCGGACTGCGGCTCGACACCGGCGACACCGTCGAACACCGTGACGGCACCGTCGAGGACGCGCAGCGAACGCTCCACCTCGACGGTGAAGTCGACGTGCCCCGGGGTGTCGATGATGTTGATCGTGTAGTCGTTGTCCTCAAGCGGCCAGTGACAGGTGGTGGCAGCAGAGGTGATCGTGATGCCACGCTCCTGCTCCTGCTCCATCCAGTCCATGGTGGCGGCGCCGTCGTGGACTTCACCGATCTTGTAGCTGACGCCGGTGTAGAAGAGGATCCGCTCGGTGGTGGTCGTCTTGCCCGCGTCGATGTGGGCCATGATCCCGATGTTGCGGACCTTGGCCAGGTCAAGTGAAGTGGTAGCCATAAGGCTTTCGTCTTCTCTCGGTCTCGATGTGGGTAGCGACTACCAGCGGTAGTGCGCGAAGGCCTTGTTGGACTCGGCCATCTTGTGGGTGTCCTCGCGCTTCTTGACGGCCGCGCCGAGGCCGTTCGAAGCGTCCAGAAGCTCGTTGAGCAGACGCTCGGTCATGGTCTTCTCGCGACGGGCGCGGGAGTAACCGACCAGCCAGCGCAGCGCGAGCGTGTTGGCGCGACCGGGCTTGACCTCGATCGGAACCTGGTACGTCGCACCGCCGACTCGGCGGGACTTGACCTCAAGCGTGGGCTTGATGTTCTCCAGCGCGCGCTTCAGCGTGATGACCGGGTCGTTGCTGGTCTTCTCGCGCAGGCCCTCCATGGCGCCGTACACGATGCGCTCGGCGGTGGAGCGCTTGCCGTTCAGCAGCACCTTGTTGATCAGGGAGGTGACAAGAGGAGAACCGTAGACCGGGTCGATGATGACCGGGCGCTTCGGGGCGGGGCCCTTACGAGGCATTTTCTACTTCTCCTTCTTGGCGCCGTAGCGGCTGCGGGCCTGCTTGCGGTTCTTCACACCCTGGGTGTCAAGCGAACCGCGGATGATCTTGTAGCGAACACCGGGCAGGTCCTTCACACGGCCGCCGCGCACGAGCACGATGGAGTGCTCCTGCAGGTTGTGTCCCTCACCCGGAATGTAAGCGGTGACCTCGATCCCGCTGGTCAGACGCACACGCGCGACCTTACGCAGGGCCGAGTTCGGCTTCTTCGGGGTGGTCGTGAACACACGCGTGCAGACGCCACGACGCTGAGGGGAACCCTCAAGTGCGGGCGTCTTGTTCTTCTCGACCTTGTCCTGCCGGCCCTTCCGGACCAGCTGCTGGATCGTAGGCACTACTTCTCCGGTTTCTGTGTGCCGATGGTGAAGCTAACCTGGAACGTCGCCGACCCACGCGGTCGGGTGTGTCGGATCGCGCAGACTTTCGCCGGTAAGCAAAAGGGGCGCGGATCGCGGTGGCCGGTGTCGACTCCCCTAGTGCGGTTCAAGGCACGCACGGGAGCCAGGGCACACCCCAGGCACAAGGTCTGAGCGTACCTACCTCATTCGCTGCGGTCAAAACAAATGGGTGCCACCCACGGCTCGACACGGGAGATGCCGAAGCCGCACCCCCTCAGCGATCTTCGAATCTACGGCACGCACCCTCACGTAGAGCTCGCCGTCGCCGCGATCATCAGGAGCAGCATCAGGGCCCAGCCCGTCACCGCGAGCCAGCCGAAGACCAGGCCGGTGAGGGCGAGGCCGTCGCCGCCCTCGTCGGTCCGCTGTATCTCGGCGCGGGCGGTGTGGCCGAGGATCACCGCGGGGATGCCGGTGAGGCCCAGCGTCGGCACGATGAGCAGGCCGCAGACCAGCGAGCCGACCGCCTTGCCGTTGGTCGGCGGCACCGGGGGCGGCAGGAACGTCGGCGGCACCGGCCGGAATCCCGGCGGCGGCCCCTGGAGGACAGGCGTCACCTGCGGACCCTGGGGCAGATCGGCGACCAGCAGCATCAACTCGCCCACCGTACGGGCGTCGTAGGCCCGGGCGACCCGCTTCTCCAGCTCGTCCTCACGCAGCCGCCCCTCGGCGAAACCGGCCCGGAGCACGTCCACCGCCCGCTCCCGGTCCGCGGTCGCGGCCAGCATCGACGCCCCGGCCTGTGCCGGCGACGGCTGGTGCGGTCCTGGCCACTGCCCCTGCCACGGTGTCGGGTACGACACGGAACACCTCCCCCGGCGCCGGAGACCGAATGCCTCCATGATGCTCCAACGCACCGAAAACGGCACCGGTTCCCCATCAATACCGAAAGAGGTCGGCCACCCCCGCCCCCGTACAGACCCCCGTACAGAAGAGAGGGGAGCGGGGTGGCCGTCCCGCCGTCCCTCAGCGTGCGCGGCGACCGCCCCCGGCGGCACGTTCCGCCGCGAACACGTCCTCCAGCCGGAACAGCTGCGCGCGCCCCGCCTTGCCGACCGGCGCCAGATGCCCGAGCTGGACCCACTTGCGGATGGTGGCGGGCGCGACCCCGGCCTCCTGCGCGGCGAGCGGCCCGGGAATCAACGTCGGCAGCCCACTCCTCGTACCCGTCATCGCTCCCACTCCCCCTCGTTCCAGGTGTGCCGGTAGGCCGGGTCGTCGTGGCAGCCGCAGTCCGGCACCGAGCAACGGCAGGCCGGGTTCACACAGAGCACCGCGCCGCGGTCCGGGAAGGCCCGCAACGAGACCGAGTCGCACCAGGGGCAGCGCCCCGACACCCGTACGACCGTCTCGGTGTCCCCCAGCGCACGCGCACAGCGCCGCGCCATCCGCCGCGTCTCGTCCCGTACATGCGCCGCGAGTACGGCGTCGGCGGCCACCTCGTCGAGCAGCGCGGCGATCCGCCGCAACCGCTCGGGCACGGACGCCCGCCGCGCCCGGGGCAGCCCGAGGCGGTCCCGCACGGCCTCTTCCAGTTCTACGACGCCGTCCGTGATGTCCCGGATCGTGTCGGAGATGTGCAGGCGCAGCGGGGCCGCGCTGTGGCCGGGGACGACGAGTCCGTGCCGTTGTTCCAGGAGGAGGGCCTCGGCGCGTTCCTCGCGGAGCCGGTCGGCGAGGCCGGGCGGGGGCGGCGGGGCGGGGGCGCGGTGGGCCGGTGAGGTGCGGCCGGGGGCGAGTTCGACGGTCAGTTCGGGGAACTGCTGGAGCAGCGTGCCGATCCAGAGGGCGGCATGCGTGGTCGGGTCCGCCGCGGCGGACGCCGGACTCGGGTCAGGCAAGGGAACCTCCCCGAGGAACCGGCACGACCGACACGGCCGGGAGAAGGTGCGCGGGGATCTCGACCGGGCGCCCGGAGCGGTAGAGGCGGCCGCCGCAGACGCCGTCGAACCAGTTGTCGGCCGGGGCGACGATCCGCTCACAGTCCCGCCGTACCGGGCAACGGGCGCAGGCCCGCAGGACGGGGGCGGCCTCCTTGACCTTCTTGGAGAAGACGGCCTTGGGCGGGAGCCCGGCACAGGCGGCGGCGGTCTGCCAGCCCACGGGTCCGTCGTAGTCGTAGGAGCGCGGTGGTGGGCAGGTGTCGGTGGGCATGGGGCCTCCCTGGAGGACGGGTGTGGCACAGGCAGCTGGCAAGTGCCG
This sequence comes from Streptomyces sp. NPDC048504, assembly GCF_043200035.1. Taxonomy (NCBI): domain Bacteria; kingdom Bacillati; phylum Actinomycetota; class Actinomycetes; order Kitasatosporales; family Streptomycetaceae; genus Streptomyces; species Streptomyces sp. NPDC048504. Next base: position 241,382 of record NZ_JBICXA010000014.1, read on the forward strand.
TGCGGTCGTCCAGGTTTACAGATTGCGCGCGCGCTCGCAACGTAAACTTTGGTCACTCACGTCACAGACCCGGCGACAACCCGTCACGAAACCGGCCCCCGCGTCCTCATCTCCACCGAACCTCCCCCTAATTGAGCCGATTTTCCTTAGTGCTTGCACGCGAGCACGTAATTCCGTGCGCGCAAGCAAGCTAAACTCGCTGCCATCCAAAGGAAGCGAGCACACAGATGACCAGCCAGGATCTGGACGCGTTCGCCGCGTGGGTCGAGGACCTGATGCGCGACCGCGGTTACGACATCGACAGCCCGCGCGGCGGCGGCAAGTCCCGGATAGCGGACGAGGCGGGAGTCCACCGGGCCGCCGTCACGCGCCTGCTGCAGCGCCAGAGCATGCCGGACCTGGAGACCACACGCAGGCTCGCCCGCGTGCTGGGCGTGCCGGTCCGCGACATGCTCATCCGCTCCGGCCGGCTCACCGCGGAGGAACTCGCCGACCCCCACGACTACTTGGCCTCCCCCGCACCCGGCGCCGAGTTCGCCCGTCGCCCCACGCTGGAGGAGGTCGCGGATGCGCTGGGGGTGCCGGCCGACCGGCGGGAGATGTTCGTTCGCGTGGTCGAGCAGTTCCTGCCGAACGAGGCGCCGGCCGCGGAAGCCGTAGGACACGTGCGGCACGAGGACGCGCGGCTGCTGATGACCGACTGACCGGCCCCCAACGGTCACCGGTTCGCCGGTTCGCCGGTTCGCGGTACGAGGGAACTGGCCCCTCCCTCTCCGCTCCCAGACTCCTCCCCCCTTCCCCGCCCCTCCCCCACCCCCCTCAACCTCCCCCACTCACCCGGTTCTCGGTTTTTAGTTGCGTGCGCGCACGCTCGTCTGTCACAGTTGGTGCAGCGGCGGAGCTGCGCCCGCAGGCCGGCCGCTCAGTGCCCCGTCGCGGTGTGCAGGTGTACCGCCGCGTCCCGCACGCCCTCCCGAAGCTGCCCCGAGGTGACCCGGCATGACCACACCCACTCCACCGAGCGCCTTCCCCGACGTCGAGGCGATGATCGTCGACATCCTGGAGGACGACTCCCGGCTCTCCGGCGCGATCGTCGCCGTACAGGCGCCGACCGGCTTCGACGGCACGGCCGCCGCCGTGTTCGTCAACCGGCGCGGCGGCGCCTGGGTCGGCGAACGCCATGTCGACCAGCCGCTGATCGAGCTGGAGGTGTACGGCCCGACCAAGCAGGCCGCGCACGTCCTGGCCAACGACGCCCGTCAGGCCGTACTGGCGATGGCGAACAACAAGTACGGCACGAACCTCGTCACCGAGGTCGAGGAGCAGGACGGCCCGCGCTGGCTGCCCGACTACCTCTACTCCGCGGCCAACCGCTACGTCACGGTGATGAAGGTGTACGTGGACGTCTACTGATCCCCTCCACCGATCCCCCGGACGCTCCGCGCCCCACAGACCGAAGGCCCCGCCACCCCCCGGCGGGGCCTTCTTCGTACCCGGACCTCCCGAGTACGACGGCACCCCATCCCAACTCACCTGGAAAACAAGGAGATTCACCATGGCAGGAACCAACTCCTCCGAGATCCGCATCGCCGGCGTAGGCCGCCTCTACGTCGCCCCGGCCGACACCGACGTCCCGTCGACCTTCTCCACCGACACCGCCACCGACTGGGCGACCTGGAAGAACCTCGGGTTCACCTCCGGTGACGGCGTCACCTTCAGCAAGAAGGACAAGCTGGAGCCGGTCGACGTGTGGCAGGCGGTCAGCCCGGTGCACTTCGTGTACTCGGACCGCGACCTGACCCTGAAGTTCTCGCTGATGCAGTTCAACGAGGACACGCTGCCGTTCTTCATGGGCGGCGGCGGGGTCAGCGCGGTGACCGGTTCGACGGGCGTCTACCAGTACGACATCGCCGACCGGCCGTTCGCCGATGTCCGCGCTCTCGGGCTGGAGTTCACGGATGTGCGGGCGAGCGACGGCTCGACCGTGACGTACCGCTTCGGCATCCGGCGCGGCCAGGTCACCGCGTCGGACGACATCAAGCTGGCCCGCAAGTCCGCGGCCCAGCTCGGCATCACGTTCAGCGCGATGTCGGCGGCCGACGGTTCGCCGCTTGCCAGCTTCGTGATGAAGGACACCGCGTACGCCGCGTCCTGACCCACCGGGGTGGGGCGGGCAGGCCGGCCCGTCCCACCCCGGGCCCAACTCCCCTTTTCCGAAGCACCTGTTCGCCTGTAAAGGAGTACTCATCGCCATGACCCGTTTCGACGTCAACGCGGCCCGCGCCCAGCGGCTCGAAGCCCTCGGCCGTACCTGGTCGTTCGAGCTCGACACCGAGAGCTACACCCTCCCCACCGAGCTGACCCGCGCCACCGCCAAGGCGCTGCGCAAGCTCGACGACAACGACGTGGACGGGCTGCTCCAACTCCTCCTGGGCGAGAAGCAGTTCAGCCGCTTCGAGCAGCACGAGGTCACGATGCAGGACATCGCCGCCATCCTGGAGGCCTACGGCAAGGAGACCGGGCTCGGCCTGGGGGAAGGCTGAGCCTCGTCGGGTTCGTGGACGAACACGCCGAGGCCCTCGAAGCGGACCTGCTCCGCTATTACGGCATCGATCTGCTCGACTGGCACCGTGACCGGCTCTCCGCGCGCCGACTCACCGTGCTCATCAGGCAGTTGCCGCACGACAGCGCCCTCAACCGGGAGCTGCACGGCGAGGCAGCCGACTGGTCGGTGACCGACCATCTGCTGGCCGCCGCCGTGGACCATCTCGCCGCCGCGAACTGGATGTTCGCCTCCGTCAACTCGGAGGAGGGCGACCAGCCGGACCCCCCGGCACCGGTACCGCGTCCGTCGTACGACGACACGGACACCGGCGGCGAGGAGACACCGGGCGGGGAGACCGAGGAGACGGTGGCTGCGGATACGGATGCGGCGCCGTCGACGGTCCAACTGGCCCGGTTCTTCGGCTGATTGTCAGTCCGCCGGGCCGTCCTGCGCGTCCCGGCGCCCGCCGGTGGCCCGGCCCTCCAACTCGTCCGCGAGGGCACGGGCCTTGGCGGAGAGCCGGGGGCGTTCCTCGCTCCGGATGCCGTGCCGGCCCGGCGAGGATTCGGACGACTCCGTCCTGCGTCCGTTGTCGCGCCCGGTTCCGGCGGTCAGCGGAGGCACGCTGGCCCGCCCGTTGCGCCGTACGACCGAGCGCCGTTCGGCGGGCGTGGCTCGCTTCTCCCGCACCTCGCGGGCGGTGAGGAGGATGTCGGGATCGGTTTCGGGGTCCACCTGGTCCCGGGGGCCGTCCGCCGCAACCCGCTCCTCTTCCCCCCGCTCTTCTACTCGCGTCAACTCAGGCGGAGCGCTCAGCAGTTGGACGTACGGAAGCTGGATGACGTCACCACCGACATGATCGCGATCCCGCACCCGGTGCGGCCTGCGCCCGGCGCGGGCGTCCTCCTGCCCCTGGAGGTAGGCGGCGGTGATCCGTTGCTCGTACGCCCGCCGTACGGCCGGGAGTTGCTCGTCGACCACGTCGGCCCAACCCGCGCTGTAGGCGGCCAGTTCACGCCGGTCGAGTTCGGCGCGGGGCAGGATGACCAGGTCGTCGGGGGCGTGGCCGAGCCGTAGGACGAGTTCGGACAGCCGGGCGATGGGATGGGGAAGATCGGGGGCTTGTTCGAGCCAGTCGATCACATGCGTCTGCCGCGCGTCGCTCGCGTTCCCATCCACCCCGTAGGCCTTGCTCTCGTCCCTGCCCCACCGCGCCCCCCAGCGCGAGGACGGCCGCCCCATCGCCGCCCACCGTCGTACACAGGCCCCCAAACGCCGTACCGGGCCTGGTCATTCACCTTTCATTCACCGACGGGAGAACGGCCGGATCCTACTTCACCAACCTGGCACAACTGCCACAGCACCCCGCATCACCGCAGGTCCGGCCCGCACAGCGGGCAACTGTCTTCGGCAAACACGAAACACCGCCACAGGATTACTCGTACACTAGTTCGAACCGACGCTTCGAGCGCACCAGGAGCGCCACCTGTACCACCAGCCGAGCGGACAGACAGGAAAGCAGGACGACGACATGGCGACTGGCACGAGTCACTCCCCGCAGCAGCCGATCGACACCTACACCCGCCTCGCCCACCTCCTGCACTCCCCCGCCCCCGACCGCACGACCCTGCTCGACCGGCTGTACGAGGAGTTGCTCACGCGCGAGTCGCGGGCGTACGCGGCCGGGTGGACGGACGCGCTGACGGAGGCGGGGCGGGGACGCGGGGGCCGGCCGTAAGCACCGATCACCGCCTACCGCTCACCGCTCACACGGTGAACGTGCACCACACCTGCTTCTCGTCGAACCCCGTACGGTGCCACCCCCACCGCCGCGCCAACGCCTCCACGAGCCGCAGCCCCCGCCCGCCCTCGTCCAACAGGTCGGCGCACGCGGGCAGTTCGGGCGCCAGCGCGGGGGCGTGGTCGGTCACCATCACCCGCAGAAACGGCGGAGCGAACTCCCGCCCGACCCCGAGCGTCAGCTCCAACGCCGCGAGTCCGCCGCCGTGCCGTACGGCGTTGGTGCACAGCTCCCCCACGGCGAGCTCGACGGAGTCGGCCAACTCGCCCAGTTTCCAGTGATCTTGGAGCCAGACGCGGGTGCGGTGCCGGGCTTCGGCGACGGGGCGGAGGGGGTCGAGGGCGGAGGTGTCCCAACCGACGCGGGTGGGGGTGGTGTTGAAGGGGGGAAGGTCCATCGTGCACCTCGCGGGGAGTCGATGAGCGGCTTGCGCCACAAGGTACTAGCAGAACTAAAACGCGTGCTACCTGATTCACTAAAACGAGTACTATCCTCGAACGAGGTGGACGCCCGGCTCGCAGGTCGGCAAACTGTGCGCGCGAGCGAGGAGTTGATCCATGGCACCCCGACAGACCCCCACCATTCGCCAACGGCGTTTCGGCGCCGAGCTGCGCAGACTGCGTGAGGGCGTCGGCATGTCCGCCCCGGTCGCGGGCGAACGGCTCGGCGCCGACCGGACGATGATCTCCAACATCGAGGCCGGCCGATTCGGCATCAGTGAGGAGCGCCTCCGTCGCCTCGCGAGCATCTACGAGTGCGACGACACCGAACTGATCGACGCACTGGCCTCAATGACCGGCGGACGGTCGAAGGGCTGGTGGGACGAGTACCGGGGCAAGATCCCGCCGGACTTCCTGGACCTGGCGGAACTCGAACATCACGCCACCGGCCTGCGCACGCTGCAGACCGCCCACATCCCCGGCCTCTTCCAGACCGAGGAGCACGCACGGGCACTGTTCGACCTGTTCATCCCGGCACTGCCGCGCCTGGAGGTCGAGTTGAGGATCGCCCAGCGCCTGGCGCGTCACGCCGTGATCGCGAACGAGCCGGGTGTTCCGTACGTCGGCATGGTCCACGAAACGGCGCTGCGCATGCACACCGGAGGCCGCCGGGTCGCCAAGGCCCAACTCGGCCGGCTGCTGGAGGAGAGCGAGCGCCCCAACGTCCGGCTGCTCGTGATTCCGTTCACCGCCGAGGGCTTCCCCATGGCCGGCGACACGTTGATGTACGTCTCCGCCGCCAGCCCCCACCTGGACACGGTGGAAGTGGACTCCCCCATCGGCGCGGTGTTCTTCGACTCACCGACCCAACTGGCCAACTTCCGACGACGGCTGGACTTGGTCGAACGGGTCGCGTTGAATCCGAACAAGTCGAGAGACCTCATCCTCTCGATCGCCGACGACCTGTAAGAGGTGCCCCGTGTCCGAGCCGAAGTGGCGCAAGTCCTCGTACTCCGAGGCATCCGCCAACGCCTGCGTCGAGATGGCCGAGGCCGGCCCCCTCATCGCCCTCCGCGACTCGAAGCACCCGGAGCTGCCGTGGGCGACGGTGAGCCGCAAGGCGTGGACGGAGTTCGCGGGGGCCCTGGGTTCAGGGCTGCTGCGAACGGAGGCGTAGCGGCGGGCTGAACCCTTGTGTCCGCCAGGATCAGGGCCCCAAGATTCTCGCCATGTACAAGAAAAGACGGGCACTCGGCGCCTGCCTCGGCGTGGGACTCGCCACCTTTCTCCCCGGTGTCAGCGTGATGGCGGACGACCCGAGGTGGGCGGGGATCGTCGTGGGCGGCTGCGTCTTCCTCATCCTGAACCAGCTGATCTACACCTACCCGGGCGACATCCGAAACGCCGGCCCGATCCCGTTGCTGATCCAGGCCGCGATCGGCATCGTCCAGGACACCCTGATCTGGCTGCTCGTCTCGTGGCTGGGCTCGATGACGGAATTCGGCCTCCACGTCGACGACTTCCTCACGGCCCTGCTCGCCGGCGTCATCGTCCGCGTATCGGTTCTGGCGCTTCTGGCCCTCGGCCCGCAGCCGGCCGAGGAAAATTCGCGGTAACTCTCAGCGGGTGAACCACCGGAGAGGTTCGGTCATCCCCGTCAGCGGTATCGGGTGGGTCGGGAACGGGTACGGTCCGGGCATGACCATCGAGCGGCTGGCAGGCGGTATCGGCGCTGCCATCACCGGCATCATCTGTATAGGTTTCGCATTCGAGGTGCTACGTCGCTGCCGCCTTCGGTTGCGCGGAGTCAGAACGACGGCCGAATTGGTCAGGTTCCGTACGGAGACGTCCGAGGACGGGAGCCCCACCTATTACCCCGTGGTCGTCTTCACTCTGCCGGACGGAACAGAGATGACGGCCGAGGCTGGAGACGGCATTCCCTATCCGCCGCTCGGCTCGAAGGAAGGCGATCTCACCGAGGTCATATACGACCCGGCAGCACCGAGCAGCATCAGTCTCCCGTCCCTCTTGCCAGGGAGACTCAAGACGAGTGAGATCCTCGCGTTGGGCGCCGGCTGTGTCGGCCTGGCTTTTGCGACCTGGCTGATCCTGGCGGAAACATTCTGATAAAAGTATCCAGAACCACATCGCGCCCGAATAGGGCCCGGCTTCGGAAGCCGGGCCCTTCTTGCTGTCCAAGGAGGACGCATGCCCCGAAGTCTGGCACAGGTCGATCGAGATCTGGAGACAGCCGAGAAGAACATCAGGGACATCAGGACCGAGCTGGGCAAGGCTCCGTCGAACAAGCCGAATGTCATGATCAGGCTCTCCGATCTCGAAAAGCTGTCACCGACGGTTTCGCAGCTCAGGGCGGATGCCGACGCAACGGATGTCACCATCAAGGAGATGAAGAAAAACTACAAGGAATTCCGACTGATGATGCTCGGCCTCGTCGTCGGCCTTCAGTTCTTCAAGATAGACATACAGGCACTGAAGCTGGACATCACGCTCATCAAGGAGTGGAAGAGGAAAGACGCCGGAAATTTCCTCAAGTCTGCGGCCCAGTTCACCAGGGAAATGTTCGACAAGCAGGGCAAGCAGACACGGCTCCAACTTGAAGCGCAGGAGAAACAGAGGAAGGAAGACGAAGAAAAAGACAAGAAGGAGCTGGAAGCCAAGCTCAAGGGAATCCCCGGAAGGGTCGACCATCTGGAGGGGGCGATAAAGCCCGGTTCCCTGCGGAACGAGCTCGATCGCTTCTACTACCAGAAGTCCCGCGCCGAAGGCCTGCACAAGGGTATTCACCGCGCCCAGGAATCCGCGGACAAGGCGAACCGCGAGATCGAGAGTCTTGTCACCAGACTGCACAAAGCCGGTGCGGACGCTTCGGGCTCCGGAGGATCCGGAAAACACGTGAGACAGAACCTCAATGAAATGAAAGCCTCCGTCACCGCTCTGAGCCAGGCTCTGGCAGGCATCTGAGCGCGATCGGTCGAAGCAGACCGGGCGTGACCCGGAGCTGCGAAAGGATCGGATAACACATGTCTCTCGTTCAGGCACTCTCCAGAACGGCCGCCGGACTCAGGAACTTCCAGACCCAGGCGAGCACGGCCGGCACCGCCGTCAAGAGCATCGGCGACAAGGCGAAGTCCGGCGAAGGCCAGCTCAAGCAGTTCAAGACCGCGGCCCAGGACTCCGGAAAGGAACTGAAAGACCTCAAGACCGCCTCCGACCGGGCTGAGGTGTCCCTCGCCAAGGCCGGCAAGACCGGTTCCAGCGCCGGCACCAATCTCAGCAAATACGAGTCCGGGGCCGGCAAGGCGGCCAAGGGCCAGGACAAGATGAACAAGTCGATGAAAGGCAACTTCTTCGGCCTGCTCATGAGCCTGCTCCAACCGCTCATAGACAAGGTCATCGACATGGTGACCAACTCGAAGACCATGCAGAAGGTCCTGAAGCAGGCCTTCGAGGTCATCAAGGCCGTGATCAGCAGCGTCATGAAGGCCATCGAGCCGATCATGAAGAACGCCGGCAAGCTGATCAAGTCGGTCTGGAGCGGCATCAAGACGGCGATCACGAACATCGTCAAGGCCGTAGCCACGGTCATCAGGACCTACGTCAACGTATGGAAGTCGATCATCACCGGCGTCCTGAAGGCGATCAGCACGGTCGTCTCCAACGTCTGGAAGGGCATCAAGGCCGTCATCTCGCCGGTCGTCAGCTGGGTCAAGTCCGCGATCCCGGACGCCTTCCGGGCCGTAAAAGACCGGCTGTCCAGCATCTGGGGCGGCCTGAAGGGCATCGCGAGCCGGGCCTTCGACGGCATCAGGGGCGCGGTCCGCGACCCGATCAACGCCGTCATCGGTCTCATCAACCGCGCGATCGGCGCCCTCAACGGCATCCACGTCTCCATCCCCGGCTGGGTCCCGATGGTCGGCGGCAAGACCTTCGGCGTCAGCCTGCCGAGGATCCCCGCGCTGGCCACCGGCGGCGTCGTCATGCCCCGCTCCGGCGGCGTCCCCGCGCTCCTGGCCGAGGCCGGCGAGGCAGAAGCCGTACTCCCGCTCAGCAAGCTCGACCGGCTCCTCAAGGCAGCGGCCTCACGGGGCCGGGCGTACGCGGGCGTCTCCGGCAGCGACGGCAGCGCACTCCACATCGAGAACTACTACGCCGCCGACACCAGCACCCCGCAGCGCACCGCCGACGCGCTGATGTTCCTGGCGAAGGCACGCGGATGAGCAGCGCGGCCAGTCCCCTCGCCGATGCCGCCGCCGCCCTGCGCTCCTTCCGGACCAGGGTCGAGCAGACCCACTCCGGCGTTCGGTCCTTCGCGCAGCGCGTCACAGGCGCCGCCGCCGATCTCGACCGCGTCACCGCCCCCACCACCCAAACCGCCACAGCCGTCCAGCAGATCAAGACGAACGCGGACACCGCCACCCGCTCCGTGACCAGAACCGCCCAGACCGCCACCACCGCCGCCTCCGGCATCAAGTCCACCGCCACCACGGTCAGGTCCGCCGGTAAATCCCTCGGCAGACTCACCACCAACCTCGGCGGAGTCTTCGCCATGGTCGGCACCCTCATCGCAGCCTCCGGCGTCCTCGGCGGCCTCCTCGACACCTTCGGCACCGCGATGACCATCGGCTCCGGCGTCATGATCGTCATCAACGCCCTCACCCGAGCCAACCCGATCGGTTTCGTAGCCGGCATCCTGCTCCCCCTAGCCGGCTGGTTGCTGGACATCGCCCTGAACTCCGAGACCGGCCAACGCCTGATGGACCAACTGGCCACGCTGATCCTGAAGTACGTCCAGAGCTACCTCACGATCCTCGGCCCGATCCTCAAACTGATCGCCGGCGCGGTGAACACCTACGTCACCGGCTACCTCACCCTGATCACCACAACCCTCTCCGTCCTCGGCACGGTCATCAACACCGGCTTCGCCGCCGCCAAGGCACTGACCACCGGCGACACCCGCGCCCTCACCGGCAAGGTCTCCGCGATCTGGAGCGGCTTCAAGAACGCCGTCAAACCAGCCCTGAACTGGATCACCAAGGAAATCCCCCGAGCCTTCACCCGGGTCAAGGACGCCACCGCCAACACCCTGCGCGCGATGGGCCAGTTCGTCGCGACCGGCGCCCAGACCGTAGCCGGGGTCGTAAAGGGACCGATCTCCGGCCTCGTCGCCTTCGCGAACTGGGTGATCGACGGCCTGAACAAGCTCAGTTTCAGCATCCTCGGCAAGAAGTTCGGCGTACACCTCAGCAAGATCCCGATGCTCGCGGAGGGCGGTATCGCGGTCCCCGGTGCCCGCACGGGCAAGGTCCTGTCCCTCACCGCCCTGGAACGACAACGCGCCCTGGCCACCCGCACCCGGGCAACCAGGCGCGCCCAACTCACCCCCCACATCAGGGAGTTCCACGAGAGCAACGGCACCGGAGCCCACGGCACCGCCACCGACCTCCTCTTCCTGGCCTCCGCACATGCCCGCACATGAAACGGCACGCACCCTGACAGCGAGGTGACGCCCCCATGGCCGACCTGACGACCACCACATCAGCCATATCCACCACCGACGACGTACCCCCCGGCTCACTCATCACCCGCGACGGGCAGATGCAGTGGGCCGGACTGCTGCTCGGCCCCGGCACGCCGTACGAGATCGGCAGTGACGGGCTGACCGGCTGGGAGGACCTGCCGGACTACGACACGACAGACGCCGACCACCCCACCGCACACGGCGCCTGGCCGGGCGCGCGCTACGCCAAGCCGCGCAAGGTCGGCGGCTCGGTATGGACCGTGCCACCGCAGGACGACACCGCCTCCTCCCTCTCCGCGATGCGAGCCCTGCGCCAGGCCCTGCTCCTCGGCGACTCCGAACGCTGGCTTGCGGTGCGACTCCACGGAGAGACCCTGGCCATCCGAGCCCGGGTCAGCCAGCGCGTCCTGGCAGCCGACCGGACGTACACCACACAGGGCGTCTCCAAGGCGTCCGTGCAGTGGTACGCCACCGACCCCCGCCGCTACACGGTCGACGAGCAAACAGCAGTGACCGGCGCCCCCCAGCCGGAGAGCGGCCTCACCTGGCCCCTGACCTGGCCCCTGTACTGGGGCCAGGCGTCATCCACCGGCGACGTGGGCGCGGACAACTCCGGTTCGGCACCCACCCACCCGATCCTCACCTTCACGGGCCCCTGCACCAACCCCACGGTCACAGACCGCACTTCGGGCCGCCGACTGCGCTACGAGATCGGACTGGCGACCGGCGACGAACTGGTCGTAGACACCGCAGCCGGCACAGTCACCCTCAACTCCACGGCCTCCCGCCGCCACACCGCGGCAGCGGACAGCAGCCCCGAGGAACTCTTCGCGTTCGAACCGGGCAGAGCCGACCTGGCATTCCGCCCGGACACCTACGACACCGGCGCCCAACTGTCGGTCCGCTGGCGCTCGGCGGAGTGGTGACCACACAGCGATCCCCCGCCTGAAGTAGGCCGGGTTGGCCCACGAGCCCGCAGCCGCCGACGCAACGGGAGCGGGTCGTGGCGGTACGGCGCAGCCCGCCGCGTACCCGGCACCAACCCGTTCAACCGTGGTGACAAACAGTGGGGCCCCACCAGCGGCGGGCTC
>NZ_JBICXA010000014.1:252805-316479 GCF_043200035.1 Streptomyces sp. NPDC048504
CGGCGCCCCCCCCCCCGCCGCCCCCGCCCCCCCCCCCCCCGCCCCCCCCCCCCCCCCCCCCCCCCCCCCCCCCCCCCCCCCCCCCCCCCCCCCCCCCCCCCCCCCCCCCCCCCCCCGACCCACCCACCACCCCCTGCGGGCACCCCACCCCACCCCACCCACCACACCCCACCCACCCCCAGGAGACCCGTACATGAACCTCCGCAGCTCATGGGTGGCCGAGACCGGCCAGACCCGCGAGGACACCCGCCTGACCCAACTCGGCGCGACCACCCCGGCCAACCCCCTGGAAGTCCGCTCCGGCATCCTCCCGGGCTCGTACGACGGCCTCTACCGGATGTCCGGCTTCTGGATGGAGGGCGCCTCGGGCGCGATGACGGCGACCGTCCACGAGGGCCGCGCCGTAGTCGCGGCCGGCGCGACCCGGGGCGCCTACCCGGTCACCCTCCCCGAACCGACCGCCCTCACCTTCACCGACGGCGACGCGAGCAATCCCCGTATCGACCTCGTGGTCCTCAGGATCTACGACTCGCTCTACGACAACTCCGGCCAGACGAAGGCGGCCCTGGAAATAATCAAGGGCACCCCGGCCGCCACCCCCACCGCCCCCTTGATCCCCGGCATCGGACTCGCCCTCTACCAGGTCAAGGTCGCCGCAGGCATCAGCGCCGGCAAGGGCGGAATCACCTGGAGCACCGACGTCACCGACCTCCGTACACCCGTAGTCGGGGTCGGCGGCATCCTCCCCGCGTACGGCGAGACCGGCACCGGCGCCTACCCGGGCCAGTTCCGCGACTCCGGCGGCGCGCTCCAGCGCTGGGACGGCTCGGCCTGGGTGTCGTACCCGAGCGCGCTGGGAGGCATCGCCCCGGCCGGCGCGGTCACCACCGCGAGCTACACGGGCCAGTACCGGGACACGTCCGCCGGGGTACTCCAACGCTGGAACGGCACGACCTGGGTGTCGTACTCGCCACCGCCGACCTGGACCGACTACACACCGGCGTGGGGCGTGGAGACCGGCACCGCGCCCGCGATCGGCAACGGGACGCTGGCCGGGTCGTACGTGAAGCTGGGAACGGTCGTGCACATCCGGATCTATCTCAAGATCGGCTCGACGACCAACCTCACCGCCCAGGCCGCCGCCGCCAACTGGACGTTCCGGCTGCCGTTCGTACCGAACGGCACCGCGTGGAAGCTGGACGGCCGGGTGCTGAACGCGGAGGCCTGGGACTCGACTTCGCCCGGGACGCTCTACCAGGGCAGCGGCCTGCTCGTGGTGACCAGCGGCGTCGGCTACGTCCGCTCGCTGCGCGACAGCCTCGCGAGCGGCTCCGGCATCTGGGCCAAGGCAGCGCCCTTCACCTGGGCCACCGGTGACGTCCTGTCCATCCACGGCACGTACGAGTCCGCGTCATGACCATCCGCTACGGATGGCTGTCACCGAACGGCCAGACGCGCGCGGACACCCGCCACACCGCGCTCGGCGCCACCACTCCGGCCGGCCCGCTGCAGAGCCGTTCCGGCATCCTGCCGGGCACCGACGACGGCCAGTACCGCATCGGCGGCCTGGGAATGACCGGCACGACGGGCACGATGACCGCGACAGTCCAACCCGGCAGAGCCGTCGTCCAGGGCACCACCACCCAGGGCGCGTATCCGGTCGCCCTCGACGAGAACCTCACGATCACGTTCGCCGCCGGCGACGCCCAGTACGGCCGCATCGACCTGGTCGTCCTGCGCGTCTACGACGACGAGACCGACGGCTCCGGCCGCGACGAGGCCGCCGTCGAGATCGTCCAGGGCACCCCGGCCGCCGTACCCGCCGCACCGGCCGTCCCCACCCTGGCGCTGCCGCTGTTCCAGGTAGCCGTCCCGGCCGGGACGAGCGCGGGCACGGGCGGCATCCCCTGGGCCACCGCCATCACGGACCTGCGAACCACCCTGGTCTCGGTCGGCGGCATCCTCCCGGTCTACAACAACGCGACGGTGGCCGGGAGTTACCGCGGCCAGTACCAGGACAACGACAGCTCCGGCTCCCTCCAGCGCTGGAGCGGCTCGGCCTGGGTGCCGTATCCGAAGGGGCTGGGCGGTATCGCCCCGGCGGGCGCGCTGACCACCGGCGGCTACACCGGCCAGTACCGGGACAGCTCCGCCGGCCAGCTCCAGCGCTGGAACGGCACCGCCTGGCAACCCGCCGTGCCGGGCCCGGTGTTCGCACAGTCGCTGGACGCGGGTTACACGACATCGACGACGTACACGTCCGCGCTCACGGACACCGCGGTGACGTCGCTGACGCTCAACTTCACGGCGTCGCCGTCCGGTTCGGTGATCATCGGCCTGGGCGCCCGCGTCTACACGACGAGCAGCGAGACGGTGAGCGCGCACATGTCCCCGCAGATCACCCTCGGCACCACGGTGATCTGGGCGGCGGACGACGAACGGGCCGCGTCCGGTTCAGGCGCGGTCGGCAAGTCGGTCTCGACTCAGCTAAGACTCAACTCCCTCACCCCGGGCTCCACTTACACGATCACGGCCATGCACCGGTCGACGTCGTCCACCGTCCCCGCCTGGTTCGACACGATCTACCTCCGCGCAGACCCGATCGCCTGACGCTCGGCCCCTCCCCCAACTCCCCACCCTCTGAACGGAGTTCAACCATGCCCGTACGCTCCGGCTGGCTCTCCCCGGACAGCCAGTCCCGCGAGGACACCAGGCTCATCGCGCTCGGCGCCCTCACCCCGACCTCGGCGGTCCAGGTCCGCTCCGGCATCCTGCCGGGGTCGTCCACCGGCCTGTACCGCGTCAACGGCTTCACCCTGACCGGCACCACCGGCACCATGAGCGGCACCGTCAGCCCCGGCCGCGCGATCGTCCAGTCCACCGACACCCGCGGCGCCTATCCGATCGCGCTGACCGAGTACGAGGACGTGACCTTCGCGGACGGCGACGCCCAGTACGGCCGGATCGACCTCCTCGTCCTGCGGATCTACGACGACGTCTACGACGGCTCGGGCCGCACCGAGGCAGTCGTCGACATCGTGCGGGGCACCCCGTCCGCCACCCCAACCGTGCCCGCCGTCCCGGATCTCGCGCTCCCGCTGTACGAGGTCACCGTGCCGGCCGGCACCAGCGCGGGCACCGGCGGCATCCCCTGGACCACCGGTCTCACCGGCCGGCGCACCGCCACGGTCGCCGTAGGCGGCATCCTCCCGGTCACCACCGACACCGCGAACGGCGCCTACCCGGGCCAATACCGCGACAACAACGGCCAGTTGCAGCGCTGGAACGGCACCGCCTGGACCGACTACCCGGCCCTGCCGACCTGGCAGAGCTGGACCCCGGCCTGGACCACCTCCAGCGGATCGGCGTCCCCGGCCTTCGGCAACGCCACGGTGAGCTGCCGGTACGTCAAGTCCGGTACGACCGTGCACCTGAACTTCGCGATCACGTTCGGCACCACCACCGCCTTCGGCACCAGCCCCACCGTCAACGACAACTGGCGCTTCTCCCTGCCCGTCGCCGCAGCCTCGACCCGCATGGCGATCGGCTTCGCCGAGCTGTCCGCCAACACCGCGGGCAACCGCGCCACGGCCCGCGTCTACCTCTCCACCACCGGCGCCTTCGAACTGGTCACGTGCTCGGCCCAGTCCAGCCTCACCGCGTACGCCTACACCGGCGGGGTGGACGCCATCACCCCGTGGACCTGGGCGAGCGGCTACACGATCTTCGGCACCGCCACCTACGAGGCCGCCGCATGACGACCGTCAACACGCCGTACCGGGCGATCTTCTGCGACCTGCGCACGGACCGCACCATCGACATCCTCCCCCTACGGGACGTCACCGTCGACGACTACATCGGCAAGGCCGGCTCGCTCTCGGGCACCATCCCGGTCCCCGACGCGGCGATGGCCGCCCGGGTCCGCCGTATCGAGGAGGGCCGCACCTCGGTCTACCTCCAGCGCGGCGGCGACCTGTGGTGGGGCGGCATCGTCTGGACGAGCACCCTGCAGAGCGACGACCAGGGCGTGCTCGCCCTCGGCATCCAGGCGGCGACCTTCGAGTCGTACGCGGGAAGGCGCCTGATCCGGGCGACCACGCCGGAATACGACCCCGGCTACCAACTGGCGCTCACCGGCGACCAGTTGGACATGGCCCGCGCCCTGTGGACTGACCTCCAGACCGCACTCCCCGGCGGCGACATCGGCGTCAGCTACGGCACCGAGACCTCCGGGGTGACCCGCTCGGCGAGTTACCGCGACGGCGACGAGACGGTCTATCTCGACGCGCTGGACGCGCTGGCGGCGCTGGAGAACGGCTTCGAGCACTACATCTCGGTGTACACGGACCCGACGACCGGCGCCCGCGTGCGCCGCCTCCGGCTCGGCAGCCCGAAGATCCTCACCGGCGCCACCGACCTGGTGATGGACCGCCCGGGCACGATCCTGGCGTACTCCTTCCCGCGCGACGCGACCCGCGGCGGCACCACGGACCGCGCCCGAGGCGCCTCCACCAACACGGACCAGGCCAGCGAGTCCCGCCCCCTGTGCTCCACGGTCGCGGTGGCCAACGACCTGATCGGACAGGCGGGTTACCCCCGCATCGACCTGACCTCGGACCACAACGACATCACCGACACGGCCACCCTCACCGCGCTCGCCCGCACCGAACTGGCCGCGGCCACCGGCGCGGTGGTGATCCCCGAGATCAGCGTGCGCCTCGACGACCTGGTCCCGGCCGCGCTGATCGGCCGCACGGTCCGCATCCGGATCACCGACGAGTGGTACGCCGAGGGCCTCGACACCCGCTACCGGATCATCGGCGTCAAGGTCAGCCCCGCCCAGCGCGGCCGCCCCGACACCGCCGACCTCTACCTGGAGGAGGTCTGATGCCCCAGCTCCCCGAAGACATCATCGACCGGCTCACACAGATGGAACGCCGCATCCAGCAGCTCTCCACGGCCGTCAACACCCGCCCGGCCCTCAACACGGTCTCGGGCGGCACCCTGGAGGTGGGCCCGGCCACCGGTTCCCCGGTCTTCAAGATCGGCAAGTGGCCCGGCACCGACGAGTACCGCATGGAACTCCGCCGCCAGACAGGCCAGTTGGCGATGAGCATGTACAACGGCGACGGCACCGCCACCTCACTCCAGCCACTCCGCCTCTACGACAAGGCGGAGCGCGAGATCCTCTCGGACGACATCAGCACCGGCGGCCTGGCCCGCCCCTGGCTGAACATGCTGCCACCGCAGGACACGAACACGACCCGCTGGCCACAAACCACCTCGACGTCGATGACAACGATCGCGATGTCCTACAACATCGCCTGGCAGCCGAAGATGCGCCTGGTCATGAACACCCGCGCCAGCTCCGGCGCCACCGGCTCCGTCCAGGTCCTCGTCAACGGCGCCCAGTGGGGCAGCACGGTCAGCGCCGGCACGGACTTCATCTACGAGGCCCTGATCAGCTCCGACTTCGGCTCGGTCTACGGCACCCAGCTCAAGGTCGAGGTCCAGGCCCAGGTCACCAGCACCTCCGGCACGGTCTACGCCAACCCGATCCTGATGTACGGCCGCCAAACCTGAGAGAGGACACCACACAACCCATGGACATCGACACCACCCAACCCTGGGGCCTGGCCATCGACTTCGCGGGCCGAGCCACCATCACCGAGGCCGGCCACACGATCTACGTCAACGTCTCCGACTCCAGCTACAACAGCATCATCGCCCCCGACTCGATCAGCGGCACCTACGCCCCCGTGACGGTAGCCGCCCAGTTCACCGAGACCGGCACCAACGGCGCCGCCATCCGAGGCAGCGCCCGCACCACGATCATGCCCATCGGCACAGCGATGGTCGTCCCCGACCAGACCGCCATCCAGAGCGTGGTGGCGGCGGCCTTGGCCAACTTCGTCGAGAACACGGCGGCTTACACGGCCTTGGCAGCCAAGTGGACCCCGCCGACCGACGATCCGGGAGACGGAGACGGTTCAGGAGACGGAGACGGCACGTCGACGACGACGCCGGCCTAGCCTACAAACTCCGCCCAGCCCCCATGCCCGTAAGGGGCGCGGGGCTGTATCGAACATGCGGCTACCGCCACGCGGGCGCGCCCAGCCCTCTCACCCCGCTCACCCCAACCCCCCAGGGGCGCGGGGCTGTATCGAACACGCGGCTACCGCCACGCGGGCGCGCCCACCCCTCTCACCCCGCTCACCCCAACCTCCTAGGGGCGCGGGGAACTGCGCGATCAGCCCCCACGCACCCGCACCCCGCACACAACCCGAGCCCCCACCCCCGGCCCGGGTTTTTTCATGCCCAATTCCCCCCGCTCACCTCCCGAAAGGCACCCCATGGCCACACCCCTCTCCCCCGACGCCCTGATCAAAGCCCTCAAAGCCGAGGGCATCACCGTCATCGAGCACCCCGGCTGGCGAACCAATAACCGCAACAGCAAGGGCAGTTGGGGCCCGGTCAACGGCATCGTCATCCACCACACCGTCACCTCCGGCACCACAACCTCCGTCAACCTCTGCTTCAACGGCCACTCCGAACTACCCGGCCCCCTCTGCCACGGAGTCATCGCCAAGGACGGCACAGTCCACCTGGTGGGCAACGGCCGAGCCAACCACGCAGGCAGCGGCGACGGCGACGTACTAAAAGCGGTCATCGCCCAGAGCCCCACCCTCCCCGCCCCGAACCAGAACAACACGGACGGCAACGTCCACTTCTACGGCTTCGAGTGCGTCAACCTCGGCGACGGCAAGGACCCCTGGCCCGCAGTCCAGCTGGACGCGATGGTCCGCGCCTCGGCCGCCCTGTGCCGAGCGCACGGCTGGAACGCCCACTCGGTCATCGGCCACAAGGAGTGGACGAACACCAAGATCGACCCGCGGGGTTTCACGATGGCCGACTTCCGCACCCGGGTGGCCACCCGCCTCGGCACAAAGGTGACACCGCCCGCCAAGCCCACCTACCAGCCCTTCCCGGGCGCCGACTGGTTCAAGAAGAACCCCAAGTCGGCGATCGTCACAGCGATGGGCAAGCGACTGGTCGCCGTCGGCTGCTCGGCGTACACCTCCGGCCCCGGCCCCCAGTGGACCACCGCCGACAAGGCCTCCTACGCCAAGTGGCAGCGCAAGCTCGGCTACACCGGCACCGCGGCGGACGGCTGGCCGGGAGCCACCTCCTGGCTCGCGCTGAAGGTCCCGTACAGCTCCTGAACCCCTCGGAAAGGCAAGGTCCACCCATGTCAGAGGCCGCCAAGCGCACCCTC
Source organism: Streptomyces sp. NPDC048504 (assembly GCF_043200035.1). Taxonomy (NCBI): domain Bacteria; kingdom Bacillati; phylum Actinomycetota; class Actinomycetes; order Kitasatosporales; family Streptomycetaceae; genus Streptomyces; species Streptomyces sp. NPDC048504. The sequence goes on from NZ_JBICXA010000014.1 coordinate 260,082, forward strand.
CGTACCGTTCTCCAGACCGCTGTCGGCCTGTGTGTCCTGCTGCCGACGGTCGTCGACGCCGCCGGTGTCCCGGACACCCTGCCCTGGGTGGCCGCGGCGCTGGCCGCAGCCGCCGGAGTCACCAGGATCATGGCCCTGCCCGCCGTACAGGCACTGCTGCCCACCTGGCTGCGCACCGATGTGCCGCCGGTCGACGACGGCGCGCTGCTGAAGCTGGTCAAGGCCGATCCGGAACGGGAGGACACGTGAACGAACCCACGTCCCTGTCCGACCCGATCGCCGTCGCCGTGGAACTGGAACGGCTGCGCGGGACCGTCGAGGCCGGCTTCGCTCGGGTCGACGGCTCCCTCGCGCTGCTGGTCCAGCGCAGCGACCAGACCGACCGCCAACTCGCCGACCACGAACAGCGGTTGGACGCCCTGGAACGCTCCCGCTGGCCACTCGCCAGCATCGGCGCCCTGGCCGCGATCGCCACCGTGGTGGTCACCGCCTGGGAGCTGACACCGCACTGAGAAACGCCGAAGGGCGGCACCCCGTGCGGGGTGCCGCCCTTCAACGCGTTTCAGCTACTCACTGGTTGTACGGACCGTAGTCGTAGTCCTCCAGCGGAACGGCCTGGCCGGAGCCCGTGCCGAACGGCGAGTAGTCGATGTCGTCGTAGCCGACGGCCGAGTACATCGCGGCCTTGGCTTCCTCGGTCGGCTCGACCCGGATGTTGCGGTAGCGGGACAGGCCCGTACCGGCCGGGATGAGCTTACCGATGATGACGTTCTCCTTGAGGCCGATCAGGGAGTCGGACTTGGCGTTGATCGCCGCGTCCGTCAGAACCCTGGTCGTCTCCTGGAAGGACGCCGCCGACAGCCAGGACTCCGTGGCCAGCGAGGCCTTGGTGATACCCATGAGCTGCGGACGACCGGAGGCCGGGTGACCGCCCTCCTGGACCACACGACGGTTCTCCTGCTCGAAGCGCGAACGCTCGACCAGCTCGCCGGGCAGCAGCTCGGCGTCGCCGGACTCGATGATCGTCACGCGGCGGAGCATCTGCCGGATGATGATCTCGATGTGCTTGTCGTGGATCGACACACCCTGCGAGTTGTAGACCTTCTGGACCTCGCCGACCAGGTGGACCTGGACGGCACGCTGACCCAGGATGCGCAGCACGTCGTGCGGGTTGGTGGCACCCACGGTGAGCTTCTGGCCCACCTCGACGTGCTCGCCCTCGCTGACCAGGAGACGGGCACGCTTCGAGATCGGGAACGCCGTCTCGTCGCTGCCGTCGTCCGGGGTGACGACGAGCTTCTTGGTCTTCTCGGTCTCCTCGATCCGCACGCGGCCCTGGGCCTCGGAGATCGGGGCGACACCCTTCGGCGTACGAGCCTCGAAGAGCTCGACGACACGGGGCAGACCCTGGGTGATGTCGTCACCGGCCACACCACCGGTGTGGAAGGTACGCATCGTCAGCTGGGTACCGGGCTCACCGATGGACTGGGCGGCGATGATGCCGACCGCCTCACCGATGTCGACCAGCTTGCCGGTGGCCAGCGAGCGGCCGTAGCACATGGCGCAGGTGCCGACGGCGGACTCGCAGGTCAGGACCGAGCGGGTCTTGACCGTCTCGATGCCGTGCTTGACCAGCTCGTCGATGAGGACGTCGCCGAGGTCGGTGTTGGCCGGGGCCAGCACCTTGCCGTCGACGGTGATGTCCTCGGCCAGCGCACGGGCGTACACGCTGGTCTCGACGTTGTCGGCCTTGCGCAGGACACCGTCCGCGCCGCGCTCCGCGATGTGCAGCTTGAGGCCGCGGTCGGTGCCGCAGTCCTCCTCGCGGATGATGACGTCCTGGGAGACGTCGACCAGACGACGGGTGAGGTAACCGGAGTCGGCGGTACGCAGAGCGGTGTCGGCCAGACCCTTACGGGCACCGTGCGTGGAGATGAAGTACTCCAGCACGGACAGGCCTTCACGGAAGGACGCCTTGATGGGACGGGGAATCGTCTCGTTCTTGGCGTTCGACACCAGACCGCGCATACCCGCGATCTGACGCATCTGCATCATGTTTCCTCGGGCACCCGAGTCGACCATCATGAAGATGGGGTTGGTCTTCGGGAAGTTCGCGTTCATCGCCTCGGCGACCTCGTTGGTCGCCTTGGTCCAGATCGCGATGAGCTCCTGCGTGCGCTCTTCCTTGGTGATCAGACCGCGCTCGTACTGCTTCTGGACCTTCTCGTCCTGCGCCTCGTAGCCCTTGACGATCTCCTTCTTCGCCTCGGGAACGACGACGTCGGAGATGGCCACGGTGACACCGGAACGGGTCGCCCAGAAGAAGCCGGCCGCCTTCAGGTTGTCGAGCGTCGCCGCCACGATGACCTTGGGGTAGCGCTCGGCCAGGTCGTTGACGATCTCGGAGAGCTGCTTCTTGCCCACCGAGTAGTCGACGAACGGGTAGTCCTCGGGCAGCAGCTCGTTGAAGAGCGCGCGGCCCAGGGTCGTCTTCAGGCGGAAGGTGTCACCCTGCTGCCACTCGGGCTCGCCCTCCTCGCGGACCGGCGGCACCCAGCCACGCGGCGGGATGGTGCCCACCGGGAAGCGGATGTCGACGGCCGACTGGAGCGCCAGCTCGCCGGCGTCGAACGCCATCGTCGCCTCGGCCGTGGAGCCGAACGCGCGGCCCTCGCCCTTGACGTCGCGGAGTTCGCCGTCGGTGGTGAGGAAGAACAGACCCAGCACCATGTCCTGGGTCGGCATGGTGACGGGACGACCGTCGGCCGGCTTCAGGATGTTGTTCGAGGACAGCATCAGGATGCGGGCCTCGGCCTGCGCCTCCGCGGAGAGCGGCAGGTGTACGGCCATCTGGTCACCGTCGAAGTCCGCGTTGAACGCGGTGCAGACGAGCGGGTGGATCTGGATGGCCTTGCCCTCGACCAGCTGCGGCTCGAAGGCCTGGATGCCGAGGCGGTGCAGCGTGGGCGCACGGTTCAGCAGAACCGGGTGCTCCGCGATGACCTCTTCGAGGACGTCGTACACGACCGTGCGGCCGCGCTCGACCATCCGCTTCGCCGACTTGATGTTCTGCGCGTGGTTCAGGTCGACCAGGCGCTTCATCACGAACGGCTTGAAGAGCTCCAGCGCCATGGCCTTCGGCAGACCGCACTGGTGCAGCTTCAGCTGCGGACCGACGACGATCACGGAACGCGCGGAGTAGTCCACACGCTTGCCGAGCAGGTTCTGACGGAAACGACCCTGCTTGCCCTTGAGCATGTCGCTCAGGGACTTCAGCGGGCGGTTACCGGGACCGGTGACCGGACGACCACGACGACCGTTGTCGAAGAGGGCGTCGACGGCCTCCTGGAGCATGCGCTTCTCGTTGTTGACGATGATCTCGGGAGCACCAAGATCCAGAAGCCGCTTCAGGCGGTTGTTGCGGTTGATCACACGGCGGTACAGGTCGTTCAGGTCGGAGGTCGCGAAGCGGCCACCGTCCAGCTGCACCATCGGGCGGAGGTCCGGCGGGATGACCGGGACGCAGTCGAGAACCATGCCCTTGGGGCTGTTGGAGGTCTGCAGGAAGGCAGACACGACCTTCAGCCGCTTCAGCGCACGGGTCTTCTTCTGGCCCTTGCCGGTACGGATGATCTCGCGGAGACGCTCGGCCTCTTCATCCAGGTCGAAGGACTCCAGGCGCTTCTGCAGCGCCGCGGCACCCATCGAACCGTCGAAGTACGTGCCGAAGCGGTCACGCAGCTCGCGGTAGAGGAGCTCGTCGCCCTCCAGGTCCTGGACCTTGAGGTTCTTGAACCGGGTCCACACCTCGTCCAGGCGGTCGATCTCGCGCTGCGCACGGTCGCGCAGCTGCTTCATCTCCCGCTCGGCACCTTCGCGCACCTTGCGGCGAACGTCGGCCTTGGCACCCTCGGCCTCAAGCTCGGCCAGGTCGGTCTCAAGCTTCTTGGCGCGGGCTTCGAGGTCGGAGTCACGCCGGTTCTCGACCTGCTGACGCTCCACGGAGACGTGCGCCTCCAGCGAGGGCAGGTCACGCGTACGGCGCTCTTCGTCGACGAACGTGATCATGTACGCCGCGAAGTAGATGACCTTCTCAAGGTCCTTCGGGGCGAGGTCGAGCAGGTATCCCAGACGCGACGGGACACCCTTGAAGTACCAGATGTGGGTGACGGGCGCGGCCAGTTCGATGTGGCCCATCCGCTCACGGCGCACCTTGGCGCGGGTCACCTCGACGCCGCAGCGCTCACAGATGATGCCCTTGAAGCGAACGCGCTTGTACTTGCCGCAGTAGCACTCCCAGTCCCGGGTCGGACCGAAGATCTTCTCGCAGAAGAGTCCGTCCTTTTCGGGCTTGAGCGTGCGGTAGTTGATGGTCTCAGGCTTCTTGACCTCGCCGTGGCTCCACTGACGGATGTCGTCAGCGGTTGCCAGACCGATCCGGAGCTCATCGAAGAAGTTGACGTCGAGCACTATGCGTCAATCCCTCTCAGGGTTGTAAGTCTTGGGGTCTGATACGGGGGTCCTGGGGCCGGAGACCTGCGTGGCGCAGGTCTCCGGACTCCCGTCAGACCTCTTCGACGCTGCTCGGCTCGCGCCGGGACAGGTCGATGCCGAGCTCCTCCGCTGCGCGGAAGACATCCTCGTCGGTGTCACGCATCTCGATGGACATACCGTCACTGGACAGCACCTCCACGTTCAGGCAGAGCGACTGCATCTCCTTGATGAGCACCTTGAAGGACTCGGGGATGCCGGGCTCGGGGATGTTCTCGCCCTTGACGATGGCCTCGTAGACCTTCACGCGGCCGGTGACGTCGTCGGACTTGATCGTCAGCAGCTCCTGGAGGGCGTAAGCGGCGCCATAAGCCTCAAGCGCCCACACCTCCATCTCGCCGAAGCGCTGACCACCGAACTGCGCCTTACCACCCAGCGGCTGCTGGGTGATCATCGAGTACGGACCGGTCGAACGGGCGTGCAGCTTGTCGTCGACCAGGTGGTGCAGCTTCAGGATGTACATGTAGCCGATCGAGATCGGCTCCGGGAACGGCTCGCCGGAGCGGCCGTCGAACAGGTTGGCCTTGCCGGAGGCCTGGACCAGCCGGTCGCCGTCGCGGTTCGGGATCGTGGCCTCGAAGAGACCGGAGATCTCGTCCTCGCGGGCACCGTCGAAGACCGGGGTCGCGACGTTGGTACCCGGCGCGACCTGGTCGGCGCCGATGACCTGCAGGCGGCGCGCCCAGTCCTCGCTGAGCCCGGAGACGTCCCAGCCGCGGCTGGCGAGCCAGCCGAGGTGGATCTCCAGGACCTGTCCCGGGTTCATTCGGGACGGGACACCCAGCGGGTTCAGGATGATGTCGACCGGGGTGCCGTCCTCAAGGAACGGCATGTCCTCGATCGGCAGGATCTTGGAGATGACACCCTTGTTGCCGTGGCGGCCGGCCAGCTTGTCGCCGTCGGTGATCTTGCGCTTCTGCGCAACATACACACGGACCAACTGGTTGACGCCGGGCGGCAGTTCGTCGCCCTCCTCGCGGTCGAAGACGCGGACGCCGATGACCTTGCCGATCTCGCCGTGCGGCACCTTCAGCGAGGTGTCGCGCACCTCGCGCGCCTTCTCACCGAAGATCGCGCGGAGCAGGCGCTCCTCGGGGGTCAGCTCGGTCTCACCCTTGGGCGTGACCTTGCCGACGAGGATGTCACCGGCGACGACCTCGGCACCGATACGGATGATGCCGCGCTCGTCGAGGTCGGCGAGGACCTCCTCGGAGACGTTCGGGATGTCCCGGGTGATCTCCTCGGGGCCGAGCTTGGTGTCACGGGCGTCGACCTCGTGCTCCTCGATGTGGATCGAGGAGAGGACGTCGTCCTGTACGAGGCGCTGCGACAGGATGATCGCGTCCTCGTAGTTGTGACCCTCCCAGGGCATGAACGCCACGAGCAGGTTCTTGCCGAGCGCCATCTCGCCGAACTCGGTCGCCGGACCGTCGGCCAGCACCTGGTTGGCGACGACCCGGGCGCCCTCGTCCACGACAACCTTCTGGTTGACGGAGGTGCCCTGGTTGGAGCGGGAGAACTTCGCGAGGCGGTACGTGGTGTACGTGCCGTCGTCGTTGGCGGTGGTGATGTAGTCCGCGGAGACCTCCTGGACCACACCGTCCTTCTCCGACTTCAGGACGTCACCGGCGTCGACCGCACAGCGGTACTCCATGCCGGTGCCGACCAGCGGCGCCTCGGACTTGATCAGCGGCACCGCCTGCCGCATCATGTTCGCGCCCATGAGGGCACGGTTGGCGTCGTCGTGCTCCAGGAAGGGGATCATCGCGGTCGCGACGGACACCATCTGGCGCGGGGAGACGTCCATGTAGTCGACATCGTCACCGGGGACGTAGTCGACCTCTCCGCCACGACGGCGGACCAGGACGCGGGTCTCCTCGAACCGGAAGTCGTCCCCGAGCGGCGCGTTGGCCTGCGCGATGACGAATCGGTCCTCTTCGTCGGCGGTCAGGTAGTCGACCTCGTCGGTGACGACACCGTCGGTGACCCGGCGGTACGGCGTCTCGACGAAACCGAACGCGTTGACACGGCCGTAGGAGGCGAGCGAGCCGATCAGGCCGATGTTCGGGCCTTCAGGGGTCTCGATCGGGCACATGCGGCCGTAGTGCGAGGGGTGCACGTCACGGACCTCGAAGCCGGCCCGCTCACGGGAGAGACCACCCGGGCCAAGAGCCGACAGACGGCGCTTGTGGGTGAGACCCGACAGCGGGTTGTTCTGGTCCATGAACTGCGACAGCTGGCTGGTGCCGAAGAACTCCTTGATGGAGGCGACGACCGGCCGGATGTTGATCAGGGTCTGCGGCGTGATCGCCTCGACGTCCTGGGTCGTCATCCGCTCGCGGACGACTCGCTCCATACGCGCCAGGCCCGTACGGACCTGGTTCTGGATGAGCTCGCCGACGTTGCGCAGACGACGGTTGCCGAAGTGGTCGATGTCGTCGGTCTCGACGACGATCGTCGTGCCGTTGTCGCCAACGGTCTCGGTCTCACCGGCGTGCAGCTTCACCAGGTACTTGATCGACGAGATGATGTCCTCGACGGTCAGCACACCGGCGTCGAGCGGGGCTTCGCCGCCCAGCTTCTTGTTGACCTTGTAGCGGCCGACCTTGGCGAGGTCGTAGCGCTTCGGGTTGAAGTAGAGGTTCTCAAGAAGCGTCTGCGCGGCCTCGCGGGTCGGGGGCTCGCCCGGACGCAGCTTGCGGTAGATGTCGAGAAGCGCGTCGTCCTGGCCCTGGGTGTGGTCCTTCTCCAGGGTGGCGCGCATGGACTCGTACTCGCCGAACTCCTCCAGGATCTGCTCGGTCGTCCAACCGAGAGCCTTGAGCAGGACGGTGACGGACTGCTTGCGCTTGCGGTCGATGCGGACACCGACCATGTCGCGCTTGTCGATCTCCATCTCCAGCCAGGCACCCCGGGACGGGATCACCTTGGCGGAGAAGATGTCCTTGTCGGACGTCTTGTCGATCGAGGAGTCGAAGTAGACGCCCGGCGAACGGACCAGCTGCGACACGACGACACGCTCGGTGCCGTTGATGACGAAGGTGCCCTTGTTGGTCATGAGCGGGAAGTCGCCCATGAAGACCGTCTGGGACTTGATCTCGCCGGTCTCGTTGTTGGTGAACTCAGCGGTTACGAAGAGCGGGGCGGCGTACGTGAAGTCGCGCTCCTTGCACTCGTCGATGCTGTTCTTGGGAGGTTCGAAACGGTGGTCGCGGAAGGTCAGCGACATCGACCCGGAGAAGTCCTCGATCGGAGAGATCTCCTCGAAGATCTCCTCCAGACCGGACTTCGTGGGGACGTCCTGACCCGACTCCAGAGCCGCCTCGACCCGACTCTGCCAGGCGGAGTTGCCGAGCAGCCAGTCGAAGCTCTCGGTCTGCAACGCGAGCAGGTTGGGAACCTCAAGGGGCTCCTTGATCTTTGCAAAGGAGATGCGCAGCGGGGCGGTGCTGGCGCCGTTGTTCATATTCGCGGTCGAGGCAGTGCGCGAGGCGGCCAAGAGGGGGTCCTTCCGAGGGCTCGGACTCACTACGCGCGTACCGGCCCCTCTCAGGGGCAAAGAGACATGGACTTCCTGAGACGGCCCGGAAAGGCCAGGTCAGGGTTGGTCCGGTCATCGATGCTCAAGTGAGGGCATGCCCCTGGTGACGGGCAGGGAGCAGCTAACAGGCAGCGCAAAGGGTCAGTGTAGCCACTTGGCGCACTGATGTCCAGCCCCGCTTTTTTGAGACCCTCGTCGTGCTCAACACCCTCGGCAAGCTCACGTCCTCAACGCGTTGATACTGCCCTCTTCGCCGCCGATCCATGCCTCGGATTCGGATCGTTGTGACGACGCGTCCTGAGAATTGCGCGCTGCGTGCGGTTCGTCAAGGCCTCCATGGCCCACACCACATACCACCAGGGATGCTCGGAGGCACGAAGAAGATCACCATACTCCGCGAACCCCTGACCGCAAGGCTGCCGCTCACCCGACCCGGGAACGCCGAAGAGCGACCACCCAGATGGATGATCGCTCTTCGGGGGTGAGGCGTTACAAGGTCCTTGGGACCCCGTCCACGGCCTCGAAGGTGTTACTTGACCTCGACCGAGGCGCCGGCGGCCTTGAGGGACTCGGCGGCCTTCTCGGCGACGTCCTTGGCGACCTTCTCGACGACGGGCTTCGGGGCGCCGTCCACGAGGTCCTTGGCCTCCTTCAGGCCCAGCGAGGTCAGCTCACGCACGACCTTGATGACCTGGATCTTCTTCTCGCCGGCACCCGTGAGGATGACGTCGAACTCGTCCTGCTCGGCCTCGGCCTCGGCCGGGGCACCGGCGGCGGCGGGGCCCGCAACGGCGACCGCCGCGGCGGCGGTGACGTCGAACTTCTCCTCGAACGCCTTCACGAACTCGGAAAGCTGGATGAGGGTCATGGTCTCGAACTCGGCGAGCAGTTCGTCCTGGGTGAGAGCCACGATGGCTTCCTTCCACTAATTTCGGCTGGTGCCGGTGTGTACATGTCTGGCGGGCGTACGTTCGGCCCGCTACGACCGTTGCCGTGCGGCGCGGAGCCTCAGGCGGCGGTCATGCTGCGAGCCGAATTACTCGGCACCGCCCTGCTCTTCTTGCTTGGCGCGAAGGGCGTCCACCGTGCGGACGAGCTTCGACGGAAGCGCCTGGAAGAGCTGCGCAGCCTGAGTCTGCTTGCCCTTGAAGGCACCCGCCAGCTTGGAGAGCAGAACCTCGCGGGACTCAAGGTCCGCGAGCTTCTTGATCTCGTCGGCGGACAGCGCCTTGCCGTCAAGGACACCGCCCTTGATGACGAGGTTCGGGTTGTCCTTGGCGAAGTCACGAAGACCCTTCGCCGACTCCACCGGGTCACCGGTGATGAAGGCGACCGCCGTCGGACCGTTGAACAGGTCGTCGAGCGTAGAGATCCCGGCCTCGTTGGCCGCAATCTTGGTCAGCGTGTTCTTCACCACGGCGTACTGGGCGTTCTCACCGAGCGAACGACGCAGCGTCTTGAGCTGCGCCACGGTGAGACCCCGGTACTCGGTCAGCACGGCGGCGTTCGAGTCGCGGAACTGGTCCGCGAGCTCGGCTACCGCGGCAGCCTTGTCGGGCCTTGCCATAGAGCGTCGGCCTCCTTCCGGGTGATGAGGACCGCTCAGAAGGGGCTGGGACAGAAAAAACGCCCCGGCGCAGGCGCACGGGGCGTAGCTCGACCGGAAACGACATTCCCGGGAACACATCCAGTTCACCTGCGCGGGTCGTCCACTGTTCAGCGGATCCTTCGGTCACCACACCCTTTGACAGGCACGGCAACGACCAGCGGTCTTTGGCTTCTGGACCACCGTACGCGAGCCCCACGGACTGAAGCAAATCCGCCCGTACGGCTCAGCCCTGGGCATCCTTCATCAGCTCGGCTTACCGGCGTAGTGGGTGGTCCGCACCCCGTCGACGGTCTCGGTGCCGACCGCCTTCACGTCCTCACCACCGGTGAGGAAGCCGGCCTCGGCCGCGCTCATGGAGTCGGCGTTCAGGTCGTTGGCCGCCCAGCCCCACCCAGGGCGACGAGCCCGGCGAATTCCCGTGGGCCTCAGGGGGGTTGGGGCCCGCTCAGGAACTCGTACCGGACCCGGTCGACGTGCCGCTGCTGTCCGAGCCCGCGCCCTGCTGCTTCAGCAGCGCCGTGAAGTCCTCGGTGTCGCTCGCCGGGGGCACAGTGGCGTCGATCTTCACGCCGTAGTCGCTGTAGTAGGCGGTCTGGCTGTACTGGCCCGAGGACATCTGGCCCTTCTCGACCTTCTTGATCAGCAGGTTCTGGGCGTTGACCCAGATGTCGACCTGTTCCGTGGTGACGCCGGCCGCGGTGAGCTGCTTCTTCAGGCCGGCGAGCTGGCTCGCGGTGAGGTTGGAGTTCTTGGCGGCGAGGTCGGCGACATTGACCGTGCCCGAGTAGTGCGTGGCCTGCTGGCCGCGGACCGACTCCGTACCGACCTTCTTGACGTCCCCGGAGGCGAGCAGGAGCTTCACCGACTGGTTCGGCGTGGAGTTCTGCATCTGGTCCTTGAGGTACGCGCCGGAGCTGCCGCCGAGCTTGGCCAGGTCGTCGTAGTCGTACTTCAGCCAGTGCTTGCCGCCTGCCTGCTCGGCGAACTTGTCGCCCATCTTCGCGTAGTAGGCGTCGGGCAGATAGCGGGCCTCCATCGACGTGCTGCCGGCCGCGCGCATCGTCTGGGCCATCGTGCCGCCGGTGTACGTCATCGTGAGGACGCCGGTGATGCCGTCGCCCCAGCCGAGGTTGCCCTTGGCGTCCATGGACATCAGGGAGCCCATCACGGTGGAGGACTCGACCTTGGCGGAGTCCGCCTTGTCGGTGGACTGCTCGGCGCTGCGCAGGGCCGCTATGGGGCTCACCCGGGTCGAGCCCTTGCCCACGGCCTTGTCGTCCTTGCCGGAGCTCCCGGAGGACCCCGAGGAACCGCAGGCGGCCACCGAGGCCAGCGCGGTCGCCACCGCGATCGAGAGACCCACCCGGCGCACGGTCGTGCTCTTCATTCGTCCCCACCCCTATGCGATTGCTGTGCCTGCCAGAAACGCTAGCGCAGCGCACTGACACCCCGTCCGAAAAGAGGACGAGCCCCGCAACCCGAAGGTTGCGGGGCTCGCCCGAATGCTGACGCGCGCCGGACGCGGCTACCGAGGTGAGCGCGGGGCTCAGACGGCGGCCGGGTCCTCCTCGACGAGGAGGTTGCGGGTGCGGTTCGGGTCGACCGGAATGCCGGGGCCGATCGTGGTGCTGATCGCGGCCTTCTTGATGTAGCGACCCTTGGCGGCGGACGGCTTCAGACGGAGGATCTCGTCGAGGGCCGCGCCGTAGTTCTCCACCAGCTTGGTGTCGTCGAAGGACGACTTGCCGATGATGAAGTGCAGGTTCGAGTGCTTGTCGACGCGGAACTCGATCTTTCCGCCCTTGATCTCGTTGACGGCCTTGGCCACGTCCGGCGTCACGGTGCCGGTCTTGGGGTTCGGCATGAGACCACGGGGACCGAGCACGCGGCCGAGGCGGCCGACCTTGCCCATGAGGTCCGGGGTGGCGACGACGGCGTCGAAGTCCAGCCGGCCCTTCGCCACCTCGTCGATGAGTTCGTCGGAGCCGACGATGTCGGCGCCCGCGGCGGTCGCGGCCTCGGCACGGTCACCGGTCGCGAAGACCAGGACCCGGGCGGTCTTACCGGTGCCGTGCGGGAGGTTCACGGTGCCACGGACCATCTGGTCCGCCTTGCGCGGGTCGACACCCAGACGGAAGGCGACCTCGACGGTGCCGTCGAACTTGGAGGTGGAGGTCTCCTTGGCGAGACGGACGGCTTCGAGCGGGGCGTAGAGCTTGTCCCGGTCGATCTTCTCGTCCGCAGCGCGGAGAGACTTGCTGCGCTTGCTCACTACTGCTCCTGTGTGTGTTCTGAGGAGTCGTGGTGTGGGCCGAGCAGGCCCTGCCACGGTCTTTCCTACGAGGTGAAGGTCAGCCCTCGACCGTGATGCCCATGGAACGGGCGGTGCCGGCGATGATCTTCGACGCGGCGTCCAGGTCGTTGGCGTTCAGGTCGGGAAGCTTGGTCGTGGCGATCTCACGGACCTGCGCCTGGGTGATCTTGGCGACCTTGGTCTTGTGCGGCTCGCCCGAGCCCTTCTCGACACCAGCGGCCTTGAGGATCATCTTCGCGGCCGGCGGAGTCTTGGTGATGAAGGTGAAGGAGCGGTCTTCGTAGACCGTGATCTCCACCGGGATCACCCAGCCCCGCTGCGACTCGGTCGCCGCGTTGTAGGCCTTGCAGAACTCCATGATGTTGACGCCGTGCTGACCGAGCGCGGGGCCGACCGGCGGGGCCGGGTTCGCCGCACCGGCGTTGATCTGGAGCTTGATGAGCCCCGTGACCTTCTTCTTCTTGGGAGGCATTGCTCTCCGGGTCCTCTCGTTCGGGTCCTGCCTGCATCCGGGTTGCTCTCCCGCACGCAGGCATACCGCACAACAATAGCGGGTAAGGGGCCATGCCCAAAAACGAGAAAGGCCAGGGGCTCCACTTGGAACCGCCTGACCTGACCCACTTAGGTGCGCGGGGCTGTGTCGATATGCGACTTCCGTCGCGCGGGCGCGACCAGCCCCCACACACCCGCAGCCGAAGAACTAGTTCTTCTGAATCTGATCGAACGAAAGCTCGACCGGCGTCTCGCGGCCGAAGATCTCGACGAGACCCTTGACCTTCTTCGAGTCGGCGTTGATCTCGTTGATGGTCGCCTGCAGCGTCGCGAACGGACCGTCGGTGACGGTGACCGAGTCGCCGACCTCGAAGTCCAGCACCTGGACCTCGACCTTGCGCTGCGGAACCGGCTTGCCCTCGGCCTCGGCCGCCTCGCGTGCGGCCTTCTCCTCGGCCTCCGGGGCGAGCATCTTGACGATCTCGTCCAGGGTCAGCGGGTACGGGTCGTAGGCGTTGCCCACGAAGCCGGTGACACCGGGGGTGTTGCGGACGACGCCCCAGGACTCGTTCGTCAGGTCCATGCGGACCAGGACGTAGCCCGGGAGCTTGTTCTGCTTGATGGTCTTGCGGTCGCCGTTCTTGATCTGGACGACCTCTTCTTGCGGCACCTCGGCCGCGAAGATGTAGTCCTCGACGTTCAGCGAGACGGCGCGCTGCTCCAGGTTGGTCTTCACGCGGTTCTCGTAACCGGCGTACGTGTGGATGACGTACCACTCGCCGGGCAGGAGACGCAGTTCCTCACGCAGGGCGACGACGGGGTCGACGGGCTCGGCCGGTTCGGCCTCTTCCTCGTCGTCCTCGGCCGTGGCCTCGTCGTCGAGGTCCTCGGTCGCTTCCGCGTCCTCGTCCTCGACGTGTACGGCGGCTTCCTCGGCCGGCTCGCCCGCGTCGGCGTCCGCAGCCTCGACCTCGTCCAGCTCCTCGTCCGCGCCCTCGACGATGTCGAGTTCGTCTTCCACGGACTCGTCCGGCTCGACGGCCTCGTTCAGGTTCGGGTCAGACACGTGGCTGCTTCTTCCTGGATACATGGGGGTGGAACACGCGAAAGGGGCGCCGGTCAGGGCGCCCTTCGCTTCCGGCCTCAGCCGAAGACGTACTTCGCGGCGTGATTGAGTCCATAGTCAATCACGGTCACGAGACCGATCATGATGACGACGAAGACGATGACAACCGTCGTGTACGTCGTCAGCTGGTTGCGGGTCGGCCAGACGACCTTGCGGAGCTCCGCGACGATCTGGCGATAGAAGATGCCGAGGCGCTTCAGCGGGCCCTTCTTGGCGCGCTTGCCACCCTTGCGGGCCTTCTTCTTGGACTCCGACACCTCGTCCTGGGCATCAGGCATGTCGATGGAGCCCACGGCGTCCGCCATTCATCCTCACCTGTTCCCGGGTCGTGGCCGTGCCGCGCCCGGTCTGAGCCGCACGGCGGTGCATTGCTGTACGTACATGCGCTGCGCACACATCCTGGTGAAGGTGTGTGTAGCAGGGCCGGAGGGACTTGAACCCCCAACCGCCGGTTTTGGAGACCGGTGCTCTACCAATTGAGCTACGACCCTTTGTGACGTCCCCAACGTACCGCATCCGCCCGGGTGCTCGGTGTGCACCTGGTAGGGCGCGGCTGTTGAAGGCCAACGAGCTAGGAGTGTACGTGCTCCGGGGCCGGTCGTCGAACAGAAAGTGCCTGTACGGGGATTGCCGGAGGAAGATCGCCCAGGCCGGGGCGGGAATCCGGACGGTTGTTCCACGCTCGCCCGATCCTGTTCAGTCTGTGAAACCGGTGTGCCGGGCGGGTTTCCGGTCTGAAACGATGGACCCATGAGCGCCTCAACCCCTCCCACCGAGCGCCGGGTCTCCGCCCGAGTCGGCGCGATCTCCGAGTCCGCCACCCTCGCCGTGGACGCCAAGGCAAAGGCCCTCAAGGCCGCCGGACGTCCGGTGATCGGCTTCGGCGCGGGTGAACCGGACTTCCCGACCCCGGACTACGTCGTCCAGGCCGCCATCGAGGCCTGCTCGAACCCCAAGTACCACCGCTACACCCCGGCCGGCGGTCTGCCGGAGCTGAAGGCCGCGATCGCCGCGAAGACGCTGCGCGACTCGGGCTACGAGGTGGACGCCTCCCAGATCCTCGTCACCAACGGCGGCAAGCAGGCCATCTACGAAGCCTTCGCCGCGATCCTCGACCCGGGCGACGAGGTCATCGTCCCCGCGCCGTACTGGACGACGTACCCGGAGTCGATCCGTCTCGCGGGCGGTGTCCCCGTGGACGTCGTCGCCGACGAGACGACCGGGTACCGCGTCACGGTCGAGCAGCTGGAGGCGGCCCGCACCGAGAACACCAAGGTCGTCCTCTTCGTCTCGCCGTCCAACCCGACCGGCGCCGTCTACAGCGAGGCCGAGGCCGAGGCGATCGGCCGCTGGGCCGTCGAGCACGGCCTGTGGGTCATGACGGACGAGATCTACGAGCACCTGGTCTACGGCGACGCCAAGTTCACCTCGCTGCCCGCGATCCTGCCGGAGCTGCGCGACAAGTGCATCGTGGTCAACGGGGTAGCCAAGACGTACGCCATGACCGGCTGGCGGGTGGGCTGGATCATCGGCCCGAAGGATGTCGTCAAGGCCGCGACGAACCTCCAGTCGCACGCCACCTCGAACGTGTCGAACGTGGCGCAGGTCGCCGCGCTGGCCGCCGTCTCCGGTGACCTGAAGGCCGTCGCGGAGATGCGCGAGGCCTTCGACCGCCGCCGCAAGACGATCGTGCGGATGCTCAACGAGATCGACGGCGTGCTCTGCCCGGAGCCCGAGGGCGCGTTCTACGCGTACCCGTCGGTCAAGGCGCTGCTCGGCAAGGAGATCCGCGGCAAGCGCCCGCAGGACTCGGTCGAGCTGGCCGCGCTGATCCTGGAGGAGGCCGAGGTCGCGGTCGTCCCGGGCGAGGCCTTCGGGACCCCCGGTTACCTGCGGCTGTCGTACGCCCTGGGTGACGAGGACCTCGTCGAGGGTGTCAGCCGTATCCAGAAGCTGCTGGCGGAGGCCAAGGACTGACGTTATTCGTGCTCCACGCGCGTGTGCGGGTCGTTTCCCTCCCGGGAGGCGGCCCGCTGCTTTGTGCGAGCAAGACCACGATCGAGGAAAGTGGTACCGGGACGGCGGAAACGTACGGCAGGATTCCCAGATGGAGCGTGTACGTGATGTCTCTGAACTGCCGAAAGCCCATCTGCACCTGCACTTCACCGGGTCGATGCGGCCGACCACCGTGCTGGAGCTCGCCGACAAGTACGGCGTACGCCTGCCCGACGCCCTGACCGAGGCGCTGACCAGCGGGGAGCCGCCGAAGCTGCGGGCGACGGACGAGCGGGGCTGGTTCCGTTTCCAGCGGCTGTACGACGCGGCGCGGTCGTGCCTGCGGGAACCCGAGGACATCCAGCGGCTGGTCCGCGAGGCCGCCGAGGAGGACGTCAGGGACGGCTCGGGCTGGCTGGAGATCCAGGTGGACCCGACGTCGTATGCACCGCGCCTGGGCGGGCTGATCCCGGCCCTGGAGGTCATCCTGGACGCGGTGGAGACGACCTCCCGGGAGACCGGGCTCGGGATGCGGGTGCTGGTGGCCGCGAACCGGATGAAGCACCCGCTGGACGCGCGCACGCTGGCCCGGCTGGCCGTGCGGTATGCGGACCGCGGAGTGGTCGGTTTCGGCCTCTCGAACGACGAACGCCGGGGTATGGCACGGGACTTCGACCGGGCCTTCGCGATCGCCCAGGAGGGCGGCCTGCTGTCGGCGCCGCACGGCGGCGAGCTGGCGGGCCCGGCCTCGGTGCGGGACTGCCTGGACGACCTGCACGCGACCCGGATCGGCCACGGGGTGCGCGCGGCAGAGGACCCGCGCCTGCTGAAGCGGCTCGCCGACCGGGGTATCACCTGCGAGGTCTGCCCGGCGTCGAACGTGGCCCTGGGTGTCTACGAGAAGCCCGAGGACGTGCCTCTGAGGACCCTCTTCGAAGCGGGCGTCCCGCTGGCACTGGGCGCCGACGACCCCCTCCTCTTCGGCTCCCGGCTGGCGGCCCAGTACGAGATTGCCCGCCGCTACCACGCCTTCTCGGACCGCGAACTGGCTGAACTGGCCCGGCAGTCGGTACGGGGATCGGCGGCCCCGGAGGACATGAAGACGAAGCTGCTGTCCGGCATCGACGACTGGCTCAGTGCCCCGGTCGCTTGAAGTGGGCGTAGGGCGGATACGGCTTGAAACAGACCAGGATCTCGGCCCCTTCGTGGGGGGCCAGTTCGCCGTGCAGGCAGGTCATGAACGCCGACCGCCCCTTGACGACTCCCTTCTCCTGCGGCCCCCAGCCGGCCGCGTAGGCGAAGTGGGTGGCAGCGGCGAGGACGCCACGGTCGCCGATGAGGAAGTACGTACGCGCGTGCGTGGTGTGCCTCAACTGCCCACGGGCGTACGGCCGCTCCTCCCACGCGCGCGCGTGGCGCTCGGTACGGGCCTCGTCCGTGCGCACGGTGAGCGGCGTACCGCGCCCCAGCGACCGCCGCAGCTCGGGCCACTTGGAGGGTCGTGGTCCCGCCTCCTGGTGGGCCACCACCAGATCGACCAGTTCCCCGCACCCCTCGTCGGGCGGCACGCTCTCGCGCAGCGGGACGTGCACGATGGTGTGCCGGGAGTACGCGGCGAACGAGAACAGCCCGGCCAGTCGGCTCAGCCCGTCGTGATCCCCCAGGAGCGTGCCGTACGGCGCCGGGTCGCGGGTGCCTCATGGGGCAAGGGTCCCGGTCAGGAGGGGGCCTCGGCAACGGAGATTCCGCCCAGCAGCGTCCGGGCCAGGCGTGGCGCGAACTCGTCCACGGGCGGTCGTACGCCGGTCCCCGCGGCCTCGTAGGCGAACGCGCGCTGTGCGCAGGCGCCCAGGAGGAGGGACGCGGCCGCGAAGGTGTCCGTGTCGGGGCGGACGCGGCCGACGGCCTGTTCGGCGCGCAGATAGGCGTCCAGGGCCTCGATCGGCTTGTGGGGGCCCGAGCCGAGCTGCCGCAGGGCCTCGTCGTGGCGCCGCTTGAGCTGGGTCTCGGCGTACAGGGAGGCCGCGATCGGGAAGCTCTGCTCGTAGAAGAGGGCCGCCTGGCGGGCGATCTCGGTGAGGTTGTCCTCCAGGGAGTGCTGTCCGGGCTCGGCGGCGAGGCTGCGCAGCAGCGGGGTCAGCCGGGGCAGCCGTTCCGTGAGGACGCGGATGAACAGCTCCTCCTTGCTGGCGAAGTACTTGTAGAGGGCTGCTTCGGAGCAGTCGGCGGCCTTCGCGATCTCCTTGGTGGTCGTCCTGGCCAGGCCGACGGTGAGCATCAACTCGTGGGCGGCGTCGAGGATGCGGACCCGGGCGGGTTGCTGCGCGACGGGTTCCGGGGCCTGTTTCTGCTGCATGGGGCCCAAGGATTCCATGGCCGGTCCGTTCGGGCTTGACGGGTGGGTGAGTACTTACCCACTCTAGAGGGAGGCAGGGGTGAGTAAACACTTACCCACCTCGTTCAGCGGCAGGAGTACGCCATGAAGCTCACCGTTTTCGGTTCCACTGGAGGCATCGGCCAGGAGATCGTCCGCCAGGCGCTGGCCTCGGGCCACGAGGTCACGGCGGTCGTACGGGACCCGGCGCGGCTGACCGTGCGGGGCGCGGGCCTTGAGGTGTTCCGCGCGGACCTCACCGACCCGGAGGCGGTACGCCCGGCGGTCGCGGGCCGGGACGCGGTCCTGTCCGGGCTCGGTGCCCGCAGCCGCAAGGACGCGGGTGTCGCGACCCGGCTCACGCGTACGGTCCTGGCGGCCATGGAGGCGGAGGGGGTGCGCCGGGTGCTGGTGGTGAGCGCCGGCCCGATCGGCCCGGACCCGGAGGGCGCCGGGCTCCTCGACCGCACCGCGCGCGGGCTGATCTCGGCCCTCCTGAAGGACGTCTACGACGACCTGCGGGAGATGGAGGCGGCCCTCGCCGCCAGCGCCACGGACTGGACGAGCGTCCGCCCGCCACGCCTGCAGAACAAGCCGCTGACCGGCACGTACCGCACGGTCGTGGGCGGCTTCCCGGACAAGGGCCGGTTCATCGGCCGCGCCGATGTCGCGCACGCGATGCTGACGATGACGGACGAACCGCAGACGGTGAAGCAGGGCGTGGGGCTGGCCTATTGAGGTCGCCGGAGGGCGGCGGACCTACTGGCTGTCGAGGCTGACGCCGACGGTCACCGGTTCGTTGACGAGCGTGACCCCGAAGGCGTCGTGGACCCCGGCGACGACCTCACGCGCGAGGGCGAGGAGGTCGGCCGTGGTCGCCTCGCCCCGGTTGGTGAGGGCGAGGGTGTGCTTGGTGGAGATCCGGGCGGGCCCCATGCCGTACCCCTTGGTGAAGCCGGCCTTGTCGATCAGCCAGGCGGCGGAGGTCTTGGTGTGCCCCTCCCCCGCCGGGTACGCGGGCGGCTCCACACCCTCCCCGAGACGCTCCTCCACGCGCGCGTGGAACGCGGTGAACTGCGCGTCGGTGAGGATCGGATTGGTGAAGAAGGAACCGGCCGACCAGGTGTCATGGTCCTCGGGATCAAGCACCATGCCCTTCCCGGCACGCAACGCGAGCACGGTCTCCCTGGCCTGCGCCAACGGCACCCGATCCCCGGGCTCGACGCCGAGGACGCGGGCCGTCTCGGCGTACTTCACGGGCGCGGACAGCCCATCCGCGTCCTCCAGTTCAAAGCGGACGCGCAGCACGACATACCGCTCGGGATCGGCCTTGAACCGGCTGTGCCGGTAGGAGAAGGCGCACTCCTCGTTGGTGAGGGTGACCGTCTCACGGGTGGTGCGGTCGTAGGCGACGACCTCGGTGATGGTGGCGGAGACCTCCTGGCCGTACGCCCCGACGTTCTGGATCGGGGTCGCGCCGGCCGACCCGGGAATCCCGGCGAGGCACTCCACACCGGCGAGACCGGCCTCCACGGTGCGGGCGACGGCATCGGTCCACACCTCACCGGCCGCCAACTCCAGCCGCGTGCCGTCGAGTTCGAACCCACGGGTGGCGATCCGCAGGGCGGTGCCCTCGAACCCCTTGTCCCCGATGACGAGGTTCGACCCGCCCCCGATGACCAGCAACGGCGTCCCGGCGTCATCGGCCGCACGCACGACGTCGATCACCTCGGCGTCGGTACCAGCGGTGACCAACCGGGTCGCGGGACCGCCCAGCCGGAAGGTGGTGAGGGGGGCGAGGGGAGCGTCGTGGAGTTCCTGCACGGGGCCAAGACTACGAGACGGGACTGACAAGGCTGGGGGTGGCGGGGTGTGGCTGGTCATTTCGGTGGGGGTGAGGGTACGGAACCGGTGAGGGTGCGGGTGGTGTGAGCGGGGCGGGGTGAGCGTCCGGCGAGTACTGGATGGAGCCGAGCGTCCGGTGCGGGCGGTGAGGGCGGGCGTCCGGCACCGATGGGACGCGGGTGCGCGTCCGACGCGAGGCGCTCATCCAGTACAGGGCGCCTTCAGTACAGGGCGCCAGACACGAGTACGGAGACCCCGCCCGGCACAAGGCACACGCCTCAGCACGAGGCCAGCGTCCGGCCCCGGGGCACCTCATCCGCCGAGCAGGCGTCCAGCAGCGCGTGCGCGCCGCATCCGACGCGAGCCCGCCCCCACAGCTACCCGGGCCGCACACACCCGTAGAACCTCACCACCGAAGCCGGACACACGCACGCGTGAAGCCCCACCCACGATCCCAAGCCCACGCGCGCGTGAAGCTCCCCCGGCAACAGCAGACGCCTCACGCACAAAGCCGCACGCACGCGTGAAGCCCCACCGGCGACGGCAGGGCCCACACGCGCGTGCGCAGTTGTCTCCGGTCAGCGACCGGCGTTCTCCAGTACCGAGTCGGGGTTGGAAGACCCCGCCGACTCCACGCTCCCCGCCGACTCAGCGGACGCGGACGTCGCCGCGAGCTCCGCTGCCCGCCGCCGCGTCGGGATCAGCAGTGTCGCGACTCCGGCGAGGGCGACCACCGCCGCCCCGGTGACCAGCGCGGGCTTCAGGCCGTCGACGAAGGTCTGTGCGGTCTGGTAGCCGCCCTGGGCCGAGAAGATGGACGCCATGATCGCGATGCCGAGGGCGCCGCCGACCTCGCGGAGGGCGTTGTTGGCGCCGGAGGCGATGCCCTGTTCCTGGGGGCGGACGCTGGACATGACCAGGTTGGAGGCCGGTGCGAAGAACAGGGCCATGCCGATGCCGCTGAGGATCAGGCCGGGCAGCTGCGCGCCGTAGGAGACGTCGGTGGTGACTACGTAGGACATGTAGCCGAGACCGGCCGCCTGGAGGAAGAGGCCCGCGGCGACGACCGGGCGGCCGCCGATGCGGTCGGAGAGGATGCCGGCGATGGGGGCGACGAGCATCGGCATGCCGGTCCAGGGGAGCATCCGCAGGCCCGCCTCGGTGGGCGAGTAGCCGAGGACACCCTGCATGTACTGGCTGAGCAGGAAGATCGACCCGAACATCCCGAGGAACATCAGCAGGCTCGCCGCGTTGATCCCGGAGAAGGCGCGGGAGCGGAACAGCCGCATCGGGAGCATGGGGTTCTTGGCGTTGACGCTGTAGATGATGAAGCCGGCGAACAGCGCGCCCCCCGCGAACAGTCCGGTGAGGACGAGCGAGCTGGTCCACCCGTCGGCGGGCCCGCGGACCAGGCCGTAGACGATCCCGAAGAGGCCGCCGCTGGCAAGCAGGGTGCCGGGGAAGTCGAGCGGGGCACCGGTGCCGTACGACTCGGAGAGGCGCAGGCGGGCGAGCGGGATCAGGGCCAGGCCGAGCGGAACGTTCAGCCAGAAGATCCAGTGCCAGGAGATGTGCTCGGTGAGGCTGCCGCCGATGAGGGGGCCTGAGGCGACGGCGAGTCCGTTGACCGCGCCCCATATGCCGTACGCCATCCCGCGCTTGGCGACGGGCACGGCCGCCGTCAGCAGGGTCAGTGTCAGGGGCATCATGATCGCCGCGCCGACACCCTGGACCGCGCGGGCCGCGATCAGGGACTCGATGCCGGGTGCCATGGCCGCGGCGGCGGAGGCGCCGGTGAAGACGGTGATGCCGACGAGGAAGAGCCGGCGGCGCCCGAACCGGTCACCGAGCGCCGCGCCGAACATCAGCAGGACGGCGAAGGTGAGCGTGTAGGCGCTCACGGTCCATTCCAGGTCGCCCAGTGCTCCACCGAGGTCTTTGCGGATGGACGGCAGGGCGGTGGTGACGACGAGGTTGTCCAGGGCCGCCATGAATCCGGCGACGCTGGTGATGACGAGGGCCCAGACCATTCCCCCGCGACGTGCGGTTGGCTCTGACATCGCTCCCCCAAAGGGTGCTCGTACCGATGATTAGTTATTGATGACTAACTTCGATGCTCACGAAAAGGCGCAGAATCCGCCTCTCCCCTGCCGCTACGACTTCTCCAGCCGACCGGTGACACGGGCCTCCGGATACAACCCCTCCCAGACCCGGTGCTCCGGCGGAAAACCCATGGCCGCAAGGGTGTTGATCAGCATTCCGTACGCCAGGAAGGTCGTGGTCTGGTCCACATCCGCCCCCAGAGGCAGATGCACGACGTCCCAGAGCTTCATCCAGCCCTTCCGCACGGCCTCACCGAACTCGTGGTCGCCCTCCGCCTCGGCGGCGGCCACCGTGATGTACGTCTGCATCTGCATCTGGAGCTTCTCGGGATGCTCCGTGATGAGCCGCACATAGCCGTCGGCCATGGCGCGCAGGGCCTCTTCGCCCTCCAGCCCCTTGGACGACTCCTCCATGACCCGGCACACGTCCTCGACACACCTGAGCGCGGCCGCCGCGAACATCGCCTTCTTGCCCGGGAAGAGCCGGAAGAGATACGGCTGCGAGACCCCGACCCGCTTGGCGATCGCCTCGGTGGAGGTCCCGTAGTACCCCCGCTGCGCGAACTCGGCGATCGCCGCGCGGACGACGCTCTCGCGCCTCTCTTCTGCGCTCATCCTGACCATGCGAGAAAGTTAGTACTCAATCACTAACTTAGTCAAGGGGTGTGGGGCATGGCACATGAGCGGGCGGACCCGGGGTCGACGATGTCACCGCCAGTCACCGGGGTGTCCGACATGTAAGGGGCGCCAGCAATGACCGACGCCCCTTACCTCAGCTCACGCCAGTCGTACGACCGCCCGTGACATCCCCAGCACCTTCTGGCCGGCGCTCATCGCCACCAGGTCCACACGGACCGTGTTGTCGTCGAGCTTGGCGGCGA
The DNA here is from genome assembly GCF_043200035.1 of Streptomyces sp. NPDC048504. NCBI lineage: Bacteria > Bacillati > Actinomycetota > Actinomycetes > Kitasatosporales > Streptomycetaceae > Streptomyces > Streptomyces sp. NPDC048504. The sequence continues at coordinate 282,912 of NZ_JBICXA010000014.1, forward strand.
CCTTCGCGCTGACCTCGACGGTCGCGCCCTGATCGTCGTTCGGGACGACGACGGGCTTGGTGAAGCGGACGCCGTACTCGGCGACCGCGCCCGGGTCGCCGGTCCAGTCGGTGACCACGCGGATCGCCTCGGCCATGGTGAACATGCCGTGCGCGATGACGTCCGGGAGTCCGACCTCCTTGGCGAACTTCTCGTTCCAGTGGATCGGGTTGAAGTCCCCGGAGGCGCCCGCGTACTGGACGAGGGCGGCGCGGGTCACGGGGAAGGTCTGGGCCGGCAGTTCGGTGCCGACCTCGACGTCGTCGTACGCGATCTTCGCCGTCATGTCAGTTCTCCTCCGCCGCGCGGGCCACGAGCTTGGTCCAGGCGGTCACGACGTGCTCGCCGACCTCGTCGTGGACCTCGCCGCGGATGTCCAGGATGTCGTTGCCCGCCATCGACTTGATCGCCTCGATCGTGGAGGTGACCGTCAGACGGTCGCCGGCGCGCACGGGGCGGACGTAGACGAACTTCTGGTCGCCGTGCACGACGCGGCTGTAGTCGAGGCCGAGCTGCGGGTCCTGGACGACCTGTCCGGCCGCCTTGAACGTGATGGAGAAGACGAAGGTCGGCGGGGCGATCACATCGGGGTGACCGAGCGCCTTGGCGGCCTCCGGGTCCGTGTACGCCGGATTGGCGTCGCCCACCGCCTCCGCGAACTCACGGATCTTCTCCCGGCCCACCTCGTAGGGGTCGGTGGGCGGGTAGGTCCGCCCCACGAAGGACTGGTCGAGGGCCATGGCCCGGTACCTCCTGATGTTCCTGCTGCCGTGTCCTGCTGCTGGATGGAGAACGACGCGAGGCCGCCCCCAGACTTCGGGGACGGCCTCGTGTACGAGCCTGATTCTTATCGCGTTTCGCGGTGCGCGGTGTGCGCATTGCAACGCGGGCAGTGCTTCTTCATCTCCAGTCGGTCCGGGTTGTTACGCCGGTTCTTCTTGGTGATGTAGTTCCGCTCCTTGCACTCCACGCAGGCCAGCGTGATCTTCGGGCGGACGTCGGTGGCAGCCACAGGAGTGCTCCTTGACGAACGGATGGGACTATGAACGCATAACAGAGTAGCCGATCGAAGGACCGACCCCGCAATCGGCTACTGTCAGTAGCGGTGACCGGACTTGAACCGGTGACACAGCGATTATGAGCCGCTTGCTCTACCGACTGAGCTACACCGCTGCGATGCGATCAGTCCCCGTCTCGCGACGGGAACCTTTCACACCAGAGCCCCAATACGGAATCGAACCGTAGACCTTCTCCTTACCATGGAGACGCTCTACCGACTGAGCTATTGGGGCGAGCGATGAAGACATTACACGCTCGGCGACCGTTCGCCCAAATCCGTTTCGCGGCGCCGCTCCAGCCCCTTCCAAGGCCCTCCCAGAGGCCTCAAGGGCCCCTCCCGTATGGGGGACCACACCGGTACGACTATTGCGCTCCTCCCGGCCGTGAGCGGATCACCGCCCTAGGCTCGACTCACTCTGCGTGATCTTGCGCCCCTTTGCGCAGTCCCCTGCCCTGAGCCCCGAGCCCGCGAAGCCCTGAGCCCCTGGAGCGCGATGCCCGACAGCCAGCCCCAGCCGTCCCACTCGTCGTCTGGTCCGTCGGGTTCTTCAGGCTCGTCGGGACCGGCCGACCCGGCCGCGCTCCTGCTGTGCGGGGCCCGGCTGACCGACGGCAGGACCGTGGACGTACGGCTGGGCGGCGGGCGCATCGAGGCGGTCGGCACGGCCGGCAGCCTGGCGACGGACGCCACGCGCGCGTGCGGCGCGCGCGTGGACCTCAGCGGCTATCTCCTCCTCCCGGCCCCGGCCGAGCCGCACACGCACAGTGACACCGCCCTCTCGGCCGAGAACAGCGGACCCGTCTCCTACGACCCCCAGGACGTGCAGCGCCGCGCCACGGAGGCCGCGCTGATGCAACTCGGACACGGGGCGACGGCGCAGAGGGCACACGTGCGCGTGGGGGACGTCCAGGGGCTGGGCGCGCTGGCCGCCGTACTGCGGGCGCGGCGGGCGCTGCGGGGGCTGGCCGAGCTGACGGCGGTGGCGATGCCCCGGCTGCTGACCGGGGTGGCGGGGGCGGACGGGCTCGCGATGCTGCGGGACGCACTGAAAATGGGTGCCTCCGTAGTGGGCGGTTGTCCAGATTTGGACCCCGATCCGACGGGCTATGTGGAGGCGGTTCTGGAGGTCGCGTCCGAGCACGGCTGTCCGGTCGACCTGCACACGGACGCCGCCGACCCGACCCGCCTGGCCCGGCTGGCGGCCGTCGCGGGCGGAATGCGCCCTGGGGTGACACTCGGCCCGTGCGGCGGCCTGGGGCGGCTGCCTGCGGACACGGTCACGCGGACCGCGGACCAACTGGCCGCGGCCGGCGTGACGGTGGTCTGCCTGCCGCAGGGCGGCTGCGGCGGCGTGGACCGCCGGGGCACTGCTCCCGTACGGCTGCTGCGCACGGCCGGCGTCCAGGTCGCGGCGGGCAGCGGCGCCCTGCGGGACGTGTCCAACCCGGTGGGCCGCGGGGACCCCTTGGAGGCGGCCTACCTGCTGGCCTCGCGCCACGGGATGCGGCCCGAGGACGCGTACGAGACGGTGAGTTCCTCGGCACGCGCGGCGCTGGGCCTGCCCGAGGTACGGGTCGAGGCGGGATTTCCGGCCGAACTGCTCGCGGTGCGCGGCGACCGGCTCGCGGGCGCGCTGTCGCTGGCGTACAGCAGGATCGTGGTGCACCGGGGGCGCGTGGTGGCACGGACGAGCGCGGTGCGGGAGTACTGCAACACGGCGGCGGGCTCGGAGTTGGGGCTGCCCCGGCAGGGAAGGGGCGAGTTGTCGTGAGCCGCTACCGCTGCGCCGGGGCGTACGCCTGAGGCGCTACGGCTCGGGTCCGCGCGCCCGGCGCGTCCGTCGCGGGTGTGCGCCGCTGGGACGCGGCTGAAGTCATGCGGCGCGTGCGGCCGTCCGGGCGTACGGTCGAAGGCATGCGCATTGTCATCGCTGGAGGTCATGGTCAGATCGCGCTGCGGCTGGAGCGCCTGCTCGCCGCGCGCGGTGACGAGGTCGCGGGCATCATCCGCAACGCCGAACAGAGCGACGATCTACGGGCGGCCGGCGCCGAACCGCTGCTGCTCGACCTGGAGTCGGCCTCGGTCGAGGAGGTCGCGGCGCAGCTGCGGGGCGCGGACGCGGCGGTCTTCGCGGCGGGCGCGGGCCCGGGCAGCGGCACGACCCGCAAGGACACGGTGGACCGGGGTTCGGCGGTGCTGTTCGCCGACGCGGCGGTCCTGGCGGGCGTACGGCGCCATGTCGTCGTGTCCTCGATGGGCGCGGATCCGACGCACTCCGGGGACGGCGTCTTCGACGTGTATCTGCGGGCCAAGGGCGAGGCCGACGCGTACGTACGCGGCCTGGACGCGCTGGACTGGACGATCCTGCGCCCCGGTTCGCTCACGAACGACGCCGGCACCGGGCTGGTCCGGCTGGAGGCGCATACCGGTCTCGGCTCGATCCCGCGCGACGATGTGGCCGCCGTGCTCGCGGAGTTGGTGGAGACCCCGGCGACGGCCGGCCTGACGCTGGAACTGATCAGTGGGTCCGCGCCGGTTTCGGTGGCGGTGAAGTCGGTGGCGGGGAACTGAGGATCTGAGCAACTTGGAGTTCCCCGCCGGGCGGTGGCCCGCCGTCTAGAAGAGCGGCATCTGTCCGGGGAACTCCGGGACCACGTACCCGTCCAACGCGGGCTGTGCCGCCCCGAGTTCCGCCTGGCGGCGGGACCCGGGGCAGGACACGAGGTCGCCGGTCTCCCGCGCGCCGGGCGGGTCGTGCCGCGCGAACCGGCCGGCCACGACGGCGATTTCACGACGGCACTCGGGGCAGCTTCTGCGGCGTGACGACATGGGATCAGTCTGCCCCGCCGCAGGCCGAGTCGGCTGTTGAGGCTCGCTCAGCTGTGGGCGACGGTGAGGCCGTAGAAGGCGACGCGGGCGCCCTTGGTGGTGCTGTCCGAGGACGACTGGTTGTACGAACCGGCCTTGAAGTACTGCTTGTAGGCGTTGAACGACGACGGGATGGCGTAGTGCGTGGTGCTCCCGTTGACCGTCAGGTTGATGGTGTTTCCGCCCGAGACGCCGATCGTGTAGCTCCACGTCTTGCCGACCGACACGTTGCCCACGGTGTGCAGGGTCTGGCCGCCGGAGGGCGAGTTCTCGGTGCCGAGGACGATGTCGCCGCTGGAGCGGTAGTACAGCTCCAGCAGCGGCTTGGTGGAGGTGCCGCCGGTGCCGAGGTGTATCTGGCCGACGCAGACGTTCGACGTGACGGAGACGACCCGCAGCGTCGCCTTCATCGTGTGGGTGCCGCTGAGCGACCAGTCGGCCGCGCTGCCGCTGCGGTTCATCTCCCGCAGTTCGGAGCGGGCGTAGTTCGAGTTGGGGGTGGTGACGCCCTTCTCCGGCGCCCAGAAGGTCATCGCGCCGTCGCGGGTGTCCGTGTAGAAGTACGAGTCCTGGAAGCCGTTCGCCCCTTGGAGCCGGGACGACGAGATCGTCGTGGGCGAGCCGGGGGAACCGATCGGCTCCTGGAGCTGCCAGACCGACAGGTCGAAGTTCCCGCCGGGCGCGACGGAGGGGTCCGCCAGGGGGGAGGCGACGACGCCGGCGGCGCCGGTACTGCCCGACGCGGCGGGGGCCGTGAGGGCGAGGCCGCCGGTGACGGCGACGACGGTGGCCAGGGAGGTGAGCAGCGTACGCATGCGCATGGGGGGTGCCTTCCTGTCTGCTCTGTGGACTCGGTTGGCGGGGCAGGCGTTCACATGTATGAACTTTATGTTTCAACGTGAACGCGGTGTCGCGACAGTAGGGCTGTGGCACGGGCACGTCAAGGTTGGCGGCAGGGCGAAGGGGGCCGCGGGGACGGCTCTGCGACGTCCCGGAAAACCTCGGGACGTCCTCTGGAAGCCCTGGGGAACGACGAAAGGGTCTGTGATCAGCATTGCTGCTGATCACAGACCCTTTCGATCATGTGGCGGCGCCAGGGTTCGAACCTGGGTAGGCTAAGCCGGCAGATTTACAGTCTGCTCCCTTTGGCCACTCGGGCACACCGCCGGGGATGCTGCCCCTCGAACCGCTTTTCGGCGGTGCTCCGTGGCAACGACGTAAACGATACCCGATGCCCAGGGGTGCTTCGCCACCCGATTGACCGGCGCTCGGAGGGGAGGGGGTGGCTAGGCTTATGCGGATGCGGCCCGGGGCCTACACCGGGCTCGGCGGCTGCCCCGACGCACGCCGATACGCAGTGACACGCATCGATACGCACCCCGATACAAGGAGCCACAGGACATGGCCGACTCCAGTTTCGACATCGTCTCGAAGGTCGAGCGGCAGGAGGTCGACAACGCCCTCAACCAGGCCGCCAAGGAGATCTCTCAGCGCTACGACTTCAAGGGCGTGGGTGCCTCGATCTCATGGTCCGCCGAGAAGATCCTCATGGAGGCGAACTCCGAGGAGCGGGTCAAGGCGATCCTCGACGTCTTCCAGTCCAAGCTGATCAAGCGCGGCATCTCGCTGAAGGCGCTGGACGCCGGTGAGCCGCAGCTCTCCGGCAAGGAGTACAAGATCTTCGCGTCGATCGAGGAGGGCATCTCCCAGGACAACGCGAAGAAGGTGGCGAAGATCATTCGTGACGAGGGCCCCAAGGGCGTGAAGGCCCAGGTGCAGGGCGACGAACTGCGGGTCAGCTCGAAGAGCCGCGACGACCTCCAGGCCGTGCAGGCCCTGCTCAAGGGCAAGGACTTCGACTTCGCGCTGCAGTTCGTGAACTACCGGTAGAACCGCGCCTCGCGCGTCCGCCGCGCGCCGGTACGAGGAAGGGTGGGCATCCGTCGATGCCCACCCTTCTCGCCTGCTGGCTGCGGCACGGGGACGCGCTAGTTGCGCGAGTTGCCGAACAGGATGCGGTAGGCGATCAGGAGGACGAGCGCGCCACCTATCGCCGAGGCCCAAGTGGCGCCGTCGTAGAAGTTCTTGGCGACCGGGTGGTCCAGCCAGCGGGCCGAGATCCAGCCGCCGATGAACGCGCCCGCGACGCCGATGATGGTCGTACCGATGAAGCCGCCCGGGTCGCGGCCCGGCAGCAGGAATTTGGCGATGGCTCCGGCCAACAGTCCCAGGATGATCCAGCTGATGATGCCCATGCCGTGAACCTGCCCTCTCACGCTGTGCCTGCACTGATCCGGAGCTGTGAATTCCGCCCGGACAGGCTGTGTTCGTAGGTCCTTGCGCACGGCCTGTCGCTGCATGTTCCGCCGTGTCGATGAACAGGACGTCACGGATGCGTGTGGTGGTTGCAGGCATCGGTGGCCTGCGACGACCGCTCAGGATGCCTGCGCCGTCGTGCGGATACGGAAGTCGGTCCACGGTGTCGGTTCGCTGCCGCCTTCGTGGTCCTCGTACCAGCCCGTGCCGTCGAGCCAGGAGCGCAGCCAGTCGGCGAGGCTGGGCGCGTCGACGTACCACGCGTGGTCGGCCTCGTCGGCGTTCGGCTCGTACAGGAGGACCGTGGCCTGTGGAGTCCGGCAGTCCACGCACGCGTACATCGCGCAGCCCCAATGGGATATCGGCAGGACGCCCTCGGGCCAGGGCCAGTCGGGGTCCTTGTGTCCGCTCGCGCGGTTGGCGAGGTACTGCGTGACGGCGGCGGGCTCGCCGGCCGGTGGGTTGTCGAGGAGGGGCAACAGGCCGTACTCCGGGCCGAATCCGCCGTCTCCTATGCGTGTGTAGAGCGCGGCGAGCAGCGAGGGCAGGCGGAAGCCCAGGGCGGCCTCGGCGCGGGCCACCGTGGCCTCGTCCACGGGAGCGGGGAGTGAAGTCCAGCCCGACGGGCGGGTATTGCGGGCCTCGGCGGCCACCCGTGTCAGCAGGTGCTGCTCGTTCTCGGTCATGGCTTCATGGTGCCGCGCGCCACTGACAATCGGGCCCGCCTGTGGACAACCCGGCGGTTGTGGAAAACCGCTGGTCGTGCGCTCCGACTGCGGGCGTGGTGCGGTGACGAACGGTCAGGACAGGCGGACGTCGACGTGCCGTTCGGCGAGGAAGGCGAGCAGTTCCTCGAACGTCGGCGGCCGCCGGCCGGTGTGCGGGGTGACGTCGAGGCAGGCGCGGGCTACGGCGGCGTCGTGCCAGACGAGGGTGAAGGGCGGGGTGGCTCCCCAACTGCCGCGCAGGCAGTCGTTCAGAGCGTCCAGGCCCCAGCCGAAGTATCCGGCGGGGCCGTTCACCGCCTCGCCCAGGGCGCAGAAGAAGCCGGGTGCGTCGGTGATGTGGCTGCCGTCGAGGTGGTAGGTGGTGCCCGGCGGACGGTCCGAGGTGCCGTGGGTGTGGTTGGCCAGGGCCGTGTCGAGCCAGGATCGGCGGCCTGCGGCGTCGCAACCGGCCCAGCGGTTGGGTTCGGAGGGGCGGCCCTCGCCCCACAGGTCCCACACCTCCCGGGCCGCGAGCGGTGGGCGTTCCGACCAAGGGTCCAGGGTGAGATCGACCAGGCCCGGGCCGCGCGCGGACGGGATCCAGGCCCGTAACTCGCCCTCGGCGGCGGGCTGCACGGGCCGAGCGGACGAGTCGACGCGCACCACCTTGACGTGGCCCAGGTCCTCTTCCCCGCCGTCCAGTGCCGCCCGCAGCGCACCGCGCGGGGTACAGCCCAACAGGCGCAGGGGAGGCTCCAGTTGTTCGGGCCGGTCCTCCTGGACCTGGGCCACGTCCCGGCAGCCTCCCCATGGTTGGCCGTCCGCGCCCTGTACCCGGTAGCCCGGGGACAGGGGCGGGCGCTGCGGATAGTCGTAGAGGTTGTCGTCGGACAGCCTGCCCTCTACGGTGACGTCCCTCAGCGACAGGTCACGCGCGCAGGGACGGTCGCCTACGACGCGTACGTCCTCCAGCCGCCACTCGCCCTCTCCCCCGCCGGTCCTGTCGAGGGGCTCCAGGGTGAGTAGGCCGAGCGGTGCCGAACCGTCGGCACGCGCGCGTGCGAGGGCTGTTCGCAGGTCGCCCTCGGGTGCGCAGCCGAGCAGTTCGTACGTCACGCGCGCAGGTGGGGCCGGGTCGGCGAAGAGGTCGGCGGCGTCCTCGCACAGGGCCCAGGTCTCCTCGTAGCCGTGCTCGCCGGTGGACTCGGCACCTTCGTCGTACGACAGCAGGACGTACTTGGGCGCCCCCACCGCTGCCCGCCGTCAGCGGGTGGCGAACGGCTGGTCCGTGGGCACGATTTCGCGGCCCAGGGGGAACAGCGAGACGGGGATCAGCTTGAAGTTGGCGATGCCGAACGGGATGCCGATGATCGTGATGCACATGGCGATGCCGGTGACGATGTGCGCGAGGGCCAGCCACCAGCCCGCGAGGATCAGCCACAGGACGTTGCCGACGCAGGAGGGGGCGCCCGCGTCCCGGCGCTCGACCGTCGTGTACCCGAAGGGCCACAGGGCGTAGACGCCGATACGGAAGGCGGCGATGCCGAACGGGATGCCGATGATGGTGATGCACAGCAGCGCGCCGGCGAGCAGGTACCCGAGGAACAGCCAGAAGCCGCTCAGGACGAGCCAAATGACGTTCAGGATGGTTTTCACTGAGGGCGACCTGCCATCTTTTCGAGCCGGGCGATCCGCTCCGCCATCGGCGGGTGCGTCGAGAACATCTTGGAGAGTCCCTGGCCCGGGCGGAAGGGGTTCGCGATCATCATGTGGCTCGCGGTCTCGATGCGGGGCTCCGGGGGCAGCGGAAGCTGCTTGGTGCCGGCGTCGAGCTTGCGCAGCGCGCTCGCGAGGGCGAGGGGGTCTCCGGTGAGCTGGGCGCCGGACGCGTCCGCCTCGTACTCCCTGGAGCGGCTGATGGCCAACTGGATGAGGCTGGCCGCGAGGGGTCCCAGGATCATGATCAGGAGCATGCCCAGGATGCCGGGGCCGTCGTCGTCGTTCGAGCGGCCGATCGGGATCAGCCAGGCGAAGTTGACCAGGAACATGATCACCGAGGCGAGGGCGCCGGCGACCGACGAGATCAGGATGTCGCGGTTGTAGACATGGCTGAGTTCGTGGCCGATGACTCCGCGCAGCTCGCGCTCGTCCAGGATGCGCAGGATGCCCTCCGTGCAGCACACGGCGGCGTTGCGCGGGTTGCGGCCCGTCGCGAAGGCGTTGGGGGCCTCCGTGGGCGAGATGTACAGGCGCGGCATCGGCTGGCGGGCCTGGGTGGAGAGGTCGCGGACCATCCGGTACAGGGCCGGGGCCTCGAACTCGCTCACCGGGCGGGCGCGCATCGCGCGTAGCGCCAGTTTGTCGCTGTTCCAGTACGCGTACGCGTTCGTGCCCAGCGCGATCACGACCGCTACGACGAGGCCCATGCGGCCGAAGAAGCTGCCGATGACGATGATGAGTGCGGACAGTCCCCCGAGGAGAACTGCGGTCCTGAGCCCGTTGTGCCGGCGGTGCACGGTACGCCCTCCAAATCGTGCAGCAGGGGAACCCTTTGCTTGCTGATCTCTGATGCCACCGGTGTCGTGGTGTCACGTCCAGTGGACCCTCCCGTACTGGTCAACGCCAGGCGGGGGGCTCTAGTTCCCTTGTGCGTACGACGCCGGGGGTGGGCCGTCCGGGTGAGGACGGTGGTATGTGCCGGTGGCTCAGAAGAGTCCGGTGGCGGCGAAGCGCAGGACCAGTTGGGGTGCTCCGGAGAGGGCGATTCCGAGTGCGCCGGTGAGGGCGAGCGCTGCGGTGAGGGGCGCGGGGACGCGGTGCTTGCCGTGCTCGCCCACCGGGGCGCGGAACAGCAGGGCCGTCCACTGAAGGTAGTAGAAGAGCGCGATGACCACGTTGACGGCCATGACGACCGCCAGCCAGCCCAGGCCCGCGTCGACGGCCGCCGAGAAGACGGTCACCTTGGCGAAGAGCCCGATGACACCCGGCGGCAGTCCGGCGAGGCACAGCAGGAAGAAGGCCAGGAGCAGCGCTGCCAGTGGGTTCGACGCGTACAGGCCACGGTAGTCGCTGATGCGGTTGAGGGCTCTGCTACGGCCCACCAGGGCGGCCACCGCGAAGGCACCGAGGTTCACGGCCGCGTACATGAGGGCGTAGGCGACGGTGGAGCCGATCGACTTCTGGGTGTCCTTGGAGTACGCGGCGGCGGCGATCGGCACCAGGAGGTAGCCGGCCTGACCGACGGAGGACCAGGCGAGCAGCCGTACCGCGCTGTACGCGCGCGTGGCCTGTTGGCGCAGGGCGCCCAGGTTGCCGACCGTCATGGTGAGGGCGGCCAGCGCTGCGAGCGCGGGACCCCACACGTCGGCGTACGACGGGAAGGCGACGACTGTGACGAGGATCAGGCCGGAGAAGCCGACCGCCTTGCCGACGACCGACAAGTAGGCGGCGATCGGGAGGGGCGCTCCTACGTAGGTGTCGGGTACCCAGAAGTGGAAGGGGACCGCTGCCGTCTTGAAGGCGAAGCCGACGAGGGTGAGGGCGACGCCGGTCTGGGCGAGCGGGTGGAACTGGCCGTCCACGTGCTGGATGCGGTCGGCGATCCGGGTGAGGTACAGGGTGCCCGTGGTGGCGTAGACGAAGCTGACACCCATCAGGCTGACCGCGGTCGCGGTGACCGAGGACAGGAAGAACTTGAGGGCCGCTTCGGCGGACTTCTTGTCGCCGTGCCGGATGCCGACGAGGGCGAACGCGGGCAGGGAGGCGACCTCCAGCGCGACGATCAGGGTCGCGAGGTCACGGGAGGCGGGCAGGAGGGCGGCGCCTGCGGCCGAGGACAGGAGCAGGAACCAGTACTCCCCTTCGGGGAGTCCCCTGTCGGCGTCCTTCAGGGTGGTGATCGACAGGAGGGCCGCCAACAGGGCGCCGCCGAGGACCAGGAACTGGATGACCAGGGTGAAGCGGTCCGCCGTATAACTGCAGGCGGTCGCGTCGCCGGTGAGGCAGAAGGTGGCGCGGTCGCCGTCCAGGAGGGGCAGCAGCATGAGCGCGGAGGCGGCCAGGCCCGCGACCGACACCCAGCCCAGGAGCGCTTTTCTGGCGTCCTGGAGGAACAGGTCGGCGACGAGGACCACCAGGCCGACGACCGCCGTGATGGTGGGCGGTGCGATCGCGAGCCAGTCGACGGGCTGGACCATCGACTCCGCGAGAGGCTGGGCCAGGGCGCTCATCGGGTGCCTCCTGAGAGGAGCTGCTGCACGGCCGGGTCGGTCAGGCCGAGGAGTGCCTTCGGCCACAGGCCGGCGGCGACGGTGAGGGCGACGAGCGGGGTCCAGGCCGCGAACTCGTACGTCTGGACGTCGGCGAGCTTCGGCGCTTCCTGCGAGACGGCGCCCATGCAGACGCGGCGGACCACCGCGAGCATGTAGGCGGCCGTCAGGAGGGTGCCGAAGGCCGCGATCGCCATGAAGGTGAGGAAGGCGGGGCGGCTGAGGTCGGCGGCGGGTTTGAACGCGCCGAACAGCGCGAGCATCTCGCCCCAGAATCCGGCGAGTCCGGGCAGTCCGAGCGAGGCGACGGCGGCGAACGCGAGCAGGCCGCCGAGGCGCGGGGCCTTTCCGTAGAGGGCTGCGCCGGTCTCCTCGGCGAGGGTGTCGAGGTCGGTGGTGCCTGTGCGGTCCTTGAGGGCGCCGACGAGGAAGAACAGGAGGCCGGTGATGAGGCCGTGGGCGATGTTGGCGAACAGCGCGCCGTTCACGCCGGTCGGGGTCATCGTCGAGATGCCGAGCAGGACGAAGCCCATGTGGCCGACGGAGGAGTACGCGATGAGGCGTTTGAGGTCGCCCTTCGCGCCCTGTCTGGCGAGGGCGAGGCAGGCCAGGGAGCCGTAGATGATCCCGACGACGGCGAAGGCGGCGAGATAGGGCGCGAAGGTGTGCATGCCGTCGGGGGCGATCGGCAGCAGGATGCGGACGAACCCGTACGTGCCCATCTTCAGCATCACGCCGGCCAGCAGGACCGAGCCGACGGTCGGTGCGGCGGTGTGGGCGTCGGGCAGCCAGCTGTGCAGGGGCCACATCGGCGTCTTCACCGCGAGCCCGACACCGATCGCCAGAACGGCGATGACCTGCACGGATGTGGTCAGCGACCGGCCGTTGTCAGTGGCGAGTGCCACCATGTCGAATGTGCCCGCCTTGATTCCGATCAGGAGCAGGCCGAGCAGCATGACGACGGAGCCGAGCAGTGTGAAGAGGATGAACTTCCAGGCGGCCTGGGTCCGTTGGGCACCACCCCAGCGGGCGATGAGGAAGTACATCGGGATCAGGACGGTCTCGAAGGCGAGGAAGAAGAGGATCAGGTCGAGGACGGCGAAGGTGGCGAGGGTGCCGGACTCCAGGAGGAGGATCAGGGCGACGAATGCCTTCGGGGACGGGCCCGAAGCCCGCGGCGTCAGCCGCTGATGTTGCTGCTTGAAGTAGGAGTAGAGCGCGCAGAGGAAAGTCAGCAGCGCGGTCAGGACCAGGAGGGGGAGGGAGATGCCGTCGATGCCGAGGTGGATGCGCACGTCGAGTGCGGGGATCCAGCTGATGTCGGTCGTGGCCTGCATCTTCGACGGATGGTCGTGGTCGAAGCCCAGCGCGAGGACGATCGCGGCGATGAGGATCACGCCGGTCACGGTGACGCCGTGCCGTAGTACGGCCTGTTCGGGCGACTTCCCCTTCAGCCCGGGCGGCGCGGGCAGCAGGGCGGTGACGGCGCCGAGGAGCGGGCCGACGACGATGAACGCCAGAAGGACCTGCATCACGGACTCGTTGATATCGATCACGCCTGCTCACGCTCCCGTGGCGACGAGGAGGACGGCGACCGTCAGGACGACGGTGCCGGCGAGCAGCGCGCTCACATAGGTCTGCATATTGCCGGTCTGGGCGCGCCGTACGGCGGCGCCGAGCAGGCGGGGCAGGGTGCCCGCGCCGCGTACGTAGGTGTCGACGACCTCGCGGTCGAGGAACCGGACGAGACTCGCTGCGGCCATCACCGGGCGGACGAACAGGGCCGCGTACGCGGCGTCCAGATGGAAGCCGGAGGCCGCGTGGCGGTGCAGCGGGCCGAGTAGCAGGCGGCCCGGGTCCGCCGGGTCGGGTGCCGAGGCCACGTCCCCGTAGGCGGGCGTGTGGCTCGCGATGGCCTCCGCCTCGACGAGTCCGGCGTCGCCCTCCGGGTGGGCCGCGACCGCGCCCAGCGGTGCGCGGGCCGCGAGCGCGGTGGTGTGCCGCCAGGCGCCGTAGGTGACGATGCCGCCGACGAGGGCGACGCCCGTGCCCAGCACCGAGGTGGTGAGCGTGGGGGTCAGGTCGCGGCCGTCGAACCAGCCGGGGAGCACGCGGTAGGCGAGCCCGCCAAGGGCGAGGGACGGGACGGCGAGCACCCACAGCACGGCGTTCATCGCCACGGGCTGCCTGCCGTGATCCGGGGCCTCAACTCCCCGTCCGTGGAAGGCGAGCAGCCACAGGCGCGTCGCGTACGCGGCGGTGAGCAGGGCCGTGAGCAGACCGGCGGCGAGGACGATCCAGCCCGCGACGCCGGGGACGTGCGCGGTGTCTCCGGTGGCCGCGTGTTCGGCGGCGCCGAGGACGGACTCCTTGGAGAAGAAGCCGCTGAAGGGCGGGATCGCGGCGAGCGCGAGGAGCGCCACGGTCATCGTCCAGAAGGCGTCCGGAACGCGGGCGCGCAGGTTGCCCATGCGGGACATGGCGGCCAGCGAGTTGGTGCCGGAGGCGTGGATGATCACGCCGGCCGCGAGGAAGAGCAGCGCCTTGAAGGCGCCGTGGGACAGGAGGTGGAAGACGGCGGCACCGCGGTCGCCGACGGCGAGGGCGCCGGTCATGTAGCCGAGTTGACCGATCGTCGAGTAGGCGAGGACGCGTTTGATGTCGTCCTGGGCGAGCGCGGCGAGGCCCGACCCGGCCATCGTCACCGCGGCCATGACGGCGAGGACGACCATCGCGGCCGAGGAGGCCTCGAAGACCGGGAGGAGACGCGCGACGAAGTAGACACCGGCGGCGACCATCGTCGCGGCGTGGATCAGTGCGGAGACAGGCGTGGGGCCTGCCATCGCGTCGGGGAGCCACGTGTGCAGCGGGAACTGCGCCGACTTGCCCGCCACGCCGGCCAGGAGCAGCAGGGCGATCAGCGTCGGGTGGTGCAGCCCGCCGTTCGTGACGGTGCTCAGGACCTTGGTGATGCGGAAGGACCCGGCGTCGATGGCGAGCGCGAACAGGCCGATCAGGAAGGGGACATCGCCGAGTTTGGTGACGAGGAAGGCCTTGATGGAGGCGGCGCGGGCCTCCGGGGTCTCCCAGTAGTGGCCCACGAGGAAGTAGGAGCAGATGCCCATGACCTCCCAGCCGACCAGCAGCACGATCAGGTCGCCGGAGTAGACGACCAGGAGCATCGCGGAGGTGAAGAGGGAGACGAGCGCGGCGTACGAGGGGTAGCGCGGGTCGTCGCGCAGGTAGCCCGTCGAGTAGATCTGCACGCAGGTGGCGACGAAGCCGACGAGTACGGCGACGAGGGCGGCGAAGCCGTCGATGTGCAGGGCGAGTTCGACGGGGACCGAACCGGTGGGCGTGAGTTCGGTGGCGGAGTCGATGGCCGCGTCGCCGCCCTGCCGTACGGCGACGATCGCGGCCAGCGCGAGCGCGGCGAGCGTCGGCAGTACGGCGAGCGGACGGACGAACCCCGGGGCGGTGCGGCCCAGGAACAGGCCGGCCGCCGCGCCCAGGAACGGAAGGAGGGGGACGAGGACGGCGAGGGTGGTCGTGGTCACGCGGTGGCCTCAGCCTTCTCGGCCGCGGGGGGCTCGGTGCCCTCGCTGTCGGAGCCGCCGGGGCCGGACCCGCCGGTGCTGTCGGAGCCGCCGGATCCGTCGGGGCCGTCGGTTTCGTGGCCCTCGGCGGTGTCGCGGAGCTTGTCGATGTCCGAGGTGCCGCGGCCCCGGTAGACGGCGAGGACGATCGCCAGGCCGATGCCGATCTCGGCGGCGGCGATGGCGATGGCGAACAGGGTCAGGGCCTGGCCGGAGTGCAGCTTCTCCTCGGCGGTCCTGCTGAGCCAGACGTCGAAGGCGACCAGGTTCAGGTTGACGGCGTTGAGCATCAGCTCGACCGACATCAGGACGAGGATCGCGTTGCGGCGGGCGAGGACGCCGTAGATGCCGGTGCAGAAGAGGAGGGCGGCGAGCACGGCGGGATAGACGAGGTGCATCAGCGGGCTCCCTTCTGCTCGATGGGGTTGTTCTGCGCGGTCGCGTTGTTCTGCGCCGTCTGGTTCTGCCCAGTCGGGTCGTTCCGCCCAGTCGGGTCGTTCCGCTCGGTCGGGTCGTTCCGCTCGGTCCGTTTGTCCCGCGCGGTCGGATCGTTGCCTTGAGACCGGCTATTTCGCCTGAACGTGTGATTACGGGAATCCGGGACGGATGGGGAACTACCGGTCGCGCCCCGGGAGTTCACAGGGGGAGAGCTCAGCTCCGACTTCGTCTTGCGGGACAGGACGATCGCGCCGACCAGGGCCGCGAGGAGAAGGACGGAGAGGGCCTCGAAGGGGAGGACCCAGTTCTGGAACAGGCTCGCGCCGGTCACCGCGGTCGAGCCGGCGGCAGGACCGTCCAGGTCCATCCAGGTCGCGCGGAAGGCGTCGACGACGACCCAGACCAGGGCCGCCGCGGCGGCGACGGCCACGGCGAGGGCGGCCCAGCGGTTGCCGGAGTCGGCATCCGGGGAGCGGCCGATGGGGGCCTTGGTGAGCATCAGACCGAAGAGAAGGAGGACGACGACGGAACCGACATAGATGAGGACCTGCACCCAGGCGATGAACTCGGCGGTGAGGAGGAGGTATTCGACGGCGAGACCCCCGAGGGTCACCACGAGCCACAGGGCGGCGTGCACCAGCTGCTTGGTGGTGACGGTGACGAGGGCGGCACCGAAGGTGACCAGACCGACGAGGAGGAAGGCGATCTCGACGCCGGTCGGGGAGAGGAACCCGTGGGTGTGGGGGGCGGCGAGGGGTGCCGTGGCAGTCACGGCGACGGTTGCGGCGAGGGTCACGACTGGCCCTCCGGCGGCTCGGTGGGGTCGGCGGGGTCGGGCTGCGTGGTCTCCGCCGGCGTTGCGGCTTCCGGCGTCTGCGTGGTCTCCGCTGCTTCCGCGGCCTGAGCTGCGTGACCTGCCTGTGCTGCCTGTGCTGCCTGTGCTGCCTGTGCTGCCTGAGTCGCGGCCAGTTTCTCGGCGGTCTTTCGGGCGGTGGCGATCTCCTTGGGTTCCTCGGCGCCGGGGTCGAGGGCGGGTGGGGCCGGGACGGTCCACATCCACTCGCGGAGCTTGTCGCGTTCGTGGGTGAGTTCGTGGATGTCGGTCTCGGCGTACTCGAACTCCGGGGACCAGAACAGCGCGTCGAAAGGACAGACCTCGATGCAGATACCGCAGTACATGCACAGGGAGAAGTCGATGGCGAAGCGGTCGAGGACGTTGCGGCTGCGCTCGCGGCCGCCGGGGGCGGCCGCCGGGACCGTCTCCTTGTGGGAGTCGATGTAGATGCACCAGTCGGGGCACTCACGGGCGCAGAGCATGCAGACCGTGCAGTTCTCCTCGAACAGGCCGATGACCCCGCGGGTGCGGGGCGGGAGGTCGGGCTGGGTGTCCGGGTACTGCTCGGTGACGGTCTTCTTCGTCATCGTGCGGAGGGTGACGGCCAGGCCCTTGGCCAGACCGGAGCCGGGGATCGGGGCCACTAGAGGAACACCACCTTCACGACGCCGGTGAGGGCGATCTGAGCGAGGGAGAGGGGGACGAGGAGGGTCCAGGAGAGTTTCTGGAGCTGGTCCTCGCGCAGGCGGGGATAGGTGACGCGGAGCCAGATGACGACGAAGGCGAGGATCCCGGTCTTCAGCAGGGTCCACACCCAGCCGAGGCCGTCCGCGCCCCACGGGCCGTGCCAGCCGCCCAGGAAGAGGACGGTGGTCAGGCCGCACAGGACGACGATTCCGGCGTACTCGGCGAGGAGGAAGAGGGCGAAGCGGAGACCGGTGTACTCGGTGTAGGCGCCGAAGATGATCTCGGAGTCGGCGACCGGCATGTCGAAGGGAGGGCGCTGGAGTTCGGCCAGGCCCGCCACGAAGAAGACGACCGCGCCGACGATCTGCCAGGGCAGCCACCACCAGTGGAAGGCGTCGAGGATGCCGGGGAGGGAGACCGTGCCGGCCGCCATCGCCACAGAGGCGGCGGTGAGCAGCATGGGGAGTTCGTAGGCGAGGAGTTGTGCGGCGGTGCGGAGGCCGCCGAGGAGGGAGAACTTGTTGGCGGAGGCCCAGCCGGCCATGAGCGAGCCGAGGACGCTCACGCCCATCACCGCGAGGACGAAGAAGATGCCCGCGTCCAGGACCTGGCCGACGGCGCCCTCGCTCGGGCCGATGGGGATGGCGAGGAGGACGAGCAGATACGGGAGGAGGGCCACGGCGGGGGCGAGTTGGAAGATACGGCGGTCCGCGCCCGCCGGGACGATGTCTTCCTTCTGGGCGAACTTGACGCCGTCCGCGACGAGTTGGGCCCAGCCGTGGAAGCCGCCGGCGTACATGGGGCCGAGGCGGCCCTGCATGTGGGCCATCACCTTGTGCTCGGTCTGGCCGACGATCAGGGGGAAGGTGAGGAAGACGACGAAGACGATCAGGAGTCGCAGGGCGACGTCGAACACGTCGTTCACTGCGGGCCTCCTGTGGGGGTGTCGGGAGTGGGGTCTTCGGGGCCGGCGCCGTCGCGTGTAGGGCCCTCCGCAGTGGGGGGCGAATCGGTCCGTTCAACTGCGTCCGAGTCCGGTGCAGTTGCGTCCGAGTCCGGCTCCGGCCCGGGCTGCTGCTCGAAGGCTGGGCTGGCGTTGTGCCATGGGGCGTCCGTGCTGCGGGGAGCGGTAGGGGGCTGGGTGGTGCTGCCCTCTCGTGTTGATGCCCCACCCTCACCAGAAGGCACCGCACCCCCAGCCGGCGCCCCCTGACTCACGGACCCCTCCGAAGCCGAACGGGCCCGCCGCACGGGGCGATCACCCGCCGCACGGGCCGTACCGTCACCGGCCGCACGAGTTGGAGACTCACCGGCCGCACGAGTTGGAGTCTCGCCCGCCGCAGGTGCAGGACGATCACCCCCCGCACGTACCGGACGCTCACCCGCCGCACGCGCCGGACGTTCACCCGCAGCCCGCCCCGCCCCCCGCGCGGGCCGTGCCGGAGCCGCTGGGAGCCGGCCCTTCAAGGGGCCCCACTCGTTCGGGTCGGGCACGCCCGGCGGGAGCATCTGGCGGCGTTTCGGGCCGCCGTGGTCGGACTCGCCCGGTTCCTTCGCTCCGGGCCAGGCCTTGGCGACTCGGGCCGCGAGGACGAAGTCCTTGCGGAGGGGGTGGCCCTCGAAGGTTTCCGGGAGGAGGAGGTGGTCCAGTGCCGGGTGGCCCTCGAAGTCGACGCCGAACATTTCGTGGGTCTCGCGTTCGTGCCAGGCGGCGCCCGCGTAGACGCCGACGGCGGTGGGCAGTGCCGGGGTCTCGTGCGGGACGGTCGTACGGACGAGGAGACGGCGTACCGGTGACAGTGCCACGACGTGGGCGGAGACGCGGAAGCCGGTGCCTGGTTCGTCGACCGCGCTCAGCCAGTCGAAGTAGGTGCAGCCAAGGTCGTCGCGGGCGGTGCGCAGGGCGGCGAGCCAGGTGGCGGGGGGTACGTCGACCGTGAGGAGGTCGTAGGACTCCTCGGCCGTGGACTCCGTACCGAACAACTCCTCGACCGGGGCGGGCAGCCAGCCGACGGCGGTCATCGGGCATCACCCGAGCCGGAACCGGAGCCCGAGTCGGAGGCCGAGCCCGCATCCCCGCCCCCGCCCGCACCCGCACCCGCACCCGCACCCGCGGAACCCCCATCAGGTGCCGGCGCCGGTACCAACCCGCTCTGCAGCGCAGCCGTAGAAGGACGGCCCGCGGCAGTCGGCCCGTACCGCTCCCCCAGCGATTCCCGGGCGATCTTCTCCTGGAGTTTGAGGATGCCCTGGAGGAGGGCTTCGGGGCGGGGCGGGCAGCCGGGGACGTAGACGTCGACCGGGATGATCTGGTCGACGCCCTTGGTGACCGAGTAGGAGTCCCAGTACGGGCCGCCGCAGTTGCTGCACGCGCCGAAGGAGATGACGTATTTGGGCTCGGGCATCTGCTCGTAGAGGCGTTTCACGGCCGGGGCCATCTTGTCCGTGACGGTGCCGGAGACGACCATCAGGTCGGCCTGGCGCGGGCCCGGGGCGAAGGGGATCACGCCCAGGCGGATGAAGTCGTGGCGGGCCATGGACGCGGCGATGAACTCGATGGCGCAGCAGGCGAGGCCGAAGTTGAAGACCCAGAGGGAGTAGCGGCGGCCCCAGTTGAGGACCACCTTCATGGGTTCGGGGGCCAGCCGGGCGAGGGCGCCCAGGCGTTTCGGCTCGGGGAGGTACACCGGCTCCGGCGAGGACGAGGAGGAGGTCATGTCTGGCGTCACGTCCATGCCAGGACGCCCTTCTTGTATGCGTACAGCAGGCCCACGGTCAGGAAGCCGAGGAAGACGAACATCTCGACGAGGGTGGTCGCGCCGTAGCCCGGCGCGGCGAAGACCGTCGCCCAGGGGAAGAGGAAGATCGAGTCGACGGCGAAGATGACGTACAGGAACGCGTAGACGTAGTACCGGACTTGGGTGTGGGCCCAGCCCTCGCCGACGGGGTCGACGCCGCACTCGTACGTCAGGAGCTTCTCGGGGGTGGGGACGACCGGGCGCAGCAGGCGGCCCGCGCCGAAGGCCACGGCGACGAAGAGCACACCGACGACGGTGAGCAGTCCCACGACGGAGTAGGACCGGAAGTAGTCCGCCGCGACGACCACGGTCGGCTCCCGCAAGGTGTCCGGCAACGTCTCCCGCAAGTCCGACCCCTCCTCCTCCGCACGGGCTTCCCCACGAGCCGCTCCGGTGACCCGGTGCCCCCGTGACCCATGTGAACTCTGTGTTCGACGATCTGTACGCACGGGAGTCTAGGCCCTGTTAAAGGCACGGTAAGCAGCCCGTCACGGCTTGAGATCCGCTCGGAATGACGGGACGGACGCGATGGTGGGGTTTTCCCCAGCAGACCCGGGCGGCGGACCTCATGGCGCCGGAGCGCGTCGCGCGGCACGCTGGCCCATATGACCGTACGCATTCCCTACGCCGACCCGGCGGCACCCGGCGGCGAACTCGACGAGCCGCTGCCGCCGGCCCGCTTCGCCTACGACAGACACACCTGGAAGGAGATCGCGCATCTCCTGACGAATCTGCCGGTGTCGGTGTTCGGCTTCGTCTATGTGGTGACGATGCTGTTCATCAGCGCCGGGCTGACCGTCACCGTGGTCGGGTTTCCGCTGCTCGCGCTGGGGTTGATGGGCGCGCGGCTGATCGGGAAGTTCGAGCGCGGCCGGGCCCGGCGGCTGCTCGGGGTGCGGATCGACGAGCCGAGCCCGTTGCCGTGGCGCAAGGGCGGCGGGCTGCTGCAACGGGTGTGGATGGCGCTGAAGGACCCGGTGGGCTGGCGGACGGTGCTGTACGACGGGATGCGGTTGCCGTGGGGCATCGTCACCTTCACCGTCACGCTGACCTCGTTGTTCGTGCTGTGGCCGGTGCTGCCGTTCATCGCGCGCGGGCTGGCGAACGCGGACCGGGCGATGGTGCGCGGCCTCCTCTCCCCCTCCGACGAACTGGAGCGCCGGATCGCCGAGTTGGAGTCCGACCGGGGTGTCGTGGTCGACACGGCGGCGGCGGATCTGCGGCGGATCGAGCGCGACCTGCACGACGGGGCGCAGGCCCGGCTGGTCAATCTGGCGATGGGGCTGGGGCTGGCCAAGGAGAAGCTGCTGGAGGGCCGGGCCGACGAGCAGGTCGCCGCGATGGTCGACGAGGCGCACGGCGAGGTGAAGCTGGCGCTGCAGGAACTGCGGGATCTGGCCCGCGGGATCCACCCGGCTGTGCTGACGGACCGCGGCCTCGACGCGGCCCTGTCCTCGGTCGCTTCGCGCTGCACGGTGCCGGTGAAGGTGACGGCCGACCTCGGCGCGCGCCCGGCCGCCGCCATCGAGGGCATCGCGTACTTCACCGTCTCCGAGCTGCTGCAGAACATCAGCAAGCACAGCGGCGCCCGTACGGCGTCGGTCGACGTGTGGCGGTCGGACGACCGCCTGCTCATCCAGGTCTGGGACGACGGCCGCGGCGGCGCCAACCTCGACGGCGGCACCGGCATGCGCGGCCTCGCCGACCGACTCGGCGCGGTCGACGGCCTGTTCGTCCTCGACTCACCGCCGGGCGGCCCTACGACGGTCACGGCGGAACTGCCGTGGCGGGAACGGACCTCCGAGCCACCCCGGAGGTAGGGAAAACCCCCCTCCCGAGAGGCCGACGGACTCCATGGTCCACGGACCTGCGGTCGAGCAGTCTGGGGATACGACAGCAGGGCTGCGGAAACGAGTAGAACGGGACGACGTCAATGGCCACGGAGTACGGGCAGGGGTACGGATCGCACGGCACGTTCGGCCTCGACGAGCGGCGTCAGCGCCGGCACCGGTTGCCGACCGCGCTGCGCGCACCCCTTGAGGCGCGCAGCTGGCGGGAGTTCGGCTATGTGCTGCTGAGCCTGCCGATCAGCATCCTTCTCTTCACCTACGCCGTCACGATGGTGTCGCTGGGCGCGGGCCTGCTGATCACCTTCCTCGGCGTCCCGGTCCTGGCGGGCGCCCTGGCCGGCTGCCGCGGTTTCGGCGCGCTGGAACGGGCGCGGGCCCGCCGCCTGCTCGACCTGGACGTCGCCGCCCCCGAGCCGCTGCGCATGAAGAAGAACGGCCCGATGGCCTGGATGGGCGCGGTCCTCAAGAGCGGCTCATCCTGGCGCCATCTGCTGTACGCGCTGCTGCACCTCCCGTGGGCGGTCTTCTCCTTCGCCATCGCCCTCACCGTCTGGGCGTACGGCTGGGCCATGCTGACGTACCCGCTGTGGTTCTGGCTCTTCCCGATGTACGGCGGCGGGGGCGGCCTTCAGCTGTACGGCGACGAGCACCACCGGATCTATCTGGACAACCCCTTCGAGATCACCGTGACCGCGCTGGTCGGACTGCTGTTCACGCTGGCCACGCCATGGATCGTGCGGGCCCTGACGATGGTCGACCGGCTCATGGTGCACGGGCTCCTCGGACCGTCGACGCTGGCCACGCGGGTCGTGGAGCTGGAGTCGGACCGGGGTGTCGTGGTCGACACGGCGGCGGCGGATCTACGGCGGATCGAGCGCGACCTGCACGACGGGGCGCAGGCCCGGCTGGTGGCTCTGGCCATGGATCTGGGGCTGGCGAAGGAGAAGCTGACGGAGGACCCGGAGGCCGCGGCGCGGATGGTGGGCGAGGCGCACGGTGAGGTGAAGACGGCGTTGCAGGAGCTGCGGGATCTGGCGCGCGGGATCCATCCGGCGGTGCTGACCGACCGGGGGCTGGATGCGGCCCTGTCCTCCGTGGCCTCGCGGTGCACGGTGCCGGTTCAGGTGGAGGTGGATCTTCCCGCGCGGCCGGCGGCGGCCATCGAGGGGATCGCGTACTTCACCGTCTCCGAGCTGCTGCAGAACATCAGCAAGCACGCGAAGGCGACCTGGGCGGCCGTGGATGTGTGGCGGGTGGAGAACCGGCTGATGCTGCAGGTCGTGGACAACGGGGTGGGCGGCGCGGATGCCTCCGGCGGTTCGGGGCTGGCCGGGCTTGCCGGGCGGCTGGACGCGGTGGACGGGATTCTGGTGGTGGACTCACCGGTGGGTGGGCCCACCCGGATCACGGCGGAGCTGCCCTGGCGGGGTTGAGGGGGCGGGGCGGGGAGTTCGGGCAGGCCTGATTTCTCCACCCCCACCACCCTCCGCAGGCTGGGGTCCGATCTAACCATTCAACGCACTCGACAACGGTTAGATTTACCCCCAGCCTCCACCACCCCCCGACTCCCGATTCCATCCCCTCGCCCGCACCAAGCCGCGAACCCTGGAATGCTGGACCTGTCGTGTGGACGGACGCGAGTCGACGTGGGCCGGCAGGGCGGGCAATGGGGGGCCGAACATCGTGGAGGACAGGGTGCGGGTGGTCATCGCCGAGGATTCAGTGCTGCTCAGGGAGGGCCTGACCCGGTTGTTGACCGACCGGGGGCACGACGTGGTGGCCGGAGTGGGCGACGGGGACGCGCTGGTGAAGACCATCACCGAGCTGGCCGAGCAGGGCGCACTGCCGGACGTGGTCGTGGCCGATGTACGAATGCCGCCGACGCACACCGACGAGGGCGTACGCGCGGCCGTGGAGTTGCGCAAGGCGCATCCCGGCCTCGGTGTGCTGGTGCTGTCGCAGTACGTGGAGGAGCGCTACGCCACCGAACTGCTGGCCGGTTCCACGCACGGCGTCGGCTATCTGCTGAAGGACCGGGTGGCCGAGGTGCGTGAGTTCGTCGACGCGGTGGTGCGCGTGGCCTCGGGCGGTACGGCGCTCGACCCGGAGGTGGTCGCGCAGCTGCTCGGGCGCAGCCGTAAGCAGGACGTGCTCGCCGGACTCACCCCGCGGGAGCGCGAGGTGCTGGGGCTGATGGCCGAAGGGCGGACGAACTCCGCGATAGCCCGGCAGCTCGTGGTGAGCGACGGCGCGGTCGAGAAGCACGTCAGCAACATCTTCCTGAAGCTCGGCCTGTCGCCGAGTGACGGGGATCACCGACGGGTTCTGGCCGTCCTCACCTACCTCAACTCCTGACAGAATCCTGCCAAACTGACACCGTGTCAGCTGTCCGGCCGCCGACCGGCGGTTGTTCACCGCCGTCAGTTTGCCGTCAGCCGAGTCCGAGACTCGGACAGCGCAATCCGAGAACCAGTCAGCGCAACGGGAGCGTCGTCAAGGGAAGTGCCGGGGGGCGGGAAATCATGACAAGTCAGGGCGCCTGGCCGTCTCAAAACAGCATCCATCATGCGAACGGCCGAAGGAAGGCGACCCTTACAGACGTAGGGTTGATCCTGGGAGGGTCGGCAGTACGACCATGCCCGGACAGCGTCCTCGAAGAGGAGGTCCAGTTCAGTGACCAGCCAGGTCAGTAGCCCAGCGGAGCAGGCCGACGGAGCCGTCGTCGGGGAACAACGCAAACCGGCGGGGGTGAAGGACGTCCACCGCCTGGACCGGGTGATCATCCGGTTCGCCGGTGACTCGGGTGACGGTATGCAGCTCACCGGTGACCGTTTCACCTCGGAGACGGCGTCCTTCGGGAACGACCTCTCCACACTGCCGAACTTCCCGGCCGAGATCCGCGCCCCCGCAGGCACCCTGCCGGGGGTTTCGTCGTTCCAGCTGCATTTCGCCGACCACGACATCCTGACCCCGGGCGACGCGCCCAACGTGCTGGTCGCGATGAACCCGGCGGCCCTGAAGGCGAACATCGCCGATGTGCCGCGCGGTGCGGAGATCATCGTCAACACGGACGAGTTCACCAAACGCGCGCTGCAGAAGGTGGGTTACGCCGCCTCGCCCCTCGACGACGGGTCGCTGGACGGCTACAGCATGCACCCCGTCCCGCTGACGACCCTCACCGTGGAGGCGTTGAAGGACTTCGGCCTGACCCGCAAGGAGGCCGAGCGCAGCAAGAACATGTTCGCGCTGGGCCTGCTGTCGTGGATGTACCACCGGCCGACCGAGGGCACCGAGAAGTTCCTGAAGTCGAAGTTCGCGAAGAAGCCGGAGATCGCGGCGGCCAACATCGCGGCGTTCAGGGCGGGTTGGAACTTCGGCGAGACGACGGAGGACTTCGCGGTCTCCTACGAGGTCGCCCCGGCCACCACGGCGTTCCCGACCGGCACCTACCGCAACATCTCCGGGAACCTGGCCCTGTCCTACGGCCTGGTCGCCGCGTCCCGGCAGGCGGACCTCCCGCTCTTCCTGGGCTCGTACCCGATCACCCCGGCCTCGGACATCCTGCACGAGCTGAGCCGGCACAAGAACTTCGGCGTACGGACCTTCCAGGCCGAGGACGAGATCGCGGGCATCGGCGCGGCGCTGGGGGCGGCCTTCGGCGGCTCACTCGCGGTGACGACGACGAGCGGCCCGGGCGTGGCCCTGAAGTCGGAGACCATCGGTCTCGCCGTCTCCATGGAACTCCCGCTCCTCGTCCTGGACATCCAGCGAGGCGGCCCCTCCACGGGCCTGCCGACCAAGACGGAACAGGCCGACCTGCTCCAGGCGATGTTCGGGCGCAACGGCGAGGCGCCGGTCCCGATCGTCGCCCCGTGCACCCCGGCCGACTGCTTCGACGCGGCGATCGAGGCCGCGCGGATCGCGCTCACCTACCGCACCCCGGTGATGCTGCTCTCGGACGGCTACCTGGCCAACGGCAGCGAGCCCTGGCGCATCCCCGACATCGACGAACTCCCGGACCTGACCGTCCAGTTCGTGCAGGGCCCGAACCACACCCTGGACGACGGCACCGAGGTCTTCTGGCCCTACAAACGCGACCCGCAGACCCTGGCCCGCCCGTGGGCGATCCCCGGCACGCCCGGCCTGGAACACCGCATCGGCGGCATCGAGAAGCAGGACGGCACGGGCAACATCTCCTACGACCCCGCCAACCACGACTTCATGGTCCGCACCCGCCAGGCCAAGATCGACGGCATCGACGTACCGGATATGGAGGTCGACGACCCGCACGGCGCACGGACGCTGGTCCTGGGCTGGGGCTCGACGTTCGGCCCGATCACGGCGGCGGTCCGCCGTCTGCGGGGCGCCGGCGAGTCGATCGCGCAGGCGCATCTGCGCCACCTCAACCCCTTCCCCCGCAACCTCGGCGCGGTCCTCAAGCGCTACGACCGGGTGGTGATCCCCGAGATGAACCTCGGTCAGCTCGCCACGCTGGTGCGGGCGAAGTACCTGGTGGACGCGCACTCGTACAACCAGGTGAACGGCATGCCGTTCAAGGCTGAGCAGCTCGCCACGGCTCTCAAGGAGGCCATCGATGGCTGAGACGTCCACGGAAGGCACGGGCACGATCGAGGCACTTTCACTCGTCCCCAAGGCCGAGGCAGTGCAGTCCATGAAGGACTTCAAGTCCGATCAGGAAGTGCGCTGGTGCCCCGGCTGCGGTGACTACGCGATCCTCGCGGCGGTGCAGGGCTTCATGCCGGAACTGGGCCTCGCCAAGGAGAACATCGTCTTCGTCTCCGGCATCGGCTGTTCCTCCCGCTTCCCGTACTACATGAACACGTACGGCATGCACTCCATCCACGGCCGCGCCCCCGCGATCGCGACGGGCCTGGCCGCGTCCAGGCGGGACTTGAGCGTCTGGGTGGTCACGGGCGACGGCGACGCCCTCTCCATCGGCGGCAACCACCTGATCCACGCCCTGCGCCGCAACGTCAACCTGAAGATCCTCCTCTTCAACAACCGGATCTACGGCCTGACGAAGGGCCAGTACTCGCCGACCTCCGAGGTGGGAAAGATCACCAAGTCGACGCCGATGGGTTCGCTGGACGCCCCGTTCAACCCGGTGTCGCTGGCGATCGGCGCGGAGGCGTCCTTCGTCGCGAGGACGATCGACTCGGACCGCAAACACCTCACCCAGGTCCTCCGCGAGGCGGCCGCCCACCCCGGCACGGCCCTGGTCGAGATCTACCAGAACTGCAACATCTTCAACGACGGCGCCTTCGACGCGCTGAAGGACCGCCAGCAGGCCGAGGAAGCGGTCATCCGCCTGGAACACGGGCAGCCGATCCGCTTCGGCGCGGACGGCGCGCGGGGGGTCGTACGGGACGCGGCGACGGGCGACCTGAAGGTGGTCGACGTAACCCCGGACAACGAGTCCCAGATCCTGGTCCACGACGCCCACGCAGCCTCCCCCACAACCGCCTTCGCCCTCTCCCGCCTGGCCGACCCGGACACCCTGCACCACACCCCGATCGGCGTCCTGCGCTCGGTGAAACGCCCGGTCTACGACACACAGATGGCCGACCAGCTCGACACGGCGATCGTGCAGAACGGCAAGGGCGACCTGGCCGCACTGCTGGCGGGCGGGGACACCTGGACGGTTGTGGGCTGACGGTTCGTCTCGCTGTTGCGTGAGGGCCTGGGCGTATTGCCCGGGCCCTCTTGCCTGTTCACGTCACGCGTCGGGGATGTCCCGCTTGGCGCGGAGGAGCGTGTCGCGGGTGATGACGACGATGCGCTCGTAGTCGGCACGGCCGGCGTCGGCGGGGAGGAGGTCGTGGAGCTCCTCCGTACGGTCGGTGCCGATCACGGCGAAACTGCCGTCGCTGAGTTCGAAGAGATCGGGGCAGGTCTCGCAGCTGAAGCTGCCTCGCTGGCTCGGCGAATCACCGAGACGGCGCCGGAAACTGACGGGCGAGAGGGCATGGCGCACGACGGAGCTCTCCTCAACGGGAGGTGTGTGTTAGGAGGTCGCCCAAACTATGGACCCGGAACGCGGGTCCTTGGGTCCCGTTTCCAGGATTTGACCCGGACGCGTTTCTCCCTACGGAGTGCGCCTCGTCGTTTGCCACGGTACCAACCTGATCAAAGCACCGGAGGGCCTACGATCCACCACTCCTCCAGGTCGTCCGGGATTTCCTCGATGATCGCGTCGACAGCACGGCCGACCTCGGCCTCAAGGCACTCCTCAGGCAGGCTCCGCCGTTGTTCCGTGGTGTTTTCCCAGTACTCGACGAACAAACGATTGCGGCACAACACCCGTAGGTGGCCCAACAGTTCCTCACGGCTCAGCGAGCCCGTGCGGTGGGCGAGCAGGATGGCCGCGTACGTGCGGTTGGCGAACATCAACTGGCGGCGCTTCTGCACCGGGAGCCCCTTGAGCGTGCTCATGGCGTCCGCCAGTACGGGATCGTCGATCGAACGGTCCTGCTGCTGCGCGATGATCCGGTGATGCTGGATCAGGTTGGCGCTGTGCAATTCGTCCGCCACCCTGCCGATCTCCGTCCTCAACAGGCTCACCTCACGCAGTAGTTGCCCGGTGAGGCCACGCGGATTCGACCTTCTCCTGATGCGACGCGTCCTTGCCATGGCACCCCCAACTCCAATGGCCGTGTGCTGCTCAGGGTGCTTTATGTGTGCCCGCCGGCGTCAGCGGCACTCTTTCGGGAGAGCCCGTTCCGGTACGCCCCTCATTTCAGCCCCGATTTCGCCGCGTCATAAACCTCCCGCGCCTTCTCCACCTCCCCCATCCGCTCCGTGGCCCACACCGCCAGCCCCCGTACCTGTTCCGCCGCCTCGCGTCCCAGGTCGGTCAGGGAGTAGTCGACCCGCGGCGGGATCACCGGCTGGGCGTCGCGGTGCACCAGGCCATCCCGCTCCAGGGTCTGCAGGGTCTGCGCCAGCATCTTCTCGCTCACCTGCCTGACCTCTCCGACCGCGCGGCGGAGTTCGCTGAAGCGGTAGGGGCGATCGAGGAGTTCGATGAGGACCAGGACGCCCCAGCGGGACGTGACGTGTTCCATGACCAGGCGGTGCGGGCACATCGCCTCACGCACGGCGCGGCCACCCGTCATCTCTGCACTTACTGCCATGCCTGTACCTTACTTCAAAGTGTGTACTTTCCAGGAGTTAGCGCCTCCCCTAGGGTTAGTGACACGCACCGCACCACACCGCACACCCACAAGGAGCTGTTACTCATGAGCATCGTCGTCACCGGAGCCACCGGACACCTCGGCCGTCACGTCGTGGAGCAGTTGCTGGAGAAGGTTCCGGCCGACCAGATCACCGCTGTCGTCCGTACGCCGGAGAAGGCCGCCGACTTCGCGGAGCGCGGCGTGAAGATCGTGGTCGCGGACTACAACACCCCCGAGACCTTCGACAGCGTCTTCGCCGCCGGCGACAAGGTGCTGCTGATCTCCGGCAACGAGTTCGAGAAGGGCCGCGTCGGACAGCACAAGGTCGTCATCGAGGCCGCGAAGGCCGCCGGTGTCGCGCTCCTCGCCTACACCAGCGCCCCCGGCACCCTCACCGCCGCCCTGGCCGACGACCACCGCGGCACCGAGGAGGCGCTGCTGGCGTCCGGCGTGCCGTACACCCTGCTCCGCAACGGTTGGTACAACGAGAACTACACCGAGAACCTCGCCCCCGTCCTGGAGCACAACGCCGTCGTGGCCGCCGCCGGTGACGGCCGGGTCTCCTCCGCGAGCCGCGCCGACTACGCCGCTGCCGCTGTCACCGTGCTGACCGGCGAGGGCCACGAGAACCAGACGTACGAGCTGGGCGGCGACGAGGCGTGGGGCTTCGCCGAGTACGCGGCCGAGCTGAGCCGGCAGACCGGCAAGGAGATCGCCTACAACAACGTGCCCGCCGAGACGCTCGTCGGCATCCTCACCGGCGCGGGCCTGCCCGAGCCGTTCGCCGCGATCCTCGTCGGCGTCGACGCGTCCATCGCGGAGGGCCAACTGGTTGTCTCCACCGGGGACTTGTCCCGCCTGTCGGGCCGCCCCACCACGCCGATCAGCGAGTCGATCGCGCTCGCGCTCAAGGGCTGACCCGCCTCCGGAGGGCCTCCCCCGGCCATCACGGCGTGACGACCGGGAACGCCTTGCCGGCCCGGGTCTTGGGGGTGTCCGGGGTGCGGTGGGTGAGCGCGCCGTTGTGCGGGGTGAGGCGGTGGCCACGTCGATCGATCTCGACACCGGGTGGGAGTGGCCGCACGCCGGACGCGCCCCCTCCCCCGGCTGTCATGACCGTATGGCGATACGGCCATGACAGCCGGGCCCGCCCGGCGCTACCTTCGTGCTGGCCGCGCCGACGCGGCCGGGGCACGGCGTGCGAAGGAGGGGCCCGTGAGCGGGAAGCCGAACGGGAAGCCGAAGGGCGAACAGCACCACATAGGACTGCTGAACGGCTTCGCGGCATACGGCATGTGGGGCCTGGTCCCGCTGTTCTGGCCGCTGCTCAAGCCCGCGGGCGCCGCCGAGATCCTCGCCCACCGCATGGTGTGGTCGCTGGCTTTCGTCGCCGTGGCGCTCCTCGTGATCCGGCGCTGGGCCTGGGCCGGTGAACTCCTGCGCCAGCCACGCAAGTTGGGCCTCGTCACGATCGCCGCGGCCTTCATCACCGTCAACTGGGGCGTCTACATCTGGGCCGTGAACAGCGGCCACGTCGTCGAGGCCTCGCTCGGCTACTTCATCAACCCGCTCGTCACCATCGCGATGGGCGTCCTCCTCCTGAAGGAACGCCTGCGCCCGGCGCAGTGGGCCGCGGTCGGCGTAGGCCTGGCCGCCGTGATCGTCCTGGCGGTCGGCTACGGCCAGCCACCCTGGATCTCCCTCTGCCTGGCCTTCTCCTTCGCGACGTACGGCCTGGTGAAGAAGAAGGTCAACCTCGGCGGCATCGAGTCCCTGGCCGCGGAGACGGCGATCC
This sequence comes from Streptomyces sp. NPDC048504, assembly GCF_043200035.1. Classification (NCBI taxonomy): domain Bacteria; kingdom Bacillati; phylum Actinomycetota; class Actinomycetes; order Kitasatosporales; family Streptomycetaceae; genus Streptomyces; species Streptomyces sp. NPDC048504. The sequence continues at coordinate 313,365 of NZ_JBICXA010000014.1, forward strand.
AGTTCCTGCCCGCACTGGCCTACCTGCTGTGGCTCGGCGCGCACGGCAAGGCGACCTTCGCCCAGGAGGGCCTCGGCCACGCCACCCTCCTCGCCTCCACCGGCGTCGTCACCGCACTCCCCCTCGTCTGCTTCGGCGCGGCCGCGATCCGGGTGCCGTTGTCGACCCTGGGCCTGCTCCAGTACCTGGCCCCGGTCTTCCAGTTCCTGCTGGGCATCCTGTACTTCCACGAGTCGATGCCACCCGCACGCTGGGCGGGCTTCGCGCTCGTCTGGCTGGCCCTCATCCTCCTGACGACGGACGCATGGCGCACGGCACGCAGGGGCAGGGCGGCAGCGGCGGCGATCCTCCCGGAGAGGTCCCCGGCCGGGAGCCCGAACCCGGCGGACACGGTGGAGGCGTAGCCCCGCAGGCACACCGCACCGATGCCAGAGTGAAGGGCATGGCGAAGACACCCACCCCACTCCACTGGAAACTGGTCATCGACGCGGCCGACCCCCACGCCCAGGCGGACTTCTGGGCGGCCGCGCTCCACTACGAGCCCGAGGACAACAGCACCCTCGTCCGACAGCTCCTGGAAATGGGCGCGTTGCCCGCGGCGGCGACCGTCGACTTCCACGGCCGCCCGGCCTTCCGCGACCTGATGGCCGTACGCCACCCCGACGACCCCTACGACAAGGAACGCGGCACAGGTCTGGGCCGCCGACTGCTCTTCCAACGCGTACCGGAGCCGAAAACCACCAAGAACCGCGTCCACCTCGACCTGCACCCGGGCCCGGACCACCGCGAGGCCGAGGTGGAACGCCTCACGGCCCTGGGCGCAAGCGTCCTGCGCCGGGTGACGGAACCGGCCGGCGCGTGGGTCGTGATGACGGACCCCGAGGGGAACGAGTTCTGCGTGGCCTAGGCGGCGGCCTTCACTCAGCAGCCCTGCGGGCGCGCTCCGTGAGGCGCCCCATACGCGCGCGGGCGGACTCCAGTTCCTCTATGTCCTCTACGGCGGGCCCGTCCTCGGCGGTGAGTTCGGTCCACAGGTCGATGAGGTCGCGCCCGAGGGCAAGGCCCTGCTCCGGGTCGCGTACGGCACGCCACGCCGTGGCCGCGCTCTGGACGTTGCCGTAGGCGGCCTCCGCGTCGTGGGCGCGGTGGCGGATGCGGGCGAGGTCGAGGGAGAGGTGGAAGGCGCGGAGCGGGTCACCGGCCAAGTAGGCGATGTAGGCGGCGAGTTCGCGCAGCCGTAGAACCTCGGAGTGCTCAGGCCCGAGAGCACCCGCCGCATCCGCGACGGTCCGCTCCGCAAGACCCGCGGCCTCGTCGATCCGCCCCGCCTTGACGGCCTCGTTGATCCGCACCATCGGCTCGATGAGAAACGCGGTCCCGGCGCCGTCGGTCGTCACCGGTTCGTCCCCCAGCACGGCCTCGGCCACGGCGTCGAACCCACGGGCGGGCGTCGGCTTGGGGTCCGGTTCCGGGGCGGTGAGGGCGAGGTCGGGAATGGGGATGGCGGCAGGACGGGAGGCACGTTCGGGAGCGACCGGCGGTACATCCGCGACCGGCGCCGAGTCCATCACCGGCGGCGGCCCGAACGCTCCCGTAGGCGCCTGGACCGACCCCAGCGGCGCACCCCCCTCGGCCGACTCCGGCACCGCGTGCAACGGAAACGTGGGCGCAGACTCCCCCACCGACTCGGGCACGGCCCGCAACGGAAAGGTCGGAACCACCTCGCCCTCCGCCACCGGAGCGGATACGGCCCGCAGCCGATGAGTCACCGGATCACCACTCGCCGCAGGGCGATCCTCAGCTCCCGGCACCATGTCCGGCCCAGGTTCCACGAAGTCCGCAGACCCGCCCGGCGGCAAAGCAGGCGGCGGCGGAAACCCACCCGGCACAGCCCCCGCACTCACACTCACACTCGCACCGGCCATAGCCCAAGGCTCCGCCGAGAAGTGACTGGACCCGTCCGGATCGATCTGGAGCGGAACGACGTACCCGATGCGAGCGTCGTGGATGGTGGCCTGCACGGGATGCCCCGTGGCCGAGGCGATGCGATGAAGGTGGCTCAGAACCGCCTGCTGGATCTCCTCCCCCGCGACGACCGCGACCGGCACTCCACCGATCGACGCACCACCGGCACCCGGCCCGTCAACGGGTACGCGTACCTCGAAGGGTGACGCGGCGGGTGCCGAGCGTGCGGCTCGCTTCTGTTCCCGCTTCTTCTCGCGGCTGAGTCGAGTCATCGGTTCCCTCACTCGCATGCGTCGGGGAGGCGGCCCGCGTTCCCCAGCGTCAAGATCCGTTCGTACGCGTACTGTTGAGTCTCGCCGTTCCCTTCAGGTTCTCAGGTCACCGCGACGTCACAGCCTCGTCCCAGGAGCTCCGTGAGCACCGGCGGGGTCACGAGGGAGGAGCTCGGTCATGCAGACAGGTGGACGGCAGGGCCCGGAGATCTGGCTCCGCGGACCGGTACCGCTACCGGTGGACGGCCCGCACGCAAGGACACCGGAAGCACCCGAGCGCCCCTCCAGTATCCCCGCCGGCATCGCCACCACCCCACGCCGCCGCTTCTCCTGGGTCGCCACCCACGGCGGCACCGGCGCCACCACCCTCGCCTCGGTCTACGGCGGCCAGGACTGCGGCCGCGACTGGCCGGGCCCCGAGGACCCACCGTCGATCCTGCTAGTCGCCCGCACGCATGCCGCAGGGCTGGCCGCCGTCTCCCGCGCCCTGGAGGCCTTCCGCCGCGGCGAGGCCCCCGCGGGCCTCGACCTGGACGCCGTAGTCCTCGTAGCGGACGCCCCCGGCCGCCTGCCCCGCCAACTCGCCCAGCACATCAAGGCCATCGAATCGGTGATCGACGTCTACCGCGTCCCCTGGGTCCCGGCCTGGCGCATCGGCGACCTGACCGGCGAGCCACCCCGCGAGACAGAAGCCCTGGCCCGCCTCACAGGCACGATCCGACACCCGCGCTGACACACACCCCAGCCCCACGAGCCCGCAGCCGCCAACGAAACGGGAGCGGGTCGTGGCGGTACGGCGCAGCCCGCCGCGTACCCGGCACCAACCCGTTCAACCGTGGTCACAAACAGAGGGGCCCCACCAGCGGCGGGCTCGCCGT
>NZ_JBICXA010000015.1:0-76839 GCF_043200035.1 Streptomyces sp. NPDC048504
GTTGATAGGCCGGATCTGGAAGGCGGGTAACCGCTGGAGGTGACCGGTACTAATAGGCCGAGGGCTTGTCCTCAGTTGCTCGCGTCCACTGTGTTAGTTCTGAGACAACGAACAGTTGTCGGCTAGAGCTTGAACCACACAAAAGAAAAGTGTGCTTGTTCGCTCGAAACCATTAGGGTTTCGGTGGTCATAGCGTGAGGGAAACGCCCGGTTACATTTCGAACCCGGAAGCTAAGCCTTACAGCGCCGATGGTACTGCAGGGGGGACCCTGTGGGAGAGTAGGACGCCGCCGAACAATATTTGGAGGACCCCTGGTCCCAGCGTTCACGCTGGAACCAGGGGTTCTTTTGTTTTTCCAGAAACTTTCAGAAACACAGTCCGGAGCGCGCCGAGTAGCTGGTTGCGCGAGAATGACTTGCGGTACCGAAGACAGGAGTCACCGATGTCCACCAACTCTCCCGAGGACCGACCCGAGCGCGAGGAGCGGCGACGGGACAGTGGTGACCGCGGCGACCGTGGCGGGTACCGCGGAGGCCCGAGCCGTAGCAACGATCGAGGAAACGACCGCGGCGGCAGCAGCGATCGCGGTGGCTACGGCCGTCGCGACGACAACCGCGGCGGCGCCCCTCGCCGCGATGACCGTGGCGGTGCCGGCAGCGGTGGCGGTGGCGATCGCGGTGGTTACCGTGGCCGCGACGACCGTTCCGCCGGCCCTCGTCGTGATGACCGGCCCGCTGGCCCGCGCCGTGACGACCGTCCGTCCGGTCCCCGTCGCGATGACCGCGGTGGCGAGCGCGGAGGCCGTCCCGGTGGCTTCCGTGGGGACGACAACCGTGGTGAGCGGCCCGCGTTCCGGCGTGACGACCGCAGCGACAACCGTGGTGGCGAGCGTCGCGACGACAACCGAGGCGATCGAGGTGGGTTCCGGCGCGAGGACAGCCGGGGCGAGCGTCCGCCGTTCCGCCGGGACGACAACCGCGGTGGCGGTGGCGGTTTCCGGCGTGACGACAATCGCGGTGAGCGTCCGCCGTTCCGCCGTGACGACCGTGACAACCGGGGCGAGCGTCCTGCCTTCCGGCGTGACGACGAGCGTGGTGACCGTGGCAGCTACCCCCGCCGTGACGACCGGCGCGATGACCGCCGTAGCGACGACCGTGGCAGTGGCGATCGCGGTGGTTACCGTGGGCGTGACGACCGTTCTGCGGCTCCTCGTCGTGACGACCGTCCGTCCGGTCCGCGTCGTGATGACCGTGGTGGGGATCGTCCGGCCTTCCGTCGGGACGACAACCGTGGTGAGCGGCCTCCGTTCCGTCGTGACGACCGCAGCGACAATCGAAGCGACAACCGGGGTGGCGAGCGTCCGCCCTTCCGCCGTGATGACCGTAGGGACGACCGCCGTGACGGTGACCGTCCCACCTTCCGGCGCGACGACGACCGTGGTGACCGTGGCAGCTACCCCCGCCGCGACGACCGTCCGTCCGGTCCGCGTCGTGATGACCGTGGTGGGGATCGTCCGGCCTTCCGTCGGGACGACAACCGTGGAGAGCGTCCGCCGTTCCGCCGTGACGACCGTGACAACCGGGGCGAGCGTCCTGCCTTCCGGCGTGACGACGACCGCGGTGACCGTGGCAGCTACCCCCGCCGCGACGACCGTTCCGCCGGCCCGCGTCGTGATGACCGGCCCGCTGGTCCGCGTCGTGACGACCGTCCGTCCGGTCCCCGTCGCGATGACCGCGGTGGCGAGCGCGGAGGGTTCCGTCGGGATGACAGCCGCGGTGAGCGGCCGGCGTTCCGGCGTGACGACCGCCGCGATGACCGGCGTGACGACCGTCGGGGCGACGACCGGCGTGGTGGCGGCAGCCGGTTCCGTGACGAGCGGGAGCGTGACCGTGAGCCGATCAAGCGGCTGCCGATCCCCGAGGACGTCACCGGCGAGGAGATCGACAAGGACGTACGCCAGGAGCTGATGAGTCTGCCGAAGGGGCTCGCGGAGGACGTCTCCAAGAACCTGGTGATGGTCGCCCGGCTCATCGACGAGGACCCCGAGGGCGCCTACGCCTACTCCAAGATCGCCCTGCGGCTGGCGTCGCGCGTCGCCGCCGTACGAGAGGCGGCCGGGTTCGCCGCGTACGCGAACCAGAAGTACAGCGAGGCGCTGGCCGAGTTCCGGGCCGCGCGGCGGATGACCGGCAGCGTGGACCTGTGGCCCGTGATGGCCGACTGTGAGCGTGGGCTCGGGCGGCCCGAGAAGGCGCTGGAGATGGCCGGGGCCGCCGAGGTGCACAAGCTCGACAAGGCCGGGCAGGTCGAGATGCGGCTCGTCGCGGCCGGCGCCCGGCGTGACATGGACCAGCTCGACGCGGCCATCGTCACCTTGCAGAGCCCGGAGCTGGCCTCGAACACCGTGCAGCCGTGGACCGCGCGACTGCGGTACGCCTACGCGGACGCCCTGCTCGCCGCCGGGCGTGAGGGCGAGGCGCGGGAGTGGTTCGCCAAGGCCGTGGAGTCCGACAAGGACGGCAGCACGGACGCGTCGGACCGGCTCGCCGAGATGGACGGTGTCGAGTTCGTCGACGCGTTCGTCGAGGACGAGGACGACAGCGACACCGTGATCGACGCTGAGACCGAGGTCGATGACGAGGTCGAGGTCGAGTCTCAGGACGACGTCTCCGTAGTCGACGAGTTGGACGACGAGGACGACGACATCGAGGACGAGGACGAGGACGAGGTCGAAGCCGCGGCCGAGACCAAGGAAGACGTCGGCAAGGAAGATGTCCTTCTTAAAGAAGAAGACGAAGACGACGACAAGAACTGACCTACGTCAGTGAAGTGACAAGGGCGGGACCCAGCACCTGGGGTCCCGCCCTTTCGCGTCTCGGGTGTTGATGGCCGCGTCTCAGACGTCCAGCGCGCGCAGTACCAGCCCCGACGCCGGCTTAGGGCCGAACGACGTCGACTTGCGGGGCATCGTGACGCCCTGGCGGGCCAGGTCGCGTACGACCTCCTCGCGGACGGGGTGCATCAACACGGCCGTACCGCCGTCGCGTTCGGCCTTGCGGACCGTGGCGGCGGTGTCGTGGATGTAGGCGATGTGGGCCGGGTCGTCCTCAGGGATGTGCCAGACGTGGTCCAGGAGGGTGGCGTGCAGGACCGTGGCGTCCAGGGTGCGCCACGCGGTCGGGCGGTCGCCCGGGATCGTGCGGGCCAGGAGGTCCGGGTCCGGGTGGTCGACCAGGTGGAAGGCGCCGTCGCCCGCTAGGAGGAAGGCGTTGCCCTCGCAGGCCGCGTCGGCGAGGGCGTCCAGGGCTTCCGCGAGGGGCACCTCCAGGTGCCGTACGCGGAACAGGCCCTCCAGGGCGGCGAGGGCGGCGGAGACCGGGACGCCGTGCAGGAGCCGGTGGATCGCACGGACGCGGAGCGGGTAGCGGGCCGTGTCCACGAGGAGGACGAGGCCGTAGTCCCAGGGGCTGGGGGAGGGATGCTCCGCGCGTAGACGTCGATACGTCGCCCAGCGGTGGTGGCCGTCGGCGATCAGGGCCTGGTGGTGGGCGAGGTCCTGCTGGATGCGGGCCAGGTCGGCGGGGTCGGTGACCGACCAGAGGCGGTGGCTGTACCCGTCCTCCGTGGTCGTCGACAGGAGTGCGGGGTCCTGGGCGATGCGCTCGACGATCGTCGTGGTGTCGGCCGGTGTGCCGTTGCCCCGATAGGTCAGGAGCAGGGGTTCGAGGTTCGCCGAGGTGGCGCGCATGAGGGCCGCGCGGTCGGCGACCACATGCGGCATGACGTCCTCGTGCGGCAGGACCACGCCCTCCGAGGGGTCCGACAGGCGCAGGGCGCCGATGATGCCGCGCTGCAACATGCCGTTGCCGTCGTGCTGTTCGTACACGTACAGGCCGGGCTCGGGGTCCGTGGTGAGGACTCCCTCGGAGAGCCAGCGGTGCAGGGTGTCGGCGGCCTGTTCGTTGCGGGCACTCGGGGTGACGGCCTGCGGGAGGATCAGCCGGACGATGTTGTGCGGGTCGGCGTCCTGGAGATGGTGCAGGCCGTCGGGGCGTACGACGACGTCGTACGGTGGGGACGTCACGGCGGCCAGGCTGCCGACCAGGTCGGGGTCGTAGCGAAGGCCTCGGAACGGAGTGAGTTCCAGGCCTCGGCGCTCCGTTGCTTCCGAGTGACCTGCGGTGTTCATCCCGGCATCGTACGTGTGTCAGTGGCATGCGGGATGATCGGGTGAAAGCGATCGAACGAGGAGCGATGTGGAATGAGCCAGAGCGTCAGGACGAGCCCCGACGGCAGTGGCCGGGCCCTGAGCGAGGCGTACGACACGGCGCTGCTCGATCTGGACGGGGTGGTGTACGCGGGGGGCAACGCGATCGCCCACGCGGTCGACTCGCTCGCCACCGCCCGCGCGGGCGGTATGCGTCTGGCCTACGTCACCAACAACGCTCTGCGGACGCCGGATGCCGTGGCCGAGCACCTCACCGAGCTGGGCATACCGACCGGTCCCGACGACGTCATCACCTCCGCGCAGGCCGTCGCCCGGCTGATCAGCGAGCAGGTGCCTGCGGGGTCTCGGGTGCTGGTGATCGGCGGCGAGGGACTGCGGGTCGCGCTGCGCGAGCGCGGGCTTGAGCCCGTCGAGTCGGCGGACGACGAGCCGGTGGCCGTCGTGCAGGGCTACGGCGGCCCCGACCTGGCCTGGGGGCGGTTCGCGGAGGCCTGTTACGCCATCGCGCGCGGGGTGCCGTGGTTCGCGTCCAACACCGACCTGACGATCCCGAGCGCGCGCGGCATCGCGCCGGGCAACGGCGCGGCGGTGGAGGTCGTACGGATAGCGACCGGGGCCGAGCCGCAGGTGGCGGGCAAGCCGTTGCCGCCCATGCACAAGGAGACGATCCTGCGGACGGGCGCCGAGCGGCCGTTGGTCGTGGGCGACCGGCTGGACACGGACATCGAGGGGGCGTTCAACGGGGAGGTGGATTCCCTGCTCGTCCTGACCGGTGTTACCGACGGCGCTCAGCTCCTCGCCGCGCCGCCGCAGCACCGGCCGACGTACGTCGACGCCGATCTGCGGGGCATGCTCACCGGGCAGCCCGAGGTCACCGGGGCGGGAGACGGCTTCCGGTGCGGTGGCTGGACGGCGACGGCGGGCCGTGACCGGCTGGAACTCGACGGTGAGGGTGAGCCCTTGGACGGGCTCCGGGCGCTCTGCGCTGCGGCCTGGACGGCGGCGGGGGACGGTTCCTGCGCGCTGGACGGGGAGAAGGCGCTGGCGCGACTGGGGCTGTGACACGGGGGAGGCGGGCTCGGCATCCAGGGCTCTGAACGGCGGTGAGGCGGGACTCGGCCTCCAGATCGCGTGCGAGGGTAGGCTAACCTAACCACGTGTTGGTCGACAGTCCCCCAGAACAGTGCGCGGAGACCGCCCCCGCGCCCCCAACCCGCCGGGCGATACGTGTCCTTGGGCTCTTCGCCTCCGCGGCGCTCCTGGTCCTCGTGGCCCTGGCGAGCATCGCGATCGGCGCGAAATCGCTGCCCTTGGGGGATGTGTGGCACGGCCTGTTCCATGACTCGGGGACGTACGCGGACGTCGTGGTCGGCGACCGGATCTCCCGTACGGTCCTCGGGCTGCTCGCCGGTGCCGCGCTCGGCCTGTCCGGCGCCGTCCTCCAGGCGCTCACCCGCAACCCTCTCGCCGACCCCGGTCTGCTCGGCATCAACGCCGGCGCCTCGGCCGCGGTCGTCACCGCGATCACCTACTTCGGTGTCACCTCGCTGAGCGGCTACGTCTGGTTCGCCTTCGCGGGCGCGGCAGTGGTCGGCGCGCTGGTCTGGTTCCTGGGCGGCAGCCGCGGCGCCACCCCGGTCCGCCTCGCGCTCGCCGGCACCGCGATCAGTGCCGCGCTCTACGGCTATCTCCAGGCCGTCATGATCATGGACGACGCGGCGCTGTCCAAGATGCGCTTCTGGACGGTCGGTTCACTGGCCTCGGCCACCGGCTCGACGATCACGCAGGTCGCGCCGTTCTTCGCGGTCGGCACGGTGATCTCCCTGCTGCTCGCCCGGCCGCTCAACGCGGTCGCGATGGGCGACGACACCGCCCGCGCCCTCGGCGCCGACCTCAACCGGACCCGCGCGCTCGCCATGCTCTCCGCGACCGTATTGTGCGGAGCGGCCACCGCCGCCTGCGGCCCGATCGTGTTCGTCGGCCTGATGGTGCCGCACGTGGTGCGCTCCTTCACCGGGCCCGACCTGCGCTGGATCCTGCCGTACGCCACGATCCTGTCGCCCGTGCTGCTGCTCGGGGCCGACGTCCTGGGCCGGTTGATCGCGCGGCCCGCGGAGCTTCAGGTCGGCATCGTCACCGCGGTCATCGGCGGGCCGGTCTTCATCTATCTCGTGCGGCGCCGAAGGACGACTCAGCTGTGAATCTCTCTTCAACGACGGCGCAGGACGGCCCAGTTGAGAAGGCCGCCCCGACTCGGGCTCTCCGTGCGCGGGCCGTACGGACCGGCGCTCTCTCCTTCCGCCTCGACCTCCGAGCCTTCACGGTCTTCGTCCTTCTCCTGGTCTGCGCGCTCGCCGCGAGTGTCGTGCTGATCGGTACCGGGGACTTCCCGATCCCGGCCGATGACGTCCTCAAGACGCTGTTCGGGGGAGGGGACGCGGGCCAGGAGTTCATCGTCAACGAGCTGCGGCTGCCGCGTGTCCTCGTCGGGCTGCTGGTCGGCGCCTCGCTCGGGCTCGGCGGTGCGCTGTTCCAGTCCATCTCCCGTAATCCACTGGGCAGTCCGGACGTGCTCGGCCTCTCGCAGGGGTCGACGGCCGGGGCGCTCGTCGTCATCGTGCTGTTCTCCGGCAGCGCGACCGCCGTCACCCTCGGGGCGCTCGTCGGCGGTCTGGTGACCGGGGTCGCGATCTATCTGCTCGCCTGGAAGCAGGGGGTGCACGGGTACCGGCTCGTCCTCGTCGGCATCGGCGTCTCCGCCGTGGTCACCGCCGTCAACGGCTATCTGCTCACCAAGGCCGACCTCGTCGACGCGGCCCGCGCGGTCGTGTGGATGACCGGTTCCCTCAACGGCCGTGACTGGACCCAGGTCTGGCCGCTCCTCGCGTTGTGCGCCGTACTGCTGCCGCTCGTCCTCGCCAACGCGCGCGGGCTGCGGATGATGGAGATGGGCGACGACGTGTCGTACGCCCTCGGGGTGCGCGTCGAGCGCGTACGGCTGCTGCTGATGGTGGCCGCCGTGCTGCTCACCGCGGCCGCGACCGCCGCCGCCGGACCCGTCGGTTTCGTGGCCCTTACGGCGCCGCAGCTCGCCCGGCGCCTGACCCGCTCTCCGGGTCCGAACCTGGTGCCGTCGCTGTGCATGGGCGCCACCTTGCTGGTCACCGCCGACTGGGTCTCCCAACGGGCGTTCGGCGCCGACCAGTTGCCCGTGGGCGTGGTCACCGGAGTCCTCGGCGGGGTCTACCTGCTGTGGCTGCTGGTCACCGAGCGCAAGGCGGGGCGGATATGAGCAACCAGAACGGCCTCAGCAGCGGGCTGAACAATCGAAGGAGCACCGTGAACCGCCTGTCCGCCGAGAACGTCACCCTCGCCTACGACCAGCGCGTCATCGCACGCGAGCTGTCCGTGGAGATTCCCGACAACTCCTTCACGGTGATCGTCGGCCCGAACGCGTGCGGCAAGTCCACGCTGTTGCGTGCCCTGTCGCGGATGCTGAAGCCGAACGAGGGCCGGGTACTGCTCGACGGGCAGGTCATCCAGTCGATGCCGGCGAAGAAGGTCGCGCGCACCCTGGGCCTGCTCCCGCAGTCGTCCATCGCGCCCGACGGGATCACCGTCGGCGACCTCGTGGGCCGCGGCCGGTACCCGCACCAGGGCATCCTGCGCCAGTGGTCCCACGAGGACGAGCGGGTCGTACAGGAGTCGATGGCGCAGACCGGTGTCGCCGAGCTCGCCGATCGGTACGTCGACGAACTGTCCGGCGGGCAGCGGCAGCGCGTGTGGATCGCGATGGCGCTGGCCCAGCAGACGCCCCTGCTGCTGCTCGACGAGCCGACCACCTACTTGGACATCCAGCACCAGATAGACGTCCTCGACCTCTGCGCCGAGCTGCACGAGGAGCAGGGCCGCACGCTGGTCGCGGTGCTGCACGACCTCAACCACGCCGCCCGGTACGCCACCCACCTCATCGCGCTGCGGAAGGGCGCGGTCATCGCGGAGGGAGCGCCGGGCGACATCGTCACGGCCGAGCTGGTCGAGGAGGTCTTCGGGCTGCGCTGCCAGGTCATCGACGACCCGGAGACGGGGACGCCGTTGGTGGTGCCGGCGGCGCGCAAGGCACGCGCGCGTGCGGGAGCCCCTGCGGGGGCAGGGGCCGCAGCGGTGGCTACAGAAGCTTCCTGAGGCGGAACAGGTCGAACACGTTGGCCTCCAGCTTCACCCGGCCCGAGCCCCAGGCCTTCGCGAAGTTCAGACCGCCATTGACCATGGCGACCAGGTCGTCGCCCGCCATGGTCAGCCTGATCTGGGCCTTCTCCGCCGGAAGGCCCTGCACGGTCTCGTCCACCACGATGCGGCCGCCGGTGAGCCGGCCGACGAACGTGACGTCGAGGTCGGTGATCCGGCAGCTGACCGAACGGTCCATGGCCGCGGCGGCGCGGACATTCCCATCGGCCTTCTGCATGTTGTCCGAGAGCTTCTCGAGTGCGACGCGGCACTCTTCGATCGTTGCCATCGTGATCGACGGTACCCCAGGCCTTCGGGGTAGCGTCTGGGCATGAGCGACTCATTGCCCGAGGCCGAGGTCGGGGCCGTAGCAGAGGGTGTTCCGGCGGGTGTTCCGGAGGCCGTCGTGGAGGCGGAGCCCGCGTACGACCCGGCCGCCCCTGCGCCCCTGAACGTGGACCGCACCCCGAGTGGAAACGCCGACGTCGACGCCCAGCTCGGGCGGCTTGCCGACACCGACCACCTCGCCACGGACGGACATGTCGAGGTGTACGAGGATGTACACCGGGGGCTGCGCGACGCGCTCACCGCGCTCGACGCCCGCCCGGGACCTCCGGCGCCCCCATCGACGTACGACCGCAGGAGCTGAACCGAACGTGGCAGGAGTGGCACGCCGACGTCTCGACGCCGAGCTGGTCCGACGGAAGCTCGCGCGGTCGCGGGAGCACGCGAGTCAGCTGATCGCCGCCGGCCGGGTCACGGTGGGCAGGACCGTCGCGACGAAGCCGGCCACCCAGGTGGAGACGGCGGCCGCCATCGTCGTCGTAGCGGATGACGACGACCCCGACTACGTGTCGCGCGGTGGCCACAAGCTCGCGGGCGCGCTGGAGGTCTTCGTGCCGCAGGGGCTTGTCGTCGAGGGACGGCGGGCGCTGGACGCCGGCGCGTCCACCGGGGGCTTCACCGATGTGCTGCTGCGGGCGGGTGCCACGCAGGTCGTGGCGGTCGACGTCGGGTACGGGCAACTCGCGTGGTCTCTTCAGAGCGATGAACGCGTCACCGTCAAGGACCGTACGAACGTACGCGAGTTGACGCTTGAAGCGATCGATGGGGAGCCTGTGGATCTAGTCGTGGGGGATCTGTCCTTCATCCCGCTCGGGCTGGTGCTGCCCGCCCTGGCGCGGTGCACGAAGCCGGACGCGGACCTGGTGATGATGGTCAAGCCGCAGTTCGAGGTGGGGAAGGAACGGCTGGGGAGCGGCGGTGTCGTACGCAGCCCCGAACTCCGGGCCGAAGCCGTACGCGGTGTCGCCCGGCGGGCCGCGGAACTGGGACTCGGGGTGAAGGGCGTCACCGCAAGCCCGCTGCCCGGGCCCTCCGGGAATGTCGAGTACTTTCTGTGGCTGCGGGCCGGCGCACCCGAACTGGACCCGGCCGATGTTGACCGTGCAGTGGCGGAGGGGCCGCGTTGACACAGAACCGAGCTCGTACTGTTTTCCTGCTCGCGCACACGGGCCGGCCTGCGGCCATCCGGAGCGCGGAGCTGGTCGTCAAGGGGCTGCTCCAGTCCGGAATCGGAGTGCGCGTCCTGGAGTACGAGGCACGCGACCTGCCGCTTCCTGACGAGGTGGAGACGGTCACCGAGGCCACCCCGCAGTGCCTTGAGGGCTGCGAGCTGCTCATCGTCCTCGGCGGAGACGGCACGCTGCTGCGCGGCGCGGAGTTCGCGCGGGCGTCCGGGGTGCCGATGCTCGGCGTCAACCTCGGCAGCGTGGGGTTCCTCGCGGAGGCGGAGCGGGACGATCTCGACAAGGTCGTGGACCGGGTGGTCACGCGGGCGTACGAGGTCGAGGAGCGGATGACCGTCGATGTCGTCGTGCACAAGAACGGCAACATCGTGCATACGGACTGGGCGTTGAACGAGGCGGCGGTGCAGAAGGCCGGCGCCGAGAAGCTGCTGGAAGTCGTCCTGGAGATCGACGGGCGGCCGGTGACTGGGTTCGGGTGTGACGGGATCGTTTGTGCGACGCCCACGGGGTCTACGGCGTATGCGTTCTCGGCCGGTGGGCCTGTGGTGTGGCCCGAGGTCGAGGCGTTGCTGATGGTGCCGATCAGTGCGCATGCGTTGTTCGCGAAGCCGTTGGTTACCTCGCCGGATTCTGTGCTTGCCGTTGAGGTGTTGCCGCACATCCCTCCGGGGGTCTTGTGGTGTGACGGGCGGCGGACTGTTGAACTGCCTGCCGGGGCTCGGGTTGAGGTCAGGCGGGGGGCTGTTCCTGTGCGGCTGGCTCGGCTGCACCATGCGTCGTTTACGGATCGGCTTGTTGCGAAGTTCGCGTTGCCTGTTTCGGGGTGGCGGGGGGCTCCTCAGTAGCTGCGGGCCGGTGGGGGTTGAGCGCGCAGTTCCTCGCGCCCCTTCGGGGCGCTTCCCTCGCGTGGGTGACAGGGTGCCTCGCGCTTCTCCCTCCCTACCTCGTAAGGTCTTCACCGTGCTGGAAGAGATGCGGATACGGTCGCTCGGAGTCATCGACGATGCTGTCGTCGAACTGTCGCCGGGGTTCACCGCTGTCACGGGTGAGACCGGTGCGGGCAAGACCATGGTCGTCACCAGTCTCGGGCTGTTGCTCGGAGGGCGGGCGGACCCGGCGCTGGTGCGGATCGGGGCGAAGAACGCGGTCGTGGAGGGGCGGATCTCCGTGCCCCCGGGAGCCTCTGCCGTCCTGCGGGCCGAGGAGGCCGGTGCCGAGCTGGACGACGGGATGCTGCTCATCAGCCGTACCGTTTCCGCCGAAGGGCGGTCCCGGGCGCATCTGGGCGGGCGTTCCGTGCCGGTGGGGTTGTTGGCGGAGTTGGCCGACGACCTTGTCGCCGTGCATGGGCAGACCGATCAGCAAGGGTTGTTGAAGCAGTCCCGGCAGCGGCAGGCGCTCGACCGGTACGCCGGGGACGCCGTCACCGGGCCGCTCACCAAGTACGCGGAGGCGTATCGGCGGCTGCGTGCCGTCGCCGTCGAGCTGGACGAGATCACCACGCGCGCGCGTGAGCGGGCCCAGGAAGCCGACATGCTGCGGTACGGGCTCGACGAGATCGCGGGCGTCGAGCCGCGCCCCGGGGAGGACGTCGAACTCGCCGCCGAGGCCGAACGGCTCGGGCACGCCGAGGCGTTGGCGTCCGCCGCTACGGCGGCTCATGCCGCGCTCGCCGGCAACCCCGAGGACCCCGAGGGCATCGACGCGGCGACCCTCGTCGCGGGTGCGCAACGCGCCCTGGAGGCCGTACGGTCGCACGACTCCGAACTGGCCTCGCTCACCGACCGGATCGGTGAGATCGGCATCCTTCTGGGCGATGTGGCGGGGGAGTTGGCGGGTTACGCCGACGACCTGGACGCCGATCCGCTGCGGCTGGCCGCCGTCGAGGAGCGGCGGGCCGCCCTCAACGCGCTCACCCGGAAGTACGGCGAGGACATCACCGCCGTCCTCGCGTACGCCGAGCAGGGGGCCTCGCGGCTGACCGAACTCGACGGCGACGACGAGCGCATCGACGAACTGACCGCCGAGCGGGACGCGCTACGGGGTGAACTGGGCGGCCTGGCGCAGGCGTTGACCGACGCGCGTACGGAGGCCGCCGAGCGGTTCGCCGCGGCGGTGACTGCGGAGTTGGCCTCCCTCGCGATGCCGCACGCGCGTGTGTCGTTCGAGATCCGGCAGACCGAGGACCCGGAGGGCGTCGAGGTCGGCGGCCGTGCGGTCGCCTACGGCCCCTCGGGCGTCGACGAGGTCGAGTTGCTCCTTGCCCCGCATCCGGGCGCTCCGCCGCGGCCCATCGCCAAGGGCGCGTCCGGTGGTGAGCTGTCCCGCGTGATGCTCGCCGTGGAGGTCGTGTTCGCGGGGACGGATCCTGTACCGACGTACCTCTTCGACGAGGTCGACGCCGGCGTCGGCGGCAAGGCGGCGGTCGAGATCGGGCGGCGCCTCGCCAAACTCGCGAAGACCGCGCAGGTCGTCGTCGTGACCCACCTGCCCCAGGTCGCCGCCTTCGCCGACCGGCAACTGCTCGTCGAGAAGACCAACGACGGTTCCGTCACCCGCTCCGGCGTGAAGGTCCTCGAAGGCGAGGACCGCGTACGGGAGTTGTCCCGGATGCTGGCCGGCCAGGAGGACTCGGAGACGGCGCGGGCGCATGCGGAGGAGTTGCTGGCGACGGCACGGGCGGACGGCTGAGGGGCTGTTCCGTAGGGGTGCCGTCACTTGCTCCGGTATGAGGGTTCTCGAAGGCGAGGGCTGCGTACGGGAGTTGTCCCGGATGTTGGCTGCCCAGGAGGACTTGGAGACGGCCTTGCCACTGTCGCCGCCGCGCGTGTCCGCCCGGCGGTCGGGTTCGCGGTTCTGGCGGCGGGTGAGTTTGGTGGGTACGACGATGTAGTTGGGACGGTGAAGTCACCAGCGGGGCCGTCAAGTCGTTCGGGATCTCCGCTGCCGGGCTCGTTGCCGGGGCGCTGCTCAAGGAGCGGGCTCTCTACAAGGCGCAAGGCGCGGCCGTCGTCGCCGGCAACGGGCGGGGCGGGCGGCGCATGCCGCCGTGGTGGCGGCCGCGGCGGTCTACGGAGACCGGGTGAGTGTGCTGGCGCGGGCGCTGTGAGTGGGGCGGTGAGTTGAGGGGTGGGGGAGCGGGCGGCGGGCTGGCGCGGTTTCTGAGCGAGCCCCGGCCCGCCCAAGCCTCAGCCCCGACCTCACCGACCCCGCCCCGCCCGCCACAGAACCCCCCGCCGCCTCACTCGTACGGGTGATCCCCGCGCCTCTGTTGCCCTTCCGCACAGCCCCCACACCTTCCCGCGTTGTCGGAACACCCGTACGTGCTGGCATCCTTGAGACGGAACGCGTAGGAAGCGTGCGGTACACCCCCTCCGCCCGATCCTTCTGTACTTTCTTCGTGACCGCCCGTCGCCGAACCAGGAGCCCCGGCCACGTGACCCCCGTGAGCAGCCACTCACCGCACGGCCAGTCGCCGCTGCGCACCGTGCAGGTGCTCGGCGGAGGCAATGCCGCCAGTAGCGCGCATGTGCGCTCCCTGGCCTCCGGGCTCGTCGCGCGGGGCGTGCGGGTCACTGTGTGCGCCCCCGTCGAGGCCGATCACACCTACGACTTCACGGGCGTCGGTGCCGAACACGTGCACGTGCCGCGCAGCAGCGACCCGTCGTCCGTCGCGGCGCTGCGGGCGGCCTGCGCGGACGCCGACCTCGTCCACGCGCACGGCCTGCACGCCTCGTTCCGCGCCGTCCTCGCTCTCAGTGGCCGCCGCACCCCGCTCGTCGTGACGTGGCACAACCGCGCCCATGCCGAAGGAGCGCGGGCGCACCTGCTGCGGCTGCTGGAGCGGCGGGTCGTGAAGGCCGCCGTGATCGTCCTCGGGACCACGTCCGATCTGGTCGACCGGGCCCGGCGGACCGGCGCCCGGGACGCCCGCCTCGCCGCCGTCGCGCTGCCCGGGCCGCGCCGGTCCGCCGTAGACGATGATGATCCCGATCGGCTGAGCCCCAAGCTGCGGGCCGAACTCGGCGCCACCGACCGCCCGTTGCTCATCGCCGTCGGCTCCCTCGACCGGCAGCGGGGCTACGACACGCTCCTGGACGCCTCGCGCGGCTGGTGCCGCCTCGATCCGACGCCGTTGCTCGTGATCGCGGGGGAGGGGCCGCTGCGGGGCGAGTTGCAGCGCCGGATCGAGAGCGAGGAGCTGCCGGTGCGGCTCATCGGGCGGCGGGACGATGTCGGTGAACTGCTCGCCGCCGCCGATCTCGCGCTCCTGCCCAGCAGTTGGGAGTCCCGCTCGGTGATCGCCCAGGAGGCCCTGCACGCCCGCGTACCGCTCGTCGCGACCGCCGTCGGAGGCATCCCCGAACTCGTCGGCGACGCCGCCGAACTCGTGCCCTACGGCGACGCGAAGGCCCTCGCCGACGCGGTCACCGGACTGCTGCGCGACCCCGAACGCCGGGAACTGCTCCGGGAGAAGGGCGCCCGGCAGTCGGCCAGTTGGCCCACGGAGGACGAGACGGTCGCCCAAGTGCTGAGCGTCTACGACGAGTTGACCCAGCCCCTGCCGCTGACCTGAGACGGACTTACGTACTTGGGGACTTATGGCACGAGCCTGCGGGCTCGCAGCGCCAGGCTCAACGCCAGTACCGTCTGCGGGTCTTCGAGGTCCGTGCCGAGCAACTCCCCGATCCGGGCGAGCCGGTTGTAGAGGGTCTGCCGGTTGAGGTGCAGCTCGCGGGCCGTCTCCGCCTTGCGGCCCGCGTGCGCCAAGTACGTTTCCAGGGTGGGCAGTAGGGGTGGCTTGGAGCGGTTGTCGTGGTCGCGGAGCGGGCCGATCGCGCGGTCCACGAAGGCCGCGAGGTCCGGGTGGTCGCGGAGGCGCCAGAGCAGCAGCTCGATGTCCAGGCGGCGGGCGTCGTACCAGGGTTGGTCGGTCAGACCCTGTGCCGCCGTCGCCGTTTCGGCCGCGTGCCGTAGACCCGCCGACGCGGCCGCCCAGCCGCCGGCCACGCCGACGACCACGATCGGCGGCTGTGCGCCCGGGCGTTGCATGCCGGCGCGCTCAACTCCCGCGCGCAGGGCCGCCGCCACTCGGTCCGCGACCGCCGACCGCTCCGACTCCGAGCGCAGGCCGAGGAGCAGGGGGACGCGGCCCTCGACCGGTCGTACGCCGAGCAGGACCGGGACGCCCACCGAGGCCAGTTCCTCGGCGACCGCGCGGGCCAGGACCGCCCAGCCGCCGCCGGGGGCGGCCAGCGCGTCGCCCAGCCGCATCACCACGGGCAGCAGCGGGCTGGTGCCGGGCTTGAAGCCCAGTACCCGTGCCTGTGCCGGGGCGTCCTCGGCGGCGATGCGGCCCTCGGCGAGGTCGGTGAGGAAGTCGCCGCGTCCGCGTGCCGCCAGCTCCTCCTCCTGGCGGGCCTGCATCAGGACCACGGCGAGGATGTCGGCGGCCCGTTCGGCGGCGATGCGGTGCACGGGAGCGAGCGGCGCCCGTACCGGAAGCAGGACGATCCGCGCCCGCACCGAACCCGTACCGGGACCGCCGCCCGGCACGTCCACCACCACCGAACCGGCGGGCGGCGAGGCGTCCTTGTGCTGGCCGCGCAACCCCTCCCACACCTGGAGCGGGTCGGCGCCCTCGGGTCCCGACCCCGCCGCGTAGAGGAGTTGGCCGTCCGGGGTCTCCAGGAAGACCGGGTTGCCGCTGAAGTCGGCCAGGATGCCCAGGACTTGGGGGATCCCGCCGCCGCCGAGCAGGGCCTCCGTGCAACGGCGGTGGACCTCCTCGGCCTGTTGGAGCAGCGCGTAGTGGCCGTTGACGATCTCGGTGTGGATCTCCTCGGTGACCGCGACGAACGGCACCTCGCGGTGCAGCTGGACGAGGGGGAGGCCGGTCGCGCGGGCCGTCTCGACCAGGGTGGCGGGGAGACGGTCGAAGCGCGGGCCGAGTTCGACGACCAGGGCCGCGATGCCGCGCTCGGCGAGGGTGCGGACGAACGCGCGCTGCTCCGCCGGGCGCGTGCCGAGGCCGTAGCCCGTGGTCAGGAGGAGTTCGCCGCCCTTGAGGAGGGAGGCGATGTTCGGGACCTCGCCCGCGTGCACCCAGCGCACGGTCCGCTGCAGCCGGTCGGCGCCCGCCAGGATCTCCGGCAGTCCGCTGCGCAGCCCGGGCAGCTCCAGCGCCCGCTGAACGGTGATGCCGGCGCCCTGGCTGTCGAATGTGCTGTCCGTACGGCTGTCCATGCAGCGGACGGTACCTGCGCGGATGCCCTGTGCACATCTCGGGGCTAAGCAGGCGCGATGTTGTGGTTGTAGCGGAACACGTTGTCGGGGTCGTACTCCCGCTTCACCGCCGCCAGCCGCCGGGTGTTCTCGGCGCCCAGGCCCGCCGTCACGCGGTCCGTGCCCTCGTCGCCGATGAAGTTGAGGTAGGCCGCGCCGGTGCTCCAGGGCTGGACCCGGGCGCGGACGTCCCTGACCCACGCGATGCAGCGTTCGTCGTCGGCCGCGTCCTCCCACATGCCGAAGGGGTGCACGGCCCAGGGCGCGTTCCGGAACGGCAGCGGGTACTCGGCGGGGCCGGACGCGATCGCGCCGCCCTGCGGGAACAGCACGTGCTGGGTGCCTGTGGGGACCGGCATGCTCTCGCCGAGGGCGCAGAAGACGTCCGTGAACTCGTCGGGCGCGCCCGTCAGGTACTCCGCGGACCAGTAGTTCCGCATATCCGGCGGATCGTCGAACATCGTCTGGAATATGGCGTAGGGCAGCGCGGTGACGATCTCGATGTCGTGCGGCAGGGCCAGCAGCGGCTGGGCCAGCTTGCGCATGTCCTCCTCGGCGCCGACGTAGGTGATCAGCGCGCCGCACAGCCGCTTGCCGACCAGGTGCTCGGGGACGAACTCCTCGGGCGGGGCGGTCAGATAGATGACTCCGCCGCTCGCCTCCTGCGGGCCGGTCTCGATGATCTCGCGGTAGGTGCGGACGACGTCGGGGCCGTGCTCGGGCTCGTACATCACCATGGCGATGGAGAATTCGGGCAGTTCGTGCAGTCTCAGGGTGAGCGCGGTGGCGATACCGAAGTTCCCGCCGCCGCCGTGGAGTGCCCAGAAGAGTTCCGGGTTCTCCTCGGCGCTCGCGTGGACCACGTTCGAGTCGGCGGTCACCAGGTCGACGCCGAGCAGGTTGTCGACGGCGAGACCGAAGGCGCGGTCCAGCCAGCCGGTGCCGCCGCCGAGGACGAAGCCGCCGACGCCGGTCGTGGAGGCCCGGCCGCCGGTGGTGGCGAGACCGTGTTCCTGGGTCGCGCCGTCCAGTTCGCTCATGGTGGCCCCGCCGGCGATCCGTACCGCTTGGGCCGCGGGATGGACCGTGGCCTCGCGCATATGGCGCAGGTCCACGACGAGCGCCCCGTCGCCCAGTGCCATGCCCGCGACGCTGTGCCCGCCGCCGCGCACCGCGATCGGCAGATCCAGTTCGCGCCCGAAACGTACGGCCCGTACGACGTCGGCCTCGGACACGCACTGGGCGATTACGGCCGGCCGCCGGTCGATCATCGCGTTGAAGACGACACGGGCGTCGTCGTAACCCTGATCCCCCAGGGCGAACACGTCGCCGACCAGATCCTCGCGCAACGCGGTGAGAGCCGCGCCCGCCGTCGAGAGGGAAGCCATGGCCGCCCCCCTTTCAGAAAAGGGGCTTTTGTCCGCTTCCAGCCTAGGCGGGTGACGTGCGGCGGTCGCGCCGGTCCGCCGCACGTCACCAAGCCGTAAGGATCAGCCGGCCGTGCCCTGCTGCGGTGCGTCAGCTCTTTGCGGTGTCGTCGCCCGCCTGCCCGGCGGCCTCAGCCGCGGCGGCCTTCTCGCGCATCTTGCGCACCAGCTCCGCCTTCTGGTCGGCCGCGCCCTGGCGGTCGAGGTTGCGGTGCGGACCGTGGTTCTGCCGTTCGGCGCGGGACTGCTTCTTGCGCTGGCCGCCGCCCATGCCCACGGGGTTGTTGATGTTCTTGCTCACGGTCACGGGTTCTCCCGGTAGTGATGTGGAGTGATCTACGGATTCATCGGAAGAACACGACAAGGACGTTACCCGGTTCCGTCGGCCCCGCCCACCAACCTGTTCGCCGCCGCGGGCGTTGTGCCCGGCCAGGCGCCCCGCTCCGACAGCTGGAGAACGAGGGCGGCGATGTTCCAGGCGTCGTCCTCGCCGCGGTGGTGACGGCCTTCGAGCCGCAGCCCGGCGATCTCCAGGGCCTGCGCCATGCCAGGGCGTTTGCGCAGGCCGTACGCCTCGGTGAAGGCCGCTTTGGCGTTGGTGTGATGCCGGCCGAAGGGATAGGGCGTCCGGGTGTTCCGGCACTGCAGGGTGAACTGGTTGCGGTCGTAGTCGCCCCAACTGGCCCAGGGGCGGGACCCGGCGTGGTGGTCGGCCGCCAGCAGCCGGCACGCCTCGGCGAAGCCGACTCCTCCGTCCACCTCGTGCTGCGTGAGGCCGGTCAGCTCCGTGCAGAACTCGCTGACCGTGGACCGGACGGGACGCACCAGGATCCGATGCCGGGCGAGGCGCTCCGCGCCGGCCAGGTCGACGACGGTCAGCCCGATCTCGATGATCTCGCTGACCGCACCCGGCGGCCGGCCGCGGTCCCAGCAGGTGGCTTCGACATCCACGATGTTCAGGAGCCGCCCGGCCCCGGTGCTGTCCATGGCGGGAAGGGTAGGGACGAGTGGTGGCCGGGGCACCTGGATTTTCCCGCCGCGGTGCGGATACGGCGGTGCCGCTGCCCCCGGGCACATCTCGGGCCCGGGGCGCGTGCTCGGCGGGTGTCAGCCGCCGTAGGCCCCCGAAGCCGTCAGGCGCAGGGCCGTGTCGATCAGGGGGACGTGGCTGAAGGCCTGCGGGAAGTTGCCGACCTGGCGTTGCAGGCGCGGGTCCCACTCCTCGGCGAGGAGGCCCAGGTCGTTGCGGAGCGACAGGAGCTTCTCGAAGAGCTTGCGGGCCTCGTCCACGCGGCCGATCATCGCGAGGTCGTCCGCCATCCAGAACGAGCAGGCCAGGAACGCGCCCTCGTCGCCGGGAAGGCCGTCCACGCCCTCGTCCGTGCCCGAGGTCGGGTAGCGCAGGATGAAGCCGTCCGGGGTGGACAGCTCGCGCTGGATCGCCTCGATCGTGCCGATCACGCGCTTGTCGTCCGGGGGCAGGAAGCCCATCTGCGGGATGAGCAGCAGCGAGGCGTCCAGCTCCTTCGAGCCGTACGACTGCGTGAAGGTGTTGCGCTCCTTGTCGTAGCCGCGCTCGCACACGTCCCGGTGGATGTCGTCGCGCAGCTCGCGCCATTTCTCCAGCGGGCCGTCCGCGTCGCCCGACTCGATCAGCTTGATCGTGCGGTCGACGGCGACCCAGGCCATCACCTTGGAGTGCACGAAGTGGCGGCGCGGGCCGCGCACCTCCCAGATGCCCTCGTCGGGCTCGTCCCAGTGCTTCTCCAGGTAGCGGATCAGCTTGAGCTGGAGGAGGGAGGCGTAGTCGTTGCGGGCCAGGCCCGTCATGTGGGCCAGGTGCAGGGCCTCGGTGACCTCGCCGTAGACGTCCAGCTGGAGCTGGTGCGCGGCGCCGTTGCCCACCCGGACCGGGCCCGAGTTCTCGTAGCCCGGCAGCCAGTCCAGCTCCGCCTCGCCGAGCTCGCGCTCGCCGGCGATGCCGTACATGATCTGCAGGTTCTCCGGGTCGCCTGCGACGGCCCGCAGGAGCCATTCGCGCCAGGCGCGGGCCTCCTCGCGGTAGCCGGTGCGCAGGAGCGAGGAGAGGGTGATGGCCGCGTCGCGGAGCCAGGTGTAGCGGTAGTCCCAGTTGCGGACGCCGCCGATCTCCTCCGGGAGGGAGGTGGTCGGCGCGGCGACGATGCCGCCGGTCGGGGCGTACGTCAGCGCCTTCAGCGTGATCAGGGAGCGGACCACTGCCTCGCGGTACGGGCCGTGGTACGTGCACTGGTCGACCCAGTCGCGCCAGAAGTCCTCCGTGGCCTCCAGCGACTGCTCGGGCTCGGGGAGCGGCGGCGGCTGCTTGTGCGAGGGCTCCCAGGAGATGGTGAACGCGATGCGGTCACCCGGTGCGACCGTGAAGTCCGAGTAGGTGGTCAGGGACTTCCCGTAGGTCTCGCAGTCGGTGTCGAACCACACGGAGTCGGGACCCGCGACGGCGACCGTGCGGCCCTCGTGCTTGTGCACCCAGGGGACGACCCGGCCGTAGGAGAAACGCATCCGGAGGGCCGAGCGCATCGGGACGCGGCCGGAGATGCCCTCCACGATGCGGATCAGCTGGGGGGCGCCGTCGCGAGGGGGCATGAAATCGGTCACGCGGACCGTGCCTCGCGGGGTGTCCCACTCGGACTCCAGGATCAGCGAGTCGCCGCGGTAGCCGCGCCGGACCGCGGTGGGCGGAGGCGCGTCGGAGGCGTGGGCCGGGCCCAGCCGCCAGAAGCCGTGTTCCTCGGTGCCCAGCAGACCGGCGAAGATGGCATGGGAGTCGAATCGGGGCAGGCACAGCCAGTCCACCGTGCCGTCCCGGCAGACCAGGGCAGCGGTCTGCATGTCTCCGATGAGTGCGTAATCTTCGATGCGCCCGGCCACGTGCAACTCCAGTCGAACGGCCACGTCGCCCCATGGAAAAGGGGCGGTCGCTGTGTGCGGTCAAGGGATCGTTTGTAGTGCGTCGTTGAGGCATGAAGCAAATGACGGTCGTTGCTCAACGAACTGACGAGCTCTCGTTGTTCCGGGTAATACGGGCGGGGGTGGTGCCGTGTTCCGGACCGGCTCGGCAGCGAGTGTCCGAGCAGGATACGACGCACGTAGATGATCTGTGTGCCGCTCTCGCCAACGGACCTGGGCCGAACGGGTGAGCACCCGGTGAGAAGCAGGTAACCAGGGCGCGTCTGTGTCGACGGGAGGCGTGTTCATGCCGACGCAGGCCGCGTCCGTGTCGGGGCGGGTGCGGAGCGTGGCCGGAAGCCATCCCCTCCGGGCGCTGATACCCTGGTAGCCCGTGGACCGGTGGGCAGGAAACCCCCGAACCGCAGCGACGGCTCCTCCAGAAAAACCCGGATTCTCCGGGCGGGCAGCCGTACCGCACCCCAGACCGCGACCACGGGAGCCCCCTCTTGGCCATGCCGCCCGCTGCTTTCCGAAACAGCAACACCACGACGACCAAGCACATCTTCGTCACCGGGGGTGTCGCCTCCTCACTCGGCAAGGGCCTCACCGCCTCCAGCCTCGGCATGCTCCTCAAGGCGCGGGGCCTGCGCGTCGTGATGCAGAAGCTCGACCCGTACCTGAACGTCGACCCCGGCACGATGAACCCCTTCCAGCACGGTGAGGTGTTCGTCACCAACGACGGCGCCGAGACCGACCTCGACATCGGCCACTACGAGCGTTTCCTCGACCGCGACCTGGACGGCAGCGCCAACGTCACCACCGGCCAGGTCTACTCGACGGTCATCGCCAAGGAGCGGCGCGGCGAGTACCTGGGCGACACGGTGCAGGTCATCCCGCACATCACCAACGAGATCAAGCACCGCATCCGGCGCATGGCGACCGACGAGGTCGACGTCGTCATCACCGAGGTCGGCGGCACGGTCGGCGACATCGAGTCGCTGCCGTTCCTGGAGACGGTCCGCCAGGTCCGCCACGAGGTCGGCCGCGACAACGT
Source organism: Streptomyces sp. NPDC048504 (assembly GCF_043200035.1). NCBI lineage: Bacteria > Bacillati > Actinomycetota > Actinomycetes > Kitasatosporales > Streptomycetaceae > Streptomyces > Streptomyces sp. NPDC048504. The sequence goes on from NZ_JBICXA010000015.1 coordinate 21,683, forward strand.
GTTCGTGGTGCACATCTCCCTCCTGCCCTACATCGGCCCCTCGGGCGAGCTGAAGACCAAGCCGACCCAGCACTCGGTCGCGGCCCTGCGCAACATCGGTATCCAGCCCGACGCGATCGTGCTGCGCTCCGACCGCGAGGTGCCCACCGCGATCAAGCGCAAGATCTCGCTGATGTGCGACGTCGACGAGGCCGCCGTGGTGGCCTGCCCCGACGCCCGCTCGATCTACGACATCCCGAAGACCGTGCACAGCGAGGGCCTGGACGCCTATGTCGTCCGCAAGCTGGACCTCCCGTTCCGTGATGTGGACTGGCGGACCTGGGACGACCTGCTCGACCGCGTGCACAATCCGCTGCACGAGATCAACCTCGCGCTGGTCGGCAAGTACATCGACCTGCCCGACGCCTACCTCTCGGTCACCGAGGCGCTGCGCGCCGGCGGGTTCGCCAACAAGGCCCGCGTGAAGATCAAGTGGGTCACCTCCGACGACTGCAAGACCCCGGCGGGTGCCGCGGGACAGCTCGCCGACGTGGACGCGATCTGCATCCCCGGCGGCTTCGGCGACCGCGGTGTCTCCGGCAAGGTCGGCGCCATCCAGTACGCCCGCGAGCACAAGATCCCGCTGCTCGGCCTGTGCCTGGGCCTCCAGTGCATCGTGATCGAGGCCGCGCGCAACCTCGCCGGCATCGCGGACGCCAACTCCACCGAGTTCGACGCGGCCACCGGCCACCCGGTCATCTCCACCATGGCCGAGCAGCTCGACATCGTCGCCGGCGAGGGCGACATGGGCGGCACCATGCGCCTGGGCATGTACCCGGCCAAGCTCGCCGAGGGCTCCATCGTGCGCGAGGTCTACGACGGCAAGGAGTACGTCGAGGAGCGCCACCGCCACCGCTACGAGGTGAACAACGCCTACCGCGCCGAGCTGGAGAAGAAGGCCGGGCTGCAGTTCTCCGGCACGTCCCCGGACGGCAAGCTCGTGGAGTACGTGGAGTACCCGCGCGAGGCGCACCCCTACCTCGTCGCGACCCAGGCCCACCCCGAGCTGCGCTCCCGCCCGACCCGGCCGCACCCGCTCTTCGCGGGCCTGGTCAAGGCAGCCGTGGCACGCAAGACGGGCAAGTAGTACGAAGGTTGTACGGTGACCGGGGTGCGCGCCTTCAAGAGGTGTGCACCCCGGCCGTATGTGGACATCCGGTTCGTGACATTCCTGTACGTGTGTTTCGGGTACGTGTGGAGGGACAGCGCATGACGATCAAGGACACCCCGGAGGAGTGGGAGATCCGGGCGACCGTGACCCCCTTCGTCGGCAACAAGACCTCCGTGCGCACCGACGACGTGGTCATGCCCGACGGCACGGTCGTGCACCGCGACTACCAGGTCCACCCCGGCTCCGTGGCGATCCTCGCCCTCGACGAGGAGGACCGGGTGCTGGTCATCAAGCAGTACCGCCACCCCGTACGGCAGAAGCTGTGGGAGATCCCGGCCGGACTGCTCGACATCCCCGGTGAGAACCCGCTGCACGCCGCCCAGCGCGAGCTGTACGAGGAGGCGCACGTCAAGGCCGAGGACTGGCGGGTGCTGACCGACGTCTACACCACGCCCGGCGGCTGCGACGAGGCCATCCGCATTTTCCTGGCCCGCGATCTCTCCGAGGCCGACGGACAGCGCTTCGAGGTCGAGGACGAGGAGGCCGACATGGAGCACGCGCGTGTGCCCGTCGGCGACCTGGTCCGCGGGGTCCTCGCCGGCGAGCTGCACAACAACTGCCTCGCCGTCGGCGTCCTCTCCCTGGTCGCCGCCCGGCACGGCGACGGCCTCGACGCGCTGCGCCCCGCCGAGGCGCCGTGGCCCGCGCGTCCCTTCGAGTCCTGAACCCACCCTCACCCGCACCTCACCCACGCCTCATCCTTTCCGCCTCTTTCGGCGTCTTCCGGTGTGACGATCGGCTGATCCGATCGGGGGATGTGCCCGCCGCGCTCCGCACGGTTCGTCGCAGAGCGTGAACTAGGCTCTGGAATCACCCGATCCGGAGTCCCGGCGGGCTATGCGCGTGCAGTGGGACGGGAGTGTGGCCCGTGGCGGATCAGGCGGTGGACACCGGCGGCGTGAGGCTGTCCGAGGACACTTCTCCCGAGGGCCAATTCCTGGGCCGCGCAAGAGAGTTGAAGGAGCTCCGGGCCGACATCGAGCGCGCGGGCCTGGACACCATCGCGGGCCGCAAGGCCCCCCGCGCGCGGGTCCTCCTCATCGCGGGCAGGCCCGGCTCCGGCCGCAGCGCCCTGGCCGAGGAACTCGTCCGACAGGTCGCTGACCGTTACGACGCCGGTGTGTTCCGGGCACGGCTGAGCGAGCCCGACGGCACCCCCGTCCCCACCGAGCGCACCGTCCGCGAACTCCTCACCGCCCTGGAGCTGCCGACCCCGGCCGGCGCCTCCGAGGACGATCTCTCGGACATCCTGCGCGCGGCCCTCACCGGCCGGCGGGCGCTGCTCCTGCTCGACGACGCGGCCGACGCCGAGCAGGTCGACGCGCTGCTGCCGGACTCCCCGGACTGCCTGGTCGTCGCCGTCTCCGGCGGCCCGCTCACCGGCATCGCCGACGTCCGCCCCTGCACCCTGGGCGGCCTCGACACCAAGTCCGCGCTGGAACTCCTCACCCGCTACACCGGCGCGGTCCGCATCACCGTCGACCCGGTCGCCGCCGAGGGCCTCGTCGAGGTGTGCCAGTCCCAGCCGGCCGCGCTGACCCTGGCCGGCGGCTGGCTCGCCGCCCGCCCGCAGGCCGCCGTCGCCGACCTCGCCAAGCACCTGCACGCCGAGAGCGACGAGGGCACGCCCCTGAGCCGCGTCTTCCGGCTCGTCTACGGCTCGCTGCCCAGCCCCGCCGCCCGGATACTGCGACTGCTCTCCCTCGCCCCGGCCGGCCTGGTCGACCCGCAGACCGCCTCCGCGCTCGCCGGCTGCTCCGTCAACGGTGCCCGCACCACCCTGGACGACTTCGCCGCCGCCGGCCTGCTGCGGGCCCAGGACTCGCCGCTGCCGCAGTACGAGGTCCCCGGCTGCCTCCAGCCCCTCCTGTACGCCCTCGCCGAGACCCAGGACCGCCCGGCCGAACTCCAGCTGGCCCGCGCCCGCATGCTGGAGCGCACGGTACGGCTGCTCCAGTCCTGCCGCGCCATCACCGAGACGGACAGCCCCCAGGCCCGCGAGAAACTCCTCGGCACGCCCCGCGCCCTGCGCTTCCCGACCCCGCGCGCCGCCGCCGACTGGCTCCGCGTCCGCCAGCCCGCCCTGCTCGCCTCCGCCCGACTCGCGGTCGCCGACGGCGAACTCGACACGCTGGCCCGCCGGTTGATGTCCCAGCTGGTGCGGGCGATGGTCGCCCACTTCGGCACCCAGGCCGCCGCCCCCGAGCTCTACGGCATCCACCGCCTCGTCCTCGACGTGGCCGAGCGGCGCGACCTGCCCCGCGAGAAGGCCGCCGCGCTGCTGAACCTCGCCGATCTGGACGCGCAGACCGGCCGGACGACCGAGGCACTGGGCCGCTACCGCGCCGCGCTGGACGCCGGACGCGAGGCGAATGACCCGTATGCGACCGGCCGCGCGATGGAATCCGTAGGCGGCGCGCACCAGGAGCTCGGGGACCACGACCGGGCCGCCGACTGGTTCGGCCGCGCGCTCGCCCAACGGCAGGCCCGGGACGAGCGCGTGGACGCCGCCCGGCTCTACGGCCGGATCGGCGCCGCGCACACGTACGCGGGCCGCTACGGCGAGGCGCTCAGGAACTGGCGGGCGGCCGTCGCCGGGCACCGCAAGAACGGTGATGTGGCCGCCCAGGCAAGGGCGTTGAGCGAGCTGGCACGGGTCCAGGAGTACGCGGGCCGCCCCGAGGAATCGCTCGCGACCTGCCACGAGGCCGTCGAGTGGGCGCGCCGCGCCGAGGACGTACGGCTGCAGGCGGCACTGCAGCTGCGGCTGGCCGACACCCTCGACCGGCTCGGCGATCCGGCGTCCGCCGCGCTGCACCGCGGGACGGCCGAGCGGATGCTGGGCGAGGAGCTTCAGGAGGGTGATTCCGCCCCCGAATCCGTGGAATCCACCTCCGAACCCCTGGAACAAGACGCTAACGCCTGCGAAATCCGTAGTACATCCGCAGAAGATTGATGCATTGAAAGGCTAGACACGGAGAACACCTTCATTAGACTGGCTCTGCCGCACCTTCTCCTGCGGTCTCCCGGTGCGCTCACGCATGTCCGGGTATGAGATGTATTGCCCCACACCCTCTGAGCCAAGGACCGTGATCGACGTGAAGGTCGGCATCCCCCGCGAGGTCAAGAACAACGAGTTCCGGGTGGCCATCACCCCCGCCGGCGTGCACGAGCTGGTGCGCCACGGCCACCAGGTCTTCATCGAGCAGAACGCCGGCGTCGGCTCCTCGATCACGGACGACGAGTACGTCTCGGCCGGTGCCCAGATCCTGGCCACCGCCGACGAGGTGTGGGCCACCACCGACCTGCTGCTCAAGGTCAAGGAGCCCATCGCCGAGGAGTACCACCGCCTCCGCAAGGACCAGACGCTCTTCACGTACCTGCACCTGGCCGCCTCCAAGGAGTGCACCGACGCGCTCGTCGAGTCCGGCACCACGGCGATCGCCTACGAGACCGTCGAACTCCCGGGCCGCGCGCTTCCGTTGCTCGCCCCGATGTCCGAGGTCGCGGGCCGGCTGGCCCCGCAGGTCGGCGCCTACCACCTGATGCGCTCGGTCGGCGGCCGCGGTGTCCTCCCCGGCGGTGTCCCCGGCACCCAGCCCGCGCGGGCCGTCGTCATCGGCGGCGGTGTCTCCGGCTGGAACGCCACGCAGATCGCCGTCGGCATGGGCTTCCATGTCACGCTGCTCGACCGCGACATCAACAAGCTCCGCGAGGCCGACAAGGTCTTCGGCACCAAGGTCCGGGCGATCATGTCCAACGCCTTCGAGCTGGAGAAGGCCGTCCTGGACGCCGACCTCGTCATCGGCGCGGTGCTCATCCCGGGCGCCAAGGCGCCGAAGCTGGTCACCAACGAACTCGTGTCGCGGATGAAGCCCGGAAGCGTTCTTGTCGACATCGCGATCGACCAGGGCGGCTGCTTCGAGGACTCGCGCCCGACGACCCACGCCGAGCCGACCTTCCCGGTCCACAACTCGGTCTTCTACTGCGTCGCCAACATGCCCGGCGCGGTGCCCAACACGTCGACCTACGCGCTCACCAACGCGACGCTCCCGTACATCGTGGAGCTCGCCAACCGCGGCTGGGCCGACGCGCTGCGACGTGATCCTGCTCTCGCCAAGGGTCTCAACACCCATGACGGCAAGGTGATTTACCGCGAGGTCGCCGAGGCGCACGGACTGGAGCACGTCGAGCTGGAATCGCTGCTCGGCTGACTCTGTCGACTAAGTCACCGTTCGGCAAAAGGCGATACGTCAACACAGGTCGTCAACACCGCACGCCCGGCCGGACCTTGCTCGACAGGTCCGGCCGGAAGTGTGTGTATGGTCACTTTGCGGCACTCGGTCAACTCGCCCCGAACGTAACCCTTGAACCGATTCGTGCACCGGTGGAACCTGCCGTGCGACTGCCGTACGCCCTTGACAGAGGGATGTTTCATTGCCGACACATCGGGCCGGGTCCGGCGGATTGTGTTGCTGCGAACACCCGACACGCCATAGAGTCGCCGAACGTCGGCATGGTGCCACGCTGACCTATCGAGAAATTCCCTGGTCACCAAGGAGGTAAGACGACTTGTGAATGAGTCGACATTTTCTCCCGGGGGTGGTCAACCAGGAATGCCTGCAAAGGGCCAGGAGCCCGCGGGGTTCGAGGCTGTCGGCTCCGTCGCGGTGCGTACCTTCGCAGCCCACCAGGGTCACCACAAGCCAGGGGTGACTCAGCCAGCACACCAGAGCATGGATGGCCATCACGTGAACGCCATGGCCGGCGACGGAAGGGGCGCGCCCCGCAACCATTTCGCCGACTACGACGAACTGCCCGACGGGCACTTCTACGACCCCGACGCCGAGTACGAGCCCGATCCCGAGTACGCGGCCACACTCGCGCCCGACGCTGCCCGCCAGCGCCGCGAGCGCGTGGGCCCGACCGGACGCCCGCTGCCCTACTTCCCGATCCCGGGTCCGCTGACCAGTCACGGCCCCGCGACGATCATCGCGATGTGCAACCAGAAGGGCGGCGTCGGCAAGACGACATCGACCATCAACCTGGGTGCCGCGCTCGCGGAGTACGGCCGGCGTGTACTGCTCGTCGACTTCGACCCGCAGGGCGCGCTGTCGGTCGGACTGGGCGTCAATCCCATGGAGTTGGACCTCACCGTCTACAACCTGCTCATGGAGCGGGGCATGTCGGCCGACGAGGTGCTTCTCAAGACAGCTGTCCCGAACATGGACTTGCTGCCCAGCAACATCGACTTGTCGGCCGCCGAAGTGCAGTTGGTGAGCGAGGTCGCCCGAGAGTCCACCCTGCAGCGGGCGTTGAAGCCGCTGATGGCCGACTACGACTACATCGTGATCGACTGTCAGCCCTCCCTCGGCCTGCTCACCGTGAACGCCCTGACGGCGGCTCACAAGGTGATCGTGCCGCTGGAGTGCGAGTTCTTCGCGCTGCGTGGTGTCGCGCTGCTGACGGAGACCATCGAGAAGGTCCAGGAGCGCCTCAACCCCGAGTTGGAGCTCGACGGGATCCTCGCCACGATGTACGACTCCCGCACCGTGCACAGCCGTGAGGTCCTCGCGCGCGTGGTCGAGGCGTTCGACGATCACGTCTACCACACGGTCATCGGCCGCACGGTGCGCTTCCCGGAGACCACGGTCGCCGGTGAGCCGATCACGACGTACGCCTCCAACTCCGTCGGTGCCGCCGCCTATCGCCAGCTCGCCAGGGAGGTGCTCGCCCGGTGTCACGCCGAGTGAGTCTGCCGGGGGCCGACGAACTGTTCCGTACGACAGGGGGGATGGCGCTTCAGTCGTCCACCCCGAGGAGCCGGGTCAACGGCGAGGCGCGGGTACCGGCTCCGGCGGGGGAGAGCGACGGTGCCGCCGCGGGGGAGGACGCCCCGCAGTCCGTGCCCGCCCAGGGCGGTGACGGAGAGGGCGCCGAGCACGTAGCGGCGGACTCGGACGGCGGCGAGTCCCGCAGCCGGTCCGCGGACGGCTCAGGACGACGTCAGGAGGCGCAGGAAGGTTCTGCCCAGCCTCGGAAGCAGCGACAGCGGGCGCAGGCCAACCGTCGGCCCAGCGGGCGGGAGCGGCACGACGAGAAGATCACCGTGTACGTCTCCGCCGAGGAACTCATCGACCTGGAGCACGCGCGTCTGATGCTCCGGGGCGAGCACGGCCTCGCGGTCGACCGCGGCCGGATCGTTCGCGAGGCGGTCGCCGTTGTCCTGGCCGATCTGGAGTCCCGCGGGGACGCGAGCATTCTCGTACGCCGGCTTCGCGGGCGGTAGCGGTAGCCTGCGGGGGCCATGACCTCGAACGACGCTCCCGCATCCGGCGCACCCGCCGGCCGTCGGCGTGCGCTGGGCAAGGGGCCGGGCACGGCTCCCGAGCCCGAGGCGCAGGTCGCCGTGGCGGAGCCGGTGCCGGTGTCCGAGGTGGTCGTAGAAGAATCTGCTGAGCCTGTCGAAGAACCCGATGACGGGGTTTTCAAGGTCCGGCTCGCCAACTTCGAGGGGCCGTTCGATCTCCTCCTCCAGCTGATCTCGAAGCACAAGCTCGATGTGACCGAGGTGGCGCTGTCCAAGGTCACCGATGAGTTCATGGTGCACATCAGGGCGATGGGGCCGGACTGGGATCTGGACCAGACGACCGAGTTTCTCGTCGTCGCGGCGACTCTGCTGGATCTGAAGGCGGCGCGGTTGCTGCCCGCCGCCGAGGTCGAGGACGAGGCCGATCTCGCGTTGCTGGAGGCGCGGGACCTGTTGTTCGCGCGGTTGTTGCAGTACCGGGCGTACAAGCAGATCGCCGACATCTTCAACCGGCGGCTCGACGACGAGGCCCGGCGCTATCCCCGGACCGTCGGGCTCGAACCGCACCACGCCGAGCTGCTGCCCGAGGTCGTCATCCGGATCGGGCCCGAGGGCTTCGCCAAGCTCGCCGTGAAGGCGATGCAGGCCAAGCCCAAGCCGCAGGTGTACGTCGACCACATCCACGCGCCGCTCGTCAGCGTGCAGGAGCAGGCCGGGATCATGGTGGCGCGGCTGCGGGAGCTCGGCGAGGCCAGCTTCAGCGTGCTCGTGGACGACACCGACGACACCCTGACCGTCGTAGCGAGGTTCCTGGCCCTTCTGGAGCTGTACCGGGAGAAGGCCGTCGCGCTGGACCAGGAGACCGCGCTCGGGGATCTGATCGTGCGCTGGACCGGTGGGGAGGGGGAAGGCGAGCCGGTGGTGACGGACGAGTTCGACCGGCCGCCCGAGCCGCCCAAGGAGACCAAGGAGGAGTCGGCGTGAGCGAGGAGACCACGGGCGTACCGGCGAGCCCGTCCGGCGTCGCGGAGCTCGACCTCAAACCCGCCCTGGAGGCCGTCCTGATGGTCGTGGACGAGCCCGCGACCGTGGAACACCTCGCGAAAATACTCCAGCGGCCCAAACGGCGGATCGCGGACGCGTTGCGCGAGCTGGCCGACGAGTACACCGTCCAGGGGCGCGGTTTCGAGCTGCGGCTGATCGCCGGAGGCTGGCGTTTCTACTCCCGGCCGGAGTACGCGCCGGCCGTCGAGGGCTTCGTCCTGGACGGCCAGCAGGCCCGGCTCACCCAGGCGGCGCTGGAGACCCTGGCGGTCGTCGCGTACCGCCAGCCGGTCAGCCGCAGCAGGGTCTCGATGGTCCGCGGAGTCAACTGCGACGGTGTGATGCGCACCCTCCTTCAGCGGGGTCTGGTCGAGGAGGCGGGCACGGAACCCGAAACAGGTGCGATCCTGTACGTGACGACGAACTACTTTCTGGAGCGGATGGGCCTGCGAGGCCTGGACGAGCTCCCGGAGCTCGCGCCCTTCCTCCCTGAGGCTGAGGCGATCGAGGCGGAGACGCTGGAAGGGGTCCCGTCGTTCGATCCGGATGCACCGGATGCAGATGCAGACGAAACGACGACGACGGAACTTTGATGCGAAGCAGTGGCAGTGGCAGCAGTGGCGGCGGCGGTAGGAGCGGCGGGCGCGGCAACCCCCGCGGGACCGGCGGGGGCGGCAGTCCCCGGGGTTCCGGTGGGGGCGGCGGCGGCCGTGGTTCCGGCGCGGGCAACTCCCGGGGCGCCGGCGGGGGCGGCTCCCAGCCGAGGGGCGCGGGAGGCCGCGACGACAAGCCGAAGCGCGCCGGAAAGCCGCGTCCCGAAGAGCGGCGCTACGACGTAGGCCCCACGGGATCTCACGAAGGTCCCAAGTCAGGGCGCGGTGCGGCGGCACGCGGCGGTGCCAAGGGCGGTCCCAAGCAGGGCCAGAGCACCGGACGCGGGCGATGGGCGCCGGCGACCTCGCGGGAGTACGACGCGCGGGCCGAGGAGCGCAACCGGGAGCGGTACGCGGGCAAGAAGGACATCAAGCCGCCCAAGACCTTCCCGGGCGCCGAGCAGGAGGGCGAGCGGCTGCAGAAGGTCCTCGCGCGCGCGGGCTACGGCTCCCGGCGCTCCTGCGAGGAGCTGATCGAGCAGTCCCGGGTCGAGGTCAACGGCGAGATCGTGGTCGAGCAGGGGCTGCGGGTCGACCCCGAGCACGACGAGATCAAGGTCGACGGGCTGACGGTGGCGACGCAGTCGTACCAGTTCTTCTCGCTGAACAAGCCCGCCGGTGTCGTCGCGACGATGGAGGACCCCGAGGGCCGGCAGTGCCTCGGCGACTACGTCACCAACCGCGAGACGCGCCTTTTCCACGTCGGGCGGCTCGACACCGAGACCGAGGGTGTGATCCTGCTCACCAACCACGGTGAGCTGGCGCACCGGCTGACGCACCCCAAGTACGGCGTGAAGAAGACCTACCTCGCGCACATCGTGGGCCCGATCCCGCGCGATCTGGGCAAGCAGCTCAAGGACGGCATCCAGCTGGAGGACGGGTACGCGCGTGCGGACCACTTCCGTGTCGTCGAGCAGACCGGCAAGAACTACCTGGTCGAGGTGACCCTCCACGAGGGCCGCAAGCACATCGTGCGGCGCATGCTCGCGGAGGCCGGCTTCCCGGTCGACAAGCTCGTGCGGGTCTCCTTCGGCCCGATCACCCTGGGCGACCAGAAGTCGGGCTGGCTGCGACGGCTGTCGAACACCGAGGTCGGCATGCTGATGCAGGAAGTCGATCTGTAGGTCCTGCCTGCTTACGGCTTGCTTGTGACGGCCGGTTCCGGGTTCTCCGGGGCCGGCCGTTCCGTTTGCGTCGTTTCGCGTTCATCGGGTGCGGGGGGTTGTGCCCGGGCGCGGCCACTCTTTATGGTCTAGCTGACCATTAAGGGGGTGGTTGCTCATGACCACGACACCGGCCTACGACAAGTACGCCTTCGAACCTTTCGCCGTCACCGCCGACCTCGCCGTCCTCACGATCCGCGGCGGCGCCCTGCACGTGCTGCTCGTCGAGCGCGGGCAGGAGCCCTACGCCGGGCACTGGGCGCTGCCGGGCGGCTTCGTGGCGCCGGACGAGTCCGCGGAGACGGCCGCCCGGCGTGAACTCGCCGAGGAGACGGGCCTGTCGGACGTCTCCGGGCTGCACCTGGAGCAACTGCGCACCTACAGCGAGCCCGACCGCGACCCCCGGATGCGGGTCGTCACCGTCGCCTTCGCCGCGCTGCTGCCCGACCCGCCCGAACCGCGTGCGGGCAGCGACGCGGCGCAGGCCCGCTGGCTGCCGTACGACGCGCTCGGGCCGCTCGCCTTCGACCACGACCGGATCCTGGCCGACGCGCACGAACGGGTGGGCGCCAAGCTGGAGTACAGCTCCCTCGCCACCGCCTTCTGCTCGCCGGAGTTCACGCTCGGGGAGCTGCAACAGGTCTACGAGACCGTGTGGGGCGCCGAGTTGGACCGCCCCAACTTCCGCCGCAAGGTGCTCGCGACGCCGGGCTTCGTCGAACCGGTGCCGGGCGGGGCCAAGTTGACCGGCGGTCGCGGCAAACCGGCGGCGCTGTACCGCGCCGGGACCGCCACCGCCCTGTATCCACCGCTGCTCCGGCCGACCCGGGAAGGAAACCCCGCATGACCACGACCACCGTACGCAAGCGTGCCGCCACCGGAGCCTTGGTCGGCCTCGCCCTCGGGGACGCGCTCGGTTTCCCGACCGAGTTCAACGACGTGCCCAGCATTCTTGCCAAGTGCGGTCCTTGGCGGGAGATGGAGTTGCCGAAGCCCGCGATCGTCACCGACGACACGCAGATGACGCTGGCGTTGGGGCGCGGGCTGCGAACTGCCATGGAACGGGGGCTTCTTGGGCCCAAGCGGATGGAACGGCCGGTGCGTGAGGAGTTCGTGGAGTGGTATCAGTCGCCGGACAACAACCGTGCCCCCGGCCGGACTTGCCTCGTCGCCTGCAACCTGTTGAAGGCGGAGGGGCGGCCCTGGCAGGACGCCAGCCAGATCGGTTCGAAGGGCTGCGGTGCCAACATGCGCGTCGCGCCGATCGGACTGGTCCCCGGTCTGGACGACGAACAGCGGTCCGGCGCCGCCCAGTTGCAGTCCGCGCTGACCCACGGCCACCCGACCGCACTCGCCGCGTCCGACCTCACCGCGCACGCCGTACGGCTGCTCGCACAGGGTGCCGAACCGACCGGGCTGGTCGGGCTGCTGCGGTCGTACGCCGTCGAGAACCGCACCCGGTACCACCACCGTTGGCTGGGTGACCTGTGGACACGGAGCCAGGACCCCACGCCCGAGCACTTCATCGCGCGGGGCTGGGACGAGTGCCTGGAGATCCTGGATCGGCTCCAGGACGCGGTTCGCGCCAACTCTCCGGAGACCGACCCGTGTCTGGCCACCGGCGCGGGCTGGATCGCCGAAGAGGCCCTGGCCACCGGCCTGTTGTGCTTCCTGCTCTTCGTGGAGGAGCCGGTGACCGCGTTGCGCCGTGCGGCCTGTACGTCCGGTGACTCGGACTCGATCGCCTGCCTTACGGGGGCGTTCGCGGGGGCGCATCTCGGGGTGGACGCGTGGCCGGGGGAGTGGGCGGGGCGGATCGAGTACCGGGAGGAGTTGTTGGGGCTCGGGGAGCTTTGGGATGCCTGACGTGTCGTGGTCGTGTCTGACACCGATGGCCCCTGTCATGCGGTGGGCGTATCGTGGCAGGCATGGGTAAGGTGAAGCGCAGGCGCGTGCCGGTCCGGGAGCTGTCCCGGCACACCGCGGCTCTGTTGGACGCCGTGGAGGCGGGCGAGTCGATCGAGGTCACTCGGGACGGGGTGCCGGTCGCCATACTGTCTCCGCTGGAGCCGGCCGAACGGGACATCCGTGCCGCGATCGCCATCGGGTTGCTCGACGCCTCGGTCATGGACGAGGACCACGGCGTCGAGGCCGCGGACGCGCTGGAGCGGCTCCGGGCGGTCAGACGGGACGCGGAGGGACGCGGCCCCACCGCGGAGCTGCTCGCTCAGCGCGAGGAAGAGACGCGGTGACGCTGCTCTACGTCGACGCGTCCGCGATCGCCAAGCTGCTGCGGGCCGAGGCGGAGACGACGGCGCTGGAGCAGTGGATCGGACAGCGCGGCGGAATGCGTCGTGTCGTGACCTGCGACCTGGCGCAGACCGAGGTGCGGCTGCTGCTGGGTCGGCTCGGCGCGGACGAGGTCGAGCGGGCGGCCGCCGATGCTCTGCTGAACGCCATCGCGCGGGTCCGTCTCACGCCTGAACTGATGCAGGAGGCGGGGGAGTTGGCGCCGAACACCTCGCTGCGCAGCCTCGACGCGATCCACACCATGGCGGCTCTCGAACTCGGGCACGGGGTCAGCTGGTTCGTGACGTACGACAAGCGGCAGGGCGAGGCCGCCGCCGACGCGGGGCTGTCGGTGGCATCACCCCGCTAGGGATTCGGTGGACGCGCGGCGGACCCGGATCAGGAAGTCCTCCACTCGTCGGCGGTCCGGTTCCGGCGGGAGGGGGGTGTGGGTGGCTGCCTCGTCCGTCTCCGTGGCCAGGCGGGTCATCCAGGACTCGACCTCGGGCCAGGGGACTTCGCCGCGTTTCACCGCGAGGAGCGGGGCGCGTTGGTCTCCTACGTCGATCTTCAGGGTGCCCGTGCGGAGCAGGTCGCGGGCGCTGGTGAGGAGGCGGAGGAGGTGCATCGCGTGTTTCCAACGCGGGGCGCCGTGCGTGCGGATGTCGACCGCCAGCTTCTTGCGCTGGCCCAACGCGTAGCGCGTGAACGTCTCGTGGACCTGGCGGGAGAGGAACGCGTCGCGCAGGGCGAGGAGTTCACGGCCGGTGTCGTCGACGTGCTCGACCAGCGGGGAGTGGAGGCACTCCAGGATGTTGGGGTTGGCGCGCAGGGCCAGTTCGCAGAAGCGCTCCAGCTCCCAGCTGAACTGCTCCTCCGCCGGGCCCTCGATGTGCGTCGGCGGCTTGTCGAAGCGCCAGAAGAGGGGAGTGGGGGCCACGAACACGCCCCGGCGATCCGTGTCGCTGCCGTCCGTCGCCAGGCCGAAGGCGCGTGAACCCATCACGCAGGCGTAGATCGTGTGGTCGCGGACCAGGCTCTCGAACGGCATTCCCGGAGCGTACGTGGCATCTCACGCCAGGCGGATCGAATTTCCCTCCACCTTGATCTGCTCCGCGGGCAGCGGCTTCGGCGCCGGTCCCGCCTCCACGGAACCGTCCGCGACGCGGTACTTGCTGCCGTGGCACGGGCAGTCGATGGTGCCGTTCGCGACGGTGCCCACCGTGCAGCCCTGGTGGGTGCAGATCGCCGAGAAGGCCTTGAACTCGTCCTTCTTCGGCTGGGTCACCACGACCTTCTGGTCCTTGAAGATCTTGCCGCCGCCGACGGGGATGTCGGAGGTCTTCGCCAGCTCCTGGCCGCCGGTGGCCTTCACGGACGACGAGCCCGAGGAGTCGTTGCTGTCGCCGTACTTGCTGCAGCCCGCGGTGAGCGCGGCGGCCGCACCCGTCGCGAGAACCGTGCGGCGCGTCGAGCTGTCGGTCATGTAGTCACTCCGAAGGTGCGGAAGAACCAGAGGGCGGATGTCAGCCAGAGCAGCGTGAGGGCGGTGAAGACCAGTCCGCCGACGAGCGGCAGCAGCCAGCCGGGCAGCCGCTCCGAGCGGAGCAGCAGCATCTTGGCACTGAAGGCGCCGAAGAACGCGCACCCCAGGACGGAATGCCACATCACGCGTGTCGAGTACGTCTGGTAGCCGAACGCGTAGAGGCAGTGCACCGCGACCGGCACCGCCACCAGGAACGCGATCCGCCCCGACCAGCGATGCAGCGTCGCCGACCAACTCGGGCCCGGCAGGCGGCCGTAGACCATGAAGGCCGAGACGACCTGGACGAGGGCGAAGAAGAACGCGGTGGTCGCGAGCCAGGACTTCACCGCGCCCGTGCTGCTGAAGCCGGCGAGGTTGAAGGCGGTGCCCGCCGGGTCGTGGACCTTGCCGTAGACGCCGAGTCCGACCGCTACGGCCGCGGCCACGAGGGCCGGGACCAGGTAGCGGGCGGGGCTGTCGTGAGGGCGTGCGGGTGGGCGCGGGGGGTAGGACTGGGTGGCGGCGTTCGGGTCGGCGGTCATGATCGGCTCCCTGAGGCGGATGGTGGGTCAGGGGGTGACGGGTTGTGCCGTGAGCTGCTGGCCGTCGACCGTGACCGCGCCGGTCTCGGGGTCGATGCGGGGCGCGGAGGCGGCCTTGCCGTCGCGGGTGACGATGCCGGTCTGACGGCCGTTCGGCAGCACGATCCAGCCGCCGTCGATCTTGGCGCCGCGTACCTTGGCCGTCGCGCGCCACAGCCCGGACGGCTTGACCGCCTTGTCGGCGGTGAACGTGTACGGCCGGCCCTCGTCCTTGACGGTGCCGGTGATCTTCTTGCCCTGCTCGATCCTGCCGTCCAGTACCGCGCCGTTCGGGGCGGTGAGCTTCATGCTGCCGTTGTTGTTCACTCGGCCTCTGAGCCAGGCCTCCTTGTAGCGGCCGTCGCAGAAGTAGGCGACCGCCTTGCCGTCACGGACGGAGACCGCGACCGAGGCGGCGTCGTCGTCGGTGCGGCCGGCGTAGTTGGCGTTCGCGACGGGTGGCTTCGACGGCGACGGCGTCTGGCTGGGCGTGACGGATGGTGTCGGTGACGTCTTCGCGGGTGCCTTCGGCGACGCGGACGGCGATTTCTCGCGGTACGAGGACGACGCGGTCTTCGTCCCCGACGTCGCGTTGAGCGTCAGCATGAACAGGCCCAACACCAGGCCCGCCAGAAGTGTGAGCAGTGGTCCAGGACGCTTCAATGTGGGCCTCCCCCGAGGCGGGCTACCCGCCCATGAGAGCGGACTCGGGGCCGTGCGTAAAGAGGCATACCGGGATGATCTCACCCCAAGTAGCGGAACGGGACGGTTCGGGTGACATTGGCAGGGTTCGAGGCCGGGCCCCGACCAGCGGCCGGCCGCTCTCGAAAGGTGCGAGCCATGGCGGGCAACGATCTCGGCAGCCTTCTCGGTGGTCTTCTGGGGGGAGCGGGTGGAGGGGGCCAGGGCGGCTCCGGTAGCGGCAACATCCTGGGCGCGCTGCTCTCGGCCCTCGGTGGGGGTCAGGGCGGGGGCAGTGGTGGCAACGGAAGCAACCCGCTGGGCGGGCTTCTGGAGATGCTCACCAAGTCCGGGCTCGCCGAGCAGAAGGACTCCTGGGTCGGTACCGGGCAGAACCAGTCCGTCACCGGCGAACAGATTCAGCAGGCGTTGCCCGACGAGACGCTGCAGAAGGTCGCCGAGCAGGCAGGCGTCACCCCGGAGCAGGCCGCGAGCGACCTCGCGCGGACGCTGCCCCGGGCCGTCGACAAGCTCACCCCGGAGGGGCAGGTGCCGCAGGCCGCCTCGCTGGAGGAACTGGTCCGGCAACAGTCCCTGTGACCTGTCTCGGTGGGCGGGCGCCGCGCACCCGTGCCGGGCGGGCTGACTAGGCTGGATGTACCAAGAGCCGTACATCAGCGAGGAGCTAAGCCGTGGCGGTACGAGCGGTCCGGGGCGCCGTCCAACTGGACAAGGACGACGCCGGGCACATGGACGAGCAGGTCGGAGCGCTGCTCACCGCCGTCCTGGAGCGGAACGGCCTCACCGCCGAGGATCTGATCAGCGTCTGGTTCACGGCCACGCCCGATCTGCACAGCGACTTCCCGGCGGCCGCCGCGCGCAAGCTCGGCAGCGGTTTCGCCGACGTGCCGCTGATCTGCGCGCAGGAACTCGACATCGAGGGCGCGATGCCCCGCGTGGTCCGCGTCCTCGCGCACATCGAGTCCGACCGGCCCCGTGCCGACATCGCGCACGTGTACCTCGGCGCGGCGGCCGCACTGCGCAAGGACATCGCGCAGTGAGGACCGCGCTCGTCATCGGCACCGGGCTCATCGGCACGTCCGCCGCGCTCGCGCTCGCCTCGCGCGGAGTCGTCGTGCACCTCGCCGACCACGACCCCGAGCAGGCCCGTACGGCGGCCGCGCTCGGCGCCGGTACCGACGAGGCGCCGGACGGGCCCGTCGACCTCGCGATCGTCGCCGCGCCGCCCGCGCTGGTGGCCGGGGTGCTGGCCGACGCGATGCGCCGGGGTGCGGCCCGGGGTTACCTCGACGTGGCCAGTGTCAAGGGTGGTCCGCGGCGGGAGTTGGAGTCGCTGGGGCTCGACCCGTCGGTGATGTCCCGGTACATCGGTTCGCATCCCATGTCCGGGCGCGAGAAGTCGGGTCCGCTGGCGGCGACCGGTGACCTCTTCGAGGGGCGCCCGTGGGTGTTGACGCCCACGCGTGACACCGACACCGAGGTGCTGAACCTCGCCCTGGAGCTGGTCTCGCACTGCCGTGCGGTGCCGGTTGTCATGGATGCCGATGCCCATGATCGGGCCGTCGCGCTGGTCTCCCATATGCCTCATCTGGTGTCCAGCATGGTCGCCGCGCGGTTGGAGAACGCCGAGGAGGCCGCCGTACGGCTGTGTGGGCAGGGGATTCGGGACGTGACCCGGATCGCCGCGTCCGATCCCCGGATGTGGATCGACATCCTGTCCGCGAATCCGGGGCCCGTCGCCGATCTCCTCACCGATGTCGCCGGGGATCTGGAGGAGACGGTTCGGGCCTTGCGCGCGCTGCAGTCCGCCGATGACGGCAAGCGGCGGGAGGGGGCGGGCGGGATCGAGGACGTGCTGCGGCGGGGGAACGCGGGGCAGGTCCGGGTGCCCGGCAAGCACGGGTCCGCTCCGCGGGTCTACGAGGTTGTGGCTGTGCTGATCGACGACCAGCCGGGGCAGTTGGCTCGGATCTTCGCGGATGCGGGGATGGCGGGGGTCAATATCGAGGACGTGCGGATCGAGCACGCGACGGGGCAGCAGGCGGGGCTTGTGCAGTTGTGGGTGGAGCCGAAGGCTGCGCCGGTGCTGACCGCGGCGTTGCGGGAACGGGGCTGGGCGATCCGGCAGTAGGCGCGGGGTGCGTGGGGGCGGGCGTCTCCTGGGGGCTCCGCCCCCAGACCCCCATCGGCCCTGAAGGGGCCTCGTCCTCAAACGCCGGACGGGCTGAATTTGGCTGGCCTGCGGTGAAAGGTTGCCGGGCGAGCTGGGTGTGCGCGGCCTGCGTTGAAAAGGTGCCGGGCGGACTGGATGTAGGCAGCCTGCGTCGGAAAGGCTCCTGGTGGAGCTGGATATGTATGGCCAGCCTGCGTCAGCAAGCGCCGGAAGGGCTGGATCGTGCCCGCCCACGTCTAGCAGTGACTGTCCGGACGGAGAGGCTGATGAATGCCGGCCTGTGTGTGCTGGCGCCGCAGGGGCTGGGAGTGCTGGCCTGCGTCTAGCAGTGACTGTCCGGACGGAGAGGCTGATGAATGCCGGCCTGTGTGAGCTGGCGCCGCACGGGCTGGGAGTGCCCGCCCGCGTCCAGCAGTGACTGTCCGGACGGAGAGGCTGATGAATGCTGGCCTGCGTGAGCTGGCGCCGGAAGGGCTGGGAGAGTGCCGGCCTGCGTCCAGCAGTGACCGTCCAGCCGGGCAGGCTGAAGAATGTCGGCCCGTGTCCAGCAGTGACCGTCCAGCCGGGCAGCCCGAAGGACGCCGTCCCACGGCGGCCAGCGACCGTCCGCCCCCCTGGCCGATCTCGCCGGACCGGTGTCGACAAGGGGCGGCCGGACGAGTGACGCGCACCCAGTAACCTTGTGCGGGGCGCACTCGCGACCCCGCCCCGCTCACCACCCCGCACCAGGAAGGTGTCCTCCCGTGGAAAACGGCGCCGCCCGGACCGCCCCGGCAGTGATTGTCGCCATCGACGGCCCCTCCGGCACGGGCAAGTCGAGCACGTCGAAGGCCGTGGCCGCACAGCTCGGGCTGAGCTATCTGGACACCGGGGCGCAGTACCGGGCGATCACCTGGTGGATGGTGAACAACGGGATCGATCTCACCGACCCCACCGCCATAGCGGACGCGGCCGGCAAGGCGGAGATCGTCTCGGGCACCGACCCGGCGAACCCGACGATCAGCGTCGACGGCGTGGACGTGGCCGGGCCGATCCGCACCCAGGAGGTCACCTCCAAGGTCAGCGCGGTCAGTGCGGTGCCCGAGGTGCGGGCCCGGATCACCGAGCTGCAGCGGTCGCTGGCCGCCGAGGCCGAGCGGGGGATCGTGGTCGAGGGGCGGGACATCGGTACGACCGTGCTGCCCGACGCCGATCTGAAGATCTTCCTCACCGCGTCCCCCGAGGCGCGTGCCGCCCGGCGGAGTGGTGAGCTGAAGGGCGCCGATGTGCAGGCCACACGCGAGGCGCTGCTGAAGCGGGACGCGGCCGACTCCTCGCGCAAGACCTCGCCGCTCGCGAAGGCCGACGACGCGGTCGAGGTGGACACCTCCGACCTCACGCTCCAGCAGGTCATCGAGTGCGTCGTCACCCTCGTCGGGGAGAAGCGGGCCGCGAAGTGACCGCACCTACAGAGCGCGGGGCCGAGATCGGGCGGCGCATCGGCGTCGGCCTGATGTACGGGCTGTGGAAGCCGCGTGTGCTGGGTTCCTGGAAGGTTCCCGCCACCGGTCCGGTGATCCTCGCCGTCAACCACTCGCACAACATCGACGGCCCTATGGTCATCGGTGTGGCGCCCCGCGCTTCGCACTTCCTCGTTAAGAAGGAAGCGTTCGTGGGGCCGCTCGGGCCCTTCATGCGTGCCGTGGGGCAGGTGGAAGTGGACCGTTCGACCGCCGACCGTACCGCCGTCACCCGCGCGCTCGGTGTGCTGAAGGACGGCGGAGTTCTCGGGATCTTCCCCGAGGGCAGCCGCGGTGAGGGCGACTTCGCCGCGCTGCGCGCCGGGCTCGCCTACTTCGCGGTCCGCAGCGGCGCCCCGATCGTGCCGGTGGCCGTGTTGGGCAGCGCCGAGAAGCGCGGACGACTGATAAAGGCGCTGCCCCCGCTGCGCTCCCGCGTCGACGTCGTCTTCGGCGACCCGTTCGACGCGGGTGACGGCTCCGGCCGTCGTACGCGCAAGGCACTGGACGAGGCCACCGAGCGCATCCAGAAGCAGCTGGCCGCCCACCTGGACGACGCCAGGCGCCTCACCGGGCGCTAAGAGACACTTGAGTAGTGGATCACCCGAAATCCGGGGGTTCCACCGATCACCACGATGAACGAGGTACCGATCTTCATGAACGACCAGATCCAGCCCGACGGCTCCGGCGAGGAGCACGAGCACGGGGCGCTCGGCGACGCCGAGTACGCGGAGTTCATGGAGCTCGCCGCCGTAGAGGGCTTCGACATCGAGGACGTCGAGGGCGCCATCGGCGAGGCGGGACACGGGCCGCTGCCCGTCCTCGCCGTCGTCGGCCGACCGAACGTCGGCAAGTCGACTCTCGTCAACCGCATCATCGGGCGGCGTGAAGCCGTCGTGGAGGACAAGCCGGGTGTCACGCGGGACCGTGTGACGTACGAGGCCGAATGGGCCGGGCGGCGGTTCAAGGTCGTCGACACCGGTGGCTGGGAGCAGGACGTCCTCGGGATCGACGCCTCCGTGGCCGCCCAGGCCGAGTACGCGATCGAGGCGGCCGACGCGGTCGTCTTCGTCGTCGACGCCAAGGTCGGCGCCACCGACACCGACGAGGCGGTCGTACGGTTGCTGCGCAAGGCCGGGAAGCCCGTTGTGCTGGCGGCCAACAAGGTCGACGGTCTGAGCGGCGAGTCCGACGCCTCCTATCTGTGGTCCCTGGGGCTCGGCGAGCCGCACCCCGTCTCCGCGCTGCACGGGCGCGGCACCGGCGACATGCTGGACGCCGTCCTGGAGGCCCTTCCGGAGGCGCCCGAGCAGACCTTCGGCACCGCGGTCGGCGGACCCCGCCGTATCGCGCTGATCGGCCGGCCGAACGTCGGCAAGTCCTCGCTGCTGAACCGGGTGGCGGGCGAGGAGCGCGTCGTCGTCAACGAGATCGCGGGCACCACCCGTGACCCGGTCGACGAACTGATCGAACTGGGCGGTATCACCTGGAAGTTCGTCGACACGGCGGGCATCCGCAAGCGCGTCCACCTCCAGCAGGGCGCCGACTACTACGCCTCGCTGCGCACCGCCGCCGCCGTCGAGAAGGCGGAGGTCGCGGTCATCCTGATCGACGCCTCCGAGTCCATCTCGGTGCAGGACCAGCGGATCGTCACCATGGCCGTCGAGGCGGGCCGCGCGATCGTCCTCGCCTTCAACAAGTGGGACACCCTCGACGAGGAGCGCCGCTACTACCTGGAGCGCGAGATCGAGACCGAGCTCGCCCAGGTCGCGTGGGCGCCCCGGGTGAACGTCTCGGCGCGCACCGGCCGCCACATGGAGAAGCTGGTCCCGGGCATCGAGACCGCGCTGGCCGGCTGGGAGACGCGTGTCCCGACGGGCCGACTGAACGCGTTCCTGGGCGAGTTGGTCGCCGCCCACCCGCACCCGGTCCGCGGCGGCAAGCAGCCCCGCATCCTCTTCGGTACCCAGGCGGGCACCAAGCCCCCGCGCTTCGTCCTCTTCGCCTCCGGCTTCATCGAGGCCGGCTACCGCCGCTTCATCGAGCGCCGCCTGCGCGAGGAGTTCAGCTTCGAGGGCACCCCGATCCACATCTCGGTCCGGGTCCGCGAGAAGCGCGGCAAGAAGAAGTAGCCGTAGCCGTACGGCCGTTGCACGACACGGCTGTTCTACGACGAAGAGGGCGGCCCCTGTTGGACAGGGGCCGCCCTCTTCGTGTGCGTGCGTGTCGCGTCAGATGCCTCGGCGCGGGCCGGGCGGCAGGGCCGCCGGGATGTGGTGCATCCCGGTGTGGCCGTGCTGTTGCTGCTGCCCGGAGTGACCGAGCTGCCCGACGCGCTGCCACTGGGACTGCTGCCGGGCGCTGTAGGCCCCCGCGCTGTACGCGCTGTACGAGCCCCCGCCGAGTGAACCCCCGCCGAACGAACCGCCGCTGAACGAGCCCGTGCTGTGCGGGCTGTGCCCGAAGGCGGTGAAGCCCAGCTCCTCCTCGCCGCTGCGGTCACCCGGCAGCGAGCGGAAGGTCTTGACCCACTCCGAGTAGAGCCGGTCGTAGATCGGCGTGGCCGATGGACCGCCGGGGCTGTCCTGGGCCGATCGCGAGGACGGGATCGACTGGTAGGGCCGGCTGCGGGGAACGTCGTATGCGTGCACGTATGTCCAAACGACGCGTGACCTGAAGGGATGCGGCTCAGGTGCCCGCGAGCGGCAGTGCGGAGCCGACCAGCTGGCCGTTCGCCGCGGCCTTGTCGAGCGCGCTGCGCAGCAGGTCCTCGCGGGGCTGGCGGCCGATCGAGCCGACCGGTGCCGCGAACATCAGCACCTGCTGGTGCTTGTTGGCGGCGGCCCGCCAGCTGTCGGTGACCTGCAGCGGCTGGTGCGCCTGCCACCAGGCCACCGGGGAACCGCCGTTGCTGCTCGGCTGCAGCACCGCGTGCAGCTGGCCCGCGGCGAGCAGCACCGACCAGCCGTGCAGCACGGGCGGCACGGTGGTGATCTCGCTGAGCGGCATGAAGCCCTGCTCGATCAGCAGTGGCAGGAAGTCGTCCCCGACATCGGTCGAGCCGGGCCGCACGATGGGCGCGGTCGGCTCGACGACCAGGGCGGGGTGCAACTCCCCCGAGATCAGGACGAGTCCGCTGGTCACCCCGAGCACGGCCTGCTCGGGTACGGCCTTCTCCGGTGCGCCGGCCGGGGCGTGCGTGTTGCCGCTGATGGAGCGGACGGCGCCCTGCAGCTGCTCCTCGGTGACCTGGACGATCTGCGAGGGCAGGCAGGTGGCGTGGGCGAAGGCGAGGACGGCGGTCTCGTCGCCGATGAACAGGACGGTGCTGGTGCGCTCCTGATCGGAGTCGCCCTGGGTGCGGCACGACGTGCAGTCGTAACTGCCCGGGGCGTTGTCTCCGGCGAGCAGCCGGTCGGCTTCTTCGTCGCCGATCTCGGCGCGTACGTCGTCGCTGACGTCGAGCATGCGCGGCACGGGTGGCTCCCTCGGAATGCGGTGCCCGGTGGGTCCCGGGCTCATGAAGAAGACAACGGAGGATCTGTGGCGGGAGTCACGCTCCAGGGCGAACCGAATCGAACCAACCGAAGCGGACGGTCACGGTTGGTGCGGAATCGGACACTCTTTGTCAACTCTGCGAAAGGTCAAGGGAGTTGGTCGCGTGAACCGAGTCACAGCATGTGTCGGCAACTGGTCGAAAAATCGTGAAATCAGCGAATGTAGTGGGTGGCCGAAAAATGCCGATACCCGCGGTAACAGTGAACTGGCCTGCGGCGACGGGCAGTTGGTCGACATCGGCTCGTCCACCTCCGTACATTCCTCCGCCGTGTGCAACGAGCACCGCTCGGGACACGTCCGCCGGCCGAACGAGCCAGCAAGCAGCACCACCTCCGGCGGACGGGGAGGAGCGCGAGGACCGCGTCGATACGCGGGAGCCGTGAACCGCCTTGGGGGACCCCGGGTTGTTGGAGAGGGAACTACATGTCCGACTGTGCCGATACCACTCGCGAGAACGCTCCTGAGACCCACCGCAAGGGTCAAGCGCGTACGACGGCGGTCCTCGCCGGGGCGGCCCTGCTCGCCCCCCTCGGACTGCTGGCCGCAAGCGGCAACGCCGCGGCGGCCGACAGCGGAGTGTGGGACCGCATCGCCCAGTGCGAGAGCGGCGGCAACTGGCACATCAACACCGGCAACGGCTACTACGGAGGACTCCAGTTCTCCGCCGGAACCTGGCGCGCCTACGGCGGTTCGGCCTACGCGGCCACCGCGGACCAGGCCTCCAAGTCCGCGCAGATCGCCGTCGCCAGCAAGGTCCAGCGGGCCCAGGGCTGGGGCGCCTGGCCGGTCTGCTCGGCGAAGGCCGGAGCGAGCGGCAGCGCACCCGCGGCCTCCTCCGGCACGGTGAGCGAGAAGTCGACGGCGAAGACGAAGAAGTCGACCACCGGGTCGACATCCGAGTCGACGACGAAGAAGTCGACCAAGAAGGCGACCCAGTCGAAGCCCGCGAAGACGCCGGCACGCGGGACGAACAACGCCTCGCGCGGCACGTCCCGCGGCGACTACACCGTCCGCGAGGGCGACACGCTGAGCGCCATCGCCGCCCAGCACGGGACGACTTGGCGGAAGGTCTACGCCGCCAACAAGTCCGTCATCGGCGCCGACCCCGATCTGATCGTCCCCGGCCAGCAGCTCGACCTCTGAGCCGAACGACCTCTGAGCCGAACGACCTCTGAGCCGAGCCGCTCCCGAGCCGCCCCCGCCCGGTCCTCCGACCGGGCGGGGGCGCGCCCGTTACGCCAGTTCGGCCGCCTCGCCGCCGAACACGACACTCCCGCGCCGCAGTTCGTACACGATCGCCGCCCGGCCGCGCAGCACCGGCGGCAACCGCTGCTCGGCCACGACCACGCACGCGTCCAGCCCGCCCAGCAGTTCGTACGTGTGCGCCGCGACCGCGGGCGACATGCCCTGGGCCGGTTCGTCCACGAGCACGACACGCGCGCGTGCCAGCAGGGCCCGGGAGAGCGCCAGCATCCGCTGCTCGCCCCCGGAGAGGGTGCCGGCCCGGCGGGGGAGCAGCGGGCCCAGTTGCGGATACGCGTCGAGGGCAACGGCGTAGTCCCGTGCGGCGAGTTCGAGGTTCTCGTGGACGGTGAGGGACCCGAACACGGCCTGCCGTTCCGGCACCAGACACAGCCCCCGGCGGGCCCGTTCGTGCGCGGGCACACGGGTCACATCGGCGCCGTCCCACACCACCGCGCCGCCCGACAGCGCGACCGTACCGGCGAGGGCGCGCAGGGCGGTTGTCCGGCCGGAGCCGTTGCGGCCCAGCAGGACGGTGAGGCCGTGAGCGGGGGCGGCGAGGGTGATGCCGTGCAGGGCTTCGAGGGGGCCGTAGCGCACGCGCGCGTGGCGCAGGGCGATGGTCATGCGGGGGTCTCCCGGGTGGGCTCTCGGGCGCCGAGTGTGTCGAGGACGTGTCCGGGCGGCCCGGAGGCGACGATCCGGCCCGCGGTCATCACATGGACCACGTCGGCGAGGCCGGCGACCAGATCGAGGTCGTGCTCGACGACGAGGAGGGCGGTGCCCTCGGCGGCCAGGGCCCTCAACACCAGGGTCAGCGAGGCCACTTCGGCGGTGTCGAGTCCGGCGGCGGGTTCGTCGAGCAGCAGCACCCGCGGACTTCCGGCGAACGCCCGCGCCAGCTCCACCCGGCGCAGCGTCCCGGTGGGCAGCCCGGCGGCGGGCAGCGACCGTACGTCCCCGTCGAGCCCGAACAGCCGCAACGCCCGCTCCACGGCGCCCGGTTCGGCGACCTGGCCCTGCTCGGCACCGACGCGCACGTTCTCGGCGACGGTCAACGAGGGGAACACGGCGAGCTGTTGAAAGGTCCGGGCGATCCCGAGCCGGGTGCGGGCATGCGCGGGCAGCCTGGTGATGTCCCGTCCCCCGAGCCTGACCTGCCCCCGCGCGGGCCGCACGGTCCCGGCCAGACAGTGGAACAGGGTGCTTTTTCCAGCCCCGTTGGGCCCGACCACAGCGGTGACCTGCCTGGCCCGCACGACGAGATCGACCCCGTCGAGCGCGGTGAAACCGCCGTAGCGGGCGTGCAGGGTGTGGGCGGTGAGGACGGGTGGGGCCGGGGGAGTCCGGGCGCGGAGTGGGGTGGTCGGTCGCGGGGCGGGTCCGGGTGGGCGCGCAACGCCTGTGCGGGTGGCCGCCGTTGCCTGCGCGTCGTCCTGTTGGCTGGGCCCGGTGTTCCGCTCGCGCTCGGCGTCGAGTCCCGTCGGGTGTGCAACGCCCGTGCGTGGTAACGCCGTTGTGGCCGCCTCGCCCCGCCGTCCGGGTCCGGCGAGGCGCCCTCGCGGGTCCCGCGCTCCGGAGGCCCGCCCGGCACCGAGCCTCGCGCGGCGCGCAACACCCGAGTGCACAGCTGTCGTTGAGTGCACCTGTACCGCCGCACCCGCCACCCGCAGCCTCCGCCGTACGCCCACCCCCAACGGCGTGAGCCGCACCCCCCGCCGAAGGCGCAGCCGTTCCGCCGCCGTGCGCAACGCCTCGTACGGCCCTCCGGGAAAGCGACCCACGCACACCGCCAACACCCCGATCAGCGCCGCCGCCACCCCGCCGCGCGCCCCCGCGTCCAGCCCGACCAGCAGGGCCGCGGCCGCCAGTGCGCCCAGTGTGCTGTCGGCGCCCAGGACGACCACCGCGGCGAACCACAGCAGTCCCCGGACGGGGTCGTAGGCCGAGGGGTCGAAGGCGCGCAGGCCCATGCCGAGCATGCCACCGCCCAGGGCGGCCAGGGCGGCTCCCGCGACGAAGGCCAGGAGTTTCAGGGACGGGACCTGGACGCCCGCCGCGGACGCGCCCTGTTCGTGGTCGCGCAGGGCGGCGAGGGCGCGGCCCGTGCGGCCCCGGCGCAGGGCGTGGGTCGCCAGCAACGCGGTTGCCAGGAGGGCGAGTTCGAGGACGTAGTAGGCGCGGTCGCCGTCGAAGCCGGACGGGCGGGCCAGTGACAGGCCCGACGTGGCGTACGGCTGGGCGAAGACGAAGCGGCTGACCCCGACGCCGACCGCGAAGGTCGCGAGGGCGAGGGCCAGGCCGTGGCGGCTGATCGCGGGCCAGCCGGTCAACAGGCCCAGGGGAGCGACCAGGAGGACCGCCACCGCCAGCGCGGCCAGTTCCGGGAGGCGGGGGAGGAGCGGGAAGCGGCCCGCCGCCAGCAGCGCCGTGAACAGGGCGCCCAGGCCCGCGTACGCCGCCTGCCCCAGGGAGAGCTGACCGCCGCGCCCGGTGACCACCACCAGGGACAGCAACACCACGCCGAGCGCCGGGACTTGGACCGAGGTGTGCAGGTCCGAGCCCGCGAAGCCGAGGGGGAGGAGGAACAGGACCCCGGCCACGATCCAGGCACCGGGAGGCGTCGCGACGCGGGCCGTCGCCGTACGGGGGAGGGCGTCCCGCGAGCCGAGACCGGGCAGCACCAGCGCCGCCACCAGCAGGGCGACCACGAACAGGTTCGCACCCGCCGCCTGCAGCAACTGCCCACCCCAGCCCGGCAGATGGAGCCGCGTCAGCTGGCTCTGCCCGACGCCGATCCCCAGCGCCACCACCACGGCGACCGGCAGGCTCCGCATCCGCGCGGCCACCGCGACCGCCACCACCTCCATGACGAGCAGCGGCAGGCCGTACGGGTCCAGGCGCACGTACGGCGCGAGGAGCACGCCCGTCAGCCCCGCTGTGAAGGACCCGAACGCCCAGCCCGCCGCGGCCACCCGGTCCGCGTCCACGCCACCCAGTACCGCGAGTTGGCGGTCGTCGACGACGGCCCGCAGCTCCCGCCCGAAACGCGTCCACCGGATCACGGCCCCGACTCCGGTGGCCAGCACGAGCACCACCGCCAACTGCCCCCAGGGATCGGCCGACACCAGCTCCGGAGCGTCGTCCCGCGCCCCCTGCCCCCACACCAGCGCGGCCCCGCCGACCAGCAGCACGAACACGCCGATGGACGCGACCAGCGTCTGCGCCGGATCGCCGCCGAGGACCGCCAACGGGCGGAAGACGAACCGTTCCAGAGCCACCCCGATGCCCGGCGCCAGGAAGAGCAAGGTCACCACCGCGCCCAGCCACAGCGGCCAGCCCCACCCGGCCACGCACTGCCGCAGCACGTACGCGCACACCATCGCGACCGCGCCGTGCGCGAAGTTGAGGACGCCGGTCGCCCGGTACGTCACGATCAGGCCGATCCCGGTGAGCGCGGCGGCGCTGCCGACGGAGAGACCGGCGAGGGTGAGGTCGTAGGTGAAGGAGGACATCCGGGGCTTCAGTCGTCGGCTTCGGCGGGTTCGCAGATCGGGCAGGGGCTCAACTCGCCGTTCGCCACGAGCTTCGAGTCCACCGGCACCGCCTCCGGCTTCCCGGCGACCAACGGGCAGTCCGCGCGGTGCCAGAGCGTGCCGCCCGGCACCATCAGCAGGTCCCCGCTGACCGCCACAGGCGCCGCGGCGGCCCGCGCGGACTCCTCGGCCTCGGCGGGTTCGGCGGCCACGAGAAGGCCGTACAGCTCCTCCACGCGCGCGGCGGCGAGGGCGGAGCGGCCGTGGGTGAGCAGGACCGCGGCGGCGACGATCAGCGCGGCGCCGGGGATCGTGCAGGACGCCAGGTAGGGGAGTTGGCGTTCCGCGTAGCGCTCGCCGGAGACGCCGTACCAGCCGAGCACGCACAGGACCGCGCCCGCGGCGAGCGCGGCCCAGCCGGCCCACAGGGCGGGGTGCACGGTCCGCAGTCGGGCTGTCCGCATTTACGGCCCCCACACGTCGGGTGTCTGTCCATGCCGGCCAATGGCTTGCACTATGCCTTCTGACACCTGACCTGAAAACACCGGGCGAGCACGGCCCGGAACGACACCCGGCGGTGAGCCAGATGGTTCTCGGGAGCGACCTCAGGCGAAGGAACACAAGGCGCGTGCGGGGCACGGCGGTTGCGGCCGCCCTGGTCCTGGTGCTCGGGCCGGCCCTGGCGGCCTGCAGCGACGACAGCGGGGGTGGCGGCAGCGCACCGCCGCCCACCCCGTCCGTCGAGCAGCCGACGAGCGCCCCGGCGACCGCGCCCGCGGACCCGGCCGCCGCGACGACCCAGATCAAGGCCAACTGGAAGAAGTTCTTCGACCCGGCCAGCTCCAGCGCCGACAAACAGGCCGTCCTGGAGAACGGCGAGCAGATGGCCCCGGTGCTCAAGGCCTTCAGCGGCGACAAGCGCGGCGGGCAGGTCCAAGCGGTCGTCCAGAAGGTCGAGTTCACCTCGGCGACCAAGGCGACGGTGACGTACAGCCTGACCCTCAACGGCGCCACCGCCCTGCCGAAGGCCTCCGGGACGGCCGTCCAACAGGGCGGCACCTGGAAGGTGTCCGTCAACACCCTGTGCGCGCTGGTGGCGTTGAGCGGCGATGCCTCGCAGTCGCCCGGGGCGGGCTGCTGAGGCCGCTGCCGCGGTGCTGCTGCTCCTGGGGAGCGCGGCCTGCGGCAGCCGCCTCCCGGAGAGCGACTTCGAGCACGGCAACACCGGTACGCCCGCACCCACCAGCGGCACTCCGATCCGGGTCGGCATCATCACCAGCGCGACCAGCCCGGTCGGCGGCGACACCTTCACCGGCCCCCGTGACGGCGCCAAGGCGTACTTCGACCGCCTCGACGCGCGCGGGGGCATCGACGGGCACCCGGTCGAGGTGCGCCTGTGCGACGACGGCGGCAGTGGTGTCGGCAACAACGCGTGCGTGCACCAACTCATCGACGAGGACAAGGTGGTCGCCCTGGTCGCCACCACCGCCCTCGACTACGCGGGCGCCTCCCGCGTCTCCCACGCGCGCGTGCCCGACATCGGCGGCCAGCCCATCGGAGCCGCCTACGACACCTGGCCGCACCTCTACGGCATCTACGGCAGCCTCGCGCCCCGCGCCGGGACACCGGGCTGGGACGGGCGGCTGTACGGCGGCACGGAGGTCTACCGGTACTTCAAGCGCGAGCAGGGCGCCCGTACCGCCGCCGTCGTGTCGTACAACCAGGCCGCGTCCGCCGCCTACGCCCGCCTCGTCGAGCAGGGGCTGAAGGCCGAGGGCTACAAGGTCGTCACCGAGCAGGTCGACTTCGCGCTGCCCAACTTCCGTGCCGTGGCGGCCGATTTGAAGGAGCAGGGCGCCGACCTGGTCTTCGACGCCATCGACACACACGGGAACGCCCAGTTGTGCGAGGCGATGGACGAGGTCGGCGCGAAGGTCATCGCCAAGGTGACGAACGTCCAGAACTGGACGTCCACCGTCCCGGAGGACTACAAAAACTCCCCGAGCTGCCGCAACGCCCTGTGGGCGACCGGGTCCAGCCGGGACTTCGACGACACCTCCCAGGCGGCCGTACGGGACTTCAGGGACGCGACTAAGGGGCTGAAGACGCATTCCCAGTGGCAGTTGGAGGGGTGGGCGGCCGCGATGTGGTTCACGGACGCGGCGAAGTCGTGTGCGAGGACGAAAACGGGCGTCACGCGTGCGTGCGTCGACCGCTTGATGAACCGGAGCGAGGACTACACCGCCGACGGGCTGTTGGTTCCCGTCTCCTTCGAGCGGCTCGCCGAACCGCCGAAGACGCGTAGAACCTGTCTGTCCGTGGCCCGCTGGCAGGACGGCAAGGGGTGGGTCCCGCAAGGAGACATGAACAGCACCTGTTTCGACGTGCCACAACTGCCGTACCGCCCTTGATGCGGGCCGCCGTTGATACAGGCCGCCCTTGATGGAGACTTCGACCATGTTGGAGACCTCGGCACGACTCCTGCGCCTGCTCTCGCTGCTCCAGGCCCACCGCGAGTGGTCCGGGGCCGACCTGGCCGACCGGCTCGGGGTCACCCCGCGTACGGTGCGCCGGGACGTGGACCGGCTGCGGGAGCTGGGGTATCCGGTCAACGCCAGTCCCGGCACGGGCGGCGGCTACCAGCTGGGCGCGGGCGCCGAGTTGCCGCCGCTGCTCCTGGACGACGACGAGGCGGTCGCCGTGGCGGTCGGGCTGCGCACCGCCGCGGGGCAGGGCATCGAGGGCATCGGCGAGACCTCCGTACGCGCCCTCACCAAGCTCGAACAGGTGCTGCCGAGCCGGTTGCGCCGCCGGGTGGGCGCCCTCAACGCGTTCACCGTGCCGATGCTGCACAACACGCTGCCGTCCGCCGTCGACCCCGCCGTCCTGACCGAACTGGCCGCCCTGTGCCGGGACGCCGAGCGGCTGCGCTTCGACTACGAGAGCCACGACGGCACCCCGACTCGGCGCAGCGTCGAACCGCACCGGCTGGTGTGCACCGAGCGGCGCTGGTACCTGGTCGCCTGGGACCTGGACCGCGAGGACTGGCGCACCTTCCGCGTCGACCGCGTCACGCCCAGGCCGCCGCACGGGCCGCGCTTCACCCCGCGCGAGCCACCGGCCGAGGACCTCGCCGCGCACGTCTCGAAAGGGGTCTCCACGCGCGCGTACGCCTCGCACGCCGTCGTACGGCTGCTCGTGCCCCTCCAGGAGGCAGCCGAACGGATCTCACCGTCCGGCGGGACGCTGGAGGCCGACGGGCCGGACGCCTGTCTGCTGCGGACCGGGGCCCCGAACCTCGACCTGATGGTGATCCACGTGATGATGATGGGCTTCGACTTCGAGGTCCTGGAGCCCGTCGAACTGACCGAGAGGATCAGGACGGCCCGGGACCGGCTGACCCGCACGCTGGACCGGCCCGGCCCGGGAGCCCATGGCGATTCTGTGCCGGAACGGTGAAACTCTTATGCGGCGTCAGCTCCCGCCGTAGCGCTCGGAATCCGAATGGAAAGGGGCGCCCGGCCCGTTCTCGCGGCACTTTCCGCCGGGCTATTCAGGGAGCCGGACCGACATGCGGGAATTACGTTCGAATGCCTGCGGAAGGCGTACGGAACCGCTCATACGTGTGAGGGATGGAGAACAAAACACACGTCCTGATCCTGTGACAGAAGTGTGACCGGAGAGGGACGGGGAGAGTGGAAGAGGGGCTAGCGTGGCGGGCATGGCATCCATTCCGACTCCACCGGCAGAGCCCCAGGACAGTCCGAACAGCTATGTGGGCCTCGACGCGACAGAGGCCGAGCGGCTCGCGCGGGAACGCGGCTGGCCGACCGTGCGATCGCTGCCGCCGGGGGCGATCATCACCATGGAGTTCCGCGTGGGACGGCTCAACTTCGAGGTCAAGGACGGCACGGTGGCGCGCGCCTGGAAGGGCTGAGCGCGGACACGACGAAGGCCCCGGTTCCGCTGGAGGAACGGGGGCCTTCTTGATGCGCGGGGATGGTTGTGCGTACCGGCCCCGCGGTCTGGGGCGGGGTCAGCCGCCCGTCGCCGGACGGGCCGTGGCCGTGGCCGGCGTCGTGCCGCGCGCCACGCGGTCCGGGTGCGGCGGGCGGCGGCTGCCGATCGGGGTGACCGGGGTGCGCTCGGAGCGGGTCGTGTGCGGGCCGGGGGCGAGATGGGCGGGTGGCCGGACCGAACGGCTCGCGGTGACCGTCTCACGGGCCGCCGGGACCTCGTCGCCCGAGGAGGAGGCGCGCGGCTTGAGCAGCACCGGCGCGGTGACCGGCGAGGCGGGTGCGGGCGCGGGTGCCGTGCCGCCGCGACGGGCGCGCCAGCGGTCGCGGTAGTCGAAGATGCGGGTCTCGGCGAGGGCGATCAGCGGCTCGCACCAGGGAAGGGCGAGCAGGACCAGCAGACCGGCGGCCCAGCCGAGCAGCACGTCGCTCAGCCAGTGCGTGCCGAGGTAGACCGTGGCGAGACCGACGCCGAGCGAGGTCACCGCGGACGCGGCGGACAGCCAGCGGCGGGCGGCCGGCGTGGAGGCCAGATACGCCAGGATTCCCCAGGTCACGACCGCGTTGGCGGTGTGGCCGCTGGGAAATATATCGCCGCCGAGACCCATCTCGTTCGAGCCGATGACGGTGGCGTAGTGCGGGCCGAGACGGCCCATGCCGAGCTTGGCCGCGCCGACCGTGATGTTCAGCAGCAGCAGCAAGGTGCCCAGGGTCAGCAGCGGGCGCAGCGTGTGCTGCCGCCAGGAGCGCCAGCCCAGCCAGGCCGCGACCATCACCGCGGTGGGGCCGCGCTGGCCGAGGACCACGTAGTAGTCGACGAACCAGTGGATGCCGGCCCACTGCTGGTACGGCCGGAAGAACATGACCTGCCAGTCGAACCGGACCAGCCAGGACGTGGTCACGACGAGCCACACGATCGCCAGATAGAAGGCCAGGGTCGCCGCGAAGAGCACGACCCTGTGCCGGCTCATCTTCGGCACATCGATGTTGGCCGGCCGTTCAGGTTCACGGTCCAGCCTCGCGAACACCCGGTCCAGACGGGTGAGGTTTCGTTCGGTACGCACTCAATCGACGTTACAGCGAGTGAGTGTGGATCCCCGTCGAATCAGCGGCTTTGTGATGACGATGTGATGTGGGAAAGCTCTCAGGAGCAGGTTTATTTCCGAGGATTCCGCAATCCAGGACCGCTCCGTCCTTCAATTCCTTTGATCATGCCGGGGTCGAGTTTTATGGCCCTTATGAATTAGTTCACCAAATGCTGGGGTGGAATTGGCCGGGCGCTCATGGAGCGTGACGAGTGGATCATGGTGGACCGGAGCCGTTCAGCCAGAACGCCCCGTACGCGGCCGACGCCACCGCGACACCGCCCACCACCCACGCTGACCTGGACGTACGCAGCCGCGCCAGGGCGAGCGCGAGGGGGAGCAACAGGGGGAAGGCGGGCATCAGCAGGCGCGGTTTCGAGCCGAAGTAGCTCGACGCGCACAGCGCGAGCGCGGTGACGACGCCGGTGTACACCAGAAGCGGCAGCGGCTGGCCCTGCCGGACGCCCACGACGTACAGCCAGAGCACCAGCCCGACTCCGACGATCAGCCCAACTCCTGCCAGCGCCGAGGGGAACGACGTGAACTTCTCGCCGACGAAACGGGCGAAGGCGGCACCCCCGTCGAAACCGTTGCGCCAGCCCGCCTGCACGTCGAGATAGCCCAGCGGACCCTTGCCGGTGCGATGACCGACCCACAGGACGTAGCCGGCGGCGCCGAGGGGCGCGAGCGCCATCCCGAGGGCGCGCGGCCAGACCCGCGCGCCGGGCACGGGCGCCGTGCTGCGGTCCCGCACGAAAGAGGACCCCGCGCGCGGGGCGAATCCGGTGGACCGCGAGGCGACTCCGGTGAACGAGGTGATGCCCGCGACCCACACAGCGGCCACGACCGCGAGCCCCACGGGCCGCGTCAGCCCGGCGAACAGCGCGAGCGTGCCCGCCGTCAGCCAGCGGCCCGTCAGCACGGCGTACAGGGACCACGCGGCCAGCGCCGTGAAGAGCGACTCGCTGTACGCCATCGACTGCACGATCCCGACCGGGAGCACGGCCCACAGCAGCACGGCACACACCCCGGCCCTCCGGCCGTACACGTGCTCCACGACCGCGAAGATCCCCCAGGCCGCCGCGAGCGAGGCGAGCAGGCTCACCGTGAGGCCGCCGTCGGCGTACGACAGCGGGGTCACCGCGTGCATGAGCCTTTCCAGCCAGGGCAGCAGCGGGAAGAAGGCGAGGTTCGAGTGGACGTCGCCGTTCGGGAGGCGGACCTCGTAGCCGTAACCGAGGTCGGCGACCCGGGTGTACCAGAGGGCGTCCCACCGGGCCGTCAGCAAGGTGTGGGCGCTCTTGCCGCGCGCCGCGCTCCACACCGCGAGCACCACCAGGCCCAGGGCGCGGACGGCGGCGTACCCGAGGAGGGCCGGGGCCGCCCGGCGCAGAGGTGCTGCGAGATCGTTCACGGACCCGATTATCGAGGGGGCGCGGAACCGGCAGGCCCGGCGGGGCGTGGTCCACAGAAGGGTGAGTGGTGTACGCCACACGTGTTCTCCGGGGAGTGTGAGAGGTCCGCCACGTGGCATTGGCGTGAACTCGCGTACGCTGACGGCTCACTCGCCTTCGTTGCGCGGGTCGGAGACCCCGCTCCTCTCCGGCCGCAGTCACGGGGAGTCCCCACCCCGTGAGCCCGCCGAACGCGAGGGATCATCTGGGAGGTAGTTCATGTCCGGGACGACCACGGCCGCCGCAGCGCTGCGCCGTCGGGCGGCCGGGGCCGGTGCCAACCGCTGGGTCGTCCTCGTCGTCCTCTGTGTCAGCCTGCTGCTCGTCGCGCTCGACGCCACCGTGCTCCATGTCGCGGTGCCCGCCGTCACCGAGGACCTCAAGCCCGGCGCGATAGAGCTGCTCTGGATCGTCGACGTCTATCCGCTGGTCTGCGCCTCGCTCCTCATCCTCTTCGGCACGCTCGGCGACCGAGTGGGCCGCAGACGGATCCTCCTTCTCGGCTACGGCCTCTTCGGCGTCGCCTCCGGTCTGGCCGCCCTCGCGCATGACGCCCAGGTCCTGATCCTCGCGCGGGCGCTGCTCGGCGTCGGCGGCGCGATGATCATGCCGGCCACGCTCTCGATCCTCCGCCAGGTCTTCCCCGACCGGCGCGAGCGGGCGGTGGCGATCGGCGTGTGGAGCGCGGTGGCGGCGGTCGGCGCGGCGGTGGGCCCGCTGCTCGGCGGATTCCTGCTGGAACACTTCTGGTGGGGCTCGGTCTTCCTCGTCAACATCCCGCTGATGCTGATCAGCCTGCCGATCGGGCGGCTCCTGCTGCCCGAGTCCCGCGGCGACCGCAACGGCCCGTGGGACGTCGTCGGCGCGCTCATGGCCGCGGGCGGTCTCTTCGGTGTCGTCTTCGGCGTGAAGCGGCTCGGTGGCGGGGAGCCGGTGGAGAGCGGGTGGACCGTGGCCCCGCTGCTCGTTGGCGCGGTGCTGCTGGCTCTCTTCGTACGACGACAAAGGCGCCGTACGCATCCGCTGGTGGACCTGAAGATGTTCCGCAGACCGGCGTTCAGCACGTCCGTGGGCTGCATCGTGCTGGCGATGCTGGCACTGGTGGGCCTGGAGCTGATCGCGGCGCAGTACCTGCAACTGGTGCTGGGGCTGTCGCCCCTCCAGACAGGTCTACGACTCCTGCCGCTGACGTTCGCGGCGATGGCGGCGGGGTTGTTCGGGGCGCGGATGCTGCGGCGGTTCGGGCCGCGCCGGATGGTGTGCTTCGGCTTCTGTCTGACCGCGTTCTCGGTGCTGACGCTGACCGCGATGGGCGAGAGGGACAACACCGGGCTGCTGCTCTTCGGGTTCCTGTTGCTCGGGTTCGGGCTGGAGATGACGCTCTTCGGGGCGTACGAGTCGATGCTGAGCGAGGCGCCGCCGGCGCAGGCGGGTGGCGCTGCGGCCATAGGCGAGACCTCCTACCAGCTCGGCGCGGGCATCGGCATCGCGCTTCTCGGCAGCGTGATGAACGCGGCGTACGCGCCCGGGTTGTCGTCCGTTCCCGGTGTACCGGCGTCCGCGTCGGCGTCCGCGGGGCATTCGCTGGGCGAGGCGTACGACGTCGCAGGGCGGCTCGGCGGGGCGCGTGGAGCCGCCCTGCGCGACGCGGCACGGCACGCTTTCGTCCACGGCCTGCATGTCACGTTGCTCGTCAGCGCGGGGTTGCTGCTGCTGGGCGCGGCGATGGCATTGAGGTTGCCCCGGATCATGCACTGCGAGGCACCCTTGGCCACGGTCCCTGCCCCGAGGGAAGTAGCAGAGTCCCGCGTCTCCGCCTGACGCCAAGACGCCCTCCCACCCACGCACCACCCGTTTACGGGCAATCGAAAGGTGGCCGTCTCCTGTGGGGGCCGCCCACCGTTGGCGGCTGCGGGCTGCGGGCTGCGGGCTGCGGGCTGCGGGCTGCGGGCTGCGGGCTGCGGGCTGCGGGCTGCGGGCTGCGGGGACTGAGCTTTTGGCTTTGGGACTGGGGTCCGACGTGGGTGCGGCCGCCCGCGGTGCTCAGCCCCCGCGGCAGACGGTCACTTGTCGGCGCCTTGCACGGGTGGGCGGGTGGGAAAGGTTGGGTAGGGCGCGACGTGCTGGACGTGTGACACCGGGCGTCGTAACGTCGGGGCGTTGTTGTAACTAGCGGTGATAGTTTTAGTGCCGGAGGCTCTGCCATGGCTGCGTCCTCGAAGTTGCCCCCCTTCGACCCCGCCGACCCCCTCGGCATCGACGACCTGCTCGACCCCGAGGACCTCGCGATCCGGGACACCGTCCGGGCGTGGGCCGCGGACAGGGTGTTGCCGTACGTCGCGGAGTGGTATGAGAAGGGGGAGTTGCCCGGGATCAGGGAACTCGCTCGCGAACTCGGTGGCATCGGGGCGCTCGGGATGTCGCTCAGCGGATACGGCTGTGCCGGGGCCTCCGCCGTCCAATACGGGCTCGCCTGCCTGGAGTTGGAGGCGGCGGACTCCGGGATCCGGTCGCTTGTGTCCGTGCAGGGGTCCCTCGCGATGTACGCCATCCACCGCTTCGGGAGTGAAGAGCAGAAGCAGGAATGGCTGCCGCGTATGGCCTCCGGCGACGTCATCGGCTGCTTCGGGCTCACCGAACCCGACCACGGTTCCGACCCCGGCGCCATGCGCACCTACGCCAAGCGCGACGGCGGCGACTGGGTCCTCAACGGCCGCAAGATGTGGATCACCAACGGGTCGGTGGCCGGCGTCGCCGTCGTATGGGCGCAGACCGACGACGGGATCCGCGGGTTCGTCGTACCCACCGAAAGCGCCGGCTTCTCCGCGCCCGAGATCAAGCACAAATGGTCACTCCGCGCATCCGTCACCAGCGAACTCGTCCTCGACGACGTCCGGTTGCCCGCCGACGCCGTGCTGCCGGAGGTCGTAGGGCTGAAGGGTCCGCTCAGCTGTCTGTCGCACGCTCGTTACGGAATCGTCTGGGGTGCGATGGGCGCGGCACGCGCTTCCTTCGAATCCGCGGTCGCGTACGCGAAGACGCGGGAGCAGTTCGGGCGGCCCATCGGCGGCTTCCAGCTCACCCAGGCCAAGCTCGCCGACATGGCGGTCGAACTGCACAAGGGGATTCTGCTCGCCCATCACCTGGGGCGGCGCATGGACGCCGGGCGCCTGCGTCCCGAGCAGGTCAGCTTCGGCAAGCTGAACAACGTACGGGAGGCCATCGAGATCTGTCGTACGGCGCGGACGATCCTCGGTGCCAACGGGATCTCACTGGAGTACCCCGTGATGCGGCACGCGACGAACCTGGAGTCGGTGCTCACGTACGAGGGCACCGTCGAGATGCACCAGCTCGTGCTGGGCAAGGCGCTCACCGGACTCGACGCCTTCCGGTAGGAAGACCCGAAGACCCCTGATCGACGTTGATCAACCCTGCGGGAGGCAGGGCCGGTAAGCGGCCCTGCCTCAGCTCTGGTTGAAGAAACCGTCCTCACGGCGCACGGCGGGGTCGCCGCTGACGATCTCCGTGTTGGCGGGGGTCAGCAGGAAGACACGGTTCGCGACCCGCTCGATCGTGCCGCGCAGGCCGAAGGTGAGGCCGGCCGCGAAGTCGACCACACGCTTGGCGTCGGTCGCCTCCATCGCCGTGAGGTTCACGATCACCGGAACCCCTTCCCGGAACAGCTCGCCGATGGCGCGGGCGTCCCGGAAGCTGTCCGGGGTGACCGTGCCGATCCGCCGGCCCTTCACCTCGGCGACGTCCTCCGCCACCTTCACCCGCGGATCCGTGACCCAGGCATCCCCGGGCTGCTCGGTCCCTTCGGAGTAGTCGTCGTCGTAGTAGCGCTCGTCATCGTTGTCGTCAACGAGTCCAAGCCAAGCACTTGCCTTGCGTACCGATCCCATGGACGCCTCCTCTCACAGCGGTCTTACTTGCTTTCCGCATCCCTATGGTCATCCATGATGCGGATCGCGCGCCAAGTGGATAGACGCCGCGCGGGGGGTTTGTGACGCTACTGGTGCACAGCCAATACGTCGAGGGCCCCCGTGTATCAAGGGTGTTGCTGGACAAGGCTGCTGACTGAGAGTGAAATATGATTCTTCCCGGCGTCCGGGTGACGGCTGGTGCGTACGGGTGAACGAGGTGGTCGATACGAAGCGGCTGCTCAACGCCCGGTCAGATGCCATATCGATCTCCGGATGCCCAGTCAGATGTCGTTCACGCCACGGGGGGTTGTCGTGTTCGGAATGGTCCGGCCCTGCAGTCACAGACTCGGTGAGAACCTCAAGGCCCAGTGGATGGCGCATTTGTGCGGGCTGTGTCTCGCGCTGCGCGGGGACCACGGGCAGTTCGCGAGGGTTGTCACGAACTACGATGGTTTGCTCCTCTCGGTCCTGACGGAGGCTCAGGTCGAGCGGGCGGGCGGCGGATGGCGTCGTACGGCCGGGCCCTGCCCGTTGCGCGGGATGCGGACCGCGTCCGTCGCGCAGGGCGACGGGGCCCGGCTCGCGGCGGCCGTCTCGCTGGTGCTCGCCTCCGCCAAGGTGCGTGACCATGTCGCCGACGGGGACGGCCTGCTGGCCCGCAGGCCGGTGGCGCCGGCCGCGCGACGGATCGCCGGGAGCTGGGGACGGGCCGGGGCGCGCACCGGCTCCGCGGTCGGGTTCGACGCCGCCGTACTCGTCGACGCCGTGGAGCGGCAGTTCGGCATCGAGTCCTTGGCCGGACCCGGGACGCCGATCCTGACCGTGACCGAACCGACCGAGACCGCCACGGCGGCCGCCTTCGCGCACACCGCGATCCTGGCCGGACGGCCCGGCAACGCCGTACCGCTCGCCGAGGTCGGACGCCTCTTCGGACGGCTCGCGCATCTCCTGGACGCCGTGGAGGACAAGGAGACCGACGCCGCGTCGGGCGCCTGGAACCCCCTCACGGCGACCGGCACCCCGCTCACCGAGGCCCGGCGGCTCGCCGACGACGCGCTGCACGGGATACGGCTCGCGCTGCGGGAGGTCGCCTGGGGGTCTGGGGTCTCCCCAGAAAAGCACAGCGCGGACGGCAGGCTCGCGCATCTGCTGCTCGCGCACGAACTGGGGCGCTCGGTGGACCGGGCCTTCGGCACCCGGTCGTGCGGGCACGGACCGGAGGGTGCGTTCGGGCCGCCGCGGACTCCGTACCTGCCGGGCGATCCGCGGCACGACGGCAATCCCTACGGCGGTGAGCCCCCGCGCCCCGACGGACGCGGTTTCTGGGCCGGGTGCGCCGCCGCCCTCGGGCTCTGCTGCACCTGCAAGGTGTGCTGCGCCGACGAGTTCGAGGGGCCGTGGTCGGGGCGGCGGCGCGAGGGATGCTGCTCCAGTTGCGACTGCTCGTGCTGTGACGCGTGCGAATGCTGCGAATGTTGTGAATGTTTGTCGTGCTGCGACTGCTGAATATGCCGAGTGCCGTGACCTGTTGACCCTGACGGGCCGTCATCGCCGTTGTATACACGCCACTTGAGGATCATGGCCGACCTGCGAGGCCGGCCATGATCCTGTTTCAGGGCGGTAAAACAAAAACATGATCCGGTGACCGCTGTGCCGTAAGTGTCGTTGGGCGGGAGCAGAACCATTTCTGCCCCGGGGTCGATCCCTGATCGACCCTGATCAACCCCGATCAACTCGCCACCCACTTAAGGCACTTCAGTGGACGTCACAACAAAAGCGACCACCAGCATCCGCACCAGGCTGCTGAGGATTCTGATCCTCGCCCTCGCGGTCCTGCTCGCTCTGCTCGGTATCGCGGCCGCCGAGCAGATCTCCGCCTATCGCAACGCTTCCGCGACCGCCGACAACGCCCGCCTGGAAATCACCCTCCAGGGACTCGTCCACGAGCTGCAGAAGGAGCGCGGGCTCACCACCGGATACGTCGGCGGCGTACGGCAGTTCAGCGCCAAGCTGCCCACGCAGCGCAAGGCGACCGACGCCGCGCGCGAGCAGTTGGACGTGGCACTGAAGGGGCGTGAGGACTCGGCCGCCGGTTCGGTGCGCGAGTCCCTCGGCCGGCTCGACGGCCTCGCCGGCATCCGCAAGGACGCCGACGACGGCACCGGCGTGGTGAAGGACACCTTCGACTACTTCACCACCACGATCACCGTCCTCGACCGGCTCGACCTCGGCCTCGAAGACGTCCACGACGGCAACCTGCGCGACGCCTACCAGGCGCTCCAAGTCCTCGGCAACGCCAAGGAGTTCACCGGCGAGGAGCGCGCCATCGTGCTCGGCTCCGTACGCGCCGGGAAGTTCCGCGGCGACGACTACAGCCGGTTCATGGAGATCCGCGCCGGACGCCTCGCCGCCCTCGACGCCTTCCCCCGTTCGGCCACCGCCGTGCAGGAACGGCGCCTGAACACCGCCCTGACCACGCCCGACGCCGAGCGCGCGCTGGCGTACGAGAGCAAGGCGGCGCACGGCACCGGGAAACTGAAGTCGAGCGCGATCCCGCCCATGGCCTGGTGGGACTCGATGACCTCCACCATCAACGGGATGCGGAACGTCCAGATCACCCTCGGCACCGATGTCGAGAACCGCGCCGCCCAGTTGGAGAGTTCGGCCCAGCGCGACCTGCTGCTGTTCCTGCTGCTCGCCCTCGCCACGGTCGCCGCGCTCGGCGCGCTGGCCCTCGACTGCGTACGGTCCGTCTCCACGCCGCTCGTCGAACTCGCCCGGCAGGCACGGGAGGTGGCCGGCAGCCGGCTGCCGCAGGCCGTGGCCGCCGTACAGGACGGGTCGTCCGGAGCGGCGCCGAAGCCGCCCGCTCCGCTCGCCGTCGCCGACAAGGCGGGGGCCGAAGTGCGGGAGGTGGCCGACGCGTTCGACCGGGTGCAGCGGTCCGCCTTCGAACTCGCCACCGAGCAGGCCGTGTTGCGGCGCAACGCCACCGACTCGCTGGTGAGCCTGGGGCGTCGCAACCAGAACCTGGTACGCCGTCAGATCAGCTTCATCAACAAGCTGGAGCACGAGGACGCCGACCCCGCGACCCTCGCCAACCTCTTCGAACTCGACCACCTGGCCACCCGTATGCGCCGCAACGCCGAAAGCCTCCTCGTGCTCGCCGGAGAGTCCAGCCCCCGCCCCTGGTCCACCCCGCTGGCCGTCAACGACGTGCTGCGCGCCGCGCTGTCCGAGGTCGAGGAGTACCGCCGGGTCACCCTGCGCCGCATCGAGCCCGCGTTCGTCACCGGCTCCATCGTCGTCGAGATCGCCCACCTGCTGGCCGAGTTGGTGGAGAACGCGCTGAGCTTCTCGCCGCCGGACTCCGACGTGGAGATCGAGGGACGGCGCACCAGCGCCGGGTATCTGGTCGCGATCGTCGACCACGGCTTCGGCATGGACAACCAGGCCCTCGCCGAGGCCAACGTACGGCTCTCCGGCACCGCCAGCTTCATGGCCGAACCCACCCGTTTCCTGGGCCACTTCGTGGTCGGCGCGCTCGCCCGCAAGTGCGGCATCGAGGTACGGCTCGGCGAGGCACCGGCGGCCGGTGTGGTCGCCCGGGTGCTGATCCCCGCGGGGCTGTTGACGGAGAAGGCGGTCGAGACGGGGCCGGCGGTTCCCGCACCCAGGAAGGCGGAGACGGAGGAGATGAAGAGCGAGGAGACCGAAGCGGTGGCCGCCCCGGTCGCCGCCAAGGGCGGTTCGTCCGCCGCGCGCACCCGCAACGGCCTGGTCAAGCGGCCACAGCGCAGCGGTATCGCGGCAGCGGTGAGTGAGACCGACCGGACCGGCAGCCCTGCCCCCACCACACCGCCCAACCCGGAACGGACTCCCGAGCAGGTCTCCGGGATGCTCTCCACTCTGCGCAGCGCCCACATGCGGGGCGGCATCAGTGTCGAGAAGGAGAAGCAGCAGAAGACCGAGAAGAGTGCCGCGAAGAACGCCGAGACGAACGAGGGTGCCGCCAAGTGACCGCCGTCGACACCCCGCACGACTCGCAGACCTTCAACTGGCTGCTCGCCAACTTCGTCAAGAGCACCGACGGCGTGCGCGACGCGGTCGCCGTCTCCTCCGACGGGCTGCTGATCGCCGTGTCGGACGGGCTCGGCCGCACCGAGGCCGACCATCTCGCCGCGATCGTCTCGGGGTTGAGCAGCCTGGCCCGCAGCGCGTCCAAGCGGTACAGCTTCGACGGGGTCAAGCTCATCATGATCGAGATGGGGCGCGGTTTCCTGCTCGTCTCGGCGATCCGGGACGGCAGCTGTCTCGGTGTCCTCGCCGACAGCAGCGGTGAACTGGGCCTGGTCGGCTACGAGATGGCGGTGCTCGCGGAGCGGGCGGGTGATCTGCTCACCCCGACGCTCATCGCCGATCTGCGGCAGGCGTTGCCACGGTGAACGGTGAACAGCCCAGGGACGTAGAACCTGACGAGGACGCGACGTTCGTCCGGCCGTTCATCATCACCGGCGGCCGGTCCGAGCCTCTCCAGGCCGATCTGCGGCTGGAGACGCTGGTCGTCGCCGTCGGCGTGCCGGATCCGTCGCTCACGTTCGAGCGGCGCCACATCGTCGCGGTGTGCGAGCAGCCGACGACCGTCGCCGAGGTGGCACACCGCGTCGGCGTACCCCTCGGAGTGGCCAAGGTGCTCATCTCCGACCTCGTCGTCGCCGGGCAACTCGCCTGCCGGCAACCCGCGGAGCTGCCGCTCCCGATGCTCGAAAGGATCAGGGACCATGTCCGGGCGCTCTGACAAGATCGTGCCGCTGGCCGTGAAGATCGTGGTCAGCGGCGGCCTCGGGGTCGGCAAGACCACGTTCATCGGGGCCATTTCGGAGATCGAACCTCTCGACACGGAGGCGGCGATCACCCAAGTCTCCGTCGGCGTCGACTCGTTGGAGGGCGTCGAGGCGAAGACCACCACGACCGTCGCCCTCGACTTCGGGCGGATCACGCTCGACCCGACGATCGCGCTGTATCTGTTCGGGACACCCGGGCAGGACCGGTTCTCCTTCCTCTGGGACGACTTGGTGGAGGGCGCGCTCGGCACGGTGGTCCTCGTGGACACCCGGCGGATCGAGGACTGCTTCCCGGCGGTCGACTACTTCGAGTCGCAGGGCGCGCCGTTCGTCCTCGCGGTGAACCGGTTCGACGGGGCGGAGCGGTTCGATGTGGACGAGGTTCGGGAGGCGCTGGGGCTGGGGGCGGATGTGCCCGTACTGGAGTGTGACGCGCGTGAACGGGGGTCTGTGCGGGACGTGTTGGGGGCGTTGATGGACCGGGTGATCGGAGTTCGGGCCACACCACGTCGTCGTACGGCCGCCCTGTCGCGCTAGGCGGGAGGAGGGGGCCGATCCGCGAACCGGGCCCCCTCCGGCCCTGGTCAGTTCTTCAGTTCCGGTGGGGACACCTGCGACTTCGCTATCGCCGAACCCGTCGTGCCCCACTTCTTGAGGATCCTGTCGTACGTGCCGTCAGCGATGAGCTTGTTCACCGCGGCCTGGAAGGCAGGCGCCAGCTTCGTGCCCTTCTTGAAGGCGAAGCCGACGTCCAGGCGGTGGAACTCGTTGAGGAACTTGACGCCGGTCTGCTGGGCGACGGCGTAGCGCAGGCCGTTGATCGTGGACATCAC
Organism: Streptomyces sp. NPDC048504; assembly: GCF_043200035.1. Classification (NCBI taxonomy): domain Bacteria; kingdom Bacillati; phylum Actinomycetota; class Actinomycetes; order Kitasatosporales; family Streptomycetaceae; genus Streptomyces; species Streptomyces sp. NPDC048504. The sequence goes on from NZ_JBICXA010000015.1 coordinate 65,326, forward strand.
GACGTCGCTGCGGCCCTGTTGGAGGGACGACCAGATCGCGCCGGACTCGCTGTAGGTCTGTACGTTGTACGCCTTCTTGCCGGCGTCCGTGCAGACCTTCTTGTTCTCCTCAAGGGTGGCCTCGAAGGTGGTGCCCGCGCCGGTCGCGACGTTCAGGCCGCAGAGCTGCTTGAGGTCGGTGATCTTGCCGAGCTTGCTGTCCTTGCGGGTGGCGAAGCCCTGGCCGTCGTTGATGTAGGTGACGAAGTCGATCGTCTTGCGCCGTTCGTCGGTCACGCCGAAGTTGCTGGCGCCGAAGTCGTACTTACCGCTGTCGAGGGCGGGCAGGATCGCCTCGAAACTCGCCTGCTCCGTCTTGAGTTCGATGCCGAGGACCTTCGCCACGGCATCCGCGAAGTCGACGTCCTGGCCGGTCAGCGTCTTGCCGTCGTCGAGATAGGTGGTGCCGGGTGGCGTGCCGCCGACGGCCACCGCCACGGTGAGGCTCGTGGTGCCGGAGGGCAGCAGCTTGGCCGCCGCCGCGTCCTTCGGGATGGCCGAGACGACGTCCGTCGTGGGGATCTTGTCGGCCTTGGCCGCCGCCGCGTTCGCCGTGGTGCCGCTCGCGTCGTCCGAGCCGGAACCGCAGGCCGTGAGCAGCAGGGCCGCCGAGGTGATCAGGGCAAAGGGTGCGAAATGCCGATAACGGGTGCGCGTGGGCGTACGCATCGTGTGCGGTCTCCTGAGAGCAAGAGTGAGCAGAACCCGAGGGGAGGGTGAGGGGTGCGCGTGTGAAGGCGAAAGGGAGCGCGGGGAGAACGCGAGAAGCGCCCGATCAGGCGGAAGAACCGGGGATCAGGGCGTGCAGTGGGTCAGCTCAACAGGAGGAAGACCACACTCGACCGAGGTCGATGTGGGAGCGCTTGACCAGCCACTGCTGTGGATGCATGGAGTAAGTGGAACAGGCATCCGGTTGGGCGTCAACCGACTTGAGACGTACCGCTCACAGTATGGACACCCTTGACAGCGAGGGGAAACGGCGCCGTACCCTCGGTGCACGGCCCTGCTGAGGGGCTCGGCCGTACGGCGCCGAAAGGCGCCCTGTGTGAAGGCACCCACCCGTGTTCGACCGACGTCACGGAGTTGTCTTCCTATGTCTTCCGACACCCTCGCCAAGTCAGCCGCCGCACCGGACATACCCGAGCTGGCCGGCTCTCCGCGGATCGTCCCGCAGCGCCGACTCGGCCAGTGGACGGCCGCCGTCGCCGTACTGATCCTGCTCGGGCTCGCCGTCACCTCCGTCGTCCGCAACCAGGCGTTCCAGTGGGGCGTGGTCGGCGACTACTTCACCTCGGACTCCGTACTGCGCGGCCTGTGGCTCACCCTGTGGCTGACGGCCGTGGTGATGGTGCTCGGCTTCGTCCTCGGCGCACTGCTCGCGGCGGCCCGGCTGTCCGCCAACCCCGTGCTGCGCGGCGTCAGTTGGGGCTACGTCTGGCTGTTCCGGTCCATCCCGATCCTGGTGCAGCTGCTGCTGTGGTTCAACATCGGTGCGCTGTACCCGCAGTTGCTCGGCGTGAAGACGGTCAACCTGTTCACTCCGATCGCGGTCGCGATCATCGGACTCACCCTGCACGAGGCCGCCTACGCCGCCGAGGTCGTCCGGGGCGGCATCCTCTCCGTCGACCGCGGCCAGGTCGAGGCCGCGCAGGCGCTCGGGCTGAGCCGGTGGCGCCGCTGGTGGCGGATCGTACTGCCGCAGGCGATGCGCTCCATCGTGCCGCCCGCCGGGAACATGCTCATCGGCACCCTCAAGGGCACCTCGATCGTCAGCGTCATCGCCGTCCAAGACCTGCTGTTCTCCGTGCAGTTGGTCTATCACCGCACCTACCAGGTGATCCCGCTGCTGATGGTCGCCACCATCTGGTACACCGTCGTCACCTCGGTGCTCAGCGTCGGCCAGTACTACGTCGAGAAGCACTACGCGCGCGGCTCGGAGCGCACCCGATGAGCGCGGACAGGCGGACACTTGTCATCGTCGGGGCCGGGCCGCGGGGGACCGGTCTCATCGAGCGCATCGCCGCCAACGCGCCTGAGCTGTACGACAGTTCGGGCGCCGAAGGCGCTGAAGGTCCCGAGGGTCTCGACATCCATCTCGTCGACCCTCATCCGCCGGGCGCCGGACGCATCTGGCGCGCGGCCCAGTCGCCGCTGCTGTGGATGAACTCGCACGCCGAGGACGTCACCATGTTCACCGACGAGACGGTGGTCATGGACGGTCCCGTACGCCCCGGTCCCACGCTGCACGAATGGGCCGCCATCGAGGGCAGCACCTTCGCCGACCGCCAGCTCCAGGGCTCCTATCTGCGCTGGGTGCACGAGGAGGCCGTGGCCGCGCTCCCGCCGGGCGTCACCGTCCACCACCACCCGCGACGGGCCCTCAGGATCAGCGGCCCGCGCGACGGACGCCAGCAGGTGTGGCTGGAAGGCAGCCCGGACCCGCTCCTCGCCGACCTCGTCGTCCTCGCCCTCGGCCACCTCGACGCCGAACTGGACGAGGACCAGCGGGAGTTGGCGGCGTACGCCCGCGCCCACGACCTGGTCCATCTGCCGCCCGACTTCACCGCCGACAGCGACCTGACCTCCCTCGCCCCCGGCGAACCCGTCCTCGTCCGCGGCTTCGGCCTCGCCTTCGTCGACCTGATGGTGCTGCTCACGGAGGGGAGGGGCGGACGCTACGACGGCGACACCTACGTCCCCTCGGGTCAGGAGCCGGTGCTGTACGTCGGGTCGCGGCGCGGAGTGCCGTACCACTCGAAGATCGGCTACGAGTGGAGCGGTGAACGGCCGCCGCTGCCACGGTTCTTCGGGCCCGCCGAGGTCGACGTGATACTCGCGCGGCCGGAGGGGTTCGACTTCCGGCGGGACGTATGGCCGCTGATCGAGAAGGAGTTGGGGTTCGCGCACTACCACCGGCTGTTCGGTGTGCACCCCGAGCGGACGAGCATCGCCTGGACCGACTTCGAGGAGAAGTACGCGGCCGGGGAGGCGGCGGACCGCGAGGCCCTCGTGGCGTCCGCCGTGCCCGACCCCGCCGACCGGCTCGACCTCGCGGCACTCGACCACCCGCTGGACGGGGTGCGGTACGCGTCGCACGAGGAGTTCCAGGAGGGGCTACGGGCCTATGTGAAAGGGGATCTGAGTCGCCGTCATGATCCCTCCAACAGCCCCGACTTGGCGGTCTTCCTCGGACTGCTCTCCGTCTACGGGCAGTTGATCCGGCTCGGTGACGTCGGGCCCTGGTGGCACGGTTTCTTCAGCTATCTCGCCTCCGGGCCGCCCGGACCCCGGCTGCGCCAACTCCTCGCGCTGTCCCGGGCCGGCGTCGTGCGGTTCGTCGGCGCCGACATGGCCGTAGCCGCCGAGGACGGGGTGTTCCGCGCGTCGAGCGCGACCGTGCCGGGTGTGACGATCGAGGCGCGGTCGCTGGTCGAGGCGCGGCTGCCGGAGCCCACGGTCGGGCGGTCCGTCGATCCGCTGCTGCGTCAACTGCACGACGACGGGGCTGTGGTGGAGAGTCACGAAGGGCTGCTGCGGGTGGACCGCACCGACGGGCGGATTCTCGGCCGGGACGGGCAGCCACATCCCCGGCGGTTCGCGCTCGGGCCCTACACCGACGTGCGGACGCCTGGCGCCTTCACCCGGCCACGCACCGGCGGTCCCGCCTTCCGGCAGAACGACGCCACCGCGCGGGCCGTGCTGGCGTTCCTGCGGGACCTCGCGTGTCGGGCCACCGCGTAGCTCTCGACCGCCAACTCCGCTGCCAGTACAAGGGATTCACACCATGACCGTCATGGTCGACATCAGGTCCGTCCACAAGAGTTTCGGGTCGCTCGACGTGCTCAAGGGCATCGACCTCGCGGTGCGCGCGGGCGAAGTCACCGTGATCCTGGGCCCGTCGGGGTCCGGCAAGTCGACGCTGCTGCGCACCATCAACCATCTGGAGAAGGTCGACCAGGGCACGATCAGCGTCGACGGCACGCTCGTCGGCTACCGGCGCTCCGGCGACAAGCTGTACGAACTGCGTGAGCGCGAGGTGCTGAAGCAGCGCACCCGGATCGGGTTCGTCTTCCAGAACTTCAACCTCTTCCCGCACCTCACCGTGCTGGACAACATCATCGAGGCACCGGTCTCCGCGCTGAAACGCCCCCGCCGAGAGGCGGTTGAGAGCGCGCGCCGGCTCCTCGACCGGGTGGGGCTCGCCGACAGGGCCGACGCCTACCCCAGGCAGATGTCCGGCGGGCAGCAGCAGCGGGTCGCGATCGCCCGCGCGCTCGCCCTGGAGCCGAAACTGCTGCTCTTCGACGAACCGACCTCCGCGCTCGACCCCGAGCTGGTCGGTGAAGTCCTCGACGTCATCAAGGACTTGGCCCACCAGGGCACCACGATGATCGTCGTCACCCACGAGATCGGCTTCGCCCGCGAGGTCGCCGACACCGTCGTCTTCATGGACGACGGCCGGATCGTCGAGCAGGGCGCCCCGGCCGACGTACTCGACCGACCCCGGCACGAACGCACCCGGACCTTCCTGTCCAAGGTGCTGTGACGTGCGCAGAAAGGGACTCCCCACATGACCTCCTCGCACGGCCGGGGCCTGCATCTGGCCGCCGCCGTCGACCAGCGGTCGGCCTACGACGCCGACTCCTACGTCGAGTTGGCGCGGCTCGCCGAGAGCGGCGGCCTCGACTTCGTGACGCTCGACGACACCTTCGCGCGCCCCGGACCCGACGCCCTCGCCGTCCTGTCCCGCGTCGCCCCGGCGACCAGCCGGATCGGTCTGGTGCCGACCGTGACCGTCACGCACACCGAGCCCTTCCATGTGCAGGCCGCGGTTGCGACCCTCGACTGGGTCAGCCGGGGCCGGGCCGGCTGGCGGCTCGACGTGTCGACCACCGAGGGCGAGGCCCGCCTCTTCGGCCGCCGGCACGCCGCGCCCGCCGACGCGTTGTGGGCGGAGGCCGGTGAAGTCGCCGACGTGGCCGCCCAGTTGTGGGACAGCTGGGAGGACGACGCCGAGATACGGGACACGGCCACCGGTCGCTTCGTCGACCGGGACAAGCTGCACCACGTCGACTTCCAGGGCGCCGAGTTCGCCGTCAAGGGCCCCTCGATCGTGCCCAGACCACCGCAGGGCCACCCGGTCCGCGTGGTCGACGCCACCGAGGGCCAGGCCCGGCGGACGGCCGCCCGGTACGCCGATGTGGCCCTCGTTCGCGCGGCGAGTTCCGCGCAGGCCGGGTCCGTACGGGCCGAACTGCGGGCGTCCGCCGAGAAGTTCGGCCGCGACCCGGACACCCTGCGGGTCGTGGTGAGCCTCGTCGTCGACCTCGGCGACGGCGAGCACGCGGCCGAACCGGGCCACGGCGGGGGCGGCCCCCGGCAGACCGCGCACGGCCCGCTGTACCGGGGCGGCCCGGTCGACCTCGCGGAGCTGATCGCCGGCTGGCACGGCGACCGTACCGTCGACGGCTTCCACCTCACGCCCGTCGAACCCCGCCGCGACCTGGAACGGCTCGTGAACGGCACGGTCGCGCTGCTCCAACACCGGGGCCTGTTCCGCACGTTCTACCCGGGCAGCACGCTCAGGGAGCATCTGGGCCTGGCCCGGCCCGCCAACCGGTACGCCGTGACCGGGGGAGCGTCATGACCGTACGGAGGCCGTCTCGCCGGCAGATCCATCTGGCCGCGCACTTCCCCGGAGTCAACAGCACCGCCGTGTGGGCCGATCCGCGGTCGAGGTCCCAGATCGCCTTCTCCTCCTTCGAGCACCTCGCCCGCACCGCCGAACGCGGCCTCTTCGACTTCTTCTTCCTCGCCGAGGGGCTGCGACTGCGCGAACACAAGGGCCGTATCCACGACTTGGACGTCGTCGGCCGCCCCGAGTCCCTCACGGTCCTCAACGCGCTCGCCACCGTCACCCGGCGCATCGGGCTGGCCGCCACGGTCAACGCGACCTTCAACGAGCCGTACGAACTCGCCCGCAGACTCGCCACGTTGGACCACCTCAGCGGCGGCCGTGCCGCCTGGAACGTGGTGACCTCGTCCGACGCCTTCACCGGCGAGAACTTCCGGCGCGGGGGATACCTCGACCGAGCGGACCGCTACACCCGGGCGGCCGAATTCGTCGATGTGGCAAGGGAGTTGTGGGACTCCTGGACCCCCGACGGACTCTCCCGCCCCTTCGCCCACCGGGGCCAACACTTCGACATCGCGGGCGAGTTCACCGTGCCCCGCTCACCGCAGGGGCACCCGGTCGTCATCCAGGCCGGGGACTCGGGCGAGGGGCGGGAGTTCGCGGCGCGGACCTCCGACGTCATCTTCACCCGGCACGGCACGCTGGAGGACGGCCGCGCCTTCTACGCCGATGTGAAGGGACGTCTCGCCAAGTACGGCCGTAGCGCGGACGATCTCAAGATCATGCCCGGCGTCAGCGTCGTCCTCGGCGACACCGCGGCCGAGGCGCAGGAGCGGGCCGCCGAGATCCGGCGGCAGCAGGTCTCCCCGCAGAACGCGATCCTCGCCCTGGAACAGATCTGGGGCACGGACCTCTCCGACTGCGACCCCGACGGCCCGTTCCCCGAGTCCGACCCGGTGCCGGAATCGTCGGTCACCCAGGGGCGGACCCGGCGCGGCGACACCGTCGCGATGGCCGAAAAGTGGCGGGCGCTGTCCCGCGAGAAGGGGCTGTCCATCCGGCAGACCGTGATCGAGGCGAGCGGCCGGCAGTCCTTCATCGGCACCCCGGAGGCGGTCGCCGCCGAGCTGGAGACCTTCGTACGACAGGACGCCGCCGACGGGTTCGTCCTCGTGCCGCATCTCACCCCCGGCGGCCTCGACGAGTTCGTGGACCGGGTGGTGCCGCTGCTCCAGGAACGTGGCGCGTTCCGCACGGAATACCGGGGCACGACCCTGCGCTCACATCTCGGGCTCCCCGACCCGGCAGGCAGGGAAGGGGTGACCACGCGACGACAGGACTGAGCGCACGACGATGGAGCTGACGGCATGACCTCGGACGCGGCCGACGAGTGGAGACAGTGGCACGAGCGGCGGATGGAGAGCGTGTCGGCTCCCTACGGGCCTCTCGCCCTCACCGGCACACACTGGCTGGAGGACCACCCGGACGGTCACCTTCCGGACACCCCCGGCGTATGGATTCTCGACGGTGACGTCGACGCCGATGACGGCCCGGTGGTCCTCACCGCGACGGCGGCCGACGGACTGACCGTCGACGGGAAACCCTTCACCGGCGAGACCCGCCTCGGCGCGGACCCCGGCCCGGTGAGCGCGGCCCGTGTCGGCCTCGGCGAGCGTCGGCTGGTCGTCGTCGTCCGCGAGGGCATCTGGGGTGTGCGCGACTACGACCCCGACTCGGCGGCGCGGCGCGCGTTCCGGGGCGTCGAGGTCACGCCGTACCGGCCGCGCTGGTCGGTGCCGGGGCGCTTCACGCCGTACGACGCACTGCGCACCGTGCGTGTCGGCACGGCGGACGGTGTCGAACGCGGGCTCGGGCTCGCGGGTGAACTCGCCTTCCGGCTCGACGGGTTGGAGGTGACCTTGCAGGTGGCGGTGCAGGACGACGGCACGTTGTGGGCGGTGTTCGCCGACTCCACGAGCGGGGACGGCAGTTACCGGTTCCGGTTCCTGTACGCGGCGGCGCCCGACGCGGAGGGGCGCACGACGGTCGACTTCAACCGGGCCGTGCTCCCGCCGTGCGCGTTCGCCGACCATTTCATCTGCCCTTTCCCGCCGCCCGGGAATACGCTGGGCCTCGCGGTCGAGGCGGGGGAGCGCATCCTTCGGCAGACGGTGCGTTGACCTGCGGCGGGCTGTGTTTCGGCCCACTGCGTCCGGGTGATCAACTCGCGTAGACCGTGTGCCAGTTGAAGGTCGTACGGCCGAAAGGCGCCCTTGCGCCCATCGGCCGGGCGGCCGAATACTCCCCCACAGCGCTTGTCAGGAGCACGGCGTGTTCGGAAACCGGACGCCCGACCCTGACTGCGCCTCACGGGCCCCGACCCCACGCGGGCCCCCGAATTCCCCTAGGAGGGAACGAAACGTGAGGATCAAGCGCACCACCCCGCGCAGCGGAATCGCGAGACGGACCAGGCTGATCGCCGTGGCCACCGGATTCGTCGCCGCTGCCGCGTTCGCCGTCCCCACCGCGAGCGCCAGCGACGCCCACACGTTCAGCGCCACCCAGCTCTCCGCGGCCAACTCGTCCGTACTCAAGGCCGATGTCCCGGGCACCGCCTGGGCGGTCGACAGCGCGACGAACCGTGTCGTCGTCACCGTCGACAGCACGGTCTCCCAGGCCGAGATCGCGAAGATCAAGTCGCAGGCGGGCAGCACCGCCGACGCGATCACCATCAAGCACACGGCCGGTCAGTTCAAGAAGCTGATCACCGGTGGCGACGCCATCTACGGCGGCGCGTACCGCTGCTCGCTCGGCTTCAACGTGCACAGCGGGAGCACGTACTACTTCCTGACCGCCGGCCACTGCGGTGAGGTCGCCTCGACCTGGTACTCCAACTCGGGGCACACCACGGTGCTGGGCACGAACGTCAGCTACAGCTTCCCGACCAACGACTTCGCGCTGGTCAAGTACACCAACACGTCGATCGCCCACCCGAGCGCGGTCGGCAGCCAGACCATCTCCAGCGCGGCCACGCCGAGCGTGGGCACCACCGTCTACCGGCGCGGCTCCACCACCGGCACGCACAGCGGCCGGGTCACCGCCCTGAACGCCACCGTCAACTACGGCAGCGGCGACGTCGTCTACGGCATGATCCAGACCACGGTCTGCGCCGAGGGCGGCGACAGCGGCGGTCCGCTCTACGGCGGCACCGTGGCCTACGGTCTGACCTCGGGCGGCAGCGGCGACTGCACCTCCGGCGGCACGACCTTCTTCCAGCCGGTCACCGAGGCGCTGAGCTACTACGGCGTGAGCGTCGGCTGACGTCCGCCTGAACGTCCTCCGCTCCGGACTGCAGCCGGCAGCGGGTGAGCCCCCGTACGCAACTGGCGTGCGGGGGCTCGCTCTTGTGCGGCACACGGAGTTACCGTCGTGGGTATCGGAGAAGGCACCTGATGCGCCACGTCGGACCCTGGGGGGCCGTGATGGTCGAGGAGCTGGTGACGGCGGGAGTGACGCTCGCGTCCGTCGGAGTGGTGTACGCGATGGCGGCCGCGCGGGTCGTCAAACAGTACGAGCGGGGCGTGGTGTTCCGGCTCGGTAGGCTGCGGCCCGAGGTGCGCGGAGCCGGCTTCACGATGGTCGTCCCGTTCGTGGACAAGCTCCGCAAGGTCAACATGCAGATCGTGACGATGCCCGTGCCCGCGCAGGAGGGCATCACCCGCGACAACGTGACGGTCCGGGTGGACGCGGTCGTCTACTTCAAGGTCGTCGACGCGGCGGACGCGCTGGTGCAGGTCGAGGACTACCGGTTCGCCGTCTCGCAGATGGCGCAGACCTCGCTGCGGTCGATCATCGGCAAGAGCGACCTCGACGATCTGCTCTCCAACCGCGAAAAGCTCAACCAGGGCCTGGAGTTGATGATCGACAGTCCCTCCATCGGCTGGGGCGTGCAGATCGACCGGGTCGAGATCAAGGACGTGTCGCTGCCGGAGACGATGAAGCGGTCGATGGCCCGGCAGGCCGAGGCCGACCGTGAGCGCCGGGCCCGGATCATCAACGCGGACGCCGAGTTGCAGGCCTCGAAGAAACTCGCCGAGGCCGCCGAGCAGATGTCCGAGCAGCCCGCCGCGCTCCAACTCCGGCTGCTGCAAACGGTGGTGGCGGTCGCTGCCGAGAAGAACTCGACGCTCGTACTCCCCTTCCCGGTCGAGCTGCTGCGGTTCCTGGAGCGAGCGGCCCCGGCCGCTCCTGCCGCGCCCGCAGTGCCCGCGGCACCCGTGACGCCGGTTGCCCCTGTGGCAGCGCAACCGGTGCACGAGCAACTTCCGCCCGCCGAGCCTCAGTCGGATCCGGACTCCGACGGGTCGATTTCAAGACAGGACTAGACCTCACCGGCTGATGGGCGTTACTCGCACGCAGTGTTTGCAGTGCGAATGGCCTGGGATGACCGTGGACAGTCAAAGCGAGGGGGGCGTGCAACCGCGTTCCGCGCACGACCTGAAGTCGACCTTGTGCGCTCCCTGTGCGATTAGGAAGAGTGGGCGCTCGTCAACCTACCTTTCGGCCGGTCGGGTCCCCATAACCTGGCGGGCCGACCCCCCACAGGAGGACACGAGTTGAAGCACCGACGCATACCCAGGCGACGGGTGGCCGTGGCAGGCGCGGGCATAGCCGCACTGGTCGTCGCGGGAGTCACCTTGCAGAGTGCGAACGCCAGCGAGACCACGCGGGCGGCCGCACCCCACACCCTCTCGGCCCTCGCGGCCGGAAAGCTCGCCTCGACGCTCGGCAAGAACCTCGGCACCGACGCGGCCGGCACGTTCTACGACGCGAAGACCAAGAGCCTCGTGGTCAACGTGCTCGACAAGACCGCCGCCGACACCGTCGAGGCGGCCGGCGCCAAGGCGAGAATCGTCGAGAACTCCCTCGCCGAGCTGACGAGCGCCCGTACGACCCTCAAGCAGGACGCGACGATCCCCGGCACCTCGTGGGCGACCGACCCCACCACCAACAAGGTCGTCGTCACCGCCGACCGCACGGTCTCCGACGCCGAGTGGACCAAGCTCACCAAGGTCGTCGACAGGCTCGGCGGCAAGGCCGAACTCCAGCGCACCAAGGGGGAGTTCAAACCCTTCATCGCGGGCGGCGACGCCATCTCCGGCTCGGGCGGCCGTTGTTCGCTCGGCTTCAACGTGGTCAAGGGCGGCGCGCCGTACTTCATCACGGCCGGGCACTGCACCGAGGCCATCTCCACCTGGTCCGACTCCAGCGGCAACGAGATCGGCACGAACGAGCAGTCCAGCTTCCCGGACAACGACTTCGGCCTGGTCAAGTACACCTCGGACGTCGCCCACCCGAGCGCGGTCGACCTCTACAACGGCTCCTCGCAGGCCATCACCCACGCCGCCGCCGCCACGGTCGGCGAGAAGGTGACCCGCAGCGGCTCGACGACCCAGGTGCACACCGGCACGGTCACCGGCCTGGACGCCACCGTGAACTACGGCAACGGCGACATCGTCAACGGCCTCATCCAGACCGACGTCTGCGCCGAGCCCGGTGACAGCGGCGGCTCGCTGTTCGACGGCGACGCGGCGATCGGCCTCACCTCCGGCGGCAGCGGCGACTGCACCTCGGGCGGCGAGACCTTCTTCCAGCCGGTCACCGAGGCGCTGTCGACGTTCGGCGCGCAGATCGGCTGAGCACCGGCAGTGCGACGCCGGTAGTACGACGGTGAGGTCCCGCCCCCCCCCCCCCCCCCCCCCCCCGGGGGGGGGGGGGGCGGGGGGGGGGGGGGGGGGGGGGGGGGCGGGGGGGGGGGGGGGGGGGGGGGGGGGGGTACG